>NZ_CP042823.1:3223750-3877500 GCF_008000895.1 Methylobacterium sp. WL1 | reverse complement strand
CGCAAACCAACGTCATCGACGTCCACGTCTCGCGCCTGCGCGGCAAGCTCGACAAGGGTTTTGCCTCGCCGATCATTCACACGGTCCGAGGTGCCGGCTACGTCCTGCGCTTCGACGAGGGCGCGGCCGGGTGAGCATGGGCCTCCCGATCGAGCCGATGCCCCGCGAGACCTTCGGGGCCCGGTTCCAGAAGCTGTTCCGCACCACCGCGTTCAAGCTCTCGCTCGCCTATCTGGCAATCTTCGCCCTCTGCGCCTTCCTGGCTCTCGGCTACGTCGCCTGGAACGCCCGGACGGTGTTGGACGACCAGATCGTCTCGACCATCGATGCCGAGATCAACGGCTTGTCCGAGCAGTACAATGCCGGGGGGCTCCGGCGGCTGATCACCGTCGTCGAGCGCCGGTCCCGCGAGCCAGGCGCGTCCCTCTATCTGGTGACCACGGCGAGCGGCGAGCACGTCGTCGGCAATGTCGGCTACGTCCCGGCGGCGGTGCTGGCGAGCCCTGGCCAGAGTGAGACCCGATACGGGCGGGGCGATTCGGACGTCGATCCCCATCGGGCGATCGTGCGGGTGTTCACCCTTCCGGGCGGATTCCGGCTGCTCGTCGGACGCGACACCGAGGAGCGCGACCGGTTGCGTGCGGTGATCGGCCGGGCGTTCGGCACCTCCCTCGCCGCCGTGGTGATCCTGGGCGTGATCGGTGGCTGGCTGGCGGCGAGCCGGGTCCTGCGCCGGGTCGACGCCATGACGCAGACAACCCGCGCGATCATGGCCGGCGACCTCGACGGACGACTCTACGTCGCGGGCAACGGCGACGAGCTTGACCGCCTCGCTGCGAGCCTCAACCTGATGCTGGAGCGGATCGGCGAACTGATGCGCGGGATGCGCGAGGTCTCCGACAACATCGCCCACGACTTGAAGACGCCGCTGACACGCCTGCGCAACCGGGCCGACGAGGCCCTGCGCAAAGCCGCCTCGCCGGACGAGCTGCGCAACGCCCTCGAAGCGGTGACCGAGGAGAGCGACGGGCTGATCCGGGTGTTCAACGCGCTGCTGATGATCGCGCGCCTGGAAGCCGGAAGCGCTCGAGAGATCCTGGCGCCGGTCGATCTCGGCGCCGCCGTCCGGGAGGTCGGGGAACTCTATGAGGCGCTGGCCGAGGATCAGGGGTTGGACCTCGACGTGCGCGCGGAGGATGGCCTGATCATCGCGGGCAACCGTGAGCTGATCGGGCAGGCGCTGGCCAACCTGATCGACAACGCCCTCAAGTACGGGGCGGATGGATCGGAGACCCGGGTGGCGGTCGAGGCCGCGCGCTCCGGTGATGCCGTCCGCCTCACCGTGTCGGATCACGGACCGGGTATCCCGGAGGCCGAACGCGAGCGCGTATTGGGCCGGTTCGTCCGGCTGGAGGATGCGCGTTCGCGGCCGGGCTTCGGGCTGGGGCTCAGCCTGGTGAACGCCGTGGTGCGCCTGCATCGCGGGACGCTGCGGCTGTCCGACAACGCGCCTGGGCTGCGGATCGAGCTTGCGTTCCCGGCGCAGAATGTGACCCCGGATTCGAGTGACGGCGCGGCCGAAGCGATACCGTCTCCGGCGGATGCGCCGGGAGGCTCGATTTCGCGCCGGCCTTGAGGCAGGTACGTCGTCACGACATCCCGCCACCGCGACCCAGGAGGTTCCATGGCCCTCACGTCCAAGACCGCCCTCGTCACCGGATCCACCAGCGGCATCGGCCTTGCCATCGCGCGCGGCCTCGCGGCCGAGGGAGCCAACGTCGTGCTCAACGGCTTCGGGGATGCGCAGGCCATCGAGGAGACCCGGGCCGGGATCGAGCGCGAGCACGGGGTGAAGGTTCAGTATTCAGCCGCCGACATGAGCAAGCCCGATGCGATCGGCGAGATGGTGCGGGAGGCCGAGGCGGCATTCGGCGCCATCGACGTGCTGGTCAACAATGCCGGCATCCAGTTCGTCTCGCCGATCGAGGACTTCCCACCGGAGAAGTGGGAGCAGATCATCGCGATCAACCTGTCCTCGGCGTTTCACGCGATGCATGCCGCGATCCCCGGCATGAAGGCCCGGGGCTGGGGGCGGATCATCAACACTGCCTCGGCGCACTCGCTGGTGGCTTCGCCGTTCAAGTCCGCCTACGTGGCGGCCAAGCATGGGATCAGCGGGCTCAGCAAGGCCGCAGCCCTCGAGCTCGCGCCGCACAAGATCACGGTGAACTGCATCTCGCCGGGCTACGTCTGGACGCCGCTGGTCGAGGCACAGATCCCCGACACCATGAAGGCGCGCGGCCTGACCAAGGAGCAGGTGATCGAGGACGTAATGCTGAAGGCGCAGCCGACGAAGGAGTTCGTAACCGTCGATCAGGTGGCGGCGCTCGCGGTGTTCCTGTGCTCCGATGCGGCGAGCCAGATCACCGGGGCCAATATCAGCATGGATGGCGGCTGGACCGCCCAGTAGCGTCGTAGAGTGGCGGCCTCGCCGGAACGTCGGCGAGGCCGCCTCCGATCAGCGGCGCCCGTGGAACAGCAGGGCGATCCCGTAGCCGACCGCGCCGGCGATCAGCAGCGCGACCAGCGGGTTTTCCTCGACGCGGGCGCCGACGGCGGCGCGGCCGTCGCGCAGGTAGGCACCGCCCCGCTCGTAGGCGTCGCCCGCGACATCCCCGGCCCGGCCGTAGGCGTCTCCGGCATAATCAGTCGCCTTGTCGGCGAGGTCCCGGGCCTTGTCCTTGACCTGCCCGTAAGCGTTCTCAGCCTGACCCTGGACATCGCGAACCCGGCCTTCCACCGAATCCCGGTTCGAGCCCACGAAGTCGCCCGCCGCACCCTGGGCCTTACCCAGGGCTTCCTTGGCGCCGCCAACGATCCGATCCGTATCCACCATGACACTCTCCTCGACGTGACCGCGGCACCGGTACGGGAGGAGGTGCCGCAGAATTCCTCGTCGTGCAGCGAACGCGCGAGACCGGGTTTGCGTACCGTGACCCGGCGATTTTCTGTGCCTTGGGCCGCGCGGCGTCGATCAGGGTAAACAAGCCGGCGCCGGAACGGGCCGCGGAGCCTCAGAGGCCGATCAACTCGGCGATGGCCGCGGCTCCAGCGGCGGGCGAGGTCTCGCCGCGGGCGACGCCGGCCTCGGCCTCGGCGGTGCTGCGCCTGACCTCGGGCGAGCCGACGAGGCGCTGGTGCAACCGCTCGTGAACGAGCGCCCACATCCATTTCACGTCCTGCGTCCGGCGCTTGGCTTGGATCTCCCCGGTGGCGGTGAGCTTTTCCCGGTGATCGACGATCCGCGCCCAGAGCGCGTCGAGGCGCAGGTTGTGGAAGCCCGAGATCGTGACCACAGGCGGCGTCCAGGTTGACGATGCGGGGGTGAGGATGTGCAGGGCGGCGCGGTATTCCGAGGCCGCCGCGTTGGCCCGCTGCTCGGCCTCGCCGGAATCGGCCTTGTTGACCGCGATCATGTCGGCGAGTTCCAGGATGCCCTTCTTGATGCCCTGAAGCTCGTCGCCGGCCCCGGGCAGCATCAGCACGAGGAAGAAGTCGGTGAGGTCGGCGACCGCCGTCTCCGACTGGCCGACGCCCACCGTCTCCACCAGGATCACGTCGAAGCCGGCCGCCTCGCAGAGCAGCATGGTCTCGCGGGTCTTGGCCGCGACGCCGCCCAGCGTTCCGGAGGACGGGGAGGGGCGGATGAACGCCTTGGGATCGTGGGCGAGCCGCGCCATCCGGGTCTTGTCGCCGAGGATCGAACCGCCGGTGCGCGATGAGGACGGGTCGACTGCCAACACCGCGACCTTGTGGCCGGCCTCCGTCAGGTTCGATCCGAGGGCATCGATGGTCGTGGACTTGCCGACCCCCGGCACGCCCGTGATGCCGACCCGGATCGCCTTGCCGGTCTCCGGCAGAACCAAGTCGATCAAGGCGGCGGCGAGCGCCCGATGGTCGGCGCGTTTCGACTCCGCCAGGGTGATCGCCCGGGCCAGGGCGGCACGGTCGCCGCCCAGCAGTCGCGCGCGCAGGCTCTCGATGTCGATGGTCGGCGTCATGGATCCTTCATGGCGGCGGTTGGCGCTGCCGTCGAGGGGGTATCGTCGCCGGGCCGCGGCCGCGGGGTCTGAGCCGTCTCAACGCGCGCGCGATCAAGCCCGCAGGGTCGACCCCCAACCCTGTGTCCGCGGCACCACGGGGGGCTGAATACCCGTACTCCACAGGGCCGGTGGGCGATCGTGCCCCGCCACGGTCACGATCCTGCGCGACGGATGGCGCCCCGCCCGAACGCACCCGGATCATGTCGAGCCAGACCGTCTCACGCCGCGCACTCCTCCGGATCGGCGCCCTCGCGGGGGCGGCGGGGCTCGCTCCGAGCCTTGGCGCCTGCGTCACCGATGACCTCGGCACCTCTGCGGCGCTGCCCGAAAAGCAGTCGGCGCTGGACGTCATGCCGGTGCTGCTGGTGGCCACGACGCGCAAGCCGGTGGGCAACCCGCCCCGGCCGCCGTACTTCAATTCCGAGCGCGGGCGCGGCCTGAGCTTCGCGGAGGTGCGCCTGTCGCCCCCCGACCGCTCGCTGCTCGGCAAGGTGTCGGCAGTCATCACCGGCGACTGGACCATCGGGGCCGTACCCAAGACCGAGAGCGGCCCAGGTGCCGCCGAGGCCTTCGCGCAGGCGGCGCTCGGCCGCGACGTGCTGATCTACGTCCACGGGTATCGGGAATCGTTCGAATCCGCCGCCGTGAGCGCGGCGCGCCTGTCGGACGGCATCCGGTTCCGGGGCGTCTCGGGCCTGTTCACCTGGCCGTCCGCCGCCGCGACCTTCGACTACAACTACGATCGCGAGAGCGCGCTCTGGTCGCGCGATGCCTTCGAGGACCTGCTGAAGGCCGTCACGTCGACATCGAGCGCCGGGCGGATCAACATCGTCGCCCATTCGATGGGCACGCTGCTGACCCTCGAGACCATCCGGATGCTGCGGGCCGAAGCCGGCGAGGCCGCCATGGCGCGGATCGGCGCGGTGGTGCTGGCCGCCCCCGACATCGATTTCGACCTGTTCTCGAACGGCGTCGCCCGGCTCGGCCCCGACGTGTCGAAGATCACCGTGATCTCATCGACCAACGACCGGGCGCTCGAACTGTCCGCGGCGATCGCGGGCGGCGTCCGGGCCGGCGCCGCCGACCGCGCCAAGCTTGAGGCGCTCGGCGTGCGCGTCGCCGACGCCTCCGATTACGGCGGCGGCCTGATCAACCACGACCTGTTCCTGTCGAACCCCGAGGTGCAGGCGGTGGTCAAGCGCGCCATCGCCCGCGGGGCGGGGGTCTGAGAGAGCCAGCCCGGCACTCACCCCATCCGGGTCGCCATGCTCTGCGGCGGCAGCGGCTCTTCGGGTAGGATCGGTGCGTCGCCGGACGCGTCGAGATGGTCGATCCGTTCGGCCCAGACCCGGAAGCCGACGAGGGGATTGGGGCCGAACGTGTGGGTCAGCGGCACGTCCGCGGCGTCGCGGCCGTAGGCGACCATCACCCGGCCGATCCGCGGGCTGTTGTTGCGCGGGTCGAACACGTGCCAGCGCCCGCCGAGAAACACCTCCATCCAGGCCGCGAAGTCGCCGGCCGGGTGCGGCTCGGGCTCCCCGATGAAGCTGATGTAGCCCGTGCAGTAGCGGGTCGGCACGTTAAGGGCGCGGCAGAAGGCCACGGCGAGGTGGGTGAAGTCGCGGCAGACGCCCCGGCCGCCGGCATAGGCATCCTGCGCCGTGCGGTCGCCATGGGCGAACTCGTACCCGAATGCGATGTGGTCGTGCACGAAGTCGCAAACTGCCTGCACCCGGCCCCAGCCCGGCTCGAGATGTCCGAACAGCCGCCATGCCTCGTCGGCCAGCAAGTCGGATTCGCAGTAGCGGCTGGGCAGCAGGAACACGATCGTCTCGGGCGGCAGCGCCTCGATCGCGTGCTGCTCGGCCTCGGGATGGGCCGGGTCCGGGCTTCCGTCGTCGCCGATCACCGCGTCGGTCCCGAGGGTGAAGTTCCCCGCCGGGGCGGTCAACCGGCCGCACAGGTTGCCGAAGCCGTCGCGATAGAGATCGACCGGCACCGGCGGCTCGGTGCGGAGCGTGTCGGGCGCCTCGAGGGCGTCCGCCCGGGTGGGATGCACGTTCAGCATCACCACCATCGGGACCGGATAGGGGAAGGCGTAGCGCATCTCGCAGCCGAGCCTGATCCGCATCCGCGGTGATCCTTCTTTCCGGTTGGTTTCGTTACGGCCATCGGCCGGGCAGGATTCGCGCCACGCATTCGCGGCGGACTGACTGAGACGGGCTTGGCGGGCGTCCGGTTCACCCCTACAGCATCCGCGCGCGGCGCTCATGACCGCCGGGGTAAGCTTAGGCATTTCTCCCCGGGGCGGTGCGTCGCACCCGCGCGCGATCCCGCTGACCGGGCGCGCCAAGGACGGTTACGAGAAGGATGCCGGCCATGTTCACGCTCGAGATCGAGGGCACCGCCGTGGCGGTGATCAACAGCGACGAGGCGTCCGCCAAGGACCTCTTCACCTGCGAGGGTTTCAAGGAAGACATCCGGACGATGACGAGCGACGGCAAGCCGCTCTGGAACGGCACCTCGCCGCTCACGATCCGGGCCGCCAACGAGGACGAGATCGAGATCTTCGAGGATGCGCTCGCCGAGGATGACGGCGAGGGCGAGTTCACCGACGACAAGCACCATGCCGGCGGCGACACCGCCGAGGAGGAAGACGAGGACGAGGCGGACATCGTCTTCCTCGTCGACATCGACGAGGCGGACGAGGACGACGAAGCCGACGCCTGACATCTGCCGCTGAACTTGGCCGCCTCCCGGGGGTTTCCGATCCGATTCGGAACGCAACACCCCGGGAGGACGGACATGGCTGATAGCAGGCAGATCGTTGATGCGCTGGTGCGCGCGCGGCGCGGCGGGGTCGCCGCGAGCGCGGCTCTTGGCGGCCTCGCGCTGATCGGCGGGATCGCCTACAAGGCGCTTCGCGGTTCGGCACCACCGTCCCAGGACGGCCCGGACTTCTCGAAGGTCGACGAGGACGAGGCCCGGCTGATGCTGCGGGCCATGGTGGCCGCCACCATCGCGGACGGCATGATCGATACCGCCGAGCGCAAGCGCCTCGACGCGGCGGTGGCCGAGGCCGGCCTCGATCCCGACGGGCGGGCCTGGCTCGACCGGGAACTGGAAAGCCCCGCCGAGATCGACGAGATCGCCGAACGGGTGAACGAGCCGGAGGCGGCGGCGCGGATTTACGCGGCCGCGCGGCTCGCGATCGATCCGGACACGCTGCAGGAGCGTCAGTTCCTGAAGATGCTCGCCGAGGCCCTCGACGTGCCCGGCAACGCAACCGCCTCGATCGAGCGAGACATCGGCGCCTGACCGATATCCATACCCGGCTTTGGATCTCCCGCGGCGGCGGAGCTTCGTGCTAGCGTTGCGGTGCGGTGATCCGGGTCGACGCGTCCCGGCCGCTGAAGGCCGGGACGTTCCATGCCAGTGCTGCCGCCATCGCCCGCTCGGTCCCATGCGCGACGGGCCGTCCGGGGCCTCACCGGGGCTCTGCTCGCTGGGAGTCTGATCGCCATGAGCGTCGCCCCCGTCCGCGCCGCCGATCCGCCGCCCGCCCCCCTGACTCTGTCGGGCCAGGGCAGCTTCTTCGTCGGCGGTCGCGATATCCAGTCCGATACGCTCTCGACCCTGCCGGCCTACGCGCCGTCCGGGACGATCACGGTCGATCAGGTCTATGTGCGCTATCAGATTCCGGTCGAGCCCGTGCGGCCGCCGGTGGTTCTGATCCACGGCTGCTGCCTCACCGGCAAGACCTGGGAGACGACCCCGGACGGGCGAATGGGCTGGGACGAGTTCTTCGTCCGTCGCGGCTTCCCGACCTACGTCATCGACCAAGCGTGGCGCGGGCGCTCGGCGATCAGCCCGGCCCAGATCGACGCGGTGAAGATGGGCAAGGCCGAGGCCGATTCGCTGCCGCCGGTCTTCTCCGCCGGGCGCGAGCCGGCCTGGGCGATCTTCCGGTTCGGGCCGGAATACCCGAAGGTGTTTCCGAGCATGCAATTCCCCCTGGAAGCCCAGGGCGAGTTCTGGAAGCAGATGGTCGCCGACTGGTCCGCCGCCCTGCCGGTGCCGAACCCGACCGTGCCGGCCCTGTCGGAACTCGCCAAACGGCTGAAGGGCGCGGTGCTGGTCTCGCACTCGCAATCGGGCATCTACCCGTTCCAGACCGCTGCTCTCGACCGCACCGGGATCCGGGCCATCGTGGCGATCGAGCCCGCCGCCTGCCCGGATCCGGCCAAGGACGATCTGGCCCCCTACAAGGACCTGCCGATCCTGGTCCTGTTCGGCGACTACGTCGACGCCTCGCCCCGCTGGGCCCCCCGGCTCAAGCAGTGCCGCAGCTTCGTGGCGGCTGCGAACGCGGCCGGCGGCCGGGCCGAGCTAATCCTGCTCCCGGAAATCGGGATCCACGGCAATTCGCACATGCTGATGCAGGACAAGAACAGCCTCGACATCGCCGACTGGCTGGCCGGCTGGATCGAGAAGCGGGTGACGGGGAAATCCT
Organism: Methylobacterium sp. WL1; assembly: GCF_008000895.1. Classification (NCBI taxonomy): domain Bacteria; kingdom Pseudomonadati; phylum Pseudomonadota; class Alphaproteobacteria; order Hyphomicrobiales; family Methylobacteriaceae; genus Methylobacterium; species Methylobacterium sp. WL1. The sequence continues at coordinate 3,868,884 of NZ_CP042823.1, read as the reverse complement.
GATCGGACAGCCGGCGTCGCAACCGGCCCGTCCTCCCAATCATCACCTCATCCTGAGGTGATGCGCAGCAGCCGCGAAGGAGCCGTCCAGGACTCGCGCGGCGGGCGGGAGGACTTTTTCGCGGGCTTCGCTTTGCTACGCCACCGCAGGATGAGGGGGAAATCCGGAACGGGCTCGTCTCGTAAGCTTGGTCAGCCCGGTTTCCGCTCCGACAGAAATTTTCCCATCCGCTCGATCGCCCGGCGGATGTTCTCGGCCGAATTTGCGTAGGACAGCCGGATATAGCCTTCGCCGTGGATCCCGAAATCCGGGCCGCCGATCACCGCGACGCCCGCCTCCTCCAGCAGGGTGGCGGCGAGGGACTTGGCCTTCCACCCGGTCTCGGAGACATTCGGAAAGGCGTAGAACGCGCCCTTCGGGGCAATGCACGAGACGCCCGGCAACGCGTTCAGCCCGTCGATCACGATCGCCCGTCGCCGGTCGAACTCGGCCACCATCTCGGCCACGCAATCCTGCGGGCCGTCGAGCGCCGCGATGCCGGCCCATTGGGTCGAGGCGTTCACGCAGGAATGGGCGTTGACCGCGAGCTTCCGGGCCGCGTCGTAGAGCGGCTTCGGCCATACCGACCAGCCGAGTCGCCAGCCGGTCATCGCGTAGGTCTTCGACGCGCCGTCGAGGTAGATCAGCCGGTCGCGAATCTCGGGATAGGTCAGCAGCGAGTGATGGGCTTCGCCGTCATACGTCATCGTGCCGTAGATCTCGTCCGACAGCACTGCGACATCCGGGTGGTCGGCAAGGCCCGCCACCAAAGCGTCGATCTCCGCCTTGGGCGTCACGCCACCGGTCGGGTTGGCGGGCGAGTTCACGATCAAGAGGCGGGTCTTCGGCGTGATCAGGGCCAAGGTCTCGGCGGCCGAGAAGGCGAAGCCGTTCGCCTCGCGGATCGGCACCGGCACCGGCGTCGCCCCGGTGAACTCGATCATCGAGCGATAGATCGGAAAACCCGGATCCGGGTACAGGATCTCGGCGCCGGGCTCGCCGAACATCAGGATCGCCATGAACATGGTGATTTTGCCGCCCGGCACGATCATCACGGATTCGGGCGAGACCTCGACGGCGTGACGGCGGTGGATGTCGCGCGCCACGGCCTCGCGAAGACCCGGGATGCCCACGGCCGGCGTGTAGCCGTGGTGCCCGTCGCGCAGGGCCTTGATGCCCGCCTCGACCACGTGGGCCGGCGTCGGCATGTCGGGCTGGCCGATGCCGAGATTGATCACGTCCCGCCCTTGGGCTGAGAGCGCCTGGGCGCGGGCCAGCACCGTGAACGCGTTCTCCTCGCCGATGCGCGAGAAGGCCGGGACGACGTGCAGCATCGCGCTCTCCGCGGGACGGTCGTTCTAGTGCTTGGTGCGCTCGGCGAGCTTCATGGCCCCGAACGACATCGCCACGGCGATCGCGCCCAGGATCACGAAGGTCTTCACCGAGGCGTAGAACAGGGCCGGCTCGATGCCCGTGTCCGTGTAGAGCACCAGGCCGATGGCGGCCAACGGCAGGGAGAGCAGGATGAACAGGGGGACGAGCGGGTTCATATTGGGCACTCGGATCCGGCGCGCGGTGGGCCGCGGCTCGTGGGCGTCGAACCTGCATACCACCCTGCTGCAACGGTTGGGACCCCGGCGGCGGCAGTTTTTCGCTGGATCGCGCTGCCGCTCACCGAAGCGCAAGCATTTAACCGGATACTGGCTTTCCGGGAGGAGATGCCAGTATGCGCCCAACAGCAGTTACGTCGAGAGGCAGTAGCCAAAATCTATCGCCGCTCGACATCCTGACGGCGCAGATCGGCCGGCTCCTGCGGCATCCTGCCTACAGGCGCGAAAGTGTCGTCAGTTCGCTGCTGCAGCGCCACCTGCCGAAAGATGCCGGCTATGCCTGGAACGGCGAAGCCGCCCTGCGCGACCGTCTCGGCCGTGCCGCCCTCGACGCGGCGAGCATCGACCATCTCATCCGCAACGCCCAGGCCGAGATCCAGCGCCTGCGGGGGCCGAGCGACGCCTGACGGCCGTCAGGCCGGAACCCGAACGGTCGCCCGCAGCCCGCCCAGCGGGCTCTCGTGCAGGGCGATATCCCCGCCATGCGCCCGGGCGATATCCCGGGCGATCGCCAGCCCGAGCCCGGATCCGCCCGCATCCTGGCGAGAATCATCGAGGCGCACGAACGGCTTGAACACCTCCTCGCGGCTCTCGGGCGGGATCCCCGGGCCGTCGTCGTCGATCGAGACGTAGAAGGCGCGGGCCTCCAGCCGGCCGGAGATCGCCACCGTGTCGCCGTACCGGGCGGCGTTGGCGGCGAGGTTGAACAGGCAGCGCCGGAACGCCCCCGGCCGTACCGTGACCTCCGGGGCTCCCGCCAGATTGACCTCCGAGACATGGGCCCCCAGGCGCTCAACGTCGCTGCGCAGGTCTTCCAGCAGCACGCGCATGTCCGTGGGCGTCGCCGGCTCGGCGGAATCACCGCGCGCGAAGGCGAGATAGCCCTCCAGCATCCGGCTCATCTCGTCGACGTCACGGCTGAGATCCTCGATCTCACTGGTCTGCTCGAACAACGCCAGGGAGAGGCGGAAGCGCGTGAGGATGGTGCGTAGGTCGTGGCTCACGCCGTTGAGCATCGTCGTGCGCTGCTCCATGGCCCGCTCGATGCGCCGCTTCATCTCGATGAAGGCGTGGCCGGCCTGGCGCACCTCCCGGGCTCCGCGCGGCCTGAACTCGATCTCCCGACCCTTGCCGAAGCCCTCCGCTACGGCGGCGAGCCGCAGGATCGGTTTGATCTGGTTGCGCAAAAACAGGATCGCGACGCCGAGCAGCACCAGCGACGAGCCGATCATCCAGACCAGGAAGATGTGCGAGTTCGATGCGTAGGCCTGGCTGCGCCGGGCGGTGATCCGCATCACCCCGTCGGGGATCGCGACCCGGATCTCGATCAGGTTCGAGCGGCCGACCGTGTCGATCCAGAACGGCCGTCGGATCTGGCGGCTGATCTCGTCTGAGAGCGCTTCGTCCAGGATCGAGAAGAACGGCCGCGGCCCTTGGGTCGGAAGCTTGGCGCCCTTCAGGATGTCGAGGTCGAGGTTCAGCCGCTCCGCGGCGATGCGCGACAGGGTCTCGGCATCCCGGTCTTGGGGGTAGCTCTCGTAGATGTCGATCAGCGCCGCCACGTCCGCGGTCACCGCGGCCGACAGGCGCTTGGTCACGAGCTGCCAGTGCCGCTCCATGAACGTGTAGGCGATCACCGACTGGAGCAGGACCACGGGCGCGATGATGATGATCAACGACCGGGCATAGAGCCCCTTGGGCAGGACATCGCCGATCGACCGGCTCACGCGCTTCCACAGCCGGTGCGGTGCCGAACGCGGCCGCACCGGGTCGGTCCGCAGGGTGCGCGCCAGGACGGGATCGGGGGCGTTCACGAAACCGCGCGCCCGCGTCCGCCGAGGCGGGATCGGGATCGGCGACGTGGGGGCCGTCTCAGGGGGGCGGGCATGGCGCGGGCGGCTGCGAGAGGTCGGGCGTTATCGCACCGGCACCGCGATCGGCCAAGGCGGCGCGGGCGCACGGGATGGGCCTCCGTTCCAACCCGTGCGCCGGCAGCGATGTCTCGGCCGAAGCGGTCGTCGCCCTGAATGCGGTCCGGTGCCGGTCGCGCCCGGACGCTAGCCCCTTGGCGTCGGCCGCCAGTCGGGCGGGGCCATCTCGAAGCCGGAGAAGTCGAAGCCCGGCGAGACCGTGCAGCCCACGAGCGTCCAGGCGCCGAGGCTGGTGGCGGTCTGCCAATGGCCGGCCGGCACCACGCATTGCGGGCGCTGCCCGGCGGCGAGGTCGGGTCCGAGATGCTGGGCGGTGGCGTCGTGGCCGTTCGGGCTCGTGGTGATCACCAGCGGCGCGCCGGCATGCCAGTGCCAGATCTCGGTGGCGTCCACGCGGTGCCAGGCCGAGGCCTCGCCGATGTCGAGCAAAAAATAGATCGCGGTGCCGACCGAGCGGCCGTCCACCATGCGCGGATCGCGGAAGGTCTCGCGGTAATGCCCGCCCTCCGGATGGGGTTTGAGGCCCAGGGTCGCGATCACCTCGGCTGCGGTCATGGTCTCGCCTCTCCGTCGTTCACTTGCTGCCACGGGGCCTCGATGGTACCGGCCAAATCAGTCGAAGGTCCCAAAAACATGCCGAGCCCGATCGTACGCCTCCACCGCGGCGACCTGCCCACCGATTACGATGCGGGCCGGGCGGTGGCCATCGACACCGAGACGCTCGGCCTCAACCCGCACCGGGACCGGCTCTGCGTGGTCCAGATCTCCACCGGGGACGGCACGGCGGACGTGGTCCAGATCCCGCAGGACGGCCCCGAGCCGGCGGTGCTCAAGCGCGTCCTGGCGGATCCCGAAGTCCTAAAAATCTTCCACTTCGCCCGGTTCGACGTGGCGGTGCTGTTCAAGGCGTTCGGCGTAATGCCGGCGCCGGTCTACTGCACCAAGATCGCCTCGAAGCTCGCCCGCACCTACACCGACCGCCACGGGCTCAAGGACGTGGTCCGCGAGCTGGTGGGCGTCGATCTCTCCAAGCAGCAGCAATCCTCCGATTGGGGCGCCGAGACCCTGACGCAGGCGCAGCAGGATTACGCGGCCTCGGACGTGCTCCATCTCCACGCCGCCCGGGAGCGGCTCGACGCGATGCTGGCCCGCGAGGGCCGCACCGATCTCGCCGCGGCCTGCTTCGCCTTCCTGCCGACCCGCGCCCGGCTCGATCTCGACGGGTGGCCGGAGACCGACATCTTCGCGCACACCTGAGCGGTGGCGCCCGGTCCCCGCGCGGCGATTCCTGTGCAGAACGGGGCTTTCCCGTCACCGCGGCGCGATGGGGGGCTGCTAGGTTTCCTGCGCCGGGGCTCGCGAGTCGCGGCCAGGCCCTCCTCGCCGGTCATCCACCCGATCAGGCCGGCCGGGAGGGCCCGTCCTCAGGTCAGCGTGCGCGGGCCGGACGGCGTCGCGATCCGGGCGGTGTAGCGCGGGAGCGGGCCGGGGACGATCCGCAGCGGATCGACGAGGCCGAGCCCCGCCAGCCGGGCCGCCGTCGCGTCCGGATCCGGGTGCTCCAGCGTGAAATCCGCGAGACGTGCCCCGAGATCCGGCATCGTCCCGGCCGGGTGCGGACGGCGGCCCCAATCCATCGCGTAGGGCGCGGCGCCGTCCGCCGGCCAGGTCCCGTCCGGGCGCAGGCCGAAGCGCCACGACAGCGCGCCCCGGGTCATCGTCGCCGCCGCGCCGAGCAGGTCGGGATGGGCGGCGAGCAGGGTGTCGAGGTCGTCGGTGCGGGCGACGAAGCCGCGCAGCCGCCGGCCGGCCTCCCACTCCGCCCGCACCCGCGCGGCCTCGCCGAGGCCGAACCAGCGGGCGCGCGCCGGAGGCGCTGCCTCGGGATCGACGGCGATCACTTCGAGGAACGTCGATGCGCCCAGGCGCAGCAGGTGGTTGCGGGTGCCCATTTCGGGATGGCGCCCGCCTTCCGGCATGTCGAGGCCGAGGCAGTCGCGGACATGGGCCACGCCCTCCGCGAGATCGGGGGCCACGACGACGAGGTGGTCGAGGGTGAGCATGCGTGCATCCGCCGCTTTGAACGATCGAGACTGCCGCGTGTCACAAGCTCTTCCGCTGGTCGAGATGAACCTGGATAAGGAAGCGCCGAAGGTCCTCCGGATCACGTAAGTGCAAGTCGATGCAGGCGGTGGCCCAGAGTTTTATCCCTTCCTTCGGTGTCAGGTCGCTCTCCAGCACCGCGCCTTTGAAATCGTGCAAGCAGCTCGATCCTCGCCCTTGAAGCAGCCGAGAATCGCGGCGGTGGCTTCCTCGGACGACGCGTCCTGATCGTCGATGCTCTAATTGAACCGCTCACCGAAGTGGATGAATTCCGGTGTGGCGGGCATCCGTCCCGATTCCCGCCGCGCCCGGTTCCGCAGCTTGCTCTGCCGGCTCACGACTGCTTTCGCGTCACAATCTGTCTCGCACTCTCTTGAGGAAGGCTCGGAGTCCGGCGCCATCATAGAATACGATGTCTGCCTCCGACGACCACCACAGCTTTCGCAGTTCCTCGTCCGAGACATCGTCCTGCGTGAGGGTGTCAAGATAGGCCTTCAGGTGGCCTCGTTCGGTGTCGTCCTTGAAAGGGGAAAGAATCCATTGAATGATCGCGTCTTCAGTCGAAAAATCATCCATAAGATCTTGATGGAATTGACGTGTGAATGTGTCAAATTCTGACGATTTTGACAACGGACGTGAAGCCGATTGGATAATGATTTCAGGGCGGAGGGCTTCTTTTAAAACATCGCCTTCAGCAGTATTTTGCGACATAGGTACAATAATTGCGAAAACGACATAATAATTTTCAGATCTCTTAGTAATCATAATCGGTCACGAATCTTATTCAGGAACAATCTCAGTGGAGGCGCGGAATGGAACAACCACTGCGCTTTCGAGTCGTTCCAGATACCTAATAATTCCTTGTCGTCGAAATCGTCGCTGGCGATAAAAGAGAGATAGCCATGCAAAGATAAGCGACGCTCTTGCGAAAACGGCTCTATGGCAAATTGCAATAATTCCGCCTCGGTGCTGAAAATGCGATCGACGTCTTGAAAAAAGCGTCCGGTTAATTCGTCAAACTCGGGATGTGTAGATATTTCAGTCTCCTTCATTGTAAGGAAATGCCGATTGTACGTGATAACCTCGCGATGACCGCCGATCGCGGACTATATATATGGCAACGCCATACGTATTTCTCATGTACATCACGCCGTCTTTGGTAATGTATGCCTCGCGGCCGGTTCGATATCCGAACCGCGTTGTAAAGTAGGCGCGATCTTTCTCCCCAGACGCCACTTCATCAACGCGCTGCGCGTTGATTGCTAACGTTCGGCTGACGAGATCGTTAGCTGACTCTCGGGAGTCAAACGAGCCGTCGCGTTGCAGTCCACCATGGGCCAACAGGTTTCCCCATTGGCTCTTCCGCACGCGTTCCATCATCTCTTCGTCGGTCTTTCCGACGTGTGAATCAATTGTATGCTCCCAAAATTTTTCCTATTCTTCTTCTAAAAATACATTATATTGGTATTTATCTTTGTCGCTGACATTATATATGCGCGCTGTGTTGTCGTTCTCAGACCGAACTGAACCGTCGTCACTCGTCCACTGTCCCCCGTCCGGATGCCCAGCGTGGACCCGCGGCTGGCCGGGATTGTAGGCCCGAAGGATGAGGCCAAGTCGAAGCAGCTTCACCTCAACACTGAGGGCTGCCAGTTGCCACCGGAACCGGGTGACGACGATCTCTTTCGTGACCATGAATCACCCCGCCTGCGAGCGGGTCATTCATAGGCTAATAATCTTATGTGGCAAGCGTGTTCTTGTTTTGTTCGATAGTCCGCTTTGGAGTAGGCGACGGGCGCTTCCAACTCACCTCTCACAGCCGGGGCCGGGCTTCGCGCCCGGCCCGCCCCTTCACATCACAGCGAGTAGTACTGCACGAACTCGATCGGGTGCGGGGTCATCTCGTAGCGCAGCACCTCGGTCATCTTCAGCTCGATGAACGAGTCGATCTGGTCGTCCGTGAACACGCCGCCCTCCTTGAGGAAGGTGCGGTCCTTGTCGAGGCTGGTGAGCGCCTCGCGGAGCGAACCGCACACGGTCGGGATCTTCTTCAGCTCCTTCGGCGGCAGCTCGTACAGGTCCTTGTCCATCGCCGGGCCCGGGTCGATCTTGTTGCGGATGCCGTCGAGGCCGGCCATCAGCAGGGCCGAGAAGGCCAAGTAGGGGTTGGCCATCGGGTCGGGGAAGCGGACCTCGACGCGCTTGGCGTTCGGGCTCTTGGTCCACGGAATCCGGCAGGAGGCCGAGCGGTTGCGCGCCGAGTAGGCGAGCAGCACCGGCGCCTCGTAGCCCGGCACCAGCCGCTTGTAGGAGTTGGTCGACGGGTTGGTGAAGGCGTTGAGCGCCTTGGCGTGCCGGATGATGCCGCCGATGTACCACAGGCATTCCTGGGAAAGCCCGGCATACTTGTCGCCGGCGAAGACCGGCTTGCCGTCCTTCCAGATGGACTGGTGGACGTGCATCCCCGAGCCGTTGTCGCCGAAGACGGGCTTGGGCATGAACGTCGCCGACTTGCCGTAGCTCTGGGCGACGTTGTGGATGCAGTACTTGTAGATCTGCATGTGGTCGGCGAGCTTGGTCAGCACGTCGAACTTCATGCCGAGCTCGTGCTGGGCGCTGGCCACCTCGTGGTGGTGCTTCTCGACCTTCACGCCCATGGACTGCATCGCGGCCAGCATCTCGCCGCGCATGTCCTGGGCCGAATCCTGCGGCGGGACCGGGAAGTAGCCGCCCTTGGTCTGGACCCGGTGTCCGAGGTTGCCGCCCTCGTAATCGGTGAAGCCGTTGGTCGGCAGCTCGGTCGAGTCGAGCTCGAAGCCGGTGCGGTAGGGGTCGGCGGCGAACTTCACGTCGTCGAACACGAAGAACTCGGCCTCGGGGCCGACATTGATCGTGTCGCCGATCCCGGTCTGCTGCAGGTAGGCCTCGGCGCGCTTGGCGGTGCCGCGGGGATCGCGGGAATAGGGCTCGCCGGTGGCGGGCTCGAGCACGTCGCAGATGATCGACAGGGTCGAGGCCGAGAAGAACGGGTCGAGGCAGGCGGTAGACGGGTCCGGCATCAGCAGCATGTCGGACTCGTTGATCGCCTTCCAGCCCGCGATCGACGAGCCGTCGAACATCGTGCCTTCGGCGAAGATCTCATCGTCGATCAAGGAGACGTCGAACGTGACGTGCTGCCACTTGCCGCGCGGGTCGGTGAACCGGAAGTCCACGTAGCGTACGTCGTTGTCCCGGATGGTCTTCAGAACCTCGGCCGCAGTCGTCATCGTGGGCATCCTCCAGGAAAGGCGTCGGGGATTCTCGCTCGGGGCGGCCGTCGTCGGGTCGGGCCGCACCGGCCGAGCCGCTTGATATCCGTCGCGCGCGCGCGTTGCCACCCGCGGACGGGCGAAATCGCCCATGGAACGAGACGTTTGGCTCTTTCTCGGAGCGAGCCTCTCGATTCTGTGATTGCCTATCCGCGCAATCACCACTCATCGAAGGCGGTCGAAGACAGTCCTGGCATGCTCCATGCGAAGGCGGCAGCGGCCGTCGAGATGGCGGCATGCCGTTCGCGTCGCCTGGGGGTTGACCGGGTCGCGCATCGACAACGGACGAGAGAACCGGAATGACGAAATATAAGCTCGAGTATATATGGCTCGACGGGTATACGCCGGTCCCGAACCTGCGCGGTAAGACTCAGATCAAGGAATTCGACAGCTTCCCGACCCTCGATCAACTTCCGATGTGGGGCTTCGACGGCTCGTCCACGAAGCAGGCCGAGGGCGGCAGCTCCGACTGCATGCTCAAGCCCGTGCGCCACTTCCCCGACCCGGCCCGCAAGAACGGCGTCCTGGTCCTGTGCGAAGTGATGATGCCGGACGGCAAGACCCCGCACGAGTCGAACAAGCGCGCGACCATCCTGGACGATGCCGGCGCCTGGTTCGGCTTCGAGCAGGAGTACTTCCTGTACAAGGACGGCCGCCCGCTCGGCTTCCCGGCCAGCGGCTTCCCGGCCCCGCAGGGCCCCTACTACACCGGTGTCGGCTATTCGAACGTCGGCGACGTCGCCCGCAAGATCGTCGAGGAGCACCTCGACCTCTGCCTCGACGCCGGCATCAACCACGAGGGCATCAACGCCGAGGTGGCCAAGGGCCAGTGGGAATTCCAGATCTTCGGCAAGGGCTCCAAGAAGGCCGCCGATGAGATGTGGATGGCCCGCTACCTGCTGCAGCGGCTCTGCGAGTCCTACGGCATCGACGTCGAGTACCATTGCAAGCCGCTCGGCGACACCGACTGGAACGGGTCGGGCATGCACTGCAACTTCTCGACCGCGTTCATGCGCGAGCACGGTGGCAAGGCCTATTTCGAAGCGCTCATGGAGGCGTTCAAGACCAACCGCGAGGATCACATCGCCGTCTATGGCCCGGACAACCACATGCGGCTGACCGGCAAGCACGAGACCGCCTCGATCCACGAGTTCTCGTACGGCGTGGCCGACCGCGGCGCCTCGATCCGCGTGCCCCACTCCTTCGTGAACAGCAGCTACAAGGGCTACTTGGAGGATCGCCGCCCGAACTCGCAGGGCGACCCCTACCAGATCGCCTCGCAGGTGCTGAAGACGATCTCTTCGGTGCCGACCGAGGCCGCCGTCGCAGCCTGAGGCAGACGGAAAGCCAAGAGCTTTCGACGTCGAGCAATCCCCGGAGCCGGGCCCTCGCGCCCGGCTTCGCCGTTTTCAGGTCCGGCGCGGGCGCTCGTCGTCGCGGATCGCGGCCTCGTGGTACCAGGCGCCGCCGAAGCTCGGCATCGACGCAGGCTTGGCCTTCTCGGCCGCCCGCGGCGCCGGTCGGGCGCGCCGGAACGCCGACAATTCGTAGATCTTGGCGGTCTCGCGCCCGTCGGTTCCGGCCATCACATGGTCCTCCTGAGTGGGATCGAAGCGGCCGATCCGGCCGTGCGATCCCGAGGATGTGGGGTTGCCGCCCCAACACTCCATGCCCCGGCACGTCGATGCCGGACATTCGTGCAGCGTGAATTCTTAGGCAGGATGGTGGCGGGACAGGAAGCACAAGTTCGAGGCGCGGGAATGCTGATCGTTCCCGTGATCAAGGCGTAAGATCCGCGGGCTGGACGCCGCGCGGATCAGCCTTCAGATCGCGTCGGTGCCAGTCTCGCCGGTGCGGATGCGGATCGCTTCTTCGATCGTCGAGACGAAGATCTTGCCATCGCCGATGCGCCCGGTCTGGGCCGACTTGCGGATCGCTTCCACGGCGCCCTCGACGAGGGCGTCCGACAGCACGATCTCCAGCTTCACCTTGGGCAGGAAGTCGACCACGTATTCGGCGCCGCGGTACAGCTCCGTATGGCCCTTCTGACGGCCAAAACCCTTTGCCTCGATGACGGTGATGCCCTGGAGGCCGACCTCCTGGAGCGCCTCCTTCACCTCGTCGAGCTTGAAAGGCTTGATGATCGCTTCGATCTTCTTCATGCCGCTCGGGCCTGCGCTGCGCTGCCGGATATTTCTAACATCGTCGGGAAGCCTCCGCCACGCCGATTTCGCGACGGGCATCACGTTAATGCCCATTCGGAGCGCAAGCTACGCACATCCTTCGGGCTTTCGATGATTTTCTGGCGCATTTTTAATCAGAGGTGTTCGGTGCACGGGCAGACGTGGGGATGAGCATGCGAGTGCTGACGGTGGCGGCGATGCGCCGGGTCGATGCGGCGGCCATCGACTGCGGTATTCCTGGCTTTCGACTGATGGAGGCCGCTGGTGCCGTGGTGGCCGCCCGCGCCGCGGCCCGGTTGCCCGATGGCGGACGGGCCGTCGTGCTGTGCGGGCCCGGCAACAATGGCGGCGACGGGTTCGTCGCCGCGCGGCTGCTGGCGGAACGCGGCTACCGGATCGAACTGTGCGTCCTCGGCGATCGCTCCGCCCTAACAGGTGATGCAGCCCTCGCGGCCGAGGCCTGGACCGGCCCCGTGCATCCAGCCACGGCCGACGCACTGCCCTCCGGCGACCTCGTGATCGACGCGCTGTTCGGAGCCGGCCTGTCGCGCGACCTCGACGGTGCCGCCCGTGCCCTGGTCGATGCCGTGAATGCCGGTGGCTGCCCGGTGCTGGCTGTGGACGTCCCGAGCGGCGTGGACGGCGACACCGGCGCCGTACGCGGCGTCGCGATCCGCGCCGTGGAGACCGTGACCTTTGTCGCGTTCAAGCCGGGGCATCTGCTTCAGCCCGGGCGGGGCCTGTGCGGGCACCGGCACCTGGCCGATATCGGGGCGGGTGAAGCAGCCTTGGCGATCGGCCTCGCAGCGGCCGAGCCGGCGCTCTACCGGAACGGGCCGGATCTGTGGGTACGGGTGTTCCCACGTCTAGCCGGCGAGAGCCATAAATACACCCGCGGGCACGCGTTGGTTCTGTCCGGGCCCGCCACCAAGACCGGTGCGGCCCGGCTCGCCGCCAGGGGCGCCCTGCGGGTCGGGGCCGGCCTGGTCACGCTCGCGTCCCCCACGGCTGCGCTGGCGGAGAACGCCGCCCAGCTCACCGCCATCATGCTGCGTCCCTGCGAGACCGCCGACGACCTCGACGACCTGCTCACCGATGAGCGCCTCAACGTCGTGCTGGCCGGTCCGGGCCTTGGGATCGGTGAGCCGACCCGCGAGCGGGTTGCGGTGGCGGCCGCCGCCGGGCGCAGCCTAGTCCTGGATGCCGACGCGTTGACCAGCTTCTCGGGGCAGGCCCCTTTGCTGGCCGCCCATATCGCGGACGGGGAATCGCACGCCGTGCTCACCCCCCATGAGGGCGAGTTCGCGCGGCTGTTCGGCGGCACGGACGCCACCACCGAGGGCGCCGACAAGGTCGCCCGCACCCGCGCCGCCGCCGCACTCACCGGTGCCGTCGTCGTGCTGAAAGGATCCGACACCGTGATCGCGAGCCCGGACGGCCGGGCGACGATCAACGATCACGGCACCCCGTATCTCGGCACGGCCGGATCGGGTGATGTGCTCGGCGGCCTGATCGCCGGGTTGTTGGCGCAGGGCATGCCGCCCTTCGAAGCCGCCGCAGCCGCCGTCTGGCTCCACGGCGATGCCGGCCTGCGCCACGGCCCGGGCCTGATCGCCGAGGACATTCCCGAACTGATGCCCGCTGTCCTCAGTGGTCTCCTCGACGCTGCCCCGTAGGGAACGGGCTGCCGTTCAGGTGACCTCGAACAGGGTCCACAGGCCGGTGTCGAACCGCTCCAGCACCGTGGCGCTGATCAGCCAGCGCCCCGGATTGTCGGCCAGGAAGCCGATGCGGGCGGTCCGGCCTTCCAGAAGCTGGAACGTGTCGAGCCAGTAGGGCTCCCAGCCGTCGTCGAGGGGATGGAGAAGCCGGAAGCAATGGCCGTGCAGGTGCAGGGCCTGCGGGAAGCCGGTCTCGTTGCGCAGGGCCAGAACCACGACCTGCCCGCGCTTCACCGTGAAGATCGGCTGGAGGCCCGTTGTGGCGCTGGCCCCGTTCACCGCCCAGATCTTCTGGGGATCGCCGGTATAGACCGGCTCTGGCGCCGGCTTTTCCTTTCCGGCATCCTTGGCGGCCTTCGGGACGATCGCGCCGCCGGTGATCACCACGTCCCGCCGCAGGGCGTTCTGGAGCTTGATCTCCGCGGGCAGGCGCTTGTTCTCGCCGATCGGGCCGATCGGCGGCCGCTTGTCGGCGATCGGGGTCCCCTTCGTGGTGACGGTGGCCAGGGTCAGGCCCTGTCCGACCAGCGCGATGATCGAGCACACGGCGCCTTCGGTCTCGGGCAGGTCGACCATCAGGTCGTAGCGGGTGCCCGGAGGGAACGGCAGGGTCGCCCGCAGGGGCTCGAACGTGTCGGTCGGCTGCCCGTCCACCGCCGCCACGTAGACCTTCACGCCCTCGAACCGGAGCCGGGTTCCGCGAGCGTTGCAGGCATTGCCGAGCCGCAGGCGGACGCGCGCGCCCGGACGCGCTTCGAACGTGTCCGGAACGGGCTTGCCGTTGACGGTCACGAGATTGCCGAGCCGTCCGTTCGCCGCTGCGAACTGAACCTGACCGAACGGCATCACGCTGGCGTCGTCTTCCAGCCGCCAATCTTGCATCACCAGGCCGACGTCTGCATCGACCAGCGGCGGGGTCGCCTCTTCGACCACCAGCATGCCGGCGAGACCCCGGCCGGACGGCTCGCTCGCTCCGCCGACCACGAGGGGGCGGATCAGGAAGGTGCCGGCGTCGGGAGGCGTGAACTGGTAAAGAAAGCTGCCGCCGGGCGGGATCGGCGCTTGGGTGACGCCGCCGACGCCGTCCATCGCGTTGACGTTGCGCACCCCGTGCCAATGGAGCGAGAGCGGCTTGTCGGTGCGGTTCTCGATCTTGAGCCGGACCGGCTGACCGATCTTGACCCGGACCAGCGGGGGCAGGGCCTTGCCGTCGAAACACCAGACCGGTGTCTCGGCCGCGGGCTCGGGCCGCAGACGGGTCTTGCCCGGGCGGCCGGCAGGGCGGGGGTGGGAGGGAGCGGCATCCGCCGGGGCGGAACGGGTGTCGCCGAGCCGTCCTGGGAGCCTGGGCCCGCCCCGTCTCCGGCATCAGCCCGAACGCGGCCGCCGTGGCGAGCAGGGTCCGGCGCGACGGCTGACCGGTGCGCGGATCGGTCGGCGGCACGGGGCGGGATGAGGTCATGGGATCTCGACGGCGGCTCGCGATGGCCCCGGCTAGATAGCGGCGTGCCCGCCCGCGCGCCACCGCCGCCACGGGAGGTCAAGTTTTTTGCTGCGAGCCGTGCGGCCCATGCTATAGGGCGCGCTTCCGGCGGCCGGCGACGCGCCGGGTGTCGGCGCGCGCGGGCGTGGCGGAACTGGTAGACGCGCTGGATTTAGGTTCCAGTGTCGCAAGACGTGGGGGTTCGAGCCCCTCCGCCCGCACCAGGACGCTTCCAGATGGCGCGGTCCCGTTCGGGGCCGCCTCATCCCCGTATCCGACACCGTCGTATCCCGGACCGCGCGACCAAGTCACACGACGCCGGCCCGGCCGGCGGCCACAAGGTCTTTTGAAGAGCGACGACGACGATGCAGGTGACCGAGATCAACGCCCAGGGTCTGAAGCGCGAGTTTCAGGTGCTGCTGGCCGCCCAGGAACTCGAGGAGCGCCTGAATACCGAGCTCTCCGGCATGAAGGACAAGGTCCAGCTGAAGGGCTTCCGCCCCGGCAAGGTCCCGGTGGCGCATTTGCGCAAGGTCTATGGCCGGTCCGTCATGGCCGAGGTGGTGCAGAACGCGGTCAACGAGGCGAACCGCAAGATCGTGGCCGACAACGATCTCAAGCTCGCTCTGGAGCCGCAGGTCGAGTTCCCGACCGACCAGGCCGAGATCGAGAAGGCGCTCGACGCCAAGGCCGACCTGGCCTTCAAGGTCGCCCTCGAGGTGATGCCGAACTTCGAGCTGGCCGACCTGTCCGATGTCAGCCTTAAGAAGCTCGTCGCCAAGCCGGAAGAGTCCGAGGTCGATGAGGCCCTGCAGCGCATGGCCGGCCAGAGCCGCCCGTTCAGCGAGCGGGAAGAGGGCGCCGAGGCTCAGGACGGCGACCGCGTGACGATCGATTTCGTCGGCCGCATCGACGGCGAGGAGTTCCAGGGCGGCAAGGGCGAGGGCATCGACTTGGAGCTCGGCTCCGGTTCGTTCATCCCCGGCTTCGAGGAGCAGCTGGTCGGCGCCAAGGTCGGCGACAAGCGGGTCGTGAAGGCGACCTTCCCGGAGGCCTACGGGGCCGAGCAGCTCGCCGGCAAGGATGCCGAGTTCGACGTGACCGTCACGAAGATTCAGGCGGCCGGCGAAGCCAAGATCGACGACGAGTTCGCCAAGTCGCTCGGCATGGAATCGCTCGAGAAGCTGCGTGAGGCGATCGCCAAGGCGATCGGCGGCGACTTCGAGGCGGCCTCGCGGCGCAAGCTGAAGAAGGAACTCCTGGACGCCCTGGACGGCAAGTACGCCTTCGAGCTGCCGCCCTCCCTGGTCGCGCAGGAATTCGCCAGCGTCTGGGCCCAGGTCGAGCAGGACCTGAAAGCTCGCGGCAAGAGCTTCGAGGACGAGGACACCACCGAGGAGAAGGCCCAGGCCGACTACCGGAAGATCGCCGAGCGTCGCGTCCGGCTCGGACTCGTGCTTGCGCAGGTCGGCGAGAGCGCCGATATCAAGGTTTCCGACGAAGAGGTGAACCAAGCCCTCATCGCTCGGGTCCGGCAGTTCCCGGGCCAGGAGCAGCAGGTGTGGGACTTCTACCGCAAGAACCCGCAGGCGCTCGCCGAGCTTCGGGCGCCGCTGTTCGAGGAGAAGGTGGTTGACCACGTCCTCGGTCAGGTCAAACTCGTCGAGGAGCCGGTCTCGAAAGAGACGCTTTTCGCCGATGAGGATGACGACGACACGACCGGCGAGAAGCCGGCAGATAACGCCGAGGCCAAGGACGAGTCCAACGCCGAGGCAAAGGCCGACTGAGCCCCGCACTGTCCCAGGACGGCGGGCATAGGGTTAGGCGATGGTTAAGCATCGCCAGTGTTCGCTGACATGCCCGGGCTGCCCTGATTCGCGGCAGCCCCGGGCCTCATTCTGGGCAGGACGAGATGAGAGATCCGATCGACGTCTACAACAACGCACTCGTGCCGATGGTCGTCGAGCAGTCGAGCCGCGGCGAGCGCGCCTTCGACATCTACTCCCGTCTCCTGCGCGAGCGCATCATCTTTCTCACCGGTCCCGTGGAGGATTACGGTGCGTCACTCATCGTGGCGCAGCTTCTGTTTCTCGAGGCTGAGAACCCCAAGAAGGAAATTTCCTTCTATATCAATTCCCCCGGCGGCGTCGTGACCTCGGGATTGTCGATCTACGACACGATGCAGTTCATCCGCTGCCCGGTGACGACGCTCTGCGTCGGCCAGGCCGCCTCGATGGGCTCCCTCCTGCTCACCGCCGGTGAGCCGGGTCACCGCTTCGCCCTGCCGAACGCCCGGATCATGGTCCACCAGCCCTCCGGCGGCTTCCAGGGGCAGGCCACCGACATCCTGATCCATGCCCGCGAGATCGAGGCGCTGAAGCGGCGCTTGAACGAAATCTACGTGAAGCATACCGGCCGTGACTATGCGGCCATTGAGAACGCGCTGGAGCGCGACAATTTCATGACCGCGGATGCGGCCAAGGAGTTCGGCCTCATCGACGAGGTCATCCAGAAGCGTCCCGAGCCCGCCGCCGCCTGACGGTTGCGTCGCCTGACCGCCGCGGCGTGGCCTTGATCCCGCCGCGGCAGCGTGTTTGCATCCGATGACAGGGCCCATCGGTCAAAGACGCGCAGCATACTGTTTCTTTAAGCGGGCCCCCTTACGTTGAAGCGATGCGCGTGCGCCCTTAGCCGGCTGCGTACGCGACGAATCGGAGACCGATATGAGCAAGACTGGCGGCAACGACTCCAAGAGCACGCTGTATTGCTCGTTCTGCGGCAAGAGCCAGCACGAGGTCCGCAAGCTGATCGCCGGCCCGACCGTGTTCATCTGCGACGAATGCGTCGAGCTGTGCATGGACATCATCCGCGAGGAGTCGAAATCCTCGTTGGTGAAGAGCCGCGACGGCGTGCCCACCCCGAAGGAGATCCGGCGCGTCCTCGACGATTACGTCATCGGCCAGGACTTCGCCAAGAAGGTCCTCTCGGTCGCGGTGCACAACCACTACAAGCGGCTCGCGCACGCGACGAAGCACAACGACGTCGAGTTGGCCAAGTCCAACATTATGCTGATCGGGCCGACCGGCTCGGGCAAGACGCTGCTCGCGCAGACGCTCGCCCGCATCCTGGACGTGCCGTTCACCATGGCGGACGCCACGACGCTGACAGAGGCGGGCTATGTCGGCGAGGATGTGGAAAACATCATCCTCAAGCTGCTCCAGGCCTCGGACTACAACGTCGAGCGGGCCCAGCGCGGCATCGTCTACATCGACGAGATCGACAAGATCTCGCGCAAGTCGGACAACCCGTCGATCACCCGGGACGTGTCGGGCGAGGGCGTGCAGCAGGCGCTGCTGAAGATCATGGAAGGCACGGTTGCGTCCGTGCCGCCGCAGGGCGGCCGCAAGCACCCGCAGCAGGAGTTCCTGCAGGTCGACACCACCAACATCCTGTTCATCTGCGGCGGCGCCTTCGCGGGGCTGGAGCGGATCATCTCCCAACGCGGCAAGGGCACCTCGATCGGCTTCGGCGCGAGCGTGCAGGCCCCCGACGACCGTCGCACCGGCGAGATCTTCCGTTCGGTGGAGCCTGAGGATCTGTTGAAGTTCGGCCTCATCCCCGAGTTCGTCGGCCGTCTGCCGGTTCTGGCGACCCTCGAGGATCTCGACGAGGCGGCGCTGAAGAAGATCCTTCAGGAGCCGAAGAACGCTCTGGTGAAGCAGTACCAGCGGCTGTTTGAGATGGAGAACGTCGACCTGACGTTCCAGGACGACGCACTGTCCCTGGTCGCGCGCAAGGCGATCGAGCGCAAGACAGGCGCTCGCGGCCTGCGGTCGATCTTGGAGACCATCCTGCTGGACACGATGTACGACCTGCCCGGTCTCGAATCGGTGGAGCAGGTGGTGATCGGTCCGGAGGTCGTGGAAGGCAAGTCGCGCCCGCTCTACATCCACGGCGACCGCAACAAGGAAGCGCCCGCCAGCGTCAGCGCGTAAGCGCTTGGCGGGGTTGCGTTAAGCACCCGGCTTCGGCCGGGTGCGCCGCGGGGAGCATCTTGAAAACGGTGGCCCCCGCAGCCACCTCAGGCTCATCGCGGTGGCCGCTCGCTCCTTCGAGGAACGGTCCGCGTCGCCAGCCGCAAAGTCCACGACAATCCCGACCCTCGCGGCCCGGTCGGCCCCTGGCAATGGTTCGCCTCATCGACGAGGGGATCGAAGCCGGGCGTCCCTGAGAGGAAGTCCCCATGACACAGTCGAAATCGCGCCAGCCGGTTGTCCCGGGCTCGACGGGTTCCTACGCCGTCCTCCCCTTGCGCGACATCGTCGTCTTCCCGCACATGATCGTGCCTCTGTTCGTCGGCCGCGAAAAATCGATCCGCGCCCTCGAAGAGGCCGTGCGCACCGATCGCCATATCTTGCTCGCCACCCAGATCAACGCGGGTGACGACGATCCGGCAACCGACGCGATCTACAAGATCGGCACGCTCGCCTCCGTACTGCAGCTCCTGAAGCTCCCCGACGGTACCGTGAAGGTGCTGGTCGAGGGCATCGGTCGTGCCAAGGTCACGGGCTTCACCCGCTCGGACGAGTATTACGAGGCCACCGCCGAGGCGCTGCACGACGAGCTCGGCGACCGCGTCGAGGCCGAGGCGCTCGCGCGCTCGGTGCTCTCGGAGTTCGAGAACTACGTCAAGCTCAACAAGAAGATCTCTCCGGAGGTCGTCTCGGCCGTGACCCAGATCGACGAGCCCTCCAAGCTCGCCGATACGATCGGCTCGCATCTGCTCGTTAAGATCTCCGATAAGCAGGGCATCCTCGAGACGCCGACTGTGGCGCAGCGCCTCGAGCGCGTGCTGTCGCTGATGGAGAGCGAGATCTCCGTGCTCCAGGTGGAGAAGCGCATCCGGACCCGCGTCAAGCGGCAGATGGAGAAGACCCAGCGCGAGTACTACCTGAACGAGCAGATGAAGGCGATCCAGAAGGAGTTGGGCGACTCCGAGGACGGCCGTGACGAGCTGGCCGAGCTGGAAGAGAAGATCGAGAAGACCAAGTTCACCAAGGAGGCGCGCGACAAGGCGACGGCCGAGCTGAAGAAGCTCCGGCAGATGTCGCCGATGTCGGCCGAGGCCACCGTGGTGCGCAACTATCTCGACTGGATGCTGGGCATCCCGTGGGGCAAGCGTTCGAAGATCAAGAAGGATCTGCTTGGCGCCCAAACCCTGCTGGATGAGGATCATTTCGGCCTCGACAAGGTCAAGGAGCGGATCGTCGAGTACCTCGCTGTGCAGCAGCGGGCGAACAAGCTCACCGGCCCGATCCTGTGCCTCGTCGGTCCCCCCGGCGTCGGCAAGACCTCGCTGGGCAAGTCCATCGCGAAGGCGACGGGTCGCGAGTTCGTGCGCATGTCGCTCGGCGGCGTGCGGGACGAGGCCGAGATCCGGGGCCACCGCCGGACCTATATCGGTTCGATGCCCGGCAAGATCGTGCAGTCGATGCGCAAGGCCAAGACCTCGAACCCGCTCATTCTGCTCGATGAGATCGACAAGATGGGCATGGATTTCCGCGGCGATCCGTCGGCGGCGCTCCTCGAGGTTCTGGACCCAGAGCAGAATAGCACCTTCAACGACCACTATCTGGAGGTGGACTACGATCTCTCGAACGTGATGTTCGTGACCACGGCCAACACCCTCAACATCCCCGGTCCGCTCATGGACCGTATGGAGGTGATCCGCATCGCCGGGTACACCGAGGAGGAGAAGGTCGAGATCGCGCGCAAGCATCTGATCCCGAATGCTTTGAAGAAGCACGGCCTCGGGACGCACGAGTGGTCGATCGACGACGACAGCCTGATGATGCTGGTTCGCCGCTACACGCGGGAAGCCGGCGTCCGTAACCTGGAGCGCGAGCTGTCCAACCTGATCCGCAAGGCGGTGAAGGAGATCCTGATCACCAAGACCAAGTCGGTCGTGGTCAACGCGGATACCCTTCCGGTCTTCCTCGGTCCGCCGAAATTCCGCTACGGCGAGATCGATGCGGACGATCAGGTCGGCGTGGTGACGGGCCTAGCCTGGACCGAGGTTGGCGGCGAGTTGCTGACGATCGAGGGCGTCATGATGCCCGGTAAGGGCAAGATGACCGTCACGGGCAACCTGAAGGACGTGATGAAGGAGTCGATCTCGGCGGCCGCATCCTACGTGCGCTCGCGGGCGATCGACTTCGGGATCGAGCCGCCGCTGTTCGAGCGTCGCGACATCCACGTCCACGTGCCGGAGGGGGCGACCCCGAAGGACGGCCCGTCCGCCGGCATCGCGATGGCCACTGCGATCGTCTCGACGTTGACCGGAATCGCGGTTCGTCGCGATATCGCGATGACCGGCGAGGTGACGCTCCGCGGTCGGGTCCTGCCGATCGGCGGCTTGAAGGAGAAGCTGCTCGCGGCGCTGCGCGGCGGCATCAAGACGGTGCTGATTCCCGAAGAGAACGCCAAGGACATCGCTGAGGTGCCCGACAGCGTGAAGAACGGGTTGGAGATCATCCCGGTCTCCCGGATGGATCAGGTGCTGGAGCGGGCGCTGGTCCGGGTCCCCGTCGCCATCGAGTGGGAGGAGCCGCTGCCCGTGGCCAAGCCCGCCCGGACGGAAGAGGACGGTGCGGCGTTCATCGCCCACTGAGGATCGATTACTCAACCGATGCGATAGCCCCCGGAGCCTGCTCCGGGGGCTTTTTCGTGGGACCGGCCCGGCATGCGCATTCTGCTGATCAACCCCAATACCAGTCAGGCCGTCACCGACCTCGTGGCGGATCACGTGCGCCGCCAGATCGGCGACCGCGCGGACCTGCGGGCCGTCACGGGTCGGTTCGGGGCCCGTTACATCGCGAGCCGCGCAGCCGCGGCCATCGCGGGCCACGCCGCCCTCGATGCCCTGGCCGAGCACGGGGATTCCTGTGACGCGGTCTATCTCGCCTGCTTCGGCGATCCGGGCTTGTCCGCCCTGCGCGAATTATCACCCGTGCCGGTCGTCGGCATGGCGGAGGCGGCCTGTCGCGAGGCCGCCGCCACGGGGGCGTTCGGCATCGTCACCGGCGGGACGGCTTGGGACCCGATGCTTCGGGAGTTCGTCGGCACCCTCGGCCTGTCGGACCGGCTCGCGGCCATCACCACGGTGGCGCCGACCGGAGGCGACATCGCCCAGGATCCAAATCGCGCCCTCGGCATCCTGTCGCAGGCCTGCGCCAAATGCCAAGCGGCCGGAGCGAACACGGTGATCCTCGGGGGCGCCGGCCTCGCGGGGCTGGCGCGGCGCCTCGCGTGGCAGGTCCCGTGCCCGCTGATCTGCTCCGTCGAAGCCGGCACCCGGGCAGTCCTGGCCGCCGCGACGGCGCCCGCCGTTCCAGCGATGCGCCACGTGCCGATGGACAGCATAGGCCTGACGACCGCCCTGGCACGCCGGCTGGCGGCACCGTGACGCCAGCCCCTTGCGCCGCACCGACCCCATGCCGTAACGGTCGGCCGCCGGGCGGTTAGCTCAGTTGGTAGAGCGTCTCCTTTACACGGAGAGGGTCGGCGGTTCGAGCCCGTCACCGCCCACCAGGTAAATCAATGATTTAGCTTCATTTTCTGATGTCATCAGGCTGCTACAAGATGTGATGACGGCACGCTGACGGCACCGGGCGGGTGGTTCCACTGTAGCTTGGCCTATCTCCGGTGCCTCGCATCGCTAACTCGCTCGACGTCCGCTTGCGCGATGTGAGCGGCAGCCCCTATTTCGTTCGAGGTCGCTTAACCGAGCGGGCGCACAATCAACTTTATTTGGACTGGCTCAGATGTCCGCGACCATGCGCTTCGACCCTATCTATCCGGCTCACGCCATCGAACGGTGTTCGGCAACCCTGATTTTTGGCGATCCCATCACTGAGAAATTGCTGCTGAAGATGCGAGCGAAGGCAAACGCCGTATTCTCTAGCCTCCAAATGGTGGTCCAATCTCATCCGCAAATGGGGTTTGAAATAAACCCCCAAACCGGGATCGCCACGCCGAAGCAGATGGGGGTAGGATCTCTTGTGTATTCTAACACCGATAGAACGCTGAGCTGCGTCATAACACCTGGTGCTCTGATTTGGAATAATCTCAGGTACGCTCGCTGGCAGCCGTTTATCGGACAAATGGAACAGGTTGTGTCTCAATTATTGCCTATTGTCAGCGATGCTGTTGATGTAGTGAGTGTTAAACTAGAATACCTTGATCGATTTTATTGGTCTGGCGATTGGGATAGTTTTTCGATAGGAAAATTATTGAGAAGCGATAAGGGGATGTGGGCGGAAGCGGCTATAAAGGCGAAACGCGAGTGGCATTCACATGTAGGTTGGTTTGATTATGCCTCGGCGAACGAGCGGACGCTTATAAACGTCAATATTGACGTCGTAAGCGCGGCTAGGCCCGGAGAAGAGAATGCGGTGCCATCGGTGGGCATCCTCACGCTCTTGCAAGATCAGATTTTCACCGCCGTGGATGGCGCTCAGGCCCCGGAGCAAGCCGGATACACCGACCCGATTTCCCATCTTGATAAACAGCATTTGGTCTTGAAAGACATCCTCGCTGAGGTAATTCTCCCGGAAATGGCAGACCGAATCACCCTGAACCCTCCGAGCCGATGATATGCAGGCTCTCGATAGCACGACGTATGATGGCCAAGCTGCTTGGGACCGCCTGCTCAACCCTGTAGCAGTCGAGTTTCGTACGGCGGCGGATCGTCCTTCTCCGCTGCTCAATAACAGCGGCAAATTGGCGCCTCAGCAGAACCTCTCCCGTCGTAGGGCTCCTACAGAAGGCGCATCAGAACGAAGCGATGGGCTTTCGGCTACGGTGCCCGCTGCCGACGTTGATCGCGTGTTTTTCGATCCGTGGTTCTCGCGGACTATGGGGATTTTGGCTTCGGCTAGAGACCCAAATGCAGTTGATGCCAAGCAGCGGGCGGAAATCGTCGGCACCGCGGAGATGCTTGCCGCTTTTTTGGCCGAGGTTGACCCTAGTGTTCGTCCTCAGCCGATGGTGGATGATGATGGGAACGCCAGCTATGGGACGTCCATCGACGGTTTTTACCTGAACCTGACCATAGATTCTCCGGGCAAGATTACTTGGTATGCCGTCGTCAGCGACAAAGAATACTTTGGAGAAGGCGCTGCATTCACGGGCCGAAGCCTTCCGAAACCTCTGCGGGAAGTTCTTCAGTTACCTACTGCTTGAGCCTGACGTCTGCCGTCTATGCCGGCAAGCTTTCAGCTCTGAAGCAGACTCCCGAGTCTCTGAGGTAAACTCTGCCGCAGGGTCACCTGGCGCATGCGAGATTTATAAGGCAACCTTACTCTCGCCGGGCCGAGTAAAAAACGCTGAAAATCTGCACTACCTTGTCACTGAACCACAAGATCAAGCCTTCGATCTTCGGAGTGGCAAGTTGTTGGGTGGAGTTTTGCTGCAGTTGGATAAAAAAGGTCTAAGCGTTTTACGGCAGAATGCCTCTGATCATGAATTCGAAATTACTTTTGACCTGCTAAAAGAAGCCTCCCGTAAGAGGGACAAGGACCGATTTTGGCATTCTGTTGCGACGATGCCGGCAGGCGACGTCAGGGAAAAAGATGGTGAGAAGATTGCGGCTGTTTACGACACGTCCGTGAAAGATCGGCGGCACCATGCAGATATTATGGGAGTTTCGACAGATCGGAAACAGAAAGAGCGCCATAAAAAGGCGATTTTAGATATAATGAATTTAAGTATATCTTCGACTGCTGAATTTCGAGGTGGTGTCTTTGCGCATCATGCGCGGTCCGCCTAGTCCATTATTACTCAGATGAGATGGCTTGGCCCCCGGGGCGTTCCTGCGGGGCCGGGGTTACCTGCCGGTCAGGTCGGCTGACGATTCCGATGTCAGCAGTTCGCTGCGGGCGCGCCAAGGCCGAGCGCTATGTCTCTGGCCTCGTAGGCCGCCCCTACGAAGCCAAGGCGCCAGAAATGCTTTTGAGACTCGTCGGGCTGCTCATCAACCGGTCCGCGGCGGAGCGCGTTCAAGCCGTCCTGGCATAGCACCTCCACGGCTGCATCGATCTTGGCCACCGATTTACCGAACACGCCGCGTCGGATCCGGTGTGCCACGATTCGATCGGCATTTTGCGCGTTGGCAAGAAGCCACCGCATCAGCTCCGGCCGGGCCTCACGTTCCCGGTCATAGGCCTGCTTTTCCTGGCTGCCGCCGAAGCGGACCGCGACACGATCACGAAGCATGGGCGAGCCCTCCCTTGCGGGCTTGCGCCTTTGCGGCTCGCCACTGCTGCCGTGTCATGCTGGGCAGAGGCTCCTTGGGGCCAGCTGGGGCATCTTTAATGGACGATGTAGACCAGCCTGGAGTAGCTCTGCGGCATGGCCAGCAACCCGACCGTGTCCGACCTCCGCAAGGTCTCCGAGGTGACGGACGACGAGATCACCGCCGTGGTGGATGCCGTGCTCGCCGACCTGGCGGCCGAGGTGTACCCGCTAGCGAAGGGCTGGACCCTCGACCTGGTCGCGGCGATCACCAGTCACAAAGCCTCCCAAGACGCGCTGCTCACCGACGAGGACGCCTACAAGCGCAACATGGTCCGCACCGCGGTCATACTGGCGCATCCGGTGAAGGGGTGAGTGAACCCCTCGACAGAACCACGGTCCAGCACATGATGCGGCGCCTCAACGTCTTCGCCCGTGGCCTTGAACTGGATGAGGCAATCACGCGCGCCATCGTTGAGAAGGTCGCCGCCGACATGCCTGATCAGCCGGACGAGGAGCGCCTTGCTGTGAAGCGCGCCGTCGGATGATCGTCGCATCCGCGTAACCGCGTGCTCGAGGACTCAGACTCGATCGCAGAGGCCGTGACGGTCATCACGTCCCGCGACCACATCGTCGAGGCAGACGACGACTTCGAGAACTGGCGCGTGGTCGGGGGCGACTGGCTCACCGTCGGCGATCCGCAGGCGCTGGCCATCTGCCTGAGCCTGAACGCTGGAACCGGGAGGCTGCAGTAGCGACACGCATCGAACGCACCGGTCCGCGGCCGCGCCACGACACCCGCGCTCGCATCCTGGCGGTTCTGACGGCGGAGTCCGCGATCGCCGTGGAGATCGCCGAGCGCGCCGGTTTCCCGGGCCGGAGGCGGGGCAAGGACGCCACGCTCGTGCTGGCGCGCCTCGAGGCCAACGGCCTGGCAATTAGGGAGTAGGAGCGGCGGCGACGGGTGCCGCGCTGGCGGGCGCTTCCGGCCGCTCTCGCCGCGCTACGACCCGGCACCGGTCCCGAAGCGTGACCTCGTGCTTGGGCCACAGCTCGCACGCCGTCTCGAACGCGACCCGCGCCATAGCGATGGGATAGATCACGGCGAGCTGCGCCTCGACACAGCCGCCCGTCTCCTTCCAGACCTCGATCGTGAACGGCACGCCCGGAGGGACCGGCGTCGTGGGTCGGACCGGCGGCGGCAGCGTAATCGGGGCCAGACACAGGTGCTCGTATTTCCGGGCCGGCGGCGACCCGGGCGGGCGCTGGTAGCGGCACAAGGCCGTCAGGTGGCGCAGTGCCTCGAGGGTCGACATGTCTCGGTCGAGCCGCTCCCCCAGGCTGGTGACGGTGTACTAGTCGTCAGATCCAACGCTTGGTGCAGAACACGTAGTCCAGCATTGGCGGGAGGCAGTAAGAAGGCCTGACCTGAAAGCGGACATTCAGCTTAGCGCCCATGCCGGACGCTTGATGGGCCATCACAATAGCTCGGAAGCGGACGTCGACGACAATCGCG
Source organism: Methylobacterium sp. WL1 (assembly GCF_008000895.1). Lineage (NCBI taxonomy): Bacteria > Pseudomonadati > Pseudomonadota > Alphaproteobacteria > Hyphomicrobiales > Methylobacteriaceae > Methylobacterium > Methylobacterium sp. WL1. The sequence goes on along the minus strand of NZ_CP042823.1, from coordinate 3,842,697 downwards.
GACGGTGCGATTCGCTCGCAGCATGAAGCGCAGGGCTCTCAAGTCTACGTCGGACCGACGCTCCATCCATGCAGAGTATCGGTTGGCCGAGGTTCAGCCCCGTTTGGCCGACACATCATCGAACATCTCAGCGAAGCGTTCGTCCTCCCGTGCACACAACGCTCGGCCAGGTAAGTATTCCCGACAAGCGATGCAGCGCCCAGGTCAACGCCGCCCGATCTGGGGCTCCGTTCAGACAGATGCGGATCGCGTCGGACCGGTTGCGTGTGGCGACCCTCGCGCCGCGCCGGGCTAAGGTCACGGCCGTGGCCTTAGCATTGCTCCACCAGGGCTACTGCGAGCCGCAGCCGGTGATGAGCGCGACCTTGCCGTCGAGGGAGAAGGGGTTTGTCATCGGTCAGCCCGCCCCGCACGCATGTCGTCGGCGGAGCTGATGCCGAGCGCTTCGAGGAAGCGAGAGACCATGTTGTAGGCCCCGACCGTCGCGGTGAGCTCGACGATCGTCCGCGGGTCAAAGTGGGTGCGCAGGTCTGCGAACACGTCAGCCGGCACGTGGATGGTTCGGGTCATCGCATCGCAGTAGGCCAGGGCCGCGCGCTGCGCCGGCTCGAACACATCTGATGCCCTCCAGTCGGGGAGGGCGTCGACCTGCGCTTGGGGCACCCCTTCGCGCAGCGCGATCGGGATATGCTGCTCGGCCTCGTAGGGTGCCCCGTTGAGGTGGGCGACCTGTAGGATCACTAGCTCGCGCAGGGCCCCCGGCACGACGCAGCGCTGGCGGATCGCGCTGAGGAAATGCAGCCAGCCGTCGGCTACCGACGGGCTGTGCAGCAGCATGGCGTAGAGGTGCAGCACCCCGCCGCGTTGGGCGGTGATGCGAGCGACGAGTTCGGCCGTTTCCGGTCGATTCGGATCCGCATAGGGGAGGTGGGCCATCTGTATCCACTCCGTGGGGTGACGCGGGGATCGCGGCGAGGTGAAGGCCGATAAGGATCTGCCGCGCGTCTTGGCGGCGTTCGGCGGCGGGACGACGCCCCGTGCGAGCCTCACGGATTATCCTCGGCCGTGGCGATCCCGGGTGTTTCGATTGGGACTGGCCGGCCGGTCTGCAGACCTCAGTTCCAACCGTGCGGCGCACAGAGCCAACGATCACACCTCGCTCTCGTGCGTGTGCGAGAACATAGTGTGCCCGGGCGTCTGCAGGTCAGCCCGTAGAATGACGCCTGAGCCAGACTCAGTGATGAACAGTGCTCGTCCATCCGCGCCGCCGAACGCCACGTTGGTAGTGTGCAGGCCGGCGCAAGAGGTTATGCGCAGCACCGGCTCCCCCGTGGCGTCGAACAGCCAGACGGCGCCCTTCCCGGCATGGGCGACGGCGATGCGACCCTCCGCGTCGAGGGCGAGCCCGTCCGGCCCGGCCCCGCCCGACATCTGGATGAAGGTGCCCACCTTGGCGGCCGTCCCGTCCCGCATCAGCGGGATCCGCCAGACCGCGTTGGCCCGCGTAACCGCCAGGTACACCGTGTCCTCAGTGAGGTTCATGACGAGGCCGTTCGGGCTTGGGATGCCGTCCAGGATGCAGGTCACGACCCCGTCCGCCCGAACGCGGAAGAGGCGTCCGCCCGGGTCCTGCCAGCCGGTTAGGCCCTGATCGGTGAAGTAGAGATCGCCATCGCGAGAGAAGAAGAGATCGTTGACGCCCCGGAACCGCTCGGGCCCGACCCGTAGGAGGAACGGCTGGACCGTGCCGGTATCCGGGTCGACGACCATGATGCCGTTCTTGTAGTCGGCGATGAATATCCGGCCGTCACGGTGGATCTTGAGGCCGTTCGGCCAACCATCGTACTCGGCCGCGATGGTGAAACCGCCGTCCGGCGCCACGCACAAGATGCGTCCGTTCGGGATGTCGACACACCAGAGATTGCCGTCAAGGTCGAAGGACGGCCCCTCCAGGAACGATCCGGTCGGCATGCGCCCCGGCTGCGTGCGGATCCACTCGTTCTCCGCCGTGGCCACCCGCCACGCCTCGGGGTAGGTGGCGAAGACTCTCGTTGGGCAGATAGGCGGGGCTGCGTACATCGTGACCTCCGTCTAAGAGCTTAAGCGCGGCGCAGCGCGGGGACGACCGCTGGCGCGGGGAGGTCGCCACCGATCGGGGCGTGCGTCAGGGTCAGCGTGATCACGGCCCCGGTCACCAGCAGCACGCCACCGGCCACGAAGGCGAGGTCGTAGCTACCCGTCGCCGCGATGATGTAGCCCGTGGCGATCGGCGCGATGAGGCCGAACATGTTCCCGCCGGTGATCTGGATCGCCATGGCTTTGCCAGCACTCGCAGGCGACCGCAGCAGATCGGCGGCCAGGGCAATGTTGAGCGAGATGCCCGTCGCCAAGCCGGTCAGCGAGATGGTGATCAGGCCCAGGATCATCGGCGTGCTGTCGACGAACGGTGCCGCCAGGATCACGGCCGCGCTGAGCATCGACACGACGACGATGCGCCGCCGCCGCCCCGTGCTGGAGCCGCCCTCCGCGGCCAGCGCACGATCGCTCAGATGGGCGAGGACCCACGCGAAGACCGTCGCCGCGAAGTACGGGAACGCCGTGAACAGGCCCGACTTCACGATCGACATGTGCTTGACGTTGGCGAGATAGCTCGGAAGCCAGGTCAGGAACACGATCTGCGTGTAGACGGCGCAGCCCTGCGTGACGGCGACGGCGATCATACTGCGCGAGCGCAACAGCACGCCAAACCCGTCGGCCGAGCCACCGGATTTCGCCCCGGAATCGCGCTCACGCAGGATGAAGGCGCGCTCGTCTTCGCCGACGAAGGTTGCCGTCTCCGGCACGCGATACCAGACCAACCAGCCGACCAGCCAAACCAAGCCCAGCAAGCCGGCCGTATAGAAACCCCACCGCCAGCCGTGGACTGACACCACCCACCCGAGCAGCAAGGTCCCGAACGCAGGACCCGCGTAGCCGCCGCTGTTGAGCATCGTGGCCGCCAGACCGAACTCGGATCGCGGCGCCCAATCCCGCAACACGCGACCGCCCGCTGGATAGGTGGACGCCTCCGCCGCGCCCATCAGCATGCGCGAGCCGAGAAGGCTGACGAAGCCGGACGCGAGCCCTGTGAGAATCGTCGCGCCGGACCACACGAGCACACCGACGCCGTTGACCACCTTCGCCCCGTAGCGATCGGTCAGAAATCCGCATGGGATCAAGCAGACGACATACGTCCAGAGATAAGCTGAGAACAAGTAACCGACCTGTACCGGACTCAGATTGTATTCAGCCGCGATCGCCGGCGCCGCGACCGACAGCGCGACGCGGTCCACATAATTGAAGACGACAAGCAAGAAAATGCCAATATACAGCAGATAACGGCGCTTGCGCATTCGCACCTCCCGATGCATTCGGTATGTTTATTTTATATTAGAATCAAAGACATAGGATGCCGCAATCATTTCCGTCACCGCAAGCTCTAGATCCACGCCGTATTGTGCTCTGCATAGATGCGCGCGCCGCGGTGTGCAGCAGTCGATCAGTCGATCACGTCCGGATGCTGGCGCAAAGTGCGGTCGAACATCGGCTGGGCATGAAGCCACGCCATGAACGGAGTGGCGAGGTGTTTGGCGGAGTGCGCCGCATTGGCTTCGGGAACAAGCTTCAGGGGGTGGCCCGTCGCCTCGGCCTTGAGTTGAATCTCGCAGGCCCGCTCGGCGGCCACGAACCACCAAACGGCCTCCTCGATGCTCTCCTGGCCGGCGCTGAACAGGCCGTGGTTCTGGTGAATGGCAACCTTGGTGTCGCGTCCGAACGCGGCGGCGACGCTGTGGCCGGCCCCGCGCTCCACCACCACGGCGCCAGCTTCCTCGGTGATCAGGGCCTGCCCATCACCGTAGAAGCCGCAGGCTGTCTGGGTGATCGGATCCAGTCGCCGGCCCAGGGCGGCCCAAGCCATGCCGTTGATCGTGTGGCAGTGGCACGATGCCAGGATGCCGGGGTGCGCCTCGTGGATGGCGGCGTGCAGGACGAAGCCGGCGCGGTTCACCGCACGCGCGCCCTCGATGACTCGGCCGTCGTGGTCGACGAGGAGGAGGTCCGACGCCTTGACCGCCCCGAATTCCATGGCGAACGGATTCGTCCAGTAGAGGTTCGGATCCTCCGGGTCGCGGACGGTGATGTGGCCGGCGAATCCGTATTCGTAGCCCAGATCAGCAAAGAGCCTACAGGCGGCAGCCAACCGAACCTTGCGGTGTCTTCGCTCCTGCGCGGCATCATCGAACACGGGGTAGCGAGGGAAAGCCAGACCGGCTTGGTCAGGTTCGTACACCGACCGCTTGGCTGCAACATTCATTTGGCGGTTCCCTCATCGATCAAATCGTATTTGATATTATCTTTCGCGAGCAGTCTGATTAAAGACCGGAATCAGCTGACACAATTCCGATGTTGTTTTGCTTCTGCTGCTTTCGTTCCTGGCACGTCATCTTCCCCACATCACGTACGGGGGCGGGGTGACCCAACCGGAAGCCCACCAGCACTCAAGTGGGCGCCCTTCACTTCAAGGCTTGCTGCGCCCGCCGATGAACGCCTGCACCGCATCCCGATGCTCGGGCGTCGCGGTGATCACCGCATAGTGCGAGGAGATCAGGTCGAGGTTGGTGCGCAGGTCGTTGCGCATCCCCTGATAGACTGCGCGCTTGATCAGGCTCAGCGTGAGCGGTGGCGCCTTGGCGATCCGACGCGCCAGCGCCTCGACCGCCGGCATCAGGGCCACATCGTCGTGAACGCCGTTGACGAGGCCGATCCGGAGCGCTTCCTCCGCATCGACGAAGTCACCGGTGAAGAACAGCTCTAGCGCCTTCGCGGTGCCGACGAGTCGGGGCAGGAAGTGGGCGCCCCCGGCACCGGGCACCAGCCCGACGCGAACATAGGTCTCGGCAAAGCGGGCACTGCGCGCGGCGTAGCGCAGGTCGCACATCAGCGCGAGGTCGAGGCCCGCCCCGGTGGCCACGCCGTTCAGCGCGGCGATGACCGGCTTGTCGAGATCCTCGAGCGCCAGCGGGATGCGCTGGATCCGGCTAAAAAGTTCGTCCTTACGCCGCTGGGGCGGCTGGTCGAGGCGCTCGCCCATCTCGACGATGTCGCCGCCGCTGCAGAAGGCCGGGCCTGCGCCGGTCACGATGACGACGCGGACCGCCTCATCCGTGCGGCAGCGCTGGAGGGCCGCCGTCCAGGCCTCGATCATCGGGAAGGTGAAGGCGTTCTTCCGCTCTGGTCGGTTCAACGTGATGGTCGCCACCCCCTCGGCGACAGCGAACAGGAGGTCTTCGCCGGCACCAAGATCCTCGGTCTGGCTGGTCATGGGGCGGTCTCCAGAGGTGCGACGGCCGAGCGTTCGACCGTCGTGGTCGTCGCTTCGGGCGCGGTCATGTCCGCGCCCAGGGCAGCGATTTCCGACGGATCGAGGCCGGCCTCGGCTAGGACCTCGGCGGTGTGCTCGCCGTGCCGGGGCGCGTGGCGGCGGATCGCGAAGTCGCTGCCGCTGAACGAGACCGGCCGGCGCATGGTGCGGTAGCGCCCCTCGCTCGGATGCTCGGCGGCCCCGAAGAAGCCCACCGCCTTGAGGTGCGCGTCGTCCGGCAGTTCCTCCAACCCGAGGACGGGCATGCACGGGATGCTCACCGAGTCGCAGAACGTCACCCAAGCGGCGGTGGTCCTGCGCGGCGCCTCCTCCTCCACCAGCGCGTACAGGACCTCGATGTTCTCCACCCGCACGGCGAGCGGCGTGAAGCGCGGGTCGTCCACGAACTCGAGGCGGCCGGTGTGGATGAAGAAGTCGCGCCAGTTCCGGTCGGAGTAGGGCAGGATGCAGGCATAGCCGTCCTGGGTGCGGTAGGGCTTGCGCTTCGGGCTGAGCACTCGGTTGAAGCCCGGTGGCCCGAGCGGCGGCTCGAAGGTGTAGCCGACCATGTGCTCGACGAAGTTGAACTCCACCATGGTCTCGAACATCGGCACTTCCACCGCCTGCCCGCCGCCGCCGGCGCGTCGCTCGTAGAGGGCCGCCAGGATCGCGCAGGCGATGGCCTGCCCCGCGATCTTGTCGCAGAGCACGGTGGGCAGGTAGCCGGGCTGGCCGGTGGCGGCGGTCTGGAGTGCCGCGAGGCCGGAGCCCGCCTGGATCAGGTCGTCGTAGGCTGCCTTGTGGGCATAGGGGCCGTCGGCCCCGAACCCGTAGGCCCCGCAGAAGATGATCTCGGGCTTGAGCGCGCGGACTCGCTCGTAGCCGTAGCCCAGGCGCAGGATCGCGTCCGGGCGCATCGAGTGCACGAAGACGTCCGCCGTCACGATGAGCCGGTCGAGGGCCGCCCGCGCCTCGGGCCGTTTCAGGTCCAGGCGGACGCTGCGCTTGTTGCGGTTGAGGTGCAGGAAGTTGCCGCCCATCCCAGCGTTGCGGGCCGGCCGGTAGTGACGGAAGGAATCGCCCTCCGGCGTCTCGATCTTGATCACGTCGGCGCCGAGATCGGCCAGGATGTGCGTGGCCGACGGTCCCATGATGACGCTGGTGAGATCCACGATCCGCACGCCCGCCAGGGGACCGGCCTTTTTCGTCTCGGCAGAATGATCCAGCACGCAGCGATCTCCCATGTTAGCCGGCACCGGCCCGCAGCCGGACCAGCATCGGCCAGAGAGCGGTGCCTCCGCCCGCGCAGACCGCGCGCCCGATCCGTTCCTGCCACCGAGCGTCGGAGCCGAACTCGTCTCGCCAAGACCACAGCCGCCGCGTCGCGCGGTGCAGCGGGTGCTCCTGGGTGAAACCCATCGCTCCGTGGATCTGGTGGCAGATCTCGGCGACGTGGCCCGCCGCCTCGCCGCAGCGCGCCTTGGCCATCGCGGTGGCGAGGACGAAGCGCGCATCTCCCCAGCACGCGGCAGCGAGATCAGCCGATGCAGTCGCCGCCGCGACGTGGCCCGCGGCTTCGGCCAGCATGTGCTGGATCGCCTGAAACTTGGCGAGCGGCCGCCCGAATTGCTGCCGCTCGCGGGCGTGATCGAGGGCGGAGGCGAGGCAGGTCTCCATCGCGCCCACCAACTGCTGCGCGCGCACCCAGGCGCCGGCTGCCTCCACCGAGCCGACACCAACCTCGGCGGCCCAGTCCGGCGCTGTCCGTACCTCGTCGATGGCGGCGGTACAGCCTGTGAGGTCGAGGGCGTCGCGCGGCTCACCCGCGAGGTTGTGGCGCGGATCACGAACCGTGCCCGGCGCCGTGATCCGCACGAGGTGGCGGACGCCTGCGGCGTCGATCGCATCCACGAGCAGGGCCGCGACCGAACCGCCCCAGGGCACCTGCGCCGCCCGCCCGTCGAGGACGAAACCGTCGGCCCGCCGCGTGATTCGAACGGGGCTGCCGGCTGGGACCAAAGTGAGGGCGTCCTCCGGCGCGCCGCCGCCTGCCGCCGCCCAGAGCGCCGCACCCGCGATGGTCTCGGGCAGCGGCAGCGGCAAGGCCGCCTGCCCACAGCGCCGGATCAGCAAGGCCGCCGTCCTGGCCTCCAAGCCGATCCCGTCGGCCGCTTCGGGCACCAGGGCCAGCGGCAGACCGCTGTCGTTAAGCGCCCTCCAGAGATCCGCGGGCCAGGCCGCGTCGTCCACGGCACCGTCGCAGGCCGCCAGCACCTGCGGCGAGAGATGCTGGGCCAGCAGCCGCTCGAATTGATCGAGGACGATGTCGGCGACCTCGTCGGCCGCCCCATCCTGTGCGTGGTTGGTCGTGTTCATCGCAAGCCCAGTCCCCGCGCGATGACCCCGCGCAGAACCTCGCGGGTGCCGCCGCGCAGGGTGAAGGAGGGCGCCCGCAGGGTCACGCCGCCGAGCGCCTCACGGAACGGCTCGCCCTGCGCGGTGAGGCTCGGCTCAACCGGCACGAGCCGCCGGGCGATCTCCGGCACCGCGCGCTCGAAGCTGTTGCCGACATCCTTCACGAGCGCCGCCTCAACGCCGGGGACGACGCCCTTGTCGAGGAGCCGGGCCACCGAGGCCGACATGCCGAGAAGCGCGGTGAGCTGCGCCACCATCCGGCCGGTCTCGACCGCCTGGAACCGGTCGGGTTCCGGCCCGATCCGGTCGACGAGTTCGACGAGCAGCCGGTAGTCCGACAGGAAGCGGTCGGGCCCCGAGCGCTCGAAAGCGAGTTCCTCCGTGACGAGCCCCCAGCCCTCGCCCTCCGCGCCGACCATCATGGCGTCCGGGACGCGGTAGTCGGTGAAGAACACCTCGTTGAACTCGTGGTGGCCTGACAGGTCGAGGATCGGTCGCACCGTGACCCCGGGAGCCGCCATGTCGATGATGAACTGGGTCAAGCCGCCGTGCCGGTCTGGTCCGGGCTCACCGGTCCGGACCAGGGCGAGCAGGTAATCGACCTGATGGGCGTTCGTCGTCCAGATCTTGGAGCCGTTGATCAACCAATCGTCGCCGTCGCGCGCCGCGCGGGTGCGCACGGCGGCGAGGTCCGAGCCCGAGTTCGGCTCGCTCATGCCGATGCCGAAGGCGCATTCGCCGCGGCAGATCCGCGGCAGGATCGCCCGCTTGGCCGCCTCGGAACCGTGCCGCAGGATCTGTGGGCCAGACTGGCGGTCGGAGATCCAGTGCGCCCCGCAGGGCGCGCCGGCCGCCAGCATCTCCTCGGTGACGACGAAGCGGACGAGGCCGGACCGCTCATGGCCACCATACGCCGCCGGCATGGTCAGGCCGATGAACCCGGCCGCCCCGGCACGTCGGCTGAAGCCGGCGTCGAAGGTCGTCCACGAGGTCCGATGTGGCACGAAGTGCCCCGCCGCCAGTTCAGCGTCGAGAAAAACCCGGACGGCCGCACGGGCCGCCTCGGCCTCGGCCGGGAGCGGTTCGGCGCTGAAGCGAAAGCTCTGCATCTCTGCTCCGTGGTCTGTCAGATCAGGGGCTCGCCCGTATGGCTCGCTCAGCTTCCGTCGCGTTCCTTGAGGCCCGGAAAGAAGAGCTCTTGCCAGTCGGTCGGCACTTTGCGCAGGAGCCCCTGCGCCGCCATCGCCTTGGCAAGGTTGACCATGTCTTTCGGGGCCACGCCGTAGACGAGGGACCCGTCGGTGAGGGTCGACTCGACCTGGGCCTGATCGATCTGCACCTGCTCTGAAGCCAGGTAGATCGCCGCCGCCCGCCTCGGGTCGCTGCGGATGAGCGAAACCGCGTCCTCCATGCCGGCGAGGATGGCCTGCGTCACCTTGGGATTGGCGTCGACGAAGCCCTGCTTGGCGTTCAGGGTCGCGGCGGTAGGGTCTCCGTCGCCGATCAGACCGGTGGAGGTCATGATCGCCCGGAGCTTGGGATCCGCCCGTAGGATCTGGGTGAAGGGTGGCGTCGAGAAGTAGCCGGCGATGCCTTGCCCGGCGCGCATGGCCGCGGTGGCGTCGGGGTGGGGCAGGCTCACCATCAGAGTATCCGCCTTCGCCGGATCGCCGAGCTGCCGGGCTGCGGCCACCCGCAGCAGGATAGCCTGCGGCGAGTTGAAGGCTGGGACCGCGATTTTGTCGCCAAAGGTAAAATCCTTCAGCGCGGTAACGCCCTGCTTGCCCGTAAACAGCGTGTAGACGACTGAAGTGAGGGCGCAGAGACTCTTGATCTGCTGACGACCGCGGGTCTTGTCCCAGGCGATCAAGGCGCCGGTCGCGCCGAGTGTGCCCAGCTCGATGCTGTCGGAAAGCAGTGCGTCGTTCATCGCGGCCGAGCCACTGAAGCGGCTCAGCGTGACCGACAGCCCGTCGAGGCCTGCCGCCTTGGCGCGCTTATCGAACAAACCTTCGTTCTGAGCGATCATTACCGGCAGGTAGACGAGGCCGTATTGCAGGCCGATGCGGACCGTGTTCGTCTCGGCGCGGGTCGGTCCGCTCAAAGCGGACAATAGCAGCGCCACGGAGACGAGACGCGCGGCGACGGCCGCGAGGCGGATCGACATCGGCATTCCTCCCGAGCAGAGCCGCCCTTGGCGCGCGGTCTCAGCACGTCCGGACAGCATCACTGTCTGGCGCTCGCCCTCGAGTAGGACAGAGCCGGGATTGGTCTTCAACCGTCATCGTGGATCTGCTGAGCGATATCACATCTGTGATGGAGCGGCGGATGATTCGCACTATACGTCGTCGAGCGCGGATGCGGTGATGCATTCATGACGGCAGCTGGACCCAAGCGGCCCGTACTCCATTCACGATGATTGGACATGCCATGAGATCGCGCCGCAGACGCCATGTTCGTTCGAGTTGCGGGCGACTCAGATGATTGCCGGGCGGGCAGCCTATTGGTGGGCTTCACGGTGCGCGGATATCACGTTCGAGGCCGTTCACAGCCTCTTCGCACTACCGGCCTGGAGCCGGGTATGATTGCCCCCGACCGCTTCACGCCTCGGGTAAAGACCGGAGCGGGTTCGAGCACGGACCTCTTGGTCAGGGCCGATGCAGTCGGTCCCTCCTTGGCTTTCGTGAAGTCCGCGGGCCGCGTGCTTCAGATCCTGGAGCTTTTCGACGAGCTTCAGCGCGAAGCTCGGGTCTCGGAGATTGCCGAACGCCTAGGCTTTCCGCAATCCTCAACCTCGATGCTTTTGAAGAGCCTGGCCCAACTCGGCTATCTCGATTACGACGCCGACAGCCGCAGCTTCCTGCCGTCGCCGCGGGTCGCGCTGCTGGGCGCGTGGCTCGACAAGGGGCCGGTGCGCGACGGTAGTCTCGTGCGCATGCTCGAGCATCTGTCCGAGTGCACGGGCGGCACGGTGATCCTAGCGGCACGCAACACCATCTACTCGCAGTACGTCCACGTGTTGCAGGCGCAAACCGCGATGCGCTTTCACGTCCCACCCGGCACGCGCCGACTTGTGGTGTGGTCGGCGACCGGCACCGCGCTTCTTGCCGGGATCCCGGATGCCGAGATCGGCCCACTCGTACGGCGCACGAACGCGGAGGCCACGCCCGAGCAACCCCCGGTTCAAGTCGCCGCCGTCTTGGCCAACGTGGCCCGTTTGCGGCAGGACGGCCATTTCTTCTCGCATGGCCTCGTCACGTCCGGCGCCGGGTCGATCGCGGTGCCACTACCCAACCGCATCGACCGCAAGGGCCGTCCCCTCGCCGTTGCGGTCTCAGGACTGCTCGAGGAATTCGAGCGACGGGAGGCACAGATCGTCGCGCTGATTCACGATGCGATCGCGCGTTTCTTGGTGCATGCAGACTAAGATGGGCAAGCACATGACGGAACTGGCCATTGTTAGCACAATTCTGATCTCCGGCTCGCCGTCAATCAAAAGAAATTTAATTTTTTACCGTTTAAGCCGCGATATTTAGATCCAGCTAAATAACATATACTATCGTTTTCCCATGCGGCCCGACTCATCAAGTGGGTTCGGACCGCGCAAAACGGCTGTAACGCTCGGTTGGCGTGCAGTGAGAAGTCGCCAATCGCTAAGCCCATGGCTGTTCAAAGGCTCAGCCGACCTACGCCTCGTCCCCGACACCTTGCAGTCCGCCTACGTAAACTCGGTGATCGCCTTTCACCGATGCCGTTCGGCTTGCAAACTCGCGTTGTCCTACCCGCAGGGTAAGCGGCGAGGCGGCCCCCGGATATCGAGCGTCCCCACTGAGAGACGCCTCACTCTGATGAGAAGGGGTGTGAGAGGAGCAAAAGTGGTGGGAGAGGAGCTATCTGCTGTGCACAGCAGGACCAATCGAAACATTTTAGATTTTTTGTAAAAGTCAATCCCGCAATCAAGAATGAGGCGCCGCCGACACATTTGTATCGGTATTGTTTAAATAGATTCCATATGCCTCATATCGATATTAAACCTACGCATCGATTTTTGTTGCGTCCTCGCGTATTAATTTAACGACGCGCGATCGCAGATCATGTCTTCGAACTGAGAGCCGTTTGCTGATTTAGGATTTAGCGGCAAAAATAAGCCTCGAGCGCGGTGGCAACACAGCGCCGACATCCCCAGCAAGCCGAGTTCTGGCGCTGCGTCCAGCCGGTCGTTCAGGGGCGCCGGCTATGTGCCGGGAAGCGACGGTCACCGGTCAATCGTGTTCGAACGCGTTGTCGTGACATCATCGGCAGCTCAGTTGCAGAACTCCTTCGATTGCCGGTCCATCGGGAGCGACATTCGGCCAAATGCGTCGCTGAACCTGGACGCGGTGTCAGCCGTGCGACTGGACGAATTTGACTTTGCGGCGTCAGTTGTGCGGTCGAGATTGAAGCATAAAATCTAGAGGCGCCGGCATGCTACGACGTTTAGGGATTGTCGTTCGTCCTGCCCTCGCGGCTCTGTCAGATCCGGGTGAACCCCACATGGTCCAACGCGCTTCTGCGGGGGGATCGCGATGATCGCCGCGACCGACCCGACCGGGGCCGCCGCCTGCCCTTGCTGCCTGCCGCGCCGCGGCTTCATCCGCGGCCTCGCGGGCTTTGGAGCTGTCGCCGCGGCCATCACGATGGACACCGCGCGCGCCGAGCCAGCGCCGCAGGGGCCCCGCTATACAGGTGTCGTGATCGACTGCCACGGACACTACACCACCGAGCCGCCGGCCATGTTGTCTTGGCGCAAGCGTCAGATCGATGCCATCAACGACCCCGCTCAATCGCCGAGCCCGTCCAGTCTACGAGTGAGCGACGACGAGATCCGCGATAGCGTGAGCGGGCGCCAGCTGAAGCTTCAGAGCGAGCGGGGCATCTCACTCGCCCTGTTCTCACCGCGGGCGGGGGGCATGGGCCACCATATTGGCACCGCGCGCACCAGCCTCGACTGGTCGATCGTATCGAATGACATGATCCACCGTGTCGCGAGCCTGATGCCGAAGAATTTCGTCGGCGTCTGCCAGCTGCCACAGACACCCGGCGTCTCGCCAAAAAACTGCACGGCCGAGCTGGAGCGCTGTGTAAATGATCTCGGCTTCGTCGGCTGCAACGTCAATCCAGACCCCTCGGGTGGCTACTGGACGGACCCACCTCTGTCCGATCGATTCTGGTACCCCCTCTGGGAGAAGATGGTGGAACTGGACGTGCCGGGCATGGTGCATGTCAGCGCCTCGGCCAATCCCAATTTCCACGCGACGGGCGCGCACTACATCAACGGTGACACCAGTGCGTTCATGCAGTTCGTCACCTCGGACCTCTTCAAGGATTTTCCGACGCTTCGCCTGATCATCCCCCACGGCGGCGGCGCTGTGCCCTACCATTGGGGCCGCTACAGAGGTCTCGCGCAGGACCTGAAGAGGCCGCCTCTGTCCGAGTTGATGCGCAACGTTTACTTCGACACCTGCGTCTATCATCAACCGGGCATCGACCTGCTGCTGAAAGTCGTGCCGCATGAGAATGTGCTGTTCGCCTCGGAGATGGTGGGCGCGGTGAACGGCACTGATCCTGAAACCGGCCACGCCTACGATGACACCAAGCGCTATGTCGATGCGGCTGAAGTGTCCGACACCGACCGGGCGAAGATCTACGCCGGAAACACATTGAAGGTCTACCCACGACTCGCAAGCAAACTTAAATCGGCCGATCTGATGCCATAAACGAATAGCCAATTTGACGGCACAGATGGCCCGACAGAACGGCTTCTGTGCGACCGCGCGTTTGCCCGCTGGTCCGCGACGGGAGTCGATAGAGGCCAATCGATTCAGCTCCTCGGCATGGCCGATGCAGACGGATTGTGGCCAGCCTCCCCGGCCATGTTGAATGGGAATCCAGAATGGCGCTGCAAGAAGCATCCAGGTCGCCGGTCCGAGGCGGCCGCGTCGCGATCGCCGGTCTCGGCACGGTCGGGCGCGCCGTAGCGCGGGCGCTCGACGGGGGCGCTATACCGGGACTGAGCCTGACCGCCGTCGCGGTCCGCGACGCCGCTAAGGCTCGCGCCGAACTCGCGGCGCTGGCCGAGCCGCCCGAGGTCGTCACCGCGTTCGACGCCCTGGAGCCGCGGGCCGATATCGTTCTGGAATGCGCACCATCCCAGCACCTCCCCGCGATCGTGCGGCCGTTCGTGACGGCGGGCAAGACGGCCGTCGTGCTGAGCTGCGGGGCGCTCCTCGACAACGAGGACCTCGTGGAGCTCGCCCGCGCCCACGGGGGGCAGATCGTCGTCCCGACTGGCGCGCTGCTCGGCCTCGACGCCGTGACGGCCGCCGCGGAGGGCACGATCCACACGGTGCGCATGATTACCCGCAAGCCCGTGCGCGGGCTCGTCGGCGCGCCCTACCTCGTTGAAAACGGCATCGAGATCGCTGGGATCACCGAGCCGATGCGGGTTTTTGCCGGCAGCCCACGCGAGGCGGCCCGCGGGTTTCCGGCAAACCTCAACGTCGCGGTGGCGCTCTCGCTCGCCGGCATCGGACCGGATCGGACCGAGCTCGAGATCTGGGCCGACCCCATCCTCGACCGCAACACTCACCGCATCGAGGTCGAGGCCGACGCGGCGCGATTCTCGATGACGATCGAGAACGTGCCGACTGATGAGAACCCCCGCACGGGTCGCATCACCGCTCTGTCGGTCATCGCCTACCTGCGCAAGCTCGCCGCCCCGCTCAGGGTCGGGACCTAAAGGACCCATCCGGGCTGGCACGCCCTGTGCTGCCACGCTCACGCGCTTGGGCCCGAGGCCGCGCGCGGTTGTCTCTCAGATCCCGGAGCGGTCCGTGACATCGGCGAGCGGTGAGATCCTGTCCGAGATCGAGCGGGTAACGATGCGGCGCGTGACGATGCGGCTCATGCCGCTCCTGATGCTGGGCTTCCTCGTCGCCTTCATCGACCGCGTCAACGTCGGCTTCGCCGCCCTGCAGATGAACGCCGATGGCGGCCTGTCGTCCTCGGTCTTCGGCCTGGGCGCCGGTCTCTTCTTCGTCGCCTATTTCCTGTTCGAGGTGCCCTCCAACCTGATGCTCGAGCGGTTCGGCGCCCGCCTCTGGCTGGCCCGCATCATGATCACCTGGGGACTCATCTCCGCGGCCACCGCGCTCGTCATCGGCCCACTCTCGTTCTGCACGGTGCGCTTCCTGCTCGGCGCGGCGGAGGCCGGCTTCTATCCCGGCGTGATCTTCTACCTGACGCGCTGGTTCCCGAAGGCCTACCGCGCCCGCGTGATCGCACTCTTCGCGGTGGCCGTGCCCCTGTCGAACTTCGTCGGCTCGCCGATCTCGGCGGCCCTGCTCGGGCTCGACGGCTGGCTGGGTCTGCGCGGCTGGCAGCTGATGTCAATCGTCGAGGCGGCGCCGGCCGTGGTTCTCGGCCTGCTCGTCCTGCGATTTCTGCCGGAGGGGCCGGACCGAGCGCCCTGGCTCGACAAGGCGCAGCGCGGTTGGCTGATTGGACGCCTGGCCGCGGAGCGCGCGGAGCAGCCAACAGCACGGCCTTCCGTCTGGCGGGTGATCTCCGATCGGCGCGTGATGGCGGCGGGCTTAATCTTCGCCGGAAGTGTCGGCGCGAGCGCGTGCCTGTCGATCTGGCAGCCACAGATCTTCAAGTCCTACGGCCTCACGACGATGGAGATCGGCATGCTCAACTCGGTGCCGTTCGGGATCGCGGCCGGGCTGATGGTGCTCTGGGCCCGACGCTCGGACCGTACGGGGGAACGAGCTTGGCACGTCGCCGGGCCTCAAACGCTCACCGCACTCTGCCTCGCGGCAGCGCTGGCTGCGCAGGGGCTCTGGCCGACAGTCGGGATCCTGTTCCTGGCAATCCTTGGGACCTACGCAGTCAAAGGCCCGTTTTGGGCGCTGGTCACGGAATGGCTGCCGCCGGGCGCGTCCGCGGCCGGGATCGCGCAGGTCAACGCTATCGGCAACCTCGGCGCCTTCATCGGAACGTATCTGATGGGCGTGATCAAGGACGCGAGCGGCAGCTACGCGCTGGGCTTGCTGCCGCTCGCGCTGGTCACGGCCACGGGCGCCGCGCTCGCGTTGGGACTGGGCCGCACGCGCCCCCCGTTGATCCCCGTCCTGCCAGGCGAGCAGGCGTAGAACATAAACGACGCCCTGCACCGCGGTGCCGGCGGGAGTTCCGCGAGACGATGTCAGCAGCACGCCCTAGCTTCGATTACCGCCCGCTCTTCGCCATCTAGCCGACAGCCCGGCATCACTGTCCGGGAGTGCTGCCCCCCGGGCGATTGGGCGGCGATGCCGCGAGGAGACGCGTCCGGGTACCACCGGGTCCCGCATCACCGGGGCCGCGCTCGGACGGGGGAGGGCTCACCCAATAAGGGACAGACAACGGCGGACGCGACACACGGTTTGTGAAGCACGGCGCTCCGTGCTGCAAGATCAAGCGCGCCCCGCTGGTCCGCGAGACGGAGGCGTCGCGCCCAAGGAGAGATGCCATGCGCCGAGCTCAGCTTCTGTCGATCGCTTGCTGTACGACCGTGCTGAGCACGCCCGCGGCGGCCGCCGACATCCGCGTGCTCGCAACGGGCGTCTACGCGTCGAGCCTGCGCGACCTCATCGCGTTGTTCGAACGGCAGACCGGCGACCAACTCGTCCTGACGATCACCAATGCGGGCGGCGTCCTCGCCAAGCTTGCCGCGCACGAAGACGCCGACGTGGTCATGACCGCCTCGGCCGGCGTCGACACGCTCGCCGCGCGCGGGGACGTTCGCGCGGAGACCAAGGTCGAAGTCGCACGCACGCGGCTCGGCGCCGCCGTCAAGTCTGGGACCGCTCTCCCCGACCTGACGGGCGAGGCGGGTTTTCGTGAGACGCTCCTCGCGGCACCCACCGTGGCCTACATCGATCCGAGGGGTGGTGGCACGTCGGGCGCCTTCTTCGACGTGATGTTGACGCGACTCGGGGTCATCGATGCGGTGCACGCGAAGGCCGTTCTCTGCGCCACCGGAGCCGAGGTCGCCGCAGCCGTCGCATCGGGCAGGGCGACGATCGGCCTGACACAAGCCAGCGAACTCATTGACGCACCCGGAGTGGCGTTCGCGGGCTTCCTGCCCGACGCCCTCAACGCGAGTACGCCCTACGCCGCCGCCGTCACGACGCGGACTCAGGTCCAGCGTTCGGCACGGGCCTTCATCGCCTTCGTGACGGGACCGACCGGCAGCGCCCGGCTGAAGCAAGCGGGTTGGAACGTCCCACCGCACTGAGCGGAGCACCCGTACCAGCAAGGCATCATCAAGGGGTTCAGCGGTCTCGATCAATCGGCGAGGAAGTCGAGCAGGCAGGCATTGAACGCCTCCGCGCTGTCGAGAGACGAGATATGCGCCGCCCCAGGAATGACCGTGAAGCGCGCACCGGCCACGGCGTTGCTGACCTCGCGCGCGACGGCGGGCGGAAACAGCTTATCCTCCTCGCCCGCGATCACCAGGGTGGGATGCGTAATGGTCCGGAGGCGACCGGCGACGTCGAACGCGCGCATGCCGAGGGCAACGTTCGCGAGCGAGGATCCGTTGTGTCGCTCGGCTAAGCGGCACCACGTCGCGAAGGTCGCTCGTCCGGCCGAGCTCTGCCGGTACGCCGCATTGAGCATCACAGGCCACGTCGCCTGAAAACGCTTGAGTGGCCCGCCCGGCTGACAAAACATTTCTACCCAGCCGGCGACAAGATCCGCCGTCGCCGTGTCGTTGAACGCAGCCCGCGAGTTCGCGACGACGAGCCGGTCAATCCGCTGCGGCTGCTCGAGCGCGAGCGTCAGCGCGATCATGCCCCCGAGCGACAACCCACAGACCGAGACGCGCTCGAGCGCGAGATGGTCGAGCAACCCGATGACGTCTCGAGTCAGATCGTCCACGGTCGTGACGTCGGTTGCCGGATCCGACAGGCCGTGCCCGCGGAGATCGGGCACGATCACGCTGTAGCCGGCGAACACCAAAGCGGCGACCTGGTTCATCCAAGACCAGCCGGCGTTTGTGAACCCGTGGATCAGCATCACCGGGTCGCCCCGGCCCAGCAGTTCGTAGTGCAGCCGGCGTCCGTCGCGTTCGAAGTGCGGCATCGTCTCAGACCTGACCTGTCATACCGGAGAGTTCCGCCGTGACCGCTTCCAGCGATTTACCGCGGGTCTCGTAGCCGAGGAGGTAGCCCCCGACGCCTCCGATCAGCAGCAGCATGCCCAGGGCGGTGAAGAAGGCGTAATTGGGTGCGCCGTTACCCAGCATCCATCCGAGCGCCGGCGCCGCGACGATCCCCCCGATCCGCTGCCAGGCCGCGGCCCAGCCCGTCCCGACGGCGCGGTACCGCGTCGGGTAGACCTCGCTCGTGTAGGCGAAGAGTGGTCCGCCCGCACCGCCCGAGGCGAAGAACGCCGTCAGCGCGCCGAGCCCAAGGATCGACCAGGACTCGGTGGCCTGCCCCCAAGCAAACATGAGGAGACCACCGACGCACAGGAACACCGGGACGGTCGTGCGACGCCCCCAGCGATCCAGCAGCAGGCCGCCCGCGATGTTGCCCAGCGCGCCCGTCCCCGCAATCAGGCCGGTGAAGGCGAAGCTCTTCACGACCGGAAAGCCCATTCGCGCGAAGATCGACGGTAGCCAGATCGCCACAGCGAAGAACACCGCCCCGCCGGTGAGTTGCATCAACCAGATGCTCGCGGTCGGTCGGAAGTAGCCGCCGCGCAGGATCGTGCTCAGGCGCGCCGGCTCGGCCGGCGGTCGATGGACGGTCGGCGGCAGCGTCCGTGGGTCGACGGTGCTGAGGCCGTCAACGATGCGGTCGGCTTCGTCGAGGCGACCGCGAGCGATGAGGAAGCGAACGGACTCGGGCAGAAGCGCCCAGAGCACGATCAGTACGAGGCCGGGAACGGCTCCCGCGATGAACATCCCCCGCCACGTGAACGCCGGGATGACGAGGAGGGCGACCATCGCCGCGACGAAGCTTGAGCCCTGCCAAAACGCAACGGTCGAGGCAAGCATGAGCCCGCGTCGGCGGGCCGGGATGAATTCGGAGAGGTACGTGAACACGAGCGGCACCTCCGCGCCCAGTCCGATGCCCTGAAGGATCCGCAGCACCAGAAGCGAGTCATGGCTCCAGGCGAACGCGACGGCGCAGCTGAGGACGCAGTAGGCAGCGATCGAGCCGACCATCGTCCATTTGCGCCCGAACCGATCGGCGAGGAAGCCGACACAGGTCGAGCCGATCAGCATGCCGATGAAGACGCTGGAAGCCAGGACGCCGGCCTCGGCCGGGCTCAGCGTGAAGGCCGCGACGATGCCGGGCAGCGCGAAGCCCATCATGTTGATGTCGAAGCCGTCGAACAAATGGCCGAGCGCGGCGGTCACGTACATGCGCCAGTGCTTCGCCGTGAAATCCGACCGGTCGAGGCTCTCAAGCAACTGGCCCGCTTGTACTTGTGTCATCATCAGCCCGATGGTGATCGAATAATCGGATGCTCGAATGGGTATCTTCTTGAGAACGGAGTTGTTTGCAGTCGCGCGCCTCAGCCCTGATCTCAGCAGCCTGAGTTCAAGAGATCCTCAGCACCACCGGGCGCGTCTAGCGCATGCGGTTCTACGGGTTGCGCGGCGAGGGGCTCATTGGGCCCCTCCGTCGAGCCGCTGGCCTGGGCCGCTTCCACCAGCACTGCCTCTCACCAGCCTTGGTTTGGTCTGATGTTGTAGCCCGGCGGCTGCGTTCGCTCGATCGCCGCAGCCGTCCGCACCACGTCGGCCTCGCCCAGAGTGCTGCCGACGATCTGGAGACCGACCGGCATACCGTCCGCGGCAAGGCCCGCGCAGACGGAGGCCGCAGGCTGACCAGTGAGGTTGAAGGGATAAGTGTAGAACGCCCAGGAGACGAGGCTGCGGTCACCGAGCCCCTCGGGGATGTTCCGGCCGGCCTCCAGGGACGAGATCGGCAGGGTCGGCGAGAGCAGGACGTCATGGTCCGCAAAGAAGCGGACCATGCGGTCGCGCAGCGCGTAGCGCGCGAAAACTGTCTCGTAGTACCCACGCATCTCCTGGGCGAGTGCGGCGTCGAGCACGTCGGCGACCGCCGGATCGAGCAGGTCGCGGCGGGTCTCGAGGATGCCGCGCAGCCTGGTCCCGATGCCGGCGTAGAATTCCGCGGTCCAGAGATCTGCCGGGTCGGTCTCGAAGACGGTGTCGATCTCCTCGACCACCGCGCCCTGGTCGGCGAGCGCCAGGGCGGCCGTGCGGGCGATCGCGGCGACCTCCGGATCGGGACGGGCGTAGCCGAGGGTCGCGCTCCAGGCGACGCGCAGGCCGGCCACTGAAGCTTGCGCAGCGCCGAGAAGATCGGGCACCGGGCCAGCCACCGCGAAGGGATCGCGCGGGTCGTGGCCGGATATCGCTGTCGTCAGCAGGGCTGCATCGACCACGTTGCGTGCGAGGGAGCCTACATGGGCCAGCGTCGGCGTCGCCGATGTTGGCCAGACCGGCACGCGCCCGAACTGGGCCTTGAGTCCTACGAGCCCGGTGAGCGAGGCCGGGATGCGCAAGGATCCGCCGCCGTCCGTCCCCACGGCAAACGGCGTGATCCCGGCCGCCACCGAGGCGGCCGCGCCGGCGCTCGATCCGCCAGGCGTCTTTTCGAGATTCCAGGGATGTCGGGTGATTCCGGTGAGCGGCGAGTCGCCCACCGGCTTGGCCCCAAATTCACTTGTCGTGGTCTTGCCGATGATGATCGCACCGGCAGCCCGCAGCCGCTCGACGGAGGGGGCATCAGCGGCCGCAATATTGCCCGCCATGGCGCGCGAGCCCGAAGCATAGGGCGCGCCTGCTACCGCGATCAGATCCTTCACCGAGACCGGTAGACCATGGAGGAGCCCGAGGACTCCGCCGCGCATCACCGCCTCCTCGGACCGCCGGGCGGCGGCGCGGGCCTCGTCCGGCATCAGGTGGCAGAAGGCATTTAGCGTCGCTTGGCTGGACTCTGCCAGCGAGAGGGCTCGCGCAGTCAGCTCGACCGGCGAGACCGCGCGCGTCGCGACGAGCCGGCGCAACTCGAGCGCGGTCATGAAGTCGAATTCGGCCGTCATCGATCCACCCTCCCGTCTTGGGCGGCGCCCAAGAGGCGCCGCGATCGAGTCAGTCGTTGACGATGGCGAAGGCGCGTACCGGCGAGCCGGACCCGCCCTTGAACTTCAGGGGCACGCCGAAGAACTGGACCTCGCCCTTGCCCAGGAGTTCCTCCAGGTTCACCAGCCACTCCCAATGGCTCATGCCGAGGTCTCGGCACAGACGGTGCTGGGCGAAAATGTTGTCACTCGGCTTGTCGGTGGAGGGACCCTCGACGCCTTGCATCTTCGAGCCACGCGCGTGCAGCCACTTGGTTGCCTCCGCGGTGAGCAGCGGGTTCTTCCAGACCGAGTCGGGCCCCGGGTAGTTGCGAGCGTGGAAGCCGGTGCAGAGCAGGACGATGTGACCGTCGATCTTCACGCCGCTCTTGGCCTCAGCCGCCTCCATATCGGCGACCGTGATGTCGCCGAGGTCGGGGATGTGGCGCAGGTCGAAGCACACCGCCTTTCCCATGAACATCTCAAGCGGCATCTCGTCGACCGGTTGGCCGTTCGGGTTCACGTGGAGGAACGCATCGACGTGCGTGCCGACATGGTCGAGCATCGCGATGAAGTTCGTCTGGAACGTCATTGCGTCGCCGGGGACGCCGAGTCCAAGGGCAGCGGAGCTCTCGTGGCTGAGATGGGTGGTGAGCACCGGCCTCTGAAAGAGCTTGTGGGCCGGCATGTTGTCCTCGATCAGGAGGCTCAGGTCGACGACGCGCTGGGGCATGACGGTTCCTTATCGGGCATGAGAGACCGTTCGCAGCGCCGCCTGGTGCCGCGTCGGATCAGGTCTTCGAGGTGTCGTTCTCAGGCGGCCTTCTTCTTGCCGAGGAAGGTTTCCATGACCTCCGGATCGCGGGCGAGAAGCACGCTCGGGCCGTCCCGCACCACGCGCCCCTGTGCCACCACGAAGGCGTGGTCGGCGATGGCGAGCGCGTAGGATGCAAGCTGCTCGACGAGAAGAATGGTGAGGCCCTGCCGGTTGAGGTCGCGCAGGACGCCGATCAGTTGCTCGACGATCCGGGGGGCGAGGCCGAGCGAGAGTTCGTCGATGACGAGGAGGTCGGGCTCGGCCATCAAGCCGCGGGCGATGGCCAGCATTTGCTGCTCCCCGCCCGACATGCTGCCTGCGGGCTGACGAAGACGCTCACGCAGCCGCGGAAACAGGGCGAGCGACCGTTCCAGGGTCTCCTTCGACCGCATCGTCTTCAGACCGCCGTGAGCATAGGCGCCCAGGATGAGGTTGTCCTCGACCGTTTGGTCGGGGAAGATCAGCCGCCCCTCCGGCACCATCACGAGACCACGGGCCACCTTGGCGTGGGCGGGAAGCCGCGTGATCTCCTCACCCTTGAACAGGACACGCCCGGCGCTCGGCCGCACAAGCCCGGTGAGGCCGCGCATCAGGGAAGTCTTGCCGGCCCCATTGTTGCCGATCACAGCGACGAGCTGGCCGCGGCGTACGCTCAAGCTGGCGCCGCGCAGCGCGGTGACCGCGCCGTATCGCACCTCCAGGTCATCGACCGAGAGAAGGGGAGCGTCGGTCATCAAGCAGCCTCCTCGCTGAGGATGGTGGAAGGGCCGCCGAAATAGGCCTCGATCACCCGCGGATCGGCCTGCACGATGTCCGGCCGATCGCTCGCGATGATCTGACCATAGTCGAGTACCGTCACGGTATCGGCGACCGCCATGATCAGGTCGACGTGGTGCTCGATCAGCAGCACCGACACGCCAAGTCCGGCGATCTTGCGGATCATGACCTCCAGCTCGTCGATTTCCCCGGTGGTCAAGCCGGCGGCGGGCTCGTCGAGGAGAAGCAGGCGGGGTCGTGTGGCGAGCGCCCGGGCGATCTCCAGACGGCGTTGATGGCCAAAGGGCAGATAGCGCGCCTGCTCGTTAGCCGCGTCCGCGAGGCCGACGAAGTCGAGCAGGCCGATGGCTGCGGCGTGGCAAGCAGCCTCTTCGCGGTGGAAGCGGGGCGTGCGCAGGATCGCGCTCGGCAAACCGTAGCCAAGATGATGGAAGCCGCCGACCATAACGTTCTCCAGCACCGTCATCTGTCCGAACAGTTCGGTGTTCTGGAAGGTACGGGCCAGGCCACGCCGGGCGATGTCGTGGACCTTCCGACCGGCGAGTTCGGTGCCGTCGAGACGCACACCACCGTCGCTCGGCCGGTAGAAACCCGAGATCGTGTTGATGAAAGTTGACTTGCCGGCACCGTTCGGACCGATCAAGGCGTGGATCTCACCGGGAGCGACCCGGACAGTTGCCGCGTCGAGAGCCGTCAGGCCACCGAAGCGGACGGTGAGACCGTTCGTCTCCAGCGCGGCGGGTGCACGCCCAGCCAGGATCGCGGTGGCGGACGTACCGTCAGCCGGGTCGACACCGCGCGGACCCGGGCGCAGCCGGGCGTAGACATTGCCGAGCGTGCCGAGGATGCCGCCTGGCAGCCCGAACATCACGGCGAGGAGCAGCGCGCCGTAGGCGAACTTCTGCCACTCCGCAAAGCGCTGCAGAACCTCTGGCAGGTAGGTGAGGATGAAGGCCCCGAGCACCGGCCCGAAGGTCGAGGCTGCTCCGCCCAGGATTACCATCAGCAGGAAGCGAACGGAATCCGAGAACGTGAAAATGTCGGGCGAGATGTAGGCGTTGAGGAAGGCATAGAAACTGCCGGCCACGCCCGCCGTCACAGCTGCGACCGCGAAGGCAAGCGTCCGGATGCCAGTCGCGCCGATCCCGAGGCTGCGCGCCGCGGTCTCACTCTGAGAGACAGCCAGCATCGCCCGGCCGTAGCCAGAGTGCTTCAGGTTGTGCGTCGCGAGCGTCCCTAGGAAGAGGGTGACTGCGAGCACGGCGTAGAAGGCGTAACCCGATAGGGGGTAACCGAGTAGGTTCGGGCCTGGGATGCCGCTGAGCCCGGTGGTGCCGCCGGTCAGCCCCTGCCACTCGATCGCGACGTTCTCGACGATGAGTCCGAAGGCGATCGTCACCACGGCGAGATAGACGCCGCGGACGCGCACGCTCGGATAAGCGAGCGCCGCGCCAAAGACCCCCGCCACGACAGCAGCGCCAAGGCTCGCGAGCACGAGGTCCAGGCCGAGACGGATCGCCAGGATCGCACCGGCATAGGATCCAAGTGCGAACAGTCCCGCCTGCCCGAGCGAAACGAGGCCGGTGAGGCCGACCAGGACGTTCAGACCGACCGCGATCAAGCCGTAGATCAGGAACAGCATGAACAGGCGTAGCTCGTACTCGTTGCCGGAGGTGAACGGCACGGCGACGAGGATCGCGGCGAATAGCGCGAAGCCGAGGAGGTGGAGCGCCTTCATACCTTGAAGATCTCCCGGCGACCGAATAGGCCCTGAGGGCAGGCGAGCAGCACCAAGATCATCACGCTGAAGCCGACGATCTCGCGGGCCGCCGTCGAGACGTAGCCTTCGACGAACTTCTCCATGATGCCAAAAGCGAGGCCGGCCACGACGACGCCTGGCCCGCTTGTGATCCCGCCGATGATCGCGACCGCGAAACCCTTGAGACCCAGGAGCACGCCCATGCTGGCCGAAGCCTGGATCACGGGGGCAACGAGTACGCCCGCTCCAGCGCCAAGCAGGGCGGCAAGACCGAAAGAGAACATCACGATCCGGTCGACGTCGATGCCCATAAGGGCCGCGGCTTGGCGGTTGTGGGCGAGCGCCTGCATCGCACGCCCTACGAGCGTGTGCCGCTGCATCAGGTGCAGGCCGATCATCGCCAGCACTGCGACGGCCGGGATCACCAGTTCCTGAGGATAGACGCCCGCTCCGAAGACCGAGATTGCTCGGGCGACGCCAGGCGAGGGCAGCGGGCGTGAGAAGCCGCCGAACTGCATGGTGGCGAGAGACTCCGCCATGATGCCAACCGCGATGGTGGTGAGCATCCAGCCGATCGAGGCGTTAGCGCCGATGAATGGCCGCACCGCAAGGCGCTCCAGCACGACGCCGAATACTCCCCCCGCCAGAACTGCCAGTAGGCAGGCGAGCGGCAGCGGAATGCCGGCGTCAAGGCCCATCACGGCGATCACGGCGCCGATCATCAGAGTATCGCCGTGGGCAAAGTTCACGGCCTTGGCAGCGGACCACATGATGTGGAAGCCGAGCGCGACCAAGGCGTAGATGCCCCCGATCGCCAGGCCCGAGAGGGTATACTGCAGGGCGGTCGTCATGACTGCGCGGGCCTCTCAATGCGAAGCGTGCAGAGCGTTCACCGGAGTCGGGGCGGTCCGGCCCGGCGAGGGGGATCCGGACGAACCGCCCCAGCCCTCCCGCTAGGGAAGGGGTGAAAGGCGCGTGCCTCAGTTCGTCTTACCGTAGGGGGTCTGTCCGATCGGCAGCAGCTTGCCATCGGACCAGACGGTCAGCTTGTAGTAGCTCGGCAAGATCGCGTCCTGCCGCTCTGGGTCGGAGGCGTCGAAGGCGGGGTCGTACTTGGCGACTAAGCCGTCGTACTTGACTTGGTAGAGAGCTTCGCGGACCTTTTTCCAATCATAAGCGCCAGCTTTTTCGATCGCCTGAGCCACGATGTGGACTGCGTCGTAGGTATTGGCGATGCCGGAGCCCATCTTGATCTGCGAGGGATCCTTCAGGCCGTACTTGGCTTGAACCTTCTGCCAGAGCGCCTGACCCTTCGGGTCGAGGTCACCCATGAAGCTGTAGGTCTGGACAACCTCGATGCCGTTAGCGAGTGGGCCAGCAAGCTCGCCGAGATTGCCGGCGATGCCCCAGGCGCCGATGATGGTGGGTTTGTAGCCGACCTTGTCCATCGAGCGGACCAGCTGATTGCCCTCGCGGTCGAGAGCCCAGAAGAGGGCCACATCCGCGCCCGCGTCCCGTGCGCGGATCGCCTGCGGGGTCATGTCCTGATCGTTCCAATTGAAGGTCTCGGTAGCGACGAGCTCCTTGCCGGCCTTGGCGATCGCCGCCTTGACATCCGGCACCGCACCGTTGCCCCAACCTGTATTCTCGTAGAAGAACGCGATCTTGCCACTCTTCGAAACTTTCGCTGCCTGTTCCACCAGGAAGCGGGCGACCCATTTGTCCTTGGCTGAGACGCGGAACATGTAGTTCGGGCTGCGACCGTTCTCGATCGCCTGGGTGTTGGCGGCCAGCACTCCGACGAACGGGATGCCGATGGCATGGACTGGCTCGACCTGCGCCACCGAGACGGTAGAGTGGTAGCCGCCTAGAACCACCACGCATTTGTCAGCGAGTGCGATGCGGCGAGTGTTGTCGACGCCGCGGGGCGGAGCGCCCGCATCGTCGTACTGTACGAAGCGCAACGGCTTGCCCAGAACGCCGCCCTTAGCGTTGATCTCGTCGATGGCGATCTCGGCACCCATCTTGATGGCCTGTCCACCGAAGGCCGCAGGACCAGTTATCGCTGCAGAGTTGCCGATACACGGCTCCTGCTGCGCCAGGGCCGCATCCGGGATCATGAGTATTAATGGGGCAGCCAGAGAGAGGCCGCGCAAATACTTGTGCGCATCCATGCTATGGTCTCCGATTTCCAGATAGCAGCCCGGGTTCGGCCTTGATGCTCGACGAATTAACGTCAGGCTACGCGGCGAATACAGGCATCATCAAAGACCAAATTCCGATACAAGGTATCGGAATTTCCTATGAGCATTAATCATAGGCGATTTATACCGGAGGATACGGTCACCAAGCCACTGTGAACACATCGAAAAATATGCCCTCGTGCACATAGCTTGCGCAGATTGCACAGCGCTAGAGCAGTTTGACATCGTCGTCGCGCTGCGCAGATGCTACCGAAGATTCGATAGGATCAGCATGGATCTTCGTCAGCTTCGCTATTTCGCCCAGATCGCCGAGAGTGGAAATGTCTCTCGGGCCGCCGAGGTTTTGCGAATCGCACAGCCCTCTCTCAGCCAGCAGATGCGAAATCTAGAGGAGGAGCTCGGTATCGAGTTGCTGTTCCGGCATGCCCGGGGCGTTACACCGACAGAGCTGGGTCTTAAATTCTACGAGCATGCCCGACGTATCCTCCAGGAGGTCGAGCGAGCCAAAGAAAGCGTTCGCTCCCAATCGACGAGTCCGAGCGGGCGCATTTCGGTCGGACTGCCGACGTCGGCCTGCCGGGGCCTATCCCTGCCGTTGCATCGCGCGATGGCGATGGCATTGCCCAACATCACACTGCACATCGTCGAAGCCATGAGCGGTACGCTCGACGAGTGGATTCAATCCGGCCGCCTGGATGTGGCGCTGCTCTACGACCACAAGGCCTTCGAGCACGTGGCTTGGACCGAAATGATGGTCGAGGCTCTGATGTTCGTCGTCCCGGCAGCCCACCCGCTGGCGGCGCAGCATGAAATCAAATTCGAACAGGTCTTCAAGCAGAACTTACCTGTCGTACTTCCAGGGCGGCCGAACGTCCTTCGGGTCGTGATTGAGCAGCTTGGGGCCCGCCACGACGTCACACCGGTTGCTACGGATTGCGAGAGCTTGCCAGCGATCGCAGAGCTGGTGCGAGCTCACGCGTTTGCGACTGTCATGCCGCACTTCGCATTGGCTGCGGAGATCGAGCGCGGAGAGATGGTTGCTATCCCGATCGTAGATCCGACCCCATCCTGGCGGCTCTCCGTGGTCGTCTCTCAGCGGACTCTCAACGCCCGCGGCAGCGAGGCTGTCGCCGAAGTTCTGGCGAGCGTGATCGGAGATTTGGTCGAGCGCTCCATCTGGCGTGCCCGGCTTAAACCAACGGACCGTACCGCGCCTGCACGCAGTCGTGCGTAAAAAGTGGCTCGGGTTCATTAAGATTTCAAGGACGACTTAAGGCATCCCAGCCGCAGGCTCGAACAAACGAACAGTATTGATTATGAAAGCCTGCCTTTAGACTGGGAGCCTCGAAAGCGGCTGAGTGGATGGCAGGGCAGCGGGGAGCTTATGGCGGCGGTAGGCGTACCGCCCGGGGGTGGGGAGGGAAGGCCAGCGGGGAGGGTCGTCGGTACGCCGGTGATAGGCTTGCTAAGAATAGGGTGAACGGAAATTAGCGGGCGCGACAGGCGTTCGACGCGTGCAGCGGCGCGTCGAAGCACCGTCCGTTCACTGTAGGCCCGAGAATACCAATAGCGGACGTTCCGCTTTGCGCCCACAACGGCCATAGAGCTGGCTGTTACACGGTCCGGTAAGCGGACGCTGCCATCCGCAACTCTGGCGACCCTATTGCGCCAGATGCTTGTCGAAGAAGCGCGCGATTTCCTCAAACACCGCTCGGGTTTCCGGCGCAGTGTCGTCCCGGATGTAGTGAGCATGGGATTGGCCCTCCCCAACTTGAAGGAAGGCCTCGACACCGGCCTCACGCAGCTTGCGATGCACGCGGACCGTATTCGACAGCAGCAGGTCTCGCGTGCCAGTGGTCAGGATGGTGGGCGGGAACCCCTTAAAGTCACCGTAGACGGGCGACAGCATCGGATCCTTGAGGTCGTGGCCGTCCGCGTAGACCTTGGCACCGTCGTCGCAGAAGCCGTCCGGCGAGACGAGCACGTTGTCGAGCATGGCGTTCGTCACGAAGCTGTCGCCGACCTTGGTGGTGTCCGACATCGGCGTGCCCGGCGCGATGGCGGCGGGCACGGGCAGCCCCTCCTGCTTCGCCCGCAGCACCATGGCGAGAGTCAGCGCGCCGCCGGCCGAGGTGCCGAAGATCGCGGTCTTCCGCGGATCCGTCGTCCGCGTCACCGCCTTCCAGACCGTCATGGCGTCGTCGTGGGCGGCCGGATAGACGGCCTCCGGCGGCATGCGGTAGTCGACCGAGATCACCTTGAAGTGGCCGAACCCGGCCATGAACAGCGCTTCCGGCAGGCCGGCCTCGCCGGGGTTGAGCACGTAGCAGCCGCCGTGGACGTGGACGAGCACCCGGTCGCGGTTCTCCGGCGGGACGACCTCGGGGGTCACGATGAAGGCCCGCACCCCGTCGATCGTCGTGCGTTCGACTTTCACGTGCAGGCGCTCGATCATGCCGGGCACGAGCTTCCCGAGCGCCTCCGCGCCGGCCTCGGCGACGGGCTTCCAGGCCGCGCCGTCCTTCGGGTGGATGTCCCAGTTGGTCCGCAGCGGCAGGCCGATGATCTTGCCCATCTGCGGGCTGACGTCGGCGGGCACCGGCACGGACTTGGCCGGCACCTGCAGCGGGGCGGCCCGCTGCTGCGCCGCGGCGGGGCCGGCGGCGAGCGCCGCCGCCAGAACCGCCCCGAACGCGATCGCCGTCCGTTCAATCATCGCCTGACCTCTCGCTGTCTCAACGCCCGCGCGGCGCGCCCGCGTCCAGGAAATCCCGGACGGTCCGGTTCATGTAATCCACGTCCGCGGCCTTGGTCGCCGTGGCCGTCGTGTGACCCTGCACCGAGGGCACTGCGACCACGCTCGATTGCGGGATAAAGGCCCCTGCCTCGCGCGCCTCCTCGACCGGATTGTACAGGTCGAGGTTGCCGCCGGTGAGGATCAGCGTTCGGGCCTTGATGGCGGCGAGCGCCTTCCGGAGGTCGCCGCCGAACCCCGGGGTCTGGCCGATGTCGTGGCGGTCGTAGGCCCAGGTCTGGGCGATCCAGTCGTTGGCGTCGAAGCCGGCCTTGAGCACCGCCTCCTCCTGCCCGCGCATCCAGGGCAGGATGTCGAGGGGCTGCGGGGCGATCCCGCGCAGGGCCTCCGGCGTCCGGGCGGCCAGCACCTGCAGGATGTCGGCGCGCAGCCGCCAGCCCTGCTCGGGCTGCCGGTCGTAGGCGCCGTCCTTGAAGGCGGGATCGAGCATCAGCGCCTTGCGGGTGGCCTCGTTGACCGCGATCGACCAGGGCGCGGTGCGCGCCATCGGGGTCAGCGCCACCAAGGCGTCCATGAAGCCGGGATGGCTGACGCCCCATTGCAGCGCCTGCATGCCGCCCATCGAGGCGCCCGCCACCGCCACGAGGTGGCTGATCCCGAGCCGATCGAGGAGCTGCTTCTGGCTCTGCACCATGTCGCGGATGGTGAAGTGCGGAAACGCCGTCCCGTGCTGGCTTGCGCTGGTGCTCGGGCTGGTGCTCAGCCCGTTGCCGATCGCGTCGGTGGCGATGATGAAATACCGGTCGGTGTCGAGGGCCTTGCCGGGGCCGATGAGGAAGTCGATCCGGTGGTGATTGCCGCCGATCGCCGTCACCATCAGGATGACGTTGGACCTGTCGGCGTTCAGCGTGCCGTGGGTGACGTACGAGAGCGCGAAGTCGCGGATCGTCTCGCCGCTCTCCAACAACAGGTCGCCGAGCGGCTCCAGCCGGTGCGGCGGCGCGTTCGGACCGTGCGCCGCGGACGGCGACAGGCCGGCAACCAGCACGGCGACGGCCAGGGCCCATGCCAGCGGGCTGCGGTATGGTTTGCGCATCGGGAGTCTCGACTTCGAAAGTGTTGATGCGTCCGACAGGGCGAACCCCGTCGCCATTGTGGGGCTCCACAGCTTGGCCCCAGGATGACGCGGGGTCTTGGCGTGCGCTCAGGCGATCTGGCGCGGCACTGCGCCTCGCGCCCCTGATACTGCGCTGCCCTCGGCCGGCGTGAGGGCGGGTTCCAGGCTCTCCAGGCTCTGGCGGCGCGGCTCGACGCCGAAGACGGCGACCGCCACGATCTGCAGGGCCAGAAGCCCGATCATCAGGCCGGTCACGCCCGCGATGCCGTAGGTCTCGAACAGGCTCACGACCAGAAAGGGCGTCACGATGGTCGCCCCGCGCCCAACCGTGTTGCACAGGCCCGACGCCCGCAGCCGCACCTCGGTGGGGAACAGCTCGGGGATGTAGATCCCGAACAGAAGCGCCACGAGAACGTAGATTGGCACCGTCAGCCCGAAACCGACAAGCGGCAGCAGGACCGGATCCTGGGTGAGCGGATAGAGGATCCCGAACGCGATGGCGGCCGCCGAGGCGCCGATGATCGTGGGCTTGCGGCCCCAGCGGTCGGCGGTCAGCGCGCCGATGGCACTGCCTACCGGCGCCCCAAGACCCATCAGCAGGGCGTAGCCGAAGGAGGTCGCCACCGAGAGGCCCTGCCGGATGAAGAAGGTCGGCAGCCACGTCACGAAGCCGTAGAGCAGCGTGTTGATCACCACGAGGCACAGGCAGCCCAGCAGCAGGCGCGACAGCAGCGGCGGCCGGAACAGGGCGGCGAGCCCGAGCGGCGGTATCGGCGCCATCGCGGCGGCCGGTGGCAGCGGCGCGCCGCGGCTCGCTTCAGCCTCGATCGACCGCATCAGCGCCTCGGCCTCGGCGTGCCGCCCCACGGCCTCGAGCCAACGCGGCGATTCCGGCAGGTTCTTGCGGGCGTACCAGACAGCGAGCGCACCGATGCCGCCCAGCGCGAACATCGCCCGCCAGCCAAAGGCCGGGATCACAAGGTAGCCGATGAGCGAAGCCGCTGGCAGGCCGGTGACCACGAACACCGCCATCAGGCCGAGGAAGCGCCCGCGGGAGCGCGCAGGCACGAACTCGGTCATGGTCGAGTAGCCGACCACATTCTCGGCCCCGAGCCCGACGCCCATGATGAAGCGCAAGATGATCAGGACCGTCATGTTCGGCGCGAAGGCCGCGCCGATGGCGGCGAGGCCGAAGACCAGCAGGTTAGCCTGGTAGGTGAAGCGCCGCCCGTAGCGGTCCCCGAAGAATCCCGTGAGGAACGAGCCCGCCATCATCCCCACGAAGGTCGCCGAGACGAACCACGCGTTCTGCGGCAAGGTGGAAAAGCCGCTCTTCAGAATTGAGCCCAGCACGGTGGCGGCGATGTAGATATCGAAGCCGTCGAAGAACATGCCGATCCCAATCAGCCACATGATGCGGCGGTGGAACGGGCCGATCGGCAGGCGGTCGAGGCGTCCACCGGCGTTGACCGCCGGGCTCATGGGTTCGGGCATGGGGCGTTTCCTTCCGGGATGCTGAGTTGGCGCGGAAGGGGCCCGTCTGGCGCGGACTTGTCCTCCCCCACGCCGGCGGTTCGTCAGTTCAGGCGGCGCTGGCCGGCCGTGTCGCGGTACCAGTCGAAGGGCCCGTCGCCGGTGGCGACCATGATGCTCTTCACGTCGAAATGGTCGTTGAAGCTCTCGATGCCGCATTCGCGGCCGACTCCGCTGTCGCCCACGCCGCCCCAGGGGGAGGCTGGGTCGAGGCGGTGATGGTCGTTTATCCAGACGATGCCAGCCTTTACCGCGTGCGCCACCCGATGGGCCCGGGCGACGTCCCGGGTGCGGACCGCCGCCGCGAGGCCGAAGGGCGAGTCGTTGGCGAGCCGGAGCGCCTCGCCTTCGTCTTCAAAGCGGGTGACGCTGGTGAACGGCCCGAACACCTCTTCCTGGAAGATCCGCATGTCGGCGCGCACGTCGGCGAACACGGTCGGCTCGACGAAGTAGCCGCCCTCGAAGCCCGGCACCTGCACCGCATGACCACCAGCCACCGCGCGGGCGCCCTCGTCGCGACCGTAGCCGGCGTAAGCCAGCACCCGGTCGCGCTGGCGCTCGGAGATGACCGGCCCAAGCTGGGTCGCCGGGTCGAAGGGATCGCCCAGGCGGATGGCGGCGGTCTTGGCGGCGAGCCGCTCCACGAACTCGTCGTAGATCGAGGCCTGAACGAGGTGGCGGCTGCCGCATACGCAGGTCTGGCCGGCACCGATGAAGGCACCGAAGGCCGCGTAGTTCACCGCCCTCTCGACGTCGAAATCGTCGAACACCATCACGGGGGTCTTGCCGCCGAGCTCCATGGTCTGGTGGGCGAAAACTTTCGCGGCCGCCGACCCGGCGATCCGGCCCGCCTCGGTCCCACCTGTGAGCACCAGCTTGTTGATGTCGCGGTGCTCGGCGAGCGCCTTACCGGTCGAGGCGCCCAGTCCGAGCACGATGTTGAACACGCCCGGCGGCAGGCCGGCCTCGGTGAAGATCTGCGCGAGTTTCAGGGTCGTCAGCGGGGTGTACTCGGAGGGCTTGACCACCGTGGTGCAGCCGGTGGCGAGCACCACCGCCAGCGACTTGCACAGGATCATCAGCGGGTGGTTGAACGGCGTGCAGTTGGCCACCACGCCGATCGGCGTGCGGCGGGTGTAGTTGAGGTAGTTGCCCTCCACCGGGATCACGTCGTCGCGCCGCGCCAGCGCCACGCCCGCGAAGTAGCGGAAGAAGTCCGGCAGCCGCGAGAGCTGCGCTCGGGTCTCGTTGACCGGCCGGCCGTTGTTGGTGGTCTCCAGCCGGTAGAGCGCGTCGAGGTTGGCCTCGAAGGCGTCGGCGAGCCGGTTCATCAGGCGGGCCCGGGCCCGGATGTCCAGGCCGCCCCAGTCCTTGCCCTCAAAGGCGGCCCGGGCCGAGCGCATCGCCCGGTCGACGTCGGCCGGACCCGAATTCGGAATGCGGGCGATGACCGCGCCGGTGGCGGGGTTGCGCACGTCGATCAGCGTGCCGTCCCCGGCCTCGACCTCACGCCCGTCGATGAAGTTGCCCCGGGTCTCGATCGCCGGTGTCGGCTCGCGCATGTTCATGGCGTCTCTCCCGTACTGTGTTTCACGGCTCTTTCGGGCCCGAGGCCGGACCCGGCGGCGTTCAGAGAACCACCGCGCTGCGCTCAAGCGCGGTCAGGATGCGGCGCTCGGCCTGGGCGACGTGCTCGCGGACGAGGCGTCGCGCCCCGCGCCCGTCACGCCGCTGGAGGGCCTCGATGATGCTGACGTGTTCGGCCACGAGGAGCGCTGGATCGCGCCCCCGGATGCCGTCCAGACTCACCCGCACGAGCCGGTCGGCCTGCTCGACGAGGTCGCGCACGGTGGCGGCCATGCGCCGGTTGCCCGAGGCCTCGGCCACGGCGATGTGGAAGGCGCGGTTCTCGGCGATGAAGTCGGCCCCCTCGGCGACCGTGCGGAAGGCGTCGAGGGCGTCGAGGACGGCCTGGGGCGCGTCGGCCGCTGCCTCCACCGCGCAGGCCGGCTCAAGCGCGAGGCGCATCCGGAGCAGATCACGCGCGTCGGAGACGGAGATTGCGTTGATCTGATATCCCTGGCGCGCGTAAACGGTCACTAACCGCTCGCGCTCCAGGCGGAGCAGCGCTTCACGGACCGGCTGGCGGCTCACGGCGTAGCGCTGGGCCAGTTCCTGCTCGCGCACCTCCGCTCCTGGCCTAAGTGTGCAGGCCAGGATGTCGGCGCGGATCGCCGCGTAGATGTTGTCTCGGAGCAGCACGAAGGGCCTCGTTCGATCGATCCATGCTGCCACTCGTGAAATATCACGTCAACCGGGTTGCTGCCGACTGATCGGAATGCGACAGCGGATTGAAACCGTGGATCGTGCGGGTCGGGGAGGTCTGGATGCAATCGATGGTCGCGGATGGACAGGTGGCGCTGGCCGCATCCGGCGAGGGTCCGCCCCTGGTGTTGTTGCACTCGTTGCTCGCCGACAAGGCAAGCTTCGATCGAGTCGCGCCCGAGCTCGGCCGCGACTTCCGGGTCGTCGTCCCGGACCTGCCCGGCTTCGGCGGATCCGCGCCGGTGCCGGGCGGGCTCGAGGCCGTCGCCGACCGAGTTGCGCAAGCCGTGCGCGAGGTAACGGACGGGCGGGCGGCGGCCGGACTCGGCAACGGCTACGGCGGCTTCGTGCTGCTGCTCTGCGCCCTGCGCCACCCTGGGTTATTCGAGCGCCTCGTGTTCGCCGATTGCGGCGCCTGCTTCTCGGAACCTGGTCGCGAGGCCTTCCGCGGCATGGCTCGGGTTGCCGGCGAGATGGGGCTCGCGGCGATCGCCGACACGGCGATGCGACGCCTGTTCGCACCCGCCTTCCAGGCCGCCCATCCGGACCTGATGGCAGAGCGTCGCGCCGCCTTCCTGCACACCGATCCGGCTGTGTTCCAGGCCGCGTGCGCGGCGCTCGCCGGCCTCGACCTGCGCGGACGCTTGTCCGAGGTGCGCGTCCCCGTCCTGGTTCTGGTCGGAGAGCACGACGAGGCAACCCCACCCGCCATGGCGCGTGAACTCGCGGCCGGCCTGCCGGACGCGAAATTCGTGATGCTGTCCGACTGCGCTCACGTTCCTCAGCTTCAGGCACCTGAGAACTTTACGCGGGAGGTTCTCGGATTTCTTCGACAGCATGACCTGAACTGATCCACCGAGCGGACATGTCCAACTCAGCCCACCGGCACAGATGAACGCTGCGCTCCAGCGCACTGATGCCGTGCGCCTTTACCGGAGGATGATTCATGAGCACCCGACGCGATCTGCTCCACCTTTCGATCGCCGCGACGGCGGCGGGCGTACTGGCGTCACCAGCAAAGGCACAGACATCCGCCCCAATCCCTGAGCGGCCCATCTTACCCGCGCAGGGGGGCAGCAACACGCTGCGCCTCGCCACCTTCATGCCGAACGCGGGCAGCACGCCGCGGGTCGGCGCCGTGAGACCGGATGGGCGCATCGTTGACCTGTCGCAGGCCGGGATGTCGGGCTTCGACCCGGCACGAATGGTCTCACTCATTGAGGCCGGTCCTGCCGCGCTTGATGCCGTCCGCCGTGCCGCAACCTCTGGCGATGGCCCGAGTGTCGAGACTGTACGCCTTCTCGCCCCAATTCCAACACCGACCCGCAACATCTATGCAGTCGGCTGGAACTATCTGGAGCACTTCGCGGAAGGCCAAGCCGTCCGCGGCACAAACATGGATTATCCGGCGCATCCGGTGTTCTTCACCAAGGGCGTCAATACCGTGAACGGCCCCTACGACCCGATCCCTTTCGACCCCGCGGTCTCGACCGCGATAGACTGGGAGGTAGAACTCGCCGTGATCATCGGCACGCGTGGGCGCAATATCGAGGAAGCCGACGCGATGAGCCACGTCTTCGGCTACAGCGTCATCAACGACACTACCGCTCGCGACATGCAGATCAAGCTTCACGGTGGGCAGTGGTTCAAGGGCAAGAGCCTGGACGGCTATGGGCCGATCGGCCCCTGGATCGTACCGGCGGGCGATCTCGACCCAACCGACCTCCACCTGATCACGCGCGTTAACGACGTAGTTAAGCAGGATGCATCGACCAAACAGATGTACTTCAAGGTCGCCCGCATTATCGCCGAACTCTCACGTGGTCTTACTCTGGTGCCGGGTGACATCATCGCCACGGGCACGCCGCCGGGCATCGGCAACGCACGCAAGCCGCCGGAATATCTAAAGCCCGGCGACGTGATGGAAACCGAGATCGTCGGTATCGGCACGTTGCGCAACATAATTCAGGCCGTGCCTACCTAAGAGCGTCCGCGCGCTCAGGACGCCCGGTCGGTTTTTGGTCCCTCGGATGCCAGCTGGGCACGACTGGTTCCGACCGGGGCTTCCGGTTTCCGTACTCGCTAGCCTCAGAGTGCTGCCTCATGTTGGACGCAGCAATGACGACGCTGGCGCACCGCATTTGCCGGCAGGTGATCGCGTCGATTGCCGGATCATGCAGGTGGCTTCCGCCCAGTCCATAGGTGGCGGGCAGCCGTAACTGAGCGCGACCGGTACGTTCGTACAACCCTTAAGTTACCTCGAAGCAGGCAGGCCGCTTCGACACGCTACGCAGTGTCAGATCGCCAACCCATGCAAAACCAGGCCTTCGGCTTTGCGCCCATGGCGGCCATTCGGAGCGTGTGATCGGCGTCCTGTAAGCAGACGCGACTGGCTACATGGAAGGGCGCCGGGCGGTCGTGTCCGAGGGGGAACTCCACCTCTGCGCTCCCGTTTTCCCGATCGAGGCTCCGCGGCGTCGGGACGACCCAAGCGTCCATGATAAGCCGCTCTCAGCCCACGCCGTGCCTCATCCTGCCGCCATCCAAAACACGGTCACGCGATGAAGTTCTACTGGGGCCCCCACACCTGCGCGATCGGCATCCACATCCTGCTGGAGGAGATCGGCAGCCCATATGAGAGCGTGAAGATGGATGTGGCCGGCGGCGAGACCGGCCAGGAGCCGTTCAGGGCGATCAACCCCAAGGGCAAGGTCCCCACTCTGGTGCGCGACGACGGGACCGTCATGACTGAGTACGGTGCCATCGCCACCTGGCTGGCCCGCACGAACCCGGACACGGGGCTGATCCCGGCTGATCCGGAGGCGGAGCGACACGGCCTCGAGGTGATGGACTACGCCATCGGCACGCTGCACCTGCAAGGGTTCGGGCGGCTGTTCAAGGCGGCGAACTACGAGCCGCAGGATACGCTGCACCAGACGCTCAAGCTCGGGCAGGCTTCGGTGAGGGAGCAGGGCCGCGCCATCATCGATGAGGCGCTGTCGATCCTCGATCGGCAGATGGCGGGGCGCCCTTACGTGGCGGGCGAGGCGTTCACGATCGGCGACAGCGCGCTGTTCTACGCGACACGTTGGGCACCGCAGGAGGGCATCGCGCTCCCGCCCAACCTCGCCGGGTACTTCGAACGGATGATCGCGCGGCCGGCCGTGGCGCGGGTCCGCGCGCTCTGGGGCGAGGCGTGACGCTGGGGGTGCCCCCCCCTGCCTCCCGCTCGGATGACAGACATTCGTCCAAGCTCGGGGTTCTCCATGCGGGGCCACGGCGGCGCGTCACCGCCCATCCGAGCGGTCGGTTCGAGGCCGCCGCGCGACAGCTCTGAGCGACGGCTTATGGAAAGGACGGCGATGCAGACGTTCACCGTGGCGTGGGATGCAGACAGGTTGGCCTGGGTCCGGGATCGCGTCCGGGCCTATCGCATGCCGCGCCTGCCGGCGGAGGCGGGGTGGCGTTACGGCTGCGATCCGGAGGTTCTCGCCGACCTATGCGCCTACTAGCTCGACGGCTTCGACGAGGCGGCCGCGGCGGCCGAACTCAACCGCTTCCCGCAGGTCCTGATCCGGGTCGAGGATCTCGACTTGCACGCCGTACACGTTGTCGGTGAAGCCAACGGCAGGCGGCCGCTTCTGTTGATCCACGGCTGGCCCGGCTCGATCTACGAGTTCTGGCGCGTGATCGAGCCGCTGGCCTTCCCCTCGCGCCATGGCGGGCAGCCGGAGGATGCGTTCGACCTCGTGATTCCGGCGCTTCCCGGCTTCGGCTTCTCCGGCAAGCCCGCCGCGCCGATCGGCCCGCGCACCACGGCGCGCCTGTTCGACCGTCTGATGCGCGAGGGGCTGGGCTACCCGCGCTACCGCGTGCAGGGCGGAGACTGGGGGGCAGGGGTTGCGGCCTGGCTCGGTCTCGATCACGCCGCATCACTCGATGGGATCCATCTCAACTACCTGTTGGTGCAACCGGATGCCGAGCCGGAGAGCGCCGCGGAGCGGGCATGGCAGATGGAGGCCGACGCCAGCCAGAAGGCGCTCGGGGCCTATGCGCAACTCCAGGGCACGAAGCCACTCTCCCTGGGCTACGCCATGGCGGACGAGCCAGTCGCGCAATTGGCCTGGCTGGTCGAGCGCTTCCACGACTGGGCGGACCTGCGCGGGCGGCCGTTCGCGCAGGTGTTCTCGAAGGACCAACTGCTGACCAACGCCCTGCTCTACATCCTGACGGACGCGTTCGAGTCCGCGACGTGGTACTACGCCGGCGCGCAGGCCGAAGGGGTCCGTCGGATGCCGCCAGGCCAACGCGTGACCGTGCCGACGGCGTTCGCTGCCTATCCCGATCCTCGGACGCCGGTACCTCCGCGGGAATGGGTGGAGCGCGGCTACGCGGTGACGCGCTGGCAGGCGATGCCCCGGGGCGGCCACTTCGCCGCGATGGAGGCGCCTGACCTCTTCGTCGCCGATCTGCGCGCGTGGGCGCGACGGTGAAGGTTCGCCGGGTTTCTTGGCGGCGCGACAGAGCCCTCAGTCACCCTGCGGCCATGGAAAACGGATGTTGCCGTCGCGAAGGCCGGCGAGCACGACCGCGACGCCGCCGGACTTGATCATCCATTCGAGGCGGTGGTCGCGGTACTCGCGGCGGCGCTCGCCGGTCGTGTAGAGGTCGGAGGCGGCGGCCATCTTGGCGGCGGCGGCGTCGAACTCGATGAACGTGGCGGCCACGGAAGGCCGCCGCCGGAGGCGCGCGTGCCAGGCGGCGAGCGGGCTGCCGGGTTCCGGCCCGAGGCCGTAATGAACGGAGCGATTGACCATCGGTGCGACGGCCGCGTCTGCCCAGCCGAAACCGGCACCCCCGAACCAGTCCGCGGCGCCGAGCCGCCGGGTGAGCCATTCCTGAAGCGCCCGCGTCTGCGCTCGCGCCTGGGCCATCAGGTGCTCGGCGAGCGTGCCGGTGGCCCGGCCGAACCACAGGACCTCGCCGAAGCCCCAGTTCACGGCCTCGTACTGCGTATCGCACACGTCCTCGGTCATCCGGGCGAAAGCGCGGGCAGCGGGATCCCGCGGCAGCAGCGGCGGTTCGGGCCAGCGCTCCTCGATGTACTCGAGGATCACGGTCGACTCGAAGATCGACACCGCGCCGTCGATCAGCACCGGCACCTCGGTTCGGGGGTTGGCGGCGGCGAAGGGCCCGTCGCTCCGACCGGTGCCGAAACTCTCCGGCAGCTCGGTGATGAAGGGCAGGCCCTTCTCGCGCAGGGCGATCTTGACCTTCTGCGCGTAGGACGACAGCGGATGATCGTAGAGCAGCAATGCGGATCCTCCCGTTGCAGTGACGACGGTGCGAAGCTGCCGCTGGGCATCGTGGGGTCACTGAACCACCGCACCGGCCACCCGTTCCATGGGCGGCGGTTCACTCGAGGCCGGCGATCGCGTACGGGACGGACGAAGTTTCCGGATCCGCGCCCTCGTCGTCGTGCAGGTCCGGCGACGATGCCCCGCCACGATGAGGTGATGCGGTTTCGTGCCACCGGGGGTCGACGCCGGGGCCCCCCTCGGCGTCGACCCTCGCGACGTCGTTTGTCCCCTGACTGCTGTCGCCTCAGCGCGCCTCGACCGTCACGCAGGTCAACGCGACGGGCAGCGCCTTGTCCCCCTCCGCCTCGCGCGTGAACGAGGCGGCGTTGGCGGTGGTCGAGGCGATGGCGTGCTCTGCGTCCGGACTGTCGACCGGCAGCACATGGTTCTGGCCGTTTTCCAGGCCCTTCGTCGGGTCGAACACCCGGATGGTGACGTTGAAGGGCTTCAGTTCCGTCGGCGCGGTGTCGTCCGCCTGAACCCGGGTCGCACCTAGAAGGATCAGGGCAGCCGCGGCCGGCACGATGACGACACGCATGCACATTCCTCCCTCAGCGGCCGCTGCCGGGTTCATGGATCGGGCAGCCGTTGAAGCGCTGGCGGAACTCGGCCGAGTGCTTGTAGGGCGCGTTGCGGGCACGATTGATGTTTCCGAGCGGACGGTGCGCGGCGAGGCCGGTCCAGACGTTGAAGCGCATGTGCTCGTCGACGGCATCGACGCGGCCCGGGTCCCAACTGTCCTGCGGCTGAACCCGGATGCGCCCGACACGCTGGAACGGTGCCTCGTCCTCGCTCCATTCGACCGTCGGATCCTCGACCGGCTGGCGCTCGAGGTCGCGGCAGAGCTGGACGCGGAACTCCCACTCGCCCGCGATGCCGGCCATCTCGGACTGCACCGTCTCGCGGATCGCGTTCGGGCGGCCGGAGGCGTCGATCTCGCGGCCGGTCAGCGCAGTCAGCGCCGGCGCGACGGGGGCCACCGAGAACTTCGCGATGTGGTCCCCGTACCTGAACGGCGTGACGCTGTAGTAGGTCTCACCCAATGGATCGACGTTGGGTGCGCCGCCGAGCGCGCCGATGGTCGGACTGTCGATGCCGACCGCGTGGAGCGCCTTGTTCACCCCGCGCAGCACCGTGGAGGCGGCGACCTTCAGACCCTCGACCCGGTCGGTCGTGCCGGCCAGCAGCTTCAGGCTGCCCAGGAACTTCTCGGCGCTCGGGGCCTGGAAGACCGTGCCGTTGACCATGATGAAGTTCTGGGTCGTGCCCTCGGCACCCGGGAGCCGCTCACCCTCTACGTCGAGCACCTTCAGGGCGAGGCCGCGCGGAAGCGAGACCGCATCGGGCAGGATATCGCCGGCATTGGTCGACATCCGCATGTAGACCTTGTGCTCGCCGGGCGTGGCGAACAGTCCCTGGGCCAATTCGGGAGGCAGCCCGGCGTCCACCGTCAACGTACCCTCCAGGATGCCGTGCGCCTTGGCGTGCACGGATCTGACGGCATGCCCCGAATGATCGGCGACGGTCTGCAGGATCGTGTCGAACGTCTCGTTCAATTTGTCGATTGTCGCGCCCTCGTCGGGCCCGACCTGTTCGACGTGGGGGCTGTAGCGGACGGGCGCTTGCAAGGTCGGAGGCTCCGGATCGGTATGGCGTCGGGATGAACGACGTGCGCATCGCTCCGTTCCCAGACATCATCAGGCTGTTGAACAGACGTCTCATGGCGGTCGGCGCCAACAGCAAATGCTGGCGCCGAGATGATTTTATTTCCGCCAAGTAAGAGTCCCTCAAGATCCTGGCCGTCCGCGGTCGTGCCGGGGTCGAGGGCCTCGTCCGCGAGGCCGGCGTCGGACGCGTCCCACTGCACCCCGGCATCGCGTTCGGTTGCGACATCGCGACCAGCCTGGAACCGGAGCGTGTCCGGAAGGCTTTTCCCGCGGAACTCACAGTGAAAGCCGGGTGCATTCGAGCACGATCTGTCTAAAGGCCGGACGGTAGGACCTGCAATGATCTATAGGCTTGCCTTCACGCTGCCGCTCGCCCCCGTCCTTGCCGGGCCTGTCGCGGCACAGACCGCGGACCGGCAGGCCCGGACCGCCCTGATACACGGCAACTACTGTGGCCCGGGCAACAACGCGCCTGCGGCACCGGTGGATGCCCTCGATGCGGCCTGCGCCCGACATGATGCATGCACACCTGACGGTAGTCTTGCGACCAAGGCCTGCAACCTTCGTCTCATGCATGAGGCGGAGGCTGTCGCGCGCAACCACCGGCAGCCAGACGACCTTCGGGCGATGGCCGGATTGGTGTCCGCCAGCGCGTCGTTGATGCTGTCGTCCCGGGAACCTGCGACCGAGACGGTGGCCACCCGAAGCCGTGGGGTGAAAGCCTGGGCTGCCTACACCCGCTAGAGCCGTTTCCGGCCTGATTGGATCAGTCCGGCATCTCTGACGCTTTGTTGTGACGCGCCCTCGCGCCGAACCGGAAACGAGCATGGCTTACCTTCGCTACGCACCCGACGTCGAGACGGTCGCCCTCGACGAGCAGAAGTCCATCGACGGCATCATCCAAGGGATGCTGCAGCAGTCGCAGGTGGTGGAGAAGCGCCAGCATCACGCGGTCCGGGCGAGCCATGCCAAGAGTTCGGCCTGCGTCGTCGGGGAGATGGTAGTCCCGGAGAACCTGCCGCCGGAACTCGCGCAGGGCCTTTTTGCCATGCCGGGCAAGCACGCGGTGGCGGTGCGCTTCGCGCAGGGGCCGGGGGAGATCCTGGGCGACAGGGTGTCGACCCATCGCGGCATGTCGATCAAGGTCTTCGGCGTACCAGGCGAGAGGCTGCCCGGCCACGACGTCGACACCCAGGACTTCGTGCTCGCAACCGGCACGACCTTCCCGTCGGGCACAGCGGCGGGCTTCCTGCGCGACGGCACGGTCATCGGCAAGTCGACCGGGTTGCCCGAGGGTGTGAAGAGCGCCGTCGCAGCAACGGCCCGCAACCTCAACAGGGTGCTGCACGCGTTCGGCACGGAAAGCGCCATGGCCGATTTCCTGGGCCATCCCTACAGCCACCCCCTGGCCGACAGCTACTTCAGCCAGGCGCCGATGCGGTTCGGCGATTACGTGGCCAAGCTCGGTGCGGTGCCCGCCTCGCCGGCACAACGGGACCTCGCCGCATGGCGCCTCGACCCACACGGCGACGAGGACGGTTTTCGTCACGCGGCGGCGGCGTTCTTCCGCGAGACCGACGTGGTCTTCGAGTTGAGGGCGCAGCTCTGGGCCGACCCCGAGCGCCAGCCCATCGAAGACGCGTCGGTCGATTGGCCGGTCGCGGTCAGCCCGTACCGTACAGTGGCGACGCTCCGCCTGCCCCGACAGGACGCCTATTCCCCCGAGCGGGTGCGCTACTTCGACGAGGTGATGACCTTCCGCCCCGCGCACAGCCTCGCGGCGCATCGGCCGCTCGGCTCGGTGATGCGGGCGCGCCTTCAGGTCTACCGGGCGCTGAGCGAGTTCCGGCACTGCGAGAACGGCGTGACCGCCGAGAACACCGCCTCGCCCGAGAGCATCCCGGCCTGAGGCCACTCCTTCCGACAATCACACAGAGAGGAATAACCCATGACCCTTCAGGGAAAGACCATCGCTATCCTGATCGCCCCTCGCGGGACGGAGGAGCCGGAGTTCACGAAGCCCCGCGAGGCACTGCTCGCGGCCGGCGCGACCGTCACGGTGGTCGGGCTTGAGGCCGGCGAGGCCGAGACGGTCAACAACGACCTCGACCCGGCCGGGAAGTATCCGGTCGACAAGGCCATCGACGGCGTGTCCGCTTCGGAATTCGACGGGCTCGTCATCCCCGGTGGCAGCGTCGGGGCCGACAAGCTCCGGGGCAGCGAGGCCGTGGTCGGCTTCGTCCGGGACTTTTTCCAGCAGGGCAAGCCGGTCGGCGTCATTTGCCATGGGCCCTGGACGCTGGTGGAGGCCGACGTCGTGAAGGGCCGCAAGCTCACCTCGTTCCCGACCGTGAAGACGGACATCCGCAACGCGGGCGGGGAATGGGTCGATGCGGAGGTGGTGGTC
This sequence comes from Methylobacterium sp. WL1, assembly GCF_008000895.1. Lineage (NCBI taxonomy): Bacteria > Pseudomonadati > Pseudomonadota > Alphaproteobacteria > Hyphomicrobiales > Methylobacteriaceae > Methylobacterium > Methylobacterium sp. WL1. Next base: position 3,798,975 of record NZ_CP042823.1, on the reverse strand, counting down.
GACAGGGGCCTCGTCACCAGCCGCAACCCGAAGGACCTGCCGGCCTTCTGCGCCAAGATCATCGAGGAGTTCGCCGAAGGCCGACATCCGGAACAGGCCCGTAGCGCCTGACCTAAACGGCATCGTGCCGACAAAGGCATCAGGCCCTAGAGGCGGATCGCGAGGGCCGTGTCCGCTTCCGACAGTCGCGTCACCACATCCCTGCGTGAGCAGGGATGACGGTGGCCGGTCGAATTCCGGCCGCGGACGGTAGCTGGGCGGTGTGACACCCACACCCCTGTCATGATCGGATGCTCTCTGTAGAACGATTCCGATCAACGGGATTTACCTAGCTTGAACGACCATGCCGATGGCGCGACATACCGATGATAGAGTGTGTCAGCATATCGGCTCTTTCTTACGGTGCTGCTACGTCACTCATACTGTCGAGGCGGATGTTCGGTCTTGGCATGGTTCGCTATAGGACCATCCTCTTTTCTGTCAGGTTTGCTCCGAAAATTCTGGCCCGGATCATCGCGTCGCGCGGAAAGCACGAACATGGGAACGTCACCTGGATAGGGCGCAGAGCGAAACAGGTGCTGCCACGCGACGACCTCGGTGAATCCTTCCGCTTTTAGCAAGTCTTGGGCATCAACCTCGCGCAGGCCGGCATGGAACGGAAGCCGTGCGGCGAGATCCCCGGCATAGTCCGAGCGTTCCCCCGGCGCGACCGACCACATCCCATCGGACACGACGACACGGCCACCCGGGCGCAGGGTGCGACGGGCGACCTGTAGCGCCTCACCTGGTCGTTCGAGCGTCCAGAGCACGTTGCGGATCGTGACGATGTCGGCGCTTGCCGGTTCGAGCGGGGCGTCCGTGATGAGCGCCTGTACGAACTCGATATCGAGCCCTGCCTTGCCGGCGGCCGCGCATGCGACGGCAAGCATTCGTGCCGAGCCGTCATACGCCCGGACGCGATGGCCGAGGGAAGCCGCGGCGAGCGCGCACGCACCCGTTCCGGTCCCGAGGTCGACGACGTCCTTGGGTCCGTCGACGCAAAACGCCGCCGCAAGGACCTTCGTCCAGTCGTCCGGCGAGCGGACATGGGCTGCGGCGCCGTCGAAGCGGGGGGCGCGAGCGTCCCAGTAGGCGGTCACGCCGTCGGCGACCTCGGATGCACTCATGATCGTGGCACTCCCCGTCGTTCAGTCCAAGCGGTACTCGATGTGTGGCCGGCCGCTGAATGCCGAGGCGTGGACCTCGGCGCGCACACCGAAGACCTCCTGGATCAACGCGGCCGTCAGGACCGCCGCAGGCGGCCCGGAGCGAACCAAACGGCCTTCGTTCAGGACGGCGACCTCGTCGCAGAACAAGGCAGCCAGGTTCAGGTCATGCAGGGCGACGATACTGGTGATGCCCAGCCTGCGCACCAGCGACAGGACGTCGAGCTGATGGCGCACGTCGAGATGGTTAGTCGGCTCGTCGAGGATGAGCTCGCCGGGCTCCTGCGCGAGAGCCCGGGCGATCTGCGTCCGTTGGCGCTCGCCGCCCGACAGGGTCGCCCAGGGTTGGTTGCGTCGGAGGTCCATGCCGACCTGCGCGAGGGCCCGTTCAAACGCGGCCTCGTCGGCCTCCGTCCAGGGCGACAACGCCCCTCGGTACGGGGTCCGTCCCAGGCGCACGACGTCCTCGACCGTCACGTTCTCCTGCGTGCCGGCGTGTTGCTCGACGGATGCGATGCGCCGGGCAATGGCCCGGCGCGGGAGATCGCGGATGTTCCCACCATCGAGGGTCACAACGCCGCTTCCTACGTTCCGCAAGCCGCAGAGCAGGCGCAGGAGGCTCGACTTACCCGAACCGTTCGGACCGACGACGCCGAGCATCCGCCCCGGCGCCGCCGCCAGCGTCACGCCGTCTACGATCATCCTGCCGCCGGCATTCCAACGGACGTCCCGTGCCGCGATCGTCATGCCCGGCGCCGCGCGCGGGTAAGGATCAGGGCGAAGGCCGGCGCCCCGAACAGGGCCGTGACCACCCCGATCGGCAGGACCTGACGCGCGATCAGGGTGCGGGACAGGATGTCGGCGACCACCAGGAACGCCGCCCCGGTCACCAGAGCTGCCGGCAGAAGGCGGATATGGCGTGGACCGACGACGAGCCGGACGGCATGCGGGATCAGCAGGCCGACGAAGCCCACCGCACCCGCGATGCTGACCATGATGGCCGTCATCGCGGCCGTCGTCGCGAAGAGCACGAGGCGGGCCCGGGGAATGGACACGCCGAGCGAGGCCGCGGCATCCTCCCCGAAGGTGAAGGCGTCGAGGGTGCGGGCATGCGCAAGGCAGATCGCGAACCCCACGAGCGTCACCGGCGCCGCGAGCCAGACGTCCGGCCAGCGCACACCGCCGAGGCTTCCAAGGAGCCAGAACATCACGCCGCGTGCCTGCTCGGCGCTGGCGAAGGTCGTCACGATGGTAGCCGTCGCGGCGTTGAAGATCTGGGCGGCCGCGACCCCGGAGAGGATCACACGCTCGCTGGTGCCGCCGGAGCCGGCCGCAAGCAGGGCGACGGTCAGGATTGCCAGGACTGCGCCAAGGAGCGCGCCGCCCGAGATCCCAAGCGCCGCGCCGCCTAGGCCGAGCACCATCACCGCGACGGCGCCCGTGGAGGCCCCGGCCGAGATGCCGAGGAGGTAGGGTTCGGCGAGGGGGTTCCGGAGCAGGGCTTGCAGGATGACGCCGCAAACCGCGAGCGCTCCGCCGCAGGAGGCCGCGAACAGGGCGCGGCTGAGCCGGTAGTCGAGCAGCACGCCTTGTTGGATTGGGCTGACCGCATAGCCGAGATCGAGCGTCGCGTTACCGAGCGCCCGCATGACGACCGCCAGCGGGATCTGCATCTCGCCCACGGTCATCGCCAGGGCGACGGCCAGGCAGAGCATCGCCAGCGATGCGACTGCGGCGATGGACCAAGGTAGCCAAGCGGACCCAGTGACTACGACGGCCCTCACCGGGCAGGCCCGAGCGTACGAAACTCCCGCGCCAGCGAGACCATTCCATCGATGGTCCCGAGCCCCGGCCGCGTCGCAGCGGCATCCATGACGACGATGCGGTTCTCGCGAACTGCCGTCAGGCGCCGTGCGACCGGGTCGGTCCTGAGGAAGTCGAGTTTCACCGCAAGGTCGTCGGCCGGGAACAGGCGGCGGTCCATCTTTACGAGGACGATGACGGCGGGATCGGCGACCGCGATGCTCTCCCAGCTCACCTGGGGCCACTCCTCGTTCGTGGTGATCACGTTGCGTGCCCCGAGCTTGTCGAGGATGTAGGCCGGAACGCCCTTGGCCCCCGCTAGGAAGGCGTCGCCTTTGACGTCCCGGCTGGAGAACCACACGACGACCGGCATCCCGCGTACCGGGCTGTCGGCCATGGACGCGATGGCCGCGTCCTCGCGGGCCTTCAACTCGCTCGCCAGCGTCTCGGCTCGGGTCGAGACGTCGAAGATCCGTCCAAGCTCGCGGACGTTGCGGTAGACCAGGTCCATGCTGAAGGGCAGCGTGCGCACACCGTCGCCCGGAGCGGAGTTGTCCTTGCCTACGCAATCGGCCGGCGACACGTAGACGGGCACGCTTAGGTCAGTGAACTGCTCGCGCCGGGCCACGGCCCCGTGCGGGCCGATGTGCCATGCGAACATCGCCGTCACGAGGTCCGGCGTTTGATTAAGCACGGATTCGAAGCTCGGCGTGTTGTCGGCGAGCCGTGGCACCTGTGCGTTCGCCGCCTCGTAGGGCCTGGCGACGGGCCCGAACCAAACGGCGGTGCCGACGACGCGGTCCGCGAGACCGAGGGCGTACAGGATCTCCGTCTGCGTCTGGCCTACGGATACGACCCTCTTGGGCGCCCCCTTGAAGTTGATGTCCGTTCCACAGTTCTCAAGGGTGAAAGGGTAGCGCGTCGGCTCGGCTCGAACTGCGCCGGCCGATGCGAGCAGCACGGCCGCCCCGAACATGGCCAGCCCTGTACCGGCTCGGGACGTCATTGCGCTTTGGTCCATGGTGATTTGCGTTCCCGCCGGCGGCACGCGTTCGTCAGAACCGTGCCAGCAGTGAACCCGTGATCCGACGGGGCGAACCAGTATCGACGCGGAACTGGCTGACGGAGCCGACGTAGTAGGCGGTGTCAAAAACGTTCTCCACGTTGATGCCGAAGCGGAAGTTCTCGAACTTGTAGTAGGCGAGCGCGTCGGCGGCGACGTAGGTCGGCAGCTTAAAGCCGGAGTTGGATGCGTCGCCAGCCCGCTCCCCAGCCGCGCGTACGCCGCCGCCGATGCCGAGCCCGCGAAGGGGGCCGGCCTGGACCTCGTAGACCGCCAGCATGGTGCCGCTGTGCTCGGGGATGTTGAGCAGCGGGGCGCCGAGCGGGAGCACATTGTCCTTGGTGATGAACGCGTCCGTGAAGGCGTATCCGCCGATGATGCGAAGCTCCGGCGTGAGCTGGCCCGCAGCGGAGAACTCGAAGCCCTGACTGCGCACGCCCCCGGCCGCGATCTGGAAGCCGCTGTTGTTGGGATCGGCGGTGAGGACGTTCTGGCGGTCGATGCGGAAGGCCGCGCCGGTCAGCAGCAAGGCGCCGCCGTAGAGCTCGACCTTGACCCCGGCCTCGTAGCCGAGGCCCGTCTCCGGCTCGAACGGCCGCGACTGGGCCCCGAGGCTCGCGTCGGTGCCGATGTTGGGACGGAAGCTGGTGCTGACGTTGGCGTAGAGGGCGAGCTCGGGAAGGGGCTGATAGACGAGGCCCGCCCGCGGCGAGGCGGCGGCCCGGGTCTGCTCGCCGCTCGTGTTCCCGACGCGCTGCTTGAAGGATCGCTCGAACAGGTCGAAGCGCACGCCGGCGAGCGCCTTCCATTGCGGGGCGAGATCGACCAGGTCCTGGGCGTAGAAGCCGGTGTCCGTCACGCTTTCCAGGGTGTTGGAGGCGCGCGTGAGCGGCGGAAGGGGCTGACCGTAGCGAGGGCTGTAGATGTCTAACGCGTAGGGGAACGTGTTGAAGTTCGATCGCAGGTAGAGCTGCCGATTGTCGAAGTCCTCGCGGTCGAAGCCGAGGAGCAGGGTATGGCCGACGTCGCCGGTCCTGAACCGGCCGACGATCTCGGCTTGGCTGATGGCCGAGTCGTAGCTGTAGTCGCGAAAATTGCGGTCGCGGATGACGGTACGGTTGTTGGCCTGGAGGCCGCGACCCTCAGCGCTCTCGCCATTGAGGGTGCCGGTGTTGAACTGCGCCGCGAGCCGCATCTGCCAGTCCGCGTCGAAGCGGTGGTCGAGCCGAACCTGCAGAACCTCATCGGTCTGGCGGGTGGCCTGTCCGGGCTCGCCGAGGAAGCGGGAGATCGGCACGAACCCGAGCTGCTTGTTCACCGCGACCACGCCGCGGTCGACGATGACGTTGTTGCGGGTGACCGAGGCCTCGACCGTCAGCTTGGTGTCCGGCGTGACCTGCCAACTGAGGACGGGCGCGATGAATAGCCGATCGTCGCCGACGAAATCGCGGTAGCTGTTCTGGCTCCCGCCCGCGAGGTTGAAGCGGTAGAGCAGCGTCTTCTCGTCGTTCAGGGCACCGCCGGCATCGACGGTGCCGCGGAACTGCTCGAACGAGCCCCAGAGCCCGCCCATCTCGACGAAGCGGGTGGCGGTGGGCTGCTTGGTGATGATGTTGACGAGGCCACCGGGGTCGCTGCGACCGAACAGGGCGCCGCCCGCCCCCTTGAGTACCTCGATCCGCTCGATGTTCTGGGTGTCGATGAGCGGGGGCGGGCCGCCGCGGTTCGCCGCGAGGCCGTTGCGGTAGACCTCGGCCGTGGTCACGCCGCGGATGGCGTACGCGAATGTGCCGAGGCCACCGAAGTTGTTCGTTTGGGTCAGCCCCGGCACGTAGTCGAAGGCGCGGTCGACGCGGGTGGCGTTGATGTCGGTGATGAGCTCGCGCGGCACGACCGTGACCACCTGCGGGACGTCGAGCTGGCGCGTATTGGTCTTGGTGCTCGATACCGCACGGTCGGAGCGGAAGCCCGGTGTTGGTCCGATCAGGCTGATCGCATCGACGGAGCGACCGAGGACGTCCGGGCGGGCGGGTCCGCCCGCGTTCGCCTCGACCGAGAGCGTGTCCAGGGCGACCGCCGCGTCCTTGGCTTGCACCTCGGATGTCAGAAGGCCTGCCGCGAGGATCGTACTCCCACGAAGGAGGCGCGAGAGGCGGCGATGTCGCCGACGAGGAAACTGGAGAACGAAGACCATCGGGCGAGCCCCACCGCTTGCCGGGGCCGCATGTCGATGGAGCGCGCGTGCGCGATGAAGGTCTGATGGACCCGCGTCGAACGGCGACCCACCGGACACCCCGCCCGCGAGACCAAAACAACCGCCAAGGCAGGTCTCCTGGCTCACGGGTCGTCACCTCTGCCTGACCTTCCCAGCACTAGATGCCAGTGGTCATGTTCGGCAGCGGCTCACCGCTCACAGTTGCGGGGGCAGCTCCGGTCTCGCCCTTGCAGGCTTCACCGAATTCCCTCTTAGCTCACGATCACGGGACCGTGAGAACCTTGACAGCTCCACCGGCACTTTTTGAGACGACAAGTCAACGGAGTAGAAACCCACGCTTGGGGGCGCGACGTAGGTGAGCTGTTTGTGCCTGTGGATGTGTCTATTACGACACAACGGCAGCGGCACGATCCAGCTGTTCCGAAAGGGTGTTGCCACCTGCTCAATCCGACGATGAACGTCCGCTTAGAAAGAAGTGGGCCAGCGGATGTGTACGGTGAGTTTGGGTCGGTGGAGGGCCGCTTATCCGGCGGAACGTCTCCGAAGCGGACCGGCAGCTTTCGGCCACCTTCGGTCATCCGGAGGCGATTAAACCTCCGCCAAGCAGACCTTCCGAAACGCCGAGTATGGTCGCGGTAGACCCTACGATGGTGAGGCTTGGGCGAGGAGGACGGCTTTACCAATCAGGTCGGCACGCTCGCGGCGGGCGAACTCGACAAGCCGGCGCAGGGTAGTCTGCCAAAGCATGCTGCGGGGATCCCCGCCGCGGCGGTATCACGGTCGGGGAGGCGCGGGTTCGCCTCCAGAAGAGCGAAGGCGACAAGCTGGCGTTGCGCGGCTTGCCGGAGTGCTAGCTTGCAGTCGCCCTTCGTCATCCGCAGCACGTCGAACGGGCGCATCGTCAGCGCCTTGCTTCCGGCGGTGCGAGCCAGCGCAACGCCGTTTTGGCCGCTGCCACGGAAAAGGTCCGGCCCTGGCCGAGCCCGGCGCGCATAATTTCGTGCCGGATATTCGCTCGCAGGACGATGCGGCCAATATCGATGTCAGCGCCGACGAGTTCCGCCAAGTCGGCGGACTCGATCGCCAGGGCCGCGGCGATCTCCTCATTGCTGGCCCCGTATGCCGCAAGCGCCGTCGCACACCGCCTTCGCCGGCCCGCTTCTCCGCAAGGCAGCCGGCTGAGCACGTCGACCAGAGCAATGATCGAATCTGGACCAATTACAGGCCCCGATTTCCGCCCTGCGCCAGGGCGTCTTCCGCCGTGCTGACCGGCCATTTTTGCCTCCAACTTGAATTGCGAAATCGGCCTTGAGGAAATTAAATCTGCGAATGCGACCCAGTGCGGTCAGAAGCCCTCGCGGCCCGGACTTTTGCCTCCCCCCTCCCTTGGTAATCAGAGCGGGCGATCAAGCTGACACGGGCTCCAGCGTGGTCCGCATCATGTCGGCGGCTGCAGCGGCCCGCGCGTAGGCGTCAGGAGCGACACGACGGTCTCGGGGTGGGCTACCTCCCGGATCTTTGCGACGGGCGCTGTTGCCTCTCGCTGACACTCTGTGACGGCTCTCTGGTAGGCGGTGGCAGGGAGGTCGCCTTCAGCCTCGGCAGCCTTCACATCGATTGCCAGCATTGGCACGCGCTGGATGAGGCGGATCAGCAGCTCGGTGTTGGTGTCGTTCCTGGTCATGCCGCGACGGGCTCCAGGGCGACGCGAGTTGCGGCCGCCGCGGCGGCCGCATCGAGGTCGGCGTACTCGCCCAGGGGAGCGCCGCTTGGGCTGTAGGCGAAGCAGCCTGACCAACAGCGGACAACTCTCCCGATCAGGACGCCGGAGACGAACAGGTCCAGGGCCATGACGCGGCCTCCCACTACGCTACACGTGCAGCATTCTACCATGTAACTGTCAACAGTTCGTCACGTGTTCCCGTTATGGACTCGCGCGGCGTCGGGACTTTGCTTTGGTAATCCCGGGGCGACCAGATTATGCGCTGTGTAATTCCCCCTCTGATTGTCGGAGGATAGGCCAGGCTGATCCTCTGCCGGGTCGATCGCGACGGCCCCGCTACACCATCCCTCGCCGGACGGTCCCGACTGTCGTTGGGGAGATCCCGAGGCGACGGGCTATCTCACGGTCGCCGTGGCCTTCGGCGACAAGCGTCCGGATAGCTGCATGCCGATCAGCACGAGTTGGACGGGCCGGCTGTCCAGTTTGGACAGGGCTTGCAGGTTTGGGCTCTGAATTACCGAAGGTGGTTGCGTCCTGCTCCCGGAGGCGCTGGCCCATGCGCTCGATGTCGGCGCGGAGAGCGGCCACGACGGCGCGTTGATCGTCCCGGCTCTGCTCTAACTCTCCATCTGCCCAATGGCCGAGCCATGCCCCGCGGGCTCGCATGTCGTTGAGGGACCGGGCCGGCAGTGTATTCAGGATCTCCGCAACGAGCTGCTGGCGGGCCTCGGTGAAAAGGTACGGGTTGAAATAGTCGTCGACGACGTAGCGCTCATGGGTGAGGCGGTCGGCTGCCTCATACTCAGCCCAGGCCGACGCGACGGTCTCGGGCATGGGCCAAGCTTGCGAAGCCGCATGCCGCACGCTGAGGGGCATTGTAGCGCGCGAGGCGTGGGTGCCCCAACCGTCGAGGCTGGACCCGATTTCCGATCTGTCTCCCTGCCCCAGGAGCGACTCGAATGCTGCGCGAAGAGCGGCCTCCAACGGCGTATCCGTGAATACCGCGTCCTCGGATCCGTACCGTGCCAGGATGTCAGATGCCTCGACACGCCGACGGGCTTCGCGCTCGTTCCGTTCGGTCACCGCTTCAGGTCGGTTCATGAATTCGGCGAAGGCGTCGACCATCGACTGAGCGTCCGTCACCGGCTTTGGAGTGTCCAACTTGGACAGCGCTTGCTCGACGGTCAGGCCGGCCTTCTTGGCGATGGCTTTCATCCGCGCGGCGGCCGATGCCTTCTCGCCCGGGTTATCCGTACGGTCGTGAAGCGCGCGGACCTTCGCGAAGGTGTCCAAGCCGGCGGTCATTCAGGGATATCCGTTCGAGTTGATCAGGCGAATTACCCGCCCGCGAGGCGCGCTTGCGGATTGTTTCTCAGAAGGGTCCAAAACGGCCGCGGAGAGCTTGGTCGCTGGGGATCCGCTACTGCCGAGCCCGCCAACGCCGCCACGGGGCTGTTCTGGTCATGTACGGGGCATGCTATCCGCCGTCTCGAGCCCGTTTGTAGTCCGTGCCAGGATCGTTCGCCGTACTTGAGGGGCTGGCGTAGTCGCCCCGGTCGTCATCCTCGGGAGGCGGAGGAATGACCTGCCGAATTGCCGGGCCGGGTTGAGCCGGAGCGACCTCAATCAGATCGTCGCCATCCTCAATCGGCGGTGGCGGCGGGCGAAGGCGAGAGATGGCACGAGCGCTCACGGTCGGGGGCGCATGTGCGTCCTGAGTCTCATCCTGCTTCCGGTAGCCCTCTGTTGAGGTAGTACTGTGAGGTAGTACGGGGGTAGATATTTGCCCCTCAACAGGCAACGGATCTACCCCTATACGCGGACCGTTAGGGGGTAGAATTTTACCCCTCAAATCCGTCGAGCCAGATGAGAATGAGGAGTTAGGATTTATCCCTAAACTGGCGGCTTTCAGGGCCGTAATTCGCTCGATCCTATAGAGCGCGGATTTGGCGTGTCGTGCTTCGCGTTTGCGCTCGCTCTCGGCCTCCAACGCCGCGCACCGCTCGTCTCGGAATTGATACATCGTCCCTTGGCCACGCTGGCCCGGCAGGATGCGAACCCATCCCAAGTCGTCGCGCATGACGTCGCGGAAGCCGCGGATCTTGCCCTTCTGCGTCCGCGGCACCTCATCAATGAGAAGGTCGTGCGAGGCCTCAGCCCAGCCCGTGTCATCGTTCCTGCCCTGGGAGATCCGGAACGCGAGACGGAAGTGTGCGTCGCTGACGTCCTCGTCGCGGCACATGTTTTTGAGGATCCGGAATAGGTCCGTGATATCCTGGGAATTGGCGCGCTTACGCTTCGGCTGTCGATCGGACATGGCGGCGAGCCCCGGCCGATCAATGCAGCACGGTCAGAAACGGCGCGGCCGTGGCGAACTCGGCCATGAAGGCGACGGCGTAGGGACCATCCAGCCCACCGCTGGCAGCGCCGAATAGGTGCGCCTCGAACAGGTTGAGGGAGACACGCGCGGCGGGCCCGCCAATGAATGGCGCGGATCGCTGCAAGGCGGCTAGGAAGAAATACGGTCCGGCCCTCAGCCCCTCAACGATCTCCGCCAGCTGCGCCCGATCGTTGATCTGTGACCGCAAAAGCCATCGGGCTTCAGAAGCGCCGAGACGACGTTCCTCCGCGGGTGTGCCGCTGTCCCACACCAGTGCCGCCCGAACGGCCTTCGCGGCGGCGGTCCGGGACATGGGACGCGAGTCGATAGTGCCAGAGGCCGACATCAGCGGTCACCGTGATTGGCGTGAAGCAAGCGGATCGCGGACGTGACGGGCCCGCAGGCCTGCCACGGCTCGGGGTTGCTGAACAGGCGGCGTAGCGTATGAAGTAGGTAAGCCATTGATCGTCTCCGAAGGGCGTTGTTGGTGAGGCCGAGGGGCACTAGCCGGCGCTTCCTCGGCCGTTTTATTCCGACCGGCCGGTCTTTGATCGCTGCACAGCAGCAGCTAGATCCACGAGATACGAGCGTTCGGATTCTTCAGCCACGCGAGCGACGCGCAGAGCGTTCGCGGGCAATAGCGCTTCAACCTCTGCACGAAGCAGCCGGCGGAGAATGCCGGCCGGCAGCGCCTCAGCTTCTACGGTTTCGAGGATATGCGGAGCGCGTCGATCGCCGGCCTTCCGTGGCTTGCCTGGTAGGTCGTATGTCTCGATCTGGTCGAGGGTGATGCCGATCCGTTTGAAGGTCATCACCACATCCGGAAGAAGGTGACTCCGAAGCTCGCGCTCCAGTGCCACATCGATCAGCACGCCGGCGGGGTCGAAATCACCGACATAAAAGATGATGACCGGTTTCCCATCCCGACGGCCATTGATCATCTCAGCCGCTTCGTAAGCTAGAGTGATTGAAGAAAAGCCGCCGCAAGGATAGAGGCTGACGGCCAATTCCTCGCAGTCGTCCTGAATGGTTCCGGCGATCGAACGACTTTCGGTCCAAACCTCGCAATAGGCGTCGGCCTGCTGCCATAGATCGGAACGGTACAGACCGGCGACACGCCGCAGAAAATCACCGGACCCGCTAAACGTGTCGACGAAATATCCACGGCGCGTGGCGTCAGTAATCCAGGCGTAAGGTATCAAACCGGCCCGGCGCATTTTTACCATGCGCTTCTGCACCTGCTTGTACCCATCCTCCGATTTCTCAACGGGCTCCAGCAAGCGTGGGTCGGTCATGCGGTAGAATACATGCCGTACGGACTGCGGGTGATCGTCGGCGAGGACGTCGAGGATCTGTTGCTCAAGCTGCTCTACAGCGGCGGCAGTGCGGCGGCGCCGTTTTAGGGGGCCAGCCTCATAAAGCTGAGCGTCCATTACGCCGCGTTTCCCCGATCGGAGGTTGAGCGACGCCTTGAGGACTCTACCCACGCTGCGAGCGCAACTGGCTGATAGCGGACGGACCGCCCGAGCTTTACGAACTCGGGGCCGCCACCGACCACCCGCATTTTCTCAAGGTAACTGGACGTGACACTGAGCCGCTTGGCGGCCTCGTTTGTCGTTAAAAGATGTTCAATCACTCATCTCTCCACACGTTCGAATTAGCCGCAACGAGCGCCTAGCTGATCGTGGAGAGCTGAACCGCAATCGGCCTAGCAATCCAAAGGATCGGCTAGGCGGCCCAAGATCGGGCCCCGAAAGCGATTAACCATTACCGGAGCATCACACTCGGGCTGGCTCCAGAAAACTACGCGAAATCAGGTAACCGTCAAGCCGATTTCCGCGCGTCCGTGATCGAAATAATCTCGGCGGGCGGCCTGCTGTCGAGAGCTGCCGCGATGGTCCTGCCGATGCGCTCGGATGCTTGGCGCAGCGGATCCGCATGGAGATGCGCGTAGCGCGCGGTGGTGCTGGTGTTCGTGTGCCCGAGCAACTTCCCGACGATCGGTAAGCCCATGCCACCACCGGCGCCAACGCTGGCGAAGCTGTGTCGCAGGTCGTGAATCCTGAGACCGTCGAGACCAGCCGCGGCAGTGATCCGAGCCCAGGGCCGTTGTAGGTCGGCCCGAGGCTTCTCCGGATCTCCGCTGGCGATGACGAAGGTGCCTGCGTGGGGAAGCGCGGCCAGCACGTCCAGGGCGGGCGCGTTCAGCACCACCGTTTTCGCGCCAGTCTTTGACTTTGGCAAGAACAGGAACCCGCGCTCGAAATCGATTTCGCTCCAGCGTAGGTGCAGGATCTCCCGTAAGCGACAGCCGGTGAACAACAGCAACCGAATCGCACCGGTCACGTGCGGGCTGTAGACCTCGTGCCGGTTCTCGGGCTTCGGCGCGTGCTTCGTCTTCCCGGTGGGACTCGGATGCCAGGCGAGGCCCGTGGTTTCCGCCTGGCGCAGGACGTCGCCAAGGCGTTGAAGCTCCGCCGTGGTCAGGAAGCGTTCGCGCTTTTCCTCCCGGTAGCGCTCAAGTCCGAACACCGGGTTGGTGAAGCCTGCAGGGGTGAGCCGGCGGCGCAGTGCGAAATTGAAAACGGCCGATAGCATCGATACGAGGCGATTCGCGGTCGGCTGCTTGCCTGCCGCACCGAGGCTCACGTGAATCGCGTCGATATCGCCGGGGGTGACGAGCGTCAGCTTTTTGGTGCCGATCGCTGGTAGGACGTGCCGAACCAGATAGGAGCGATAGAGCACCTTCGTTTTGCCGGAGAACTTCTCGGCGACCTGCTCTGCCATCCATTTCTCGGCCACCGTTGCCACCGTGGGCGTACCGCGGTCCTGGCGCCGCTGTGCTGCCGGATCCTCACCGGTGCGGGCCTGAGCAAGCTTGTCCCGCGCGATCCGCCGAGCATCGTCCGGGGTGACGACGCCGTAGCGACCGATCGCGAGCCGGACGCTCCGGACAGTGCGACCTCCGGCGCCAGGCCGATATTCGACGATGAAGGTCTTCAGGCCTTCCGGTGATTTCGTCGAGGCCGGCGCAACGCGGATACCGAAGCCGGTCAGCTCCGCGTCATAGACGACATACGCTTTCTCCCCGGGCTCCAGGGCGTCGACGGTGCGTTTGCTGATCCGGATCTTCGCCACGTCGTGCCCTCGATTTTGAGCTTCCGCGACGGCACGGTGACGGCACCGTGCGCACCAACTGGCGGAAATTCAGAGCAACACCGTAGGACTGGAATTAGCTGAAAGGGAAGGGAACCAGCGGCTTATGCAAGCTCCAGGAAACACGGTACGATTGAGCAATTCACTTTTACACGGAGAGGGTCGGGGGTTCGAGTCCCTCACCGCCCACCAGCGTCACCGGGCTCCTGAGTGATCGCGGCCCCGGCTGAGGCCCCCACCCCCGATCGACCGAGCCGCTCGGACGACCGCGGCAGCGTCGATGTGCGGGAACATATGACCCAGACCGGGCAGCAACTCGAAGGTCGCCCCCGGGATCATCCGGGCGGCGGTGGCCCCGTGCAGGTATGGGGCCACCACGATGTCGGCGCCGCCGCAGAGGATGCGGGTGGGAACCCGCAGGCTCGGGTAGCGCATCACACTGCGTGTCAGGGCCGGCCAGAGCCAGCCGGCATCCTCGCCCTCGGCGGTGATCTGCGCGGCCCGACTGGCCAGCGCGAACGGAAAGTCGGTGCGGAACCGCTGTGGCATCGCCTGGGGCAGGAACATCGCGTGCCACAGCAGCGGCAGCAGGGCCGGATCGCTCGAGGCGCTCAGGGCCCGGGTGACGAAATCCCCGCCGAACGGCAGCGCCCGCGGTCCGAACAGAATCTGTTCGAGGCGCACCTCCGGGAAGCAGATTGGGGCCAGGGAGACGATGCCGGCGATCTCGTCCGGGTAGAGCATCCCGTAGGCGAGGGCGATTGCGCCACCGAACGAGTGGCCCAGGATCACCGGCCGCTTCAGGCCCAGCCGCTGCATCGCGTCCCGGATCTGCCTGGCCTGATCCCAGATGTCGGCGCCGGATCCGCGCGGGCGCAGGCTGAACCCATGGCCGGGGCGGTCGACGGCGACCACGCGGAAATGCTGGGCGAGTGCCGGCACCGGGCCGAGCCACTGGTCTTCCAGGCACATCAGCGTGCCGTGGATCACCACGAGGTCGGGGCCGCTGCCGATTTCGGCATACGCGATGGTTCGGTCGTCCGGGAGGCGCACGAACCGGCGTGGAACGATCCGGGGATCAGCCCGCTCGTCCGGCGACGGTAGGGCCGGGCCGGGGAGGGGGACCGCAGCCGGAGCCAATTACAGGTGCTTCCTGCGGCCGGGGGCCGATCCGAGCAGGGCCAGCGCCGCTACCGTGCCGACCCCGAGCAGACCGGCCGCCGTGGCCAGCGGGTGCAGGCTCGCCCGCGTGTAGGCACTCGTGCGCATCACGTAGACCGGTGGGTCGCCGCGCGTGAGGCCGGCCGAGACCGGCGCGTGCAGGGCGCCGGACGGGTCACGGGGCGGGATGCCGCGCTTCTGCATCGCGACGATCGTCGGGGCCATGTAATCGTAGGCGCCCGGGGCGAATTCCTTGCCGGCCACGAACGCCTTGCCGGCACCGCCGACGAAGATGTCGCGCTGCGGGTGCACGGCCGCATGCAGGATCGCGTTCGCGACCTCCTCGGGCGGGTAGATCGGCGGCGGCAGGCTCGGCTCCCGGTCCATGTAGTTGCGCGCGCGCTGGGGCAGGGGGGTGTCGATCGAGGCCGGCTTGATCAGCGTCACCGAGATCGGCGCGTCCTCGACCATGAGCTCCATGCGCAGGGCGTCGGTGAAGCCCTTCACGGCATGCTTGGAGGCCGCGTACATGCCCTGGAACGGGAAGGCGAGATCGGACGCGATGCTGCCGACGTTGATCAGTGCGCCGCCCTGCTTGTTCAGGTGCTCCACGGCGACCAGGGACCCGTAGACGGTGCCCCAGAGATTGGTCTGGATCAGGCGTTGATGGTCTTCGTCGCTGATCTCGCGAAGGCGGCCGTAGATCGACCCGCCCGCGACGTTCACCCAGGTGTCGAAGCCGCCGAACGTCGCGATCGCCTGATCGGCGATCGCCTGGACTTCGGCCCGGTTGCCGACATCGGCGACGACGTGGAGCGCCTTGCCGCCGACGCCCTCGATCTCCGCCTGGATCCGGGCCAAGGCCTCGCCGCTGCGGGCGGCCAGCACGACCCGGGCACCGCGCTCGGCCGCCATCCGGGCGGTCGCGAGGCCGATGCCGGACGATGCGCCGGTGATCACCACGACCTGCTCGCTGAGCGGCTTGTGCTTCATCGCTCTTCCCCACATCTGCGATCCGCGCGACCGGCCATGTAGCGCCGGCGCGGTCACGCGCATGAGGTTAGTCGCCCGGCGGTGCGTACGGTTCCGGCTTGGCCGGAGGTGATCGCGTCGCAGGCCTCGCCGTCGCCCGGTCGATTTGGTGCCGATCCTGCAGGGATCGCGTGCGGCGCTCCGGGGTAGTCCTCGGCGCGGGCATCCTTATCTCTCTCCGGACCATGACATCCTCAGCGACAGCCTGCCCGACCCCCGACGACGCGCAGCCGACTCCGCGCCGGATCCCCTCGGTGGAACGTCTGGTCGGCGGCGCCTCGGAGGAGCTGCTCGCCGCCTACGGGCGCACGGCCGTCACGGCGGGCGTGCGGGTCGTCCTCGCCGGGATCCGCGCGGAGGGAGGCGCCGTGCCGGACGAGGCGGCGATCCGTGAGGCGGTCGCGCGAAATCTTGCGGCCGAGCGGCGCGCTTCCCTGCGGCCGGTCTTCAACCTCACCGGCACGGTTCTGCACACCAATCTCGGCCGGGCGCTCCTGCCGCGCTCCGCCGCCGAGGCCGTGGCCGCCGTGATGGTACAGGCGAGCAACCTCGAATTCGATCTCGCCACCGGGGTCCGGGGCGAGCGCGACGACCACGTCGAGGATCTGATCTGCCGCTTGACCGGGGCCGAGGCCGCTGTGGTCGTCAACAACAACGCCGCCGCGGTCCTGCTGGTGCTGAACGCCTTGGCGATGCGCAAGGAGGTGGTGGTCTCGCGTGGCGAGTTGGTGGAGATCGGCGGCTCGTTCCGGGTGCCCGACGTGATGGTCCGTGCCGGGTGCCGCCTGCGCGAGGTCGGCACCACCAACCGGACCCATCTGAGCGACTTCGCCGAAGCCCTGGGCCCGCGCACCGGCTTGGTCATGAAGGTGCATCCGAGCAACTACGCGATCACCGGCTTCACCGCCGAGGCGGATCCGGTCGCGCTCCACGCCCTCTGCCGGGAACAGGGCGTGCCGCTGGCGGAGGATCTCGGCAGCGGCAGCCTCGTCGACCTCGCGGCCTACGGCCTGCCCCCCGAGCCCACCGTCCGGGCCGCGTTGGCGCGCGCCGACGTCGTGACCTTCAGCGGCGACAAGCTGCTCGGCGCCGTCCAATGCGGGATCGTGGCCGGACGGAAGGACCTGATCGCCCGGGTGCGCAAGAACCCGCTGAAGCGGGCGCTGCGGGTGGACAAGATGACCTACGCGGCCCTGGAGGCGGTCCTGCGGCTCTACCTGCATCCCGAGCGGCTGGCCGAGGAACTGCCGACCCTGCGGCTGCTCACCCGACCGCGCGCGGCGATCGACGCGCAGGCCCGGGCCCTCGCGCCGGCGGTTGCCGAGCGGCTGTCCGGCTGGGCCACGGTCTCGGTCGATGCGTGCATCAGCCAGATCGGGTCCGGAGCGCTGCCGGTGGAGACCTTGCCCAGCGCCGCCCTGGTGCTGGTGCCGGATGGTGCGGGCGGGCGCCGCGGCGCCGGAGGGCGCTGCAAGCGCCTCGCCGAGCGCCTGCGCGCCTTGCCGGTGCCGGTGATCGGCCGCATCAGCGGCGATGCCGTCGTGCTCGACCTGCGGACCCTCGAGGACGAGGCCGGGCTGCTGAACAGCCTATCGAACATGTCATCGTCAGGTGACGGAGCGTCGGGCGTCCGGAGTTGTTGAGAAACCGGGCGTGGAGCGGGAGCTTGCACGCACGCTGAGCGTGTTATGCTAGAAGGGCCAACCCGCGGTCGCGGTGCGAGACAAGCGGCACCCGGACCGCGATGGGCGAGCAACATGTCGTATTCTGTGGACACGATCGAGGCGGAGCAGGCAACAGATCCGCTCCTGCTCGATAACCAGCTTTGCTACGCGCTCTACGCGGCCGCGCACCGGATGACGAAGTCTTACCGGCCGCTTCTGGAGCGGCTCGGCCTGACCTATCCGCAATATCTCGTGCTGCTGGTTCTGTGGGAGCAGGACGGCGTGACGGTCTCGGAGATCGGCCGGCGGCTGCGGCTCGATTCCGGCACGCTGACGCCGGTTCTGAAACGCCTGGAGAGCGCGGGCTTCCTGGCCCGGACGCGGCGCCAATCCGACGAGCGCGAGGTCGAGATCGCCCTGACGCCCCGGGGCGCTGCGCTCCGTTCGGAGGCGGTCACGGTGCGCGAGAGCGTGATGTGTCAGCTGGACCTCAGCGAGCCCGAGATCCGCGCCTTGCGCAGGGATCTCGGCGCCCTGATCGAGCGTCTGAGCGTCAACGACTGACGCGCTCACCGGCGGAGGCGGTTGCCCAGCACGAAGCCGTAGAGACCCATCAGGATGATCCCGGCCGCGCCTTCGAGGCCGACGAGCAGGTTGGTCACCCGTCCGGTCGGCTTCAGGCCGATCTCCGGTGGGTTGGCCGTCATCATGTTGAGCGCGCTGTAGCTCATCAGATCGATTGGGTTGTAGGTCGGTCCCGCCTCGGGACCCTCCAGCACGATCAGGCCGCCGGTCAGGCCATAGAGGCCCGCAAATACGACGATCAGGAGCGCGAAGGCCCGGGCGATGCGCGACAGGCTCTCGCCGTAATCGCACAGCCACTCGACGAAGCGGTCGGCGGTCCAGCGGTAGCCGTGGCGCAGGATGCCAGCCCCGTCCCGCTCGGCCCAGGCGGCGCGTGCCTGTTGCCCGGCATGGACACGGCCCATGCGGCGACCGCGCTTGTAGGCCCAGCTGGCCGCATCGTGGCTGCCGATGCTCTTCCAGTTCTGCTCCAGGGCGAGGTAGCTCGCCTGCGCCAGCTCGTAGGCGCCCGCCACCTCCTCGCCGACGGCACCGCCGAGCTGCTCGACGCTCATCCGGGTGCCGTTGAGCCAAGCGCCCGCGAAGCGTGCGTGCCGCAGCCGGCAGGTGGCGAGGTTGAGCCGGACGAGATCGGTGTCCGAAAGGTCGGCGCCGGATAGGTCTGCGCCGTCCAGCTTCGCCCCGGTGAACTTGGCGCCGCGCAGGCGCGATCCCGCCAGCGTCGCCTTGGCCAGGCTGGCGCCCTCGAAATCCGCGTGGGTGAGGTTGGCGTCGGCGAGCTTGGCCTCGTCGAGCCGCGCGTTGCGGAACACCGTGTCGTCCGCGTCGGCGCCGGAAAAGTCGGCGCCCCAGAGGTCGGCATCCGTGAAGTTGGCCCCGTCGAGGAGTGCCCCCGACAGGTCCGCGAAGCGCATCGCCGCCTGTCCGAAGCGGGCATCCTCCAGCATGGCGGCGGACAGCTTGACCTGGCCCGCCACGATGCCGGCGAAATCCGCGCCCGAGAGGTCGGCCTCGGACAGGTCGGCCTCCTCCAGGATCGCCCCGACGAAGCGGGTCGACCGCCCGACCGCCCCGGTGAGGCTCGCCCGGCGCAGGTTCGCGCCGGACAGGTCGGCCTCCTCCATCCGGGCGCGGGACAAATCCGACCCCGCCAAGGACAGGCCGCCGGATTCAGGGTCGGCCCTTGCCGCATCCAGTTCGGTCAGCGCCCGCGCGCCCGCGTCGACATGCGCGAGATCGAGGCCCGGCTCGCGCACGGGCGTGCCGGAGGCGATCAGGTCCAGGAGACCGCGCAGGCGCGGCTCCACGTTTCGGGGCGTGACCTGATCCATCCCGGCTCTTTGCCGGAGAGAACGGCGGCGCGCCAGATCCCCGCGGGCTCAGGTCGTCGGCATCGCAGCGCTGACCCGCACCGTGATGGCCTTGGCGGCCGGCGTCTTGGACTGCTCGTCGTAATGCCATAGGGGCAACAGCACGTTCAGTTCTGGATAATAGCCGCCGCAATTCCCCTGGGGGATATCGTAGGCGATCACCCGCAGGCCGCCGACGCGGCGCTCGACCTGGTCGCCGGCCACCGCTTCGACATCGACGGAGCCGCCATCCTTCAGCCCAAGCCGGGCGATGTCGGCCCGGTTCATGAACAGGATGTCGCGGGTGCCCTTCACGCCGCGGAAGCGGTCGTCGTACCCGTAGACCGTGGTGTTGAACTGGTCGTTCGAGCGCAACGTGATCAGGTCGAGCACGTCGGGCCCATGCTTCGGCAGGTCGGGATCGGCCTCCAGCCCCGCGGGGACGACGAAATTCGCCTTGCCGGTCTCGGTCTCCCACTTCCGGTCGCGGGCGCCCAGCGGCTTGGTGATCCCGCCGGGCCGGAACATCTGCCCGTTCAAGTCGTGGAACACCTTGGGGTAGGTCGCCTCGATGGCGTCGCGCACCCGGCCGTAATCGGCGACCCACGCATCCCAGTCGATCCGCGGGTTCGGCGGCACCGTCGCCTTGGCGATCTCGGCGACGATCCAGGGCTCGGAGCGCACCTCCGGGCCGACCGGGTCAGACACGCCCCGGGAGCCGTGGAAGCGCGCGGTCGAATCCTCCATCGAGACCGCCTGTGGGCCGGTCGCCTGCTGGTCGATCTCGATGCGGCCGAGGCACGGGAGGATGTAGGCCACGTCCCCGTTCACCAGGTGCGAGCGGTTCAGCTTGGTCGAGATCTGAACGGTGAGGCGCTGTCGGCGCCAAGCAGGCTCCATCCGCCCGGTATCGGGGATCGCCCGCAGGAAGTTGCCGCCGAGGCTGACGAAGGCTCGGACGCTGCCGTCCAGGATGCCCTCGCAGGTCTCGACGGTGTTCAGGCCCTTCTCCCGCGGGGGCTCGAAGTCGTACAGCTCTTTGAGCCTGTCGAGCGGCGCCAGCTCCGGCTTCTCGGTAATGCCGACCGTGCGCTGGCCCTGCACGTTCGAGTGGCCGCGCACCGGGCAGATCCCGGCCCCGGGCTTGCCGATATTGCCGCGCAGGAGCAGCAGGTTCACCAGCATCCGCACCGTCTCGGTGCCCTTGCGGTGCTGGGTCAGCCCCATCCCGTAGATGCCGATCACCGCCTTGGCGCGGGCGTAGGCCCCGGCCGCGGCTTCGAGGGCTGGGCGCGTGAGACCGGAGCGACGCTCGATCGCGGCCCAATCCTCCCGATCGCAGAACGCCACGAACTCCGCGAAGCCGTGGGTGTGCTCGGCGATGAAGGCGTGGTCGAGAATGGCGGGTCGGCCCGATGCGGTGGCCTCCCGGTCCATCGCGAGCAGGGACTTGCACAGGCCGGTCAGCGCCGCGAGGTCGCCCCCGGCCTTCACCTGGTGATACTGCGTCGAGATCTTGGTCGCCGAGCGCGTCAGCATCTCCACCGGCGATTGCGGGTTGGTGAAGCGCTCGAGCCCGCGCTCGCGCAGCGGGTTGAAGGTGATGATCTGCGCGCCCCGACGCCGGGCTTCCTGGAGCGGGTGGAGCATCCGGGGCGCGTTCGAGCCGACATTCTGGCCGAAGAAGAAGATCAGGTCGGTGGACTCGAAATCCTCCAGCAGCACCGTGCCGACTGGCGCGCCGATCGATTGCGGTAGCGCCACCGAGGTCGGCTCGTGGCACATGTTGGACGAGTCGGGCAGGTTGTTGTTGCCGTAGAGCCGGGCGAACAGCGCCCACATGTAGCTCGTTTCGAGCGAGGCCCGCCCGGAGGCGTAGAACACCGCCGATTTCGGATCCTCGTCGCGCAGCGCCTTCAGCTCCCGTCCGATCTCCGCGAAGGCCTCCGTCCACGGGACGGGCCGGTACCGGTCGGTCTCGGGATCGTAGCGCATCGGATGGGTGAGGCGGCCCTGCTCCTCCAGGGCATAGTCGCTCCAGCCGGACAACTCGGTGACGGTGTGGTCGGCGAAGAAGTCCGGGGTCGCCCGGCGGCGGGTCTGTTCCCAGGCCGTCGCCTTGGCGCCGTTCTCGCAATACTCGAAGGCCAGGGGCTTGGCCGGCTTCGCCCAGGCACAGGACGTGCACATGTAGCCGTCCGGCTTGTTGTGCTTGAGCAGCATCGCCGAGCCGGTGACCGGTACGCCCTCGCGGGTCAGGATCTCCACGAGGGAGCGGGCGGAGCCCCAGCCGCCTGCCGGGCCGTCGTAGGGTTCGATCCGTACGTCGCCGGTGTTCTGGTCGGTCATGCCGTCCTCCTCCCGGCACGACAGCGTCCGGACCGAGGGGAACGCGCGAGGATGCGGGTCGGATCACGGGCGCGTCACCGCGGCGTCGATCGGCTTCCGTCCCGGGTCCCGCGGCGCTACCCTGGGCCGGCGAAAGACTCGTCCCAGGAGAATTTGATGGCCAGCGTCGACGTTGAGATGGTGAAATGCGCCTGTCAGGACTGCGTGTGCGTGGTCCAATTGACCAAGGCGGTGTCGCGGGACGGCAAGGCCTATTGCTGTGACGAGTGCGCCGACGGCCACAAGGATCACGCCGGCTGCGAGCATGCCGGCTGCGCCTGCCACGGCTGAGCCGCTCGCCTCCGCGCGGACGGGACCACCGCCGCGCAACGCTTCGGGGCGCGGTCCCTAATCCGATGCGCCCGCTGTCCGCCGAACCGGTATCCGCTCCGGCGGACAGAGATCCACCCCGTCAGGAGACGGCCGCGAGCTTGTCGGCCATGGACTGCTCCTTGTCCCGGCGGGTCGAGAAGATCAGCGTGAAGAAGGTCCGCTCGACGCCGAGTTCGGCGAGCCTGGCCTCGCAGCGTTCCGCCAGCGCGCAGACCTCCGATAGCTCGGCTTCGATATTGGTGCCGTTGGGGTGCATCGTGGCGGTCAGGCCGCTCGCCTCGATGATCGCCTTGATCTCACGCACGTAAGGCGAGACCGACGGACCGACGCCCATCGGCACGATGCACAGGTCGGCGGATACCTTCATGGCGATGCTTTCCAAAGGTCGGGGCTCTCCGGATCGCGGGACGCGGCCGGGTGGCGGGCGCGTACGATATCACGAAGACGGCGCCCGACCGGGCGGACGATGCGGCCAGGCCGCCACGCCGTATCCCGGGGCGGCGTAAGCGAGCGCGTTGCATGAAGGACTGAGAGCCGTCCCCGATTGCACCGCGATCGGGAGCAGCTCTAAGGGCGGCCGTCGCGTTCGTGAGACATCTGCTTGGGGTGTGACGTCGACCAAGCCAGGGGCGGCGACGGCGGGTTGGTCTCGAAGATCGTGCGTCCTGCCAAGGCGTTGACGATGACACCGCTGCGCCAGGCCATGAGGCTGAGCTGCGGCTCCGCGATGCCGTGGCTCACGAGGCCGCCGTTGAGGACGAAGAGCCGGTGGCCCGCCGGACCGTCCCAGGTCGCGGCGAAGTCGGAACCGATCTCGGGCCGGCCGTCCGCGTCGAGGACGAGGCGGTCCCGCAGCGGATCGAGGCAGGCTGGCAGCGCGTATCGGTAGCCGGTGGCCAGGATGACGAAATCGGCATGCGCAACCTCGATGCCTCCGTCGAAGCCGTTGCGCATGATGAGACGGTAGCCGCCGACCCGGTCGACATCGAGCACGGTGCGGTGCGGCAGCAGGCTCGTGGCGAGGGGGGCCTCGGCGAGGTGCCGCAGGTTGTAGAGGCGCCGATAGATCGCCTGCAGGGTCGCGCCCGAGATGCCGTCGCCGGCGAGCTTCTGGCGTGCCACCGTGGAGCGGCGGCGGGCATCCGGCAGGGTGTGGAAGCTCTCGACGTAGCCGGGCGTGAACAGCTCGTTCGTGAACGGGGTTGCGTCGATCGGCTGGAAATTCGGGCGGCGGCTGATCCAGGTAACGGCGGCCGGCGCGTCCGATCCCCGGTTCAACAGGTTCAGCACGATCTCGGCGCCGCTCTGCCCGCCGCCGATCACCGCCACCCGCCGGCCTGCGAACCGATCGAGGGCGAAGGCGACCTGAGAGCTATGGACGTGGTCGCACGGGTCGAGCTTCTCCGCGAAGCCGGGAAGGCTCGGCTGAAGCCCGACGCCGAGGGCCAGGTTGCGCGCCTTCACGGTCCCCCGGCCGCCGTCGAGCCGGAAGGCGCGCCCTTCGAAGCGGACCTCACGGATCGCGGTACCGAAGCGCAGGCTCGGCAGCCGGGCCGCGACCCAGGCGAGGTACTGCGCGAATTCCCGACGCGGCACCGCCTCGAACTCGGCGTTGAGGAACTCGTAGAAGCGTTTCTGGGCCACGAGGTAGGCCAGGAAGCTCCAGGGACTCGTCGGGTTCACCGCCGTGACGAGGTCTTTGAGGAAGGAGGTCTGCAGCGCGACGTCCGGAAGCATCATGCCCGGGTGCCAGTCGAAGGCCGGCGCGCGGTCGAAGAATTGCGCGTCGAGGTCGCCGACCGCGTCGAGCTGCGCCGCGAGGCTCAGATTGAACGGGCCGATTCCGATGCCGGCGAGGTCGAGGGGGTGGTCGCTCATGATGCGCGGGCTCCTGCCTGTATGCCTGCCCTGTCGTCGTGCCCGGTACCGGCCTCCCGGGGGATGGAGGCCTCCGCGCGATGGAGCGGGTTGATCAGCGGACTGCCGAGCCGCGGCACCGGTCGCAGATTGGAATCGCCGTAGCCGAGGCTGAGCCGGACGCGGTTGATGCAGATCCGCGGTACGGTCGGCGCGAACAGCTCGAACTGGCGGAACCGGTCGGCGAGGTCGGGGTGACGTGCGTGGTAGCGGCGCAAAACCCGCGCGAGCGCCCCGTAGAAGGCGGCCTCGGGAAGGCCGTCGCTGCGCAGAAGCGCATCCGAGACGAAGCGCAGCAGACTGGCGAAATGGCCGGTCTGCAGGTGCTGCAGCAGGTGCGCGGCCGGCCGCCGCAGAAGGGTCTCGCGCACGCCTTCCGGCAGGTCTGCGGCCTCGGGAAAGTCCTGGTCCACGAGATCGGTGTCGCCCTGGAAGTCCTTCAGGGCGACGCCACAGGGCACGCCGCCCTCCAGGATCAGCGTCACGTTCTGGCCGTGGGCGATGAAGCCGACGCCGTAGCGGCAGAGGAAGTGGTAGAGCGGGACGGCCACGTGATCGAACAGCCGCTCCAGCCACGCCTCCGGGGCGAGACCGGAGCGGGCGATCAGGCTGGACACGAGCGGGCGGCCCGCGGCATCCGCCTTCAGCAGCGCGCCCATCATGAGGGCGGATCGGCCGGGTCCGAGGCGGCCGGCAATGCCCTCCCGCCAGATCACGCCCAGCATCTCACGGTACTGGTAGGGCGCATCCGCGATCCGCTCGTAGACGGGGTGCGGATAGAAGGCGCCTGCGCGTTCCCGCAGGATCACGGTGCCGGCGAGCGCCGGATCGCGCGCGGCCTTGTCCGCCAGCCAGCCCGAGAAGGCCGGCCCGATATCCATGTACTTGCCCGGCACGCCCCGCCAGGCGGAGGTGTTGAGGATCGTGAGCGCCAGTTTCACGTCCAGGCGGCCGTCTGCATCCGCGCAGGCGAGCGTCCGCAGCGATTGCTGGGGCCGGTAGCCGCGGCCGAAGGTCCCCAGGGGAACGAGGCGCCCAGCCGCGATCTCGCCTGCGAAATGCAGGGCGATCTTGTTGTCCCACTGCCAGGGATGGACCGGCACGAGCAGATGGGTCGCGGGATCGGCCCCGCGTGCGGCGCAGGCCTGCGCCAGGCGCGCCCGTTCCGGCCCGTCGAGGGCGTCGGCCAGGAGGTCCGCCTCGGCGAGGCCGGGCTCCAGGCTGAGGCGGCAGGCGGTCCGGTCCGCCGCGACCCAGAACAACTGGATCTCGGGTTGGAATTCCGGCGCGTAGGCCTCGTAGTCGGCCAGACCCCAGCCGATCCGCCCCTTGCTGGCGGGGGCCTTCGGGTGGCCGTCGAGATAGGCCTGCAGGACCCGGTCGCTCAGAGCGAGGAGATCCGGCCCGGTCATGTCCCGGCCGATCGCCGCGATGCGGGCATCGGCCGTGAGGGTGCTCAGCACTTCCGCCGCATAGGCGCAGAGGGTGGCGGGCTCGATCTCCAGCGTCCGGCTCGCATCCACCAGGAACCCGGCCGCGTCGTCGGCCGGGGTCACCCGGGTGCCCGCGATGCGGAACAGGCTGGCCGGATCGATCGCGAGGTTGCCCCAGATCCGGCGCTCGGCTGCGAAGCGGTAGGCGATCCCGCCGTCGAGGCGCAGCAGCCACTGCGTTCCAACCCGGTCGGTCGGCTCGGGCGTGAAGGCTTCCTCGAACGCGAGTTCGGAGATCGTCTTGGCGATCAGCGCACGATTGAGGTCGAGCCAGAGCGAAGCCGTCACGGCCGCGCCACCCGGCAGCGGTCCGGCGCTCACAAGGGAACCTCGCGGAAGAAGCGCTTGCGCTCACAGCAGACCAGGGCCGCGCGCTTGTGGGGGAAGTCGAACTCCTTCAGCGTCTCGTAGGCCGCATCCCCGCAATAGCTCAGCATCTTGCGATGCGTGGCCCGCGGCTCGCCCATGATCCGCCCGGTACGGGGCTCGTCGAGGAAGAGGTAGTGCGTGATGGCCCTGAACCAGGCGAGGGTTTTCGGCCTTCCCAGGTGCGCGACATTGCCGATCAGCCCGTGCCAGCCGCGGTCGAAATCCTCGGCGTCGTAATAGGGCCCGAGCCGATCCTCCTTGGCCCAATAGAACTCGAAATAGCCGACCGGCACGTCGTCGAAGCTGCCGATCACCCCGAACAGGTGCGGGTCGTTCTCTTGATCGGCGAGGTAGCGGTCCAGCTCCGCCTCGCTCTGCGCGAGCTCCCAGTAATAGGCGACGCGCTTCTGGTTCATCCAGCCATGGAACAGGCCGAGATCGTGCCGCCGGTCGATGGCGCGAAACGACAGGGTCGTGCCGAGATGCGGCAGCCAGCGCCGGTAGAACGAGCCATTCGGCTGCGGCGGTCGCAACGGTGGTAGCCGATCCTGCGGCCCGATCTGAGAGCGGATCAGCGGGTAGGCCGCCCGCGTTCCGGCCGTCAGCCAGAGTAGGGGGAGCTGGTAGAAGGACGCTCGCTCCACGACCGCGTCGGGCGCGGCCGGATCACCCTCAGTCTTCGCTGCCAGGGCGCGCAGGGACGCCGCGTTGCCGAGGCCGGGAACGCGCAGCCGCCCGGCCTCCGGGCACCGCTGGAACGCGGCCTCGACCAGGGCCGCCACCACCGCAGCGTCGGCGGGATGACGGCCGACCGAGCCGTTGAGCGCCAGGAAAGCTTCGTCCGCATGGTCGCGCAGTTCAGCCTCCGCGATCCGGTTGTCGCCGCGCGATACGAGCAGCCGGGCCGTGCCGGCATCGGACGGCAGGCTTTCGATCACGAGATCGTCGCCGGTGGCGGCCCAGTGGCGGCTCGTCCCGGTCCAGCCGTTCAGCGCCGTCCCGGTTACGGCTTCGATGCGGGCACGCACCGTCATGGCTTGGCGCCTGCCCGGGCGGACGGAGCCGCGAGCGGGTTCGGAAGGTCCACGTAGCTCGCCAGAGGGTCGGTCACGTCGGTGTTCTCATTGAGGTTGCGGAAGCAGATCTGGAAGTTGCCCTTGCTGCCCAGGGCCGGGGCATCGAGCAGCAGGCGCAGGCAGGTCTTGTCCCGGAGGTCCTTCCCGGCGAGCGCTTCGATGAAGCGGCGCATGGCCCCGGTGAGGGCGTCCTCCGGCGCTAGTCCGGCAATGCCGATGGCTCCGATGACGGCGAAGACGCTGTTGACCACGAGGTAGTAGGCCATGATCCGCGCAGCCTCCGCGGAGGTCAGGAGGTGCCCGGCCTCAAGGTCGAGCCCAGGGGCGGCCTCGCGGAGGGCCGGAAGGAATTCACGCACGAAACCCGTACCTTGGCAGTCGCGGAAGTAGGTTCTGACCGGCCAGCCATCCGCGAGTTCGAGGACCAGGTTCTGCTGGTGCGCGCCGAACAGCAGGCCGAGCGCGCACTGGATCTCGAGGATCGGCCCAACCGTGACGGCGAGGAAGCGCTCGAACCAGCGTAGGGCGACGGTCTCGACCGCGCCGGCTCCCTCTGCGCTCTCGCGGCCGGCGATGCGCAGGATCGTGTCGGCTAGCCCGCTGCCCCGCCCGTCGGGATAGATCTCGCAGAGAGCGGCCAGCACTGCGGCCGGCCGCTCGTCCGCCCCGCGGAACGGGTTATCGCGCAGCGCCACGAGCGTCTGCGGCAGCACGCCTCCATCGGCGCCACGCAGCGCGAGATAGGCCGGCTCGCCAAGGACGTGGAAGCACGGCCAGCGCGCGGCGATCTCGGCGCCGACCGGGCCGTTCAGCACCCCATCTACGACGAGGCCGCGCGCGCACTCGACGCTCTTGATGAGGCGCAGCGAGTTGGTGAGCCTGAGGCTCAGCGAATGCTTGAGCATGAAGCGCGCACCGGGTGCGTAGAGGCTGCGCAGCGATGTGGTTGCGTACCAGGGCCCGCCGGCATGGCCGTGGTCGCGCAGGCGGCCTGCGCGGAACAGGACGTCGATCTCGGGATCGAGCGCGAGCCGGGCGGCCTGCCAGGGATGGACCGGCAGGAGCACGCGGCCCTTGCACGCGGCAAGGATCGTCGGATCGAAGCCGGGATCCTCCGCGGCGAGGCCCGCGCAGAGGTCCGCCGCGCTCATAGCCCGCGAGGAACCCTGGACGACCGCCTCCGGCGCGGCCGACCACCAGCGCAAGGGAAAGCCCCGACCGTATTCCGGCGCGAAGGCGCGGGAATCGGCCATCGTGAACTCGTCCCGGCTGCGCGGGGTCGGGTGCACGGAATGGCCGAACCGGAGCGCGCGCTCGGCTTCGCGGAAGCTCGGGTCGCGGCTCAGGAAGATGCCCGGTGCCGGGGCGCGGACGAGGATGTCCTCGATGGTGGCGAGGCTCTGAAAAAGGCGTCGCAGGAAGGTCGGCGCGGCCTGCGGGGTGGCCGTTCCGACGATGGCCGGTTCGTTCGCGACCGCTGCCGCGAACGCTGCGAAGGCCATGATGCGGGGCGGCTCGCCCGTGCGCAGCTCGCGAAACGGCAGCCTGAACATGTGCTGGCCGACGGACGAGACATGGGTGACCGCGATCTCGATCACTGAAGCCCGGCTCGGCAGCGGAATGCGCACCGTGCGACGCGTCGGATCGTCCTCGCGCGGCTCGGCGATCGCCAGAGTCCAGCCGGCCCATTCCCGCATCAGGCAGTTCAGGAAGCTGCGCGCCGATACCTGAGAAGCAACGTCGGCACATGAGATGTCGGCTTCGACCATACGACCCTCTTCATCTCGCAAAATTGGCAATATGCAAAAGCAAAACGAGATGCAATGGGCAATCAATACTATAGAATTGTTTTAAAAATACGATTTGGCGATTGCCACGCCGGTTATCGATTCAATAAGATCCGTGCGCGGACGGAGGTGTCATGGTTCGGATCGATGCGCGCGCTCCCGGGGCTGGAGCAACCGGGCGGCTATCCCTCGCCGCGGCCTCGGTGGGGTTCGGACAATCGGCCGTGCTCGCCCTTGTCCCCGTGGCGGCCGAGCGCACCGGGCTCGACGCGGTCGCGATGGGGGGCGTCGCCTTCGCCGGGGCGGTCGCATTCCTGGTCTGCGCGCCGGCCTGGGGGAATGCGGGGATCGGTTGGCGTCTGCGCCGGCTGTTCGCGGCCCTCGCCGCCCTGATGGCGCTCGGCCACGGCCTGTTCGCGCTGGCCCTGACGGTGCCGGCTCTGCCCGTCGCTGGAGCCCTGGTGCTGCTCGTCGCCTCGCGGATCGCCTATGGGGCGGGGGCCGCCGGGGTGATGCCGCATGCCCAGGCCGCCGTGCTGGGGTCGGTGGCGGAAACGGCGCGCCCGGCGGCGCTCGGTCGGCTTGGTGCCGGTCTGTCGGCAGGGCGCATCCTCGGCTCGCTGGCGATGGGCGTCGGGGTGTTCGGGACGGCCGTGCCCCTGGTGGCTCTGGCGGCGAGCCCGCTGCTCCTGCTGGCCGCGCCCGACCTCCCGGGCGTCAGCCCTGGCGCCAGGCCGGCGGGAGCGCATCGCGGCCGCGTTCTGCGCGCGGCCGCGCCGCTCATGGGGATCGGCTTCGCCCTGACCCTTGGCCTCGGCCAGATCCAGATCGTGCTCGGCTTGTTCCTGCAGCAGCGCTACGGCCTCGACGCGGCGGGCGCTGCGGGTCTTGCCGGCGCGACCTTCGCGCTCGTCGCGGTGACGATGATCCTGACGCAACTCGTCCTGGTGCCGCGCCTCGGCCCGAACCTGCGGAGCAATCTCGGCGTCGGGCTTGCGGGCTTCGCCGCGGGTGCAGGCGTGATCGCCTGTGCTCCCGCCGCCTGGGTCGCCGTGCTCGGGACGGTCGTGGTGGGCGCCGGCATTGCCCTGGCGACCCCGCATTACACCGCCGCCCTGGTCGCCCGGTTGCCCGGGCACGCCCAGGCCGCGGCTGCCGGCTGGCTCGCGAGCGTCCATGTGCTCGGCCAGGGGATTGGAGCCCTGTGCGGCGGAGCGGCCTTCCGGATCGCGCCCGCGCTGCCGTTCTGGACCTGCGCGGCCTTGGGCCTTGCTCTGATCGTTGCCGCCGCGCGGCTGCGCCCGGGCGATCCCCGTCATCCGGTGGCCTGACTGGCGCGGCCCGTCCCGAGCAGCCGGACGGTCGCCACCGTGGCGAGGCCGGACAGGAGCGTCGCGAGCCCGAACAGGGCGCCGTAGCCGAGGAGGTCGGCGAGCTTGCCCGAGATCAGCGAGCCGACGAGGTAGACCACGAGCTGCGCGCAGGCGAGGATCGTGAAGTCCGTGCCCGGCTGTTCCGCCGAGGACACCGCCATGAACAGGCTGTAGAGCGCCACGATCTCCATGTAGCGGATCAGGGTCTGGAACCCCGCCGCGCCGAACAGCGGCCACAGGCCGACCACGGCCCCGAAGGCGTGCGCCGTGAACAGGGCGAAGCAGAGGGTCCGCAGCCCGCCCAGCAGCCCGAGGGTCGCGGCCGTGCCGTAGCGGCGGACCAGCAGCGCCGCGACGCCGGAGCCGGCGAGCCCCGCGGTCATCGCCGAGACGCCGGACAGGTAGCCGATCTTGTCGAGGGGAACGCCCGCATCGACCAGGTAGGCGCCCTCCATGGCCTTCACGAGCCCCTCGCTCACCCGGTAGGTGAGCGCGACCCACAGGATGGTGTGCACATCCGGCCGCCGCAGGAAGGCCCGGATCGAGGGCCGCAATGCGGTGGCGCCGGTCTCGGGCGCACCCTCGCGCATGGCGAAGGCGGCCAGCAGCGGCGGCACGGAGAAGGCCGCCGCGCTCAGCAGCATCCCGGTCCAGCCGACATGATGGTAGAGGACGAGGCTCAGCGTCCCGCCGACCACAACCCCGAGGGCGACCGAGCCGCCCTGTATGGCATTGCCGATGGCGCGATCCTCCGGCCGCAGCCGCTTCACGGCGTAGCCGTCCGTGGCGATGTCCTGCGTCGCGATCAGCAGCGCGGCGAGGAAGCCGACGCCGATGATCCCGGGCACGTTGGTGGGCCCGAGCGGCAGCATCGCGAGGATGCAGCCGATCACGCCGACCTGGGTCATCACCACCCACCCCGCCCGGTGCGCCCGCGCGAAGGGCCGTACCCGGTCGATCAGCGGCGCCCAGAGGAACTTCAGCACGAGGGGCAGGAACAGGAGGCTCAGATAGCCGATCGCCGCCCGGGACACGCCGGCCTCGCGCATGATCGGCGGGAGTGCGGCGGCGATCAGGTAGGAGGGGATCGCCTGCGCCATGTAGAGGGCGGCGAGCACCGCGAAGAGCGAGAACCGCTCGCGCCGCCCGTCGGGCGGAACGGTCACGGCGGCGGGGGCCGAGGAGGCTGCGCTCATGTCAGGTAGGCCCGCGCGGAGGCTCGGGCGGCGGGCTCGTCCGGGGCGATCGCGATCGGGAAGTTCCAGAGCCGGCGGAACACATCGGCGCCCGCCTCCTCGAAGCCCGGCCGCACGATCACGAGGCCGCGGCAGTGCCGCTCGAGGTCGGCGCGCGTCCGCTTGAACCAGAGGGCCTGCGCCTTCTCGGAGGCCGCCGAAAGCTTGCCGACGCCGCCGAGCAGCAGGATCAGGGCGAACGGTTCGGTCCGTGCGCCCACCTGCTCCAGGGCCTCGAGGTAGGCGGTCTCGTCGCCCGGCTCGGTCGGGCCGAGATAGCGCAGGACCAGGAGGTCGTCGGTCTCTTCGAGGGCGACCATCCCTCAGAAGGTCCTGCGGTAGCCGACGGTGACGGTGCGCCCGAGCCCGAAGACGGTCAGGTTGCGCACCGAGGTCGCTGTCGGATTCCAGTAGGCGCGGTCGAACAGGTTGTCGACGGAGGCGTAGAGCTCGCCTCCGGCCAGGGGCGCGCCGACCGCGGCGTTCACCGTGAAGGCGTCCTTCAAGCGGAAGCGGGTGCCGATGAGGTCGATGCGGGCGTCGCGGCCGCTGAAGCCCTCACCCTCGACCCGGAGCGAGACGCCGTTCGCGAACAGGTAGGTCCCCGAGAGCGTGCCGTGGAAGGGGGCGCCGATGCGGTTGTTCGGCAGGTAGCTGTCGAGGCGCCCGTCCTTGTTGGTGTCGTAGCGGCCCTCGCGGTAGCCGAGCACGGTGCCGAGATTCAGTTGCTCCGTGACCTGCGCGTTCCCGGTGAACTCGACCCCGTAGATCATCTCCTTCTGCTGGCTCAGCTTGTTGGTGAGCGGGTCGAACGTCGTGCCGTCGTCGGAGGTCGACACGAACCCGCCCAGGCTCCCGGAGAAGATCCCGCTCCGGCCGCGGACGCCGAAATCGTAGGAGTTCACGATCTGCGCCTGCGGGGCGATGCTGGAATACGCGATGGTGGTGCCCGCCGGCAGGCAGAACGGACGGGTGATCGGGCAGGCATAGGCGAGGGACAGCCCGGCCCGGCGCGTGAACGCACCGATATCGGCGAGCGCGTAGCCCTGGCTGAAGCCGCCGTAGAGGTCGATGCCCGGCAGCAGGTTGAAGGTCGCGCCGCCGTTGAAGGTCGGGGCCGAGTAGGAGAACGTGCCGCCGGTGACGTTGAGGGCCGGCAGCACGAAGGTCGAGTAGCCCAGCACGTTGCGCGCCGCGCTGGCCGCGAAGGTCGTCGGCCGGGTGAAGCCTGCGACGTCGAGGTCGAAGTGCTCGTAGCGCATGCCGGCACGCACGGTCAGCCGCTCGCCGATGGGCAGCTGGAGCAGGGCGAAGCCGGCGTAGCTGTTCTGCTGCAGGGGCGTGAACACGTCGCTGCCGTCCCGCGCCCGCTGTCGGGTCGATTCCGAGATTATGTCGGAGCCCCAGGTCAGCTTCAGCCCGGGCAAGAGGGCGCTCAGGTCTGTATCGAGGGTGAGGTTGATGCCGCCGCGCTCGGTCGCGAGCGCAGTCTGGTTGGCCAGGCTGGTGGGCGCGGTGGGGATGAACGAGTAGGTGACGAACGGGTTTGCTGGATAGGCGAATTGCGAATAATTGAAGCGCTTGTTGATGTCGTTATAGAAACCGAGGATCGAGAAACTGCCAAGAGGCGTATCCCGATCCGTATAGCGCAAATAGAGTGAGCGCGTATCCTCGGCGACCGGCAGGCCGATATAGCTTCGCGCGTAGTCGGGCCGGGCGAAGGAACCGCTGTAATCCGTCAGGTAGCGCGGATCCTGGTTGAGCAGGATCTGAGTGAGGCCGAACTCGACGCGCTTGGTGAGATCGAGGTCGTATCCGAGCCGCAGGTTGATGTTGCCGAGCTGGAAGCGGTCGGCACCGCCCTGGCCGAGCTGACCGTCGGAGGGCAATTCCCGGCCCTTCCCGTCGAAGGTGCGGGTGGCGAACCGACCGGAGCCGGTGAACGCGTAATCGACGCCGTCCGGCACCTTGCCGGTCACGCTGATCGAGGTCTCGGGCGCGACGCCGTGAACCGGGTCGGCCGTGAAGGTCCGGATCGCCGTGTTGACGGTGACGACCGGAGCCCCGTCCGTCGGGCGCCGGGTGATGAAGTTGACGGTGCCGCCGGTCGCGCCCGCGCTGTAGAGGCTGGAGGCGCCGGCCACCACCTCGATCCGCTCCACCGAATTAAGGTCGATCAGGTTGAGGATGCGCGAGACGTCGCGCAGCGGCGTGTTCACGGGCACGCCGTCGATCAGCACCAGGAGGTTGCGGCCCCGGAAGCTCTCGGAGGCGCTGGAGATCGTGCCGTTCGGCACAGAGAAGCCCGGCACCAGCTTCGAAAGCACCGCCGAGGGGCTCGAGGTCAGAGCGAGCTGCTGGCGGATCTGGTCGCGATCGACGACCTGGACGCTCTGCGGCACGTCCTCGATCCGGCGCGGCGCGCGGGTGGCCGTCACGGAGATTTCGTCGAGGGCGACCACGGGTGCGGCGGTCTCGGCCCGGGCCGGCCCGGCCAGGGCGGTCCCCGCACCGAGGATCGCGACGAGACGAATGGTACGCATGATTGTCAGACCCACCCCTGCGATTCCGCGTCGGAACGCCTTCCACGACCGCCGGGCCGGGTCCGACGTGTAAAGAACGCCAGAAATCGACGGCCAGCCAGTTTAAAACTTGTCTAATTTAAGATCATCGCGACTTTGGGCGCCGACACGTTCGGTTGAAGATGCCTAAAGTCTCGACATGTCTAGGCGGCTCTAGCATGGTGATTTCGAACCCGCTTGGACTCGGGCGCGCAAGAGTATGGACTGCTGCGCAGCTGCAGGGTGAGGGAGGGCGCGATGACGAA
The DNA here is from genome assembly GCF_008000895.1 of Methylobacterium sp. WL1. NCBI lineage: Bacteria > Pseudomonadati > Pseudomonadota > Alphaproteobacteria > Hyphomicrobiales > Methylobacteriaceae > Methylobacterium > Methylobacterium sp. WL1. Next base: position 3,764,841 of record NZ_CP042823.1, on the reverse strand, counting down.
ACGACTTTGCTTGGCCGCCACGTCACCGGGAAACCCGGTTTGGCCACCGCGATGAGCGCCACGGTGCAGGCCGTGACCCGCGGGGCGGCGGCCGGCGTCGTCCCGGAGTCGCGCGCGGACCCCGATTCCCTTCCGTTCCGGGGCCGGACGGCGATTCGCATCGTTCCGGACCTCGGCATCGCCTCGGTGTTCGAGCCGTCCCGTTCCTGGCGCGACGAGGGCCCGGGCGAGCGCCTGCTGCTGGTGCGGCCTGCGATCGGGCGCCTCCAGGTGACCCAGGGCGGGAGCACGGTCGCCTGCTGCTCCAGGGACGCGCTGCTGGTCGCCACGAGCCGGGACGCCGTCTTCGACGCACTGGGGGTCGACCGGATCGACCTCCTGGCGATCGACCGGCAGCGTCTGACCGGTCCGCTCGCCGCGCTGGAGACCGGTCACATCCGGCGGATCGGGCGGGACCATCCGGGGCTGCAGACGCTGACCGTCTACGGCGCGAGCCTTCTGCGGGGCCTGATCCCCGTGGGGGCCGCGGGCATCGCGGACCTCGTCCGCGAGCACCTCGCCCAGTTGCTGGCCTACATCGTGCGCGAGCCCGGCGTCGCAATCTCCGCGCCCGGCCCGAGCCGGCGCGACCTGCGGATCCAGGCGCTCAAGGCCGAAGTGGAGCAGCGCCTCGGCCGGCCGGACCTGAGCCTGGAGGCGGTGGCGCAGGCCCAGCAGATCTCCAGCCGGCAGGTCCAGGCGATGTTCCAGGCGGAGGGCGAGACCTTCTCGGGCTTCGTCCTCGCCCGCCGCCTCGACCGGGCGATGCAGCGCCTGACGGATGCCGAGGATGCCCGTCCGGTCAGCGCGATCGCCTTCGATGTCGGGTTCGGCGACCTCTCCTACTTCAACCGCACGTTCCGCAAGCGCTTCGGTCTCACACCGTCACAGGTCCGACGATCGGGCGGGACCATCGACCAAGGGCATGTTCGCGGGCGTGATCGCGCGATGGATCGTTGAGAGCGTTCGCGGCCGGGAGGCGCGCAGACCAATCCGATATGCTGCCGCTGCCATCGGCTTCCGACGGTGAGACGGCGTGGAGCGGGTACCGGGAATCGAACCCGGGTATTCAGCTTGGAAGGCTGCTGCTCTACCATTGAGCTACACCCGCGCGGGCGGATCGTTAGCACGCCGTCCGGCCCGTGAGAAGACGGTCTCAGGCCAGACCGAGCGCGGCCCGCGCCTCGGCGGGGCTGGCGACGTTGCGGCCGTGGCGGCGGACCGCTTCCGCAGCGAGGCCGACCAACTCGGCGTTGCTCGCCGCCAGCCGGTCCTTCGTCACCCGGATGTTGTCCTCCAGGCCGGTGCGGACCGCGTCGGCGCCGCGCGCGAGCGCCCAGTCCATCACGACCGCCTGGTTGCGGCCGATCCCGGCGGCGGTCCAGGTGGCTTCGGGCAGGATCCGCCGCGTCTCGGCGAGCAGGATGTCGAGCAGGTGCTCCTCGGCCGGCATCGCGTTCTGGACGCCCATCACGAACTGCACGTGCGGGCGCGCGTCGATCAGGCCCGCCTCTACCAGCCTCCTGGCGCCGTGAAGGTGCGACAGGTCGAAGATCTCTATCTCCGGCCGCACCCCGTGCTGCTTCATCTGACTCGCGAGATCGGTCACGAGGCCGGCGCCGTTCTCGTACACGATGCTCGGGAAGTTCACCGAGCCGGTGGAGAGCGAGGCCATGTCGGGACGGTGCTTCAGCGAGAGTCCCCGGGCGGCCGGATCGCGCCCGCGCCCGCCGGTGGAGAACTGCACGATCATCCCGGGACAGTGCTTGCGCAGCCCCTCCTGCACGGCGGCGAACTTGTCGGGGTCGGAGGAGGGCGATTCGTCGTCGTTGCGCACGTGGATATGGGCCAGCGTCGCGCCGGCCTCGAAGGCCTGTTGCGTCGACTCCACCTGCTCGGCCACGGTGACCGGCACGGCCGGGTTGTCCTTCTTGCGCGGCACCGAGCCGGTGATCGCCACCGCGATCACCACGGGCGCCTCGCTCGGGGATCCTGCCATCGCGTCTTCTCCCTGATCGTCCGTCTGGTTCCGGTCCGGGATAACGTCGCGCACCGGGAAACTGAACCGCCCGGGCGGGACATCTCGGCGCCGGTGACAGGGTGAACCCGGGGGCTCGTTTGACCCTCGCACCACGCGCGGCCACAACGGGGCGAGCCGGCCCACGCCCTCGCCCTGAGGCTCGCTGCGCCCACACATCGCGGATGCGGGCGTGGATCGGAGAAGGGGTGTCACAGGGCCTGGGCGCAGTCGAGGCGGGCCGCCATTCGAGCGGCGAGGAACACGATGATCGACACCATCCTGGTCCTGAACGGGCCGAACCTGAACCTGCTCGGCAAGCGGCAGCCGGAGATCTACGGGCGCGAGACGCTGGCCGATGTCGAGGCCCTGTGCCGCGAGACCGCCGGCGGCTTCGGGCTCACGGTGGATTTCCGTCAGAGCAACGCAGAGCACGCGCTGATCGACGCGATCCAGGCCTTCCGGGTCGGTTCGGCCGGCATCGTGATCAATGCCGGCGCCTACACCCACACCTCGGTGGCGATCCTCGACGCGCTCAACACCTGCGAGGTGCCGGTGATCGAGTGCCACATCTCGAACGTCCACCGGCGCGAGTCGTTTCGCCATCATTCCTACGTCTCGCTCGCCGCGACAGCCGTGCTGGCCGGTTTCGGGACCCACGGCTACGCCCTAGCGATCCGGCATCTGGCGCAGCTGCGGGCCCAGGCCGGCACGGCCTGAGCGGCGGATAGCGGCCGGTTCAGGGTTGACGCTGGCGGAGACAGGGCGGAGGAGACCGGTCAGGCCTTCCCCATCCTCGCACTCGAGACCGGTCGCCGGCGGAGAGTGCCCCCAGCGGAGCGCGCACGCCGCATGACCACGTCGTTCCTGCCCACCGACCGGACGCTGATCGCCCGCGAGGCGGCCAAGATGTTCCTCGAGATCCAGGCGGTCCATTTCTACAAGGACGAGCCGTTCAAGTTCACCTCCGGCTGGGCCAGCCCGGTCTATATCGATTGCCGCAAGATCATCTCGTTCCCGCGCCTGCGCTCGACACTGATCGACTTCGCCGCCTCGACGATCGTGCGCGAGATCGGCTACGAGACGCTGACCCACATCGCGGGTGGCGAGACCGCCGGCATCCCGTTCGCCGCCTGGATCGCCGACCGGCTGATGCTGCCGATGCAGTACGTGCGCAAGAAGCCCAAGGGCTTCGGCCGCAACGCCCAGATCGAGGGCGAGGTTGTGGAGGGCGCCCGGACCCTGCTGGTGGAGGATCTCGCCACCGACGGCCGCAGCAAGGTGAACTTCTGCCAGGCGCTGCGGGACGCCGGGGCCCAGGTCGATCACTGCTTCGTGCTGTTCTACTACGACATCTTCCCCGGCAGCGCCGCGCTGATGCAGGAGATCGGGATCAAGCTGCACTACCTCACCACGTGGTGGGACGTGCTGGCGGTGGCCAAGGAGATGGGCACCTTCGACCCGAAGACGCTGGCCGAGGTCGAGAGCTTCCTGAACGCGCCGGCCGACTGGTCCGCCGCCCACGGCGGCATTTCCGCGTTCGGGCAGGCCTGAGGAGTCCGCCGCGATGAGCGTCGCCGACCTGTTCCCCGCCGCGCAGCCGCCCGCTTCCACGGCGGCCGACCGGATCACCATCCGCCGGCCGGACGACTGGCACATCCACCTGCGCGACGGCGCGATGCTGAAGGCGGTGCTGCCCTACACGGCGGCCCAGTTCGCCCGGGGCATCATCATGCCGAACTTGGTCCCGCCGGTGACCACGGTGGCGGCGGCGCGCGCCTATCGCGAGCGGATCCTGGCCGCGCTGCCCGCCGGCCTCGATTTCACCCCGTTGATGACCTGCTACCTGCGGGACGACACCGACCCGGACGAGATCGAGCGCGGCTTTGCCGAGAAGGTCTGGATCGCCGCCAAGCTCTATCCGGCCGGCGCGACGACGAACTCCCATGCCGGCGTCACCGACCTGATCGGGCTCGCGCCCGTGCTGGAGCGGATGGAGCGGATCGGCATGCCGCTCCTGATCCATGGCGAGGCCACCGATCCGGAGATCGACATCTTCGACCGCGAGGCGGCGTTCATGGAGGGCAGCCTGATCCCGCTGCTCGCCCGCCACCAGGGGCTGAAGGTCACCGTCGAGCACGCGACCACGGCCGAGATCCTCGACGTGGTCCGGGCCAACCGGACTCGCGTGGCGGCGACGATCACGCCGCACCACCTCGTCATCAACCGCACCCACATCTTCCAGGGCGGTCTGCGCCCGCACCTCTATTGCCTGCCGGTGGCCAAGCGTGAGCGGCACCGCCTGGCGCTGCGGGCGGCCGCCACCTCCGGCGAGGCGTGCTTCTTCCTTGGCACCGACACCGCCCCGCATATCCGCGGCGCCAAGGAGGCGTCCTGTGGCTGCGCCGGTGTGTTCTGCGGCCCGACCGCCTTGCAGACCTACGTGCAGGTGTTCGACGAGGAGGGGGCGCTGGACCGGTTCGAGGCCTTCGCGTCACTGAACGGCGCGCGCTTCCACGGACTCGCGCCCAACGCGGCCACCGTCACCTTGGAGCGCCGGGAGAGCCGCGCCATCGAGGCGGTCGCGGTGGAGGCCACCACCGTGGTGGTGTTCCGCGGGGATGAGACGCTGCCTTGGGCGGTGGTGGCGTAGAGGCGGGAACGGGCTTGGTGCTCGGCATCGCCTGCGGTGTCGGCCACTGCGAGTGACTGGCGATGCGCCTCAGCTTCGAACGCCGATGTCCGGACGTCGGGAGCCGAGATCTGAATGGGTCTCAGCCCCTCAGCACGGAAGCGCGCACGGTCCTTGCGACCCTTCAGGCGCAGAGACGCGGAATCTAACAGATTCGGCACGAAGCGCGTGCGCCTCGAGGGTGACAGGTCATGTCGGCGAAGACAGACGGTTTTCCCTCGCGCCGATATTCTGTAAGCCGCCTACCGATCCGGAGACCCGACCATGCAGGATGAGCGACAGGACGGCATCACGGCGCTCGGTGCCGTGGATCTCGCGGCTGCCATCCGCGGCCGGGTCGTCTCCTGCGTCGAGGTCATGCGCGCGTACCTGGAGCGGATCCACCGGCTCAATCCGCAGGTCAACGCCATCGTCGGGCTTCAGGACGACGCGGTGCTTGTTCGAGAGGCCGAGGCGCGGGATGCCGCCCTCGGGCGCGGCGAGGAGGTCGGGCCGCTGCACGGCTTCCCGCTCGCCGTGAAGGATCTCGATGCGGTGCGCGGGCTGCCGTTCACTCAAGGTTCGCCGATCTTCGCCGGCCGGATTGCCGAGGTGGACACGATCATGGTCGCCCGGCTGCGCGCGGCCGGGGCGATCTTCATCGGCAAGACCAACATCCCTGAGTTCGGCCTTGGGTCGCACAGCTTCAACCCGGTCTACGGCGTGACCGGGAATGCCTACGACCCGGAGAAGAGCGCCGGCGGGTCGAGCGGCGGGGCCGCTGTGGCGGTTGCGCTCAAGCTGCAACCGGTGGCCGACGGCAGCGACTTCGGCGGGTCGCTGCGCAACCCTCCGGCCTTCAACAACTGCTTCGGGCTGCGCCCGAGCTGGGGCCGGATCCCGGTCGAGACCAAGGACGTGTTCAGCCCGGGCCTGTCCGTGCTCGGTGCGATCGGACGCAGCCCCGCCGATATCGGCCTGATGCTGTCGGTCCAGGCCGGCTACGATCCTCGCTGCCCGAACACGATCCGTCAGGACCCCTCCGCCTTCGCGAGCCCGCTGGCCCGGGATTTCCGCGGAACGCGGATCGCCTGGCTCGGGGATTTCGACGGCCAGATCCCGTTCGATCCCGGGGTGCTCGAACTCGGCCGCGCCGCTCTTGCCACCTTCACGGAGATCGGATGCGTGGTCGAGGAGGTCGCGCCCCGGTTCGACATGGAGGCGCAGTGGCGCGACTGGCTGACCCTGCGGGCGCTGGCGGTCTCGGCCTCGCTCCGGCCGTTCTACGACGAGCCCGCCCACCGGGCGCAACTCAAGCCGGAGGCCGTCTGGGAAGTCGAACGCGGCTTGGCGCTCACCGCCGACCAGGTGGTCGCCGCCCTGGAGGCGCGCACCCGCTGGTACGAGACCCTGCGTCGCTTCATGGAGCGCTACGATTACCTGGTCATGCCGAGCGCGCAGGTCTTCCCGTTCGACAAGAACCTGCGCTGGCCCCGGGAGGTCGGCGGCCGCACGATGGACACCTACCACCGGTGGATGCAGACCGTGATCCCGGTGACCCTCTCGGGCCTCCCGGCCCTCGACGTCCCGGCAGGCTTCGGCGAGACCGGTTTGCCGACCGGTCTCCAGATCGTCGCCCGGAACCACGGCGAGCTCGCCTGCCTTCAGCTCGGCGCGGCCTACGACGCGGCAAGCAACTGGGTGCGCCGCCGGCCGCCGCCCCTGCACTGAGCGCGGTCGATCCTCAGCTTACGCGTTGACCGGTTGTCAGGTCTCCGGTATGAGGCCCAACACTTCACGCGCGACTGACCTGAATCCGATCCCGGATTCATCGATCGCCGCGAGGCAGGCTCGGATATCCGATGAACGCGGTTCTTATTGTAGCGGAAGCGTCACCGACGGGGCGGCCCTAAACCAGGGCTGCAATCCGAGCGGTGGCGCATGCAGGGTCCCTAGGGGCCCTTTTTTATTGCCCGCTGCCCGGTGACGCATCACGACCAACGAGATCCACGCGTTCGAGATACCGACGGAGACAGGACTTTCGAGCGAGGCGGATGCCGCCTCGCGTGACGAAGGTGCAGGACGAGAAGAACCGGCCCGTCCGGCGGCGCACGACCGCCGTTGACGATCCGGGGAGCGGAGGAGGAGAGCATGGGCGGCGAGGTCATGACCGGGGCCGAGATGGTCATCCGGGCATTCCGGGATAAGGGCGTGGACACGCTGTTCGGCTATCCGGGCGGTGCCGTACTTCCGATCTACGACGCTCTGTTCCACCAGGACGCGGTGAAGCACGTGCTCGTCCGGCACGAGCAGGGCGCGGTGCACGCGGCCGAGGGCTATGCGCGCTCGTCCGGCAAGGTCGGCTGCGTGCTGGTCACGTCGGGGCCCGGTGCCACCAACATCGTCACCGGCCTCACCGACGCGCTGCTCGATTCGATCCCGCTCGTCTGCATCACCGGGCAGGTTCCGACGCACCTCATCGGCACCGACGCCTTCCAGGAGTGCGACACGGTCGGCATCACGCGCCACTGCACGAAGCACAATTACCTGGTCAAATCGATCGAGGACCTGCCGCGGATCCTGCACGAGGCGTTCTACGTCGCGGCGAACGGCCGGCCCGGTCCGGTCGTGGTCGATCTGCCCAAGGACATCCAGTTCGCCTCCGGCCTCTACGAGCGCCCGGAGATCTCGAGCCACAAGACCTACCGCCCCGCCGTCAAGGGCGACGGCGACCGGATCCGCGCGGCGGTCGAGATGATGGCGACCGCACGCCGCCCGGTCTTCTACACCGGCGGCGGCGTGATCAATTCCGGCCCGGAGGCCTCGCGGCTCTTGCGCGAGCTGGTTGCCGAGACCGGTTTCCCGGTCACCTCGACCCTGATGGGGCTCGGCGCCTATCCGGGCACGGACCCGAAGTTCCTGGGCATGCTCGGCATGCACGGGACCTACGAGGCCAACCTCGCGATGCACGAGTGCGACGTGATGATCTGCGTCGGCGCCCGGTTCGATGACCGGATCACCGGCCGGCTCGACGCGTTCTCGCCGTTCTCCAAGAAGATCCACATCGACGTCGACGCCTCCTCGATCAACAAGGTGGTCAAGGTCGATGTCGGGATCGTGGGCGACTGCGCCTCGGTGCTGGCCGACATGCTTGAGGCCTGGCGCGCCCTGCCGTCGCGGCCGGAGAAATCCAACCTCGACCCGTGGTTCCAGAAGATCGGCGCTTGGAAGGCGCGGGACTGCCTCGCCTACTGGCCGTCGGGGACGATCATCAAGCCGCAATACGCCGTGCAGCGCCTCTACGAAGCCTGCAAGGATCGCGAGACCTACATCACCACCGAGGTCGGCCAGCATCAGATGTGGGCGGCGCAGTACTTCAAGTACGACGAGCCGAACCGCTGGATGACGAGCGGCGGCCTCGGCACCATGGGGTACGGCCTGCCGGCGGCCATCGGCACGCAGCTCGCCCACCCGAAGGGGCTGGTGATCGACATCGCCGGCGAGGCCTCGATCCTGATGAACATGCAGGAACTCTCGACCGCGGTTCAGTACCGGCTGCCGGTCAAGGTGTTCATCCTGAACAACGAGTACATGGGCATGGTTCGGCAGTGGCAGGAGCTGCTGCACGGTTCGCGCTACTCGCAGAGCTACTCCGAGAGCCTTCCGGACTTCGTCAAGCTGGCGGAGGCCTACGGCGCCAAGGGCATGCGCTGCGAGAAGCCGGGCGACCTCGACGGCGCGATCGCGGAGATGCTGGCCTATGACGGGCCGGTGCTGTTCGATTGCATCGTCGACAAGACCGAGAACTGCTTCCCGATGATCCCGTCGGGCAAGGCGCATAACGAGATGCTCCTGTCCGATTACCTCGGTGAGACCGGCGTCGAACTCGGCGACGTGATCTCCGAGGAAGGCAAGATGCTGGTGTGAGGTTTTCAGGGTGGCGGCCCTTCGGGGCCGCTGCCCGCCGCATGGGCGGCGGTGCGCGGTCGCGCTTGCCTTGCGCGAGACGCGCTCGGATCGCCGCCATGAGCAGGACTGGACGAGGACGAAGCCGGCGATGAACGCGATGAACACCCACTATCCCGACGCCGTCCGCGTCGAGCCGGTGAACCGGCACACGCTCGCCGTGATCGTGGACAACGAGCCCGGCGTGCTCGCCCGCATCTCCGGCATGTTCTCCGGCCGCGGCTATAACATCGAGAGCCTGACCGTCTCCGAGACCGAGGAGGCGCGCCACATCTCGCGCATCACCATCGTGACCGCCGGCACCAACGCCGTGATCGAGCAGATCAAGGCGCAGCTCGACCGGCTGGTGCCGGTCCACCGGGTCGTGGACCTGACGCTCCAGGGCAACGCGCTGGAGCGCGAGATCTGCCTCGTGAAGGTCAAGGGCGAAGGCGAGCACCGCAGCGAGGCCCTGCGCCTGGCCGCCGCCTTCGGCGCCAAGACGCTCGACGCCACGCTCAACTCCTTCGTGTTCGAGCTGACAGGCGCCACCGAGGAGATCGACCGGTTCGTGCGCCTGATGAGCGTGATCGGCCTGGTCGAGATCTGCCGCACCGGCATCAGCGCCATGGGGCGCGGGTCGGAGCCGCTGTAGGGGCCAAAGGCTCGGATCTGCTATGCTCCGCCGTCCTCGTGGGATGCGGAGCCATGGAAGCCGAGGTCACATGCTGGGGCGATGATCTCGCCGCGCGGCTGAGCCGTGCGCACCTGGCGCAACAGCGAGCCCTGGCCGCGGAAGTCATGCTGCCGCCCGGCTCCGTCGGTGCGGGCGCGGCTTCGACGGATCAGGTCCGCGTGATCGATCAGCGTACCCGCATCTTGAGACGCCTTGGCACGGCACCCGCTGTGGTTCTCGCCGAGGCTCGCCCCCGGGTCGCGACACTGATCGGCCTGCAGGCATCCCGGTTCGCGGATCCGAGGCGGTAATCCCGGGTTGCCTGCTATTGATTCCAAGACCGCAAAGGGCCCGCATGACAACCCGCACCCTCTACTACGCCCCCGGCGCCTGCTCACTGGCCGCCCACATCATCCTCGAAGAATCAGGGCTGCCGTTCGAGGGCGTGAAGCTCAACCTCGCGGCGGGGGACCAGAGGGCACCGGAATACCTCGCGATCAACGAGCGCGGCCGTGTGCCAGCTCTGGTCGAGGACGGCTGGGTGCTGACCGAGTGCGCCGCGATCCTGCGCCACGTCGCCCGCTCCGTGCCCGAGAAGGGCTTTTGGCCGACCGACCTGCGCGCGCAGGCCGTGGCCGACGAGTGGTTGGGCTGGCTCGCCGCCAACCACCACGTCGCCTACGCGCATGTCCGTCGCCCCGAGCGCTACACCGCCGACGAGGACGCCTTCGCCGGCATCCGTGCCAAGGCTGCGGACACCTACGGCGACCTCTGCACCATGACCGAGGTCCGGCTCTCGAACGGCGGCTGGGCGGTGGGCGATCGCTACGGCGTGGTCGATGCCTACCTGATGGTGTTCTGGGTCTGGGCGTCCGGGTCGTCGATCAAGTTCGATATGGCAGAGCGCTTTCCGGCCTGGCACGCACACGCTCGACGGGTCGCCGAGCGGCCGGCGGTGCAGGCGGTATTCGGGCGCGAGGGGCTGTCCCTGCCAGCGTAGATCCAGCGTCGTCCGGCCCCTTGCGGCGTCGGACGAATCGCTCTATCGAGCGTACCGTACGGTACGGTACTGGGAACGATGCGGTCGAGCCTCGCTGAGCGGCAGGAGACGATGGAGGCGGGCGCCCAGGCGCACGAGCCGCCATCCGTGCGCCAGCAGGCGGTGCTCGATGCCGTGCTCGCCCTCATGGTCGAGGACGGGGACCAACTCACCATGGACGCCGTCGCGCGCCGGGCCAGCTGCTCCAAGGAGACGCTGTACAAATGGTTCGGCGACCGCGACGGCCTGCTCACCGCCACCGTGCGGTGGCAGGCGTCCCGGGTCCATGCCGGCCGCGAGGCCGTGCAAACCCTCGACGGGACGACCCTGCGGGAGCATCTTCAGGACTTCGCGGTCTCCTGGTTGACGGTGATCGCGAGCCGCACCTCGGTGGCGCTGAACCGGATCGCCGTCGCCCATGCCGGCTCGCGCAAGAGCAACCTCGGCGGCATCGTACTGGCGAACGGTCGCTTCGCCATCGGTGAGCGGGTGAAGCCGGTGCTGGAGGCCGGGCGCACCGCCGGGCTCCTCGCTTTCGCCGACAGCGAGGCGGCGTTCCGGACCTTCTTCGGCCTCGTCGGCCGCGATATTCAGATCCGACTTCTGCTCGGCGAGGCGCTCGACCTCGATGCAGATGAGATCCGGCGCGATGCGGAGCGCGCCGTGGAGCAGTTCCTGGCCCTGTACGGCCAGGCCAAAGCCTAACCTCACCCGAAACCAGCACCTGAAGAGGAAACCGACATGCGGGTTTATTACGATCGCGACGCCGACCTGAACCTGATCAAGGGCAAGAAGGTCGCCATCGTCGGCTACGGCAGCCAGGGCCACGCCCACGCGCTCAACCTGCGCGATTCCGGCGTGAAGGACATCGTCATCGCGTTGCGCGAGGGCTCCGCCACGGCCAAGAAGGCCGAGCACGAGGGCTTCAAGGTCCTGTCGGTCGCCGAGGCCGCCAAGTGGGCCGACGTCGTGATGATGCTCACCCCCGACGAGTTGCAGGGCGACATCTACCGCGAGTCCCTCGAAGGCAACATGAAGCAGGGCGCCGCCCTCCTGTTCGCCCACGGCCTCAACGTCCACTTCAACCTGATCGAGCCGCGCAAGGACCTCGACGTCCTGATGGTCGCCCCGAAGGGCCCCGGCCACACCGTCCGCTCCGAGTACCTGCGCGGCGGCGGCGTGCCGACCTTGATCGCCATCGCCCAGGACGCTTCCGGCAACGCCCACGATCTCGGCCTGTCCTACGCCTCGGCCAACGGCGGCGGCCGCGCCGGCATCATCGAGACCACCTTCAAGGAAGAGTGCGAGACCGACCTGTTCGGCGAGCAGGCCGTGCTCTGCGGTGGCCTTGTCGAGTTGATCAAGGCCGGCTTCGAGACCCTGGTCGAGGCGGGCTACGCCCCCGAGATGGCCTATTTCGAGTGCCTGCACGAGGTGAAGCTGATCGTCGACCTCATCTACGAGGGCGGCATCGCCAACATGAACTACTCGATCTCCAACACGGCCGAGTACGGCGAGTACGTCACCGGCCCGCGCATCGTCACCCCTGAGACCAAGGCCGAGATGAAGCGCGTGCTCAACGACATCCAATCGGGCACCTTCACCCGGAACTGGATGCTGGAAAACAAGGTCAACCAGACCTCGTTCAAGGCGACCCGCGCCAAGCTCGCCACCCACCCGATCGAGGAGGTCGGCACCAAGCTCCGCGCCATGATGCCGTGGATCTCCGAGAAGGCGCTGGTCGACAAGACCCGCAATTGATTTGGGATTTGGCGGCCGGGCTTTGCCCGGCCGCATCTCGGGGGCCGGTCACGCGAAAGCGAGGCCGGCCTTTTCTATTGGCGGTTGCCGAACGCGACCCTTCCCGACAATAACCGCCCCAGCGGTCCCGGCTGCATGAGGACCGGACAGGGTTGGAGAGGACACGCCATGGCATCGCTCTATTCGGACGCCCACCGGGCGCTGCAGACCGAGTTCGGCACCACCAAGCTCGCCGTGCGCCTCGACGAGGATTGGGTCCACGAGAGCATCCAGCCGGACGAGGGCGCCTTCATCGCCTCCCGGGATATGTTCTTCCTGTCCACGGTCGATCCCGACGGGATGCCGACCGTCTCGTACAAGGGCGGACCCCCGGGTGTGGTGAAGGTGCTCGATGAGAACACGCTCGCCTTCCCGGGCTTCGACGGCAACGGCATGTTCTACTCGATGGGCAACATCGAGGGTCAGGCTAAGGTCGGCCTGCTGTTCATCGACTTCGAGACGCCGCACCGGATCCGCGTCCAGGGCCACGCCACGCTGCTGCGCGACGACGCCCTGATGGCCGAGTACACCGAGGCCAAGTACCTGGTGAAGGTCGCGGTGAAGAAGATCTGGGTCAACTGCCCGCGCTACATCCACAAGTACCAGAAGCTCGAGCAGAACAAGTACGTCCCGACCCCCGGCCGCGAGACCCCGCTGGCCTCCTGGAAGCGCCTTGACCTCGCCGGTGACGTGATCAGCGATGCGGACAAGGCCCGGGTCGCTCAAGAGGGCAAACTTGAAGTCGCCGAGTACGAGGCGCTCGTCGCCCGCGGCGAGGCCTGAACGAACACCCCACGCACGGCTCACCGTCATTGCGAGCGTGAGCGAAGCGACCCAGGGCAACGCACGATCGCCGGAAGGGGTGTATCGCTGGGCAAGGCGCGCAATGACGGTGCGGGACGATCCGATGGCGCGCGCGATGTCAGCCGTGCCCGCCGAAGCCGGAGCCGCTACCCGCCTTTGCGGGCCACGATGAACACCCGCGGAAAGGCCAGCAGGCGTCGCCCGTCGCTGCGGCGCGGGTAGCCGGTGTCGATGGCGGTCTCGTAGGCGGCCAGGAACCCGGCTGCCTGGTCCGGATCCAGCGGATCGAGGAACGGCCGCAGCCCTGTGGCGAGGACCCAATCCACGATGGCGGCGGCATCCGCCATCGGGTGGTGATAGGCGGTGCGCCAGACATCCACGTCGGCCGCCAGCGGCGCCAGCAGGTCGTAATAGCCGGCCGGGTCCAGCATCCGGCCGAGGCGCCCGGCCACAGCCGGATCTCCGATCGCCGCAGCCCAGGGGCCGGCGGAGGCGGTCTCGCGCATCAGGCGGTGCGACGGCTCGGCGAGGTTGTCGGGCATCTGCACCGCCAGCACGCCGCCGGGCCCTAGAAGGCCGAACAGCCGGGGCAGCAGCGCCGGATGGTCGGGCAGCCATTGCAGCACCGCGTTGGCGTAGATCAGGTCCGGCGCCCGCTCCGGTGTCCAGGTGGCGGCGTCGGCGAGCGCGAAGCCGAGGCCGGGCAGGCGGGCCCGGGCGCTCTCCAGCATCGCCGGAGATGTATCGAGCCCGATGACCTCCGCATCGGGAAAGCGCGCCGCGATCAACGCGGTGGAATTACCCGGGCCGCAGCCGAGATCGTAGGCGAGGCGCGGCCGGTCGAGGGGCACCTGGGCCAGCAACTCGGCCGCCGGCCGGGTGCGCTCGTCCTCGAAGCGGGTGTAGAGGGCGGGGTTCCAATCGGCCATCCTGCTCCCCCTCGTGTTCCGCCGTCAGCAGCCGAGTTGATTGGCCAGGTCCGCGAGGTCGCGGGCCGCGTACGTGACCGGGACAGTCGGCGCGGTCTCGCCGCTGGCCGGCCCGTGCTCGTGGGGCCGGGCGATGTGGGCGGTGGATAGGCCGTAGCTGGCCGCCGCCACGAGGTCGTTCGAATGGGCCGCGACCATCAGGGTCTCGCCCGGCGCGAAGCCGAACGCCGCCACCGCGTCGCGGTAGAGCGCGGGCTTGGGCTTGTAGTCGCGGGAATAGCCGGCGCCCAGGATCGCGTCGAAGATCAGGCCGTTGCGCCGGGCGAGGTCGGCCATGAGCCGGACATGGCCGTTGGAGTTGGGCGCCAGGAGGTAACGCTCCCGCAGCCGGCGCATCGCGTCCGGCACCTCGGGCCAAGCGTCGAGCCGGTGCCAGGCCTGGACCAGCTCCCGCTGCACGTCGTCCGGCACACCCGCGATGCCGAACTGCGCCAGCACGCCGGGGAGCGATTCCGCCTGCAGGGTATCGAGATCGACGTAAGCACGCGCGCCGGAGCGCACGGTCTCCATCGACGGGCCGTAACATCCGCGCCAGGCATCGGCGAAGGCGCCGGCATCGAGCGCCGGCGCTTGAGCGTTGAGCAGGCGCCCGGCCTCCCGGGCGACCCCGGAGCGCCAGTCGACGAGCGTCCCGAAGACGTCGAAGACGAGCGCCCGGACCGTCATCGCACCGCCTGAAGGTTCGGGCTCCGGCGTACGAAGCCGACGATGTCCTTGACCGCGTCCAGCGTTTGCGCCGCGATCGTTTCGGCCCGCCCGGCGCCGTCGGCCAGCACGGCGTCGATATGGCCCGGATCGGCGGTCAGCCGGCGCATCTCGCCGGCGATCGGCGCGAGGTTCGTCACCGCGAGGTCGGCCAGAGCCGGCTTGAAGGTCGAGAACTGCGCCCCGCCGAAATCGCGCAGCACCTCCTCGCGGGTGATGCCGGCGAGTGCGGCGTAGATCCCCACGAGGTTGTCCGCCTCCGGCCGCTCCTTGAGCCCCGCGATTTCAGAAGGCAGCGGATCGGAATCCGTTTTTGCCCGGCGGATTTTCTGGGCGATGGTGTCGGCCTCGTCGGTGAGGTTGATCCGCGCGTTGTCGGACGGGTCCGACTTGGACATTTTTTTGGACCCATCCCGCAGCGACATCACTCGCGCGGCTGGCCCGCCGATCAACGGCTCGGTCAGCGGGAAGAACGCCTCACCGTGGCCATGCGCTGCGATCGAGCCCGAAAAATCGGTGTTGAACTTCTGGGCGATGTCCCGGGTCAGCTCCAAGTGCTGCTTCTGGTCCTCGCCCACGGGCACGTGGGTGGCACGGTAGGCCAGGATGTCGGCCGCCATCAGCACCGGGTAATCGTAGAGCCCGATCGAGGCGTTCTCCCGGTCCTTGCCGGCCTTCTCCTTGAACTGGGTCATGCGGTTCAGCCAACCCAGCCGCGCGACGCAGTTGAACACCCAGGCGAGTTCGGCGTGCTGAGGCACTTGGCTTTGGTTGAACACGATCGCGCGCTTGGGATCGATGCCGGCGGCCAGGAACGCGGCCGTGACTTCGCGGATCTGGCCGCGCAGGGCCTCGGGGTCCTGCCAGACGGTGATCGCGTGCATATCCACAACGCAGTACAGGCACTGCGCGTCGCGCGCCTGCATCTCCACGAAGCGTTTCACCGCCCCGAGGTAGTTCCCGAGATGCAGGTTGCCGGTGGGCTGGACGCCCGAGAAGACCAATTCGGTGAACGCGGCCATCGGCGCCGATCCTGAGCAGTACATAGCCGGGGCTGCGCGCCTGCCGGGCGCGGGGTTACTCGCACCCGCGGCCGGGACCGGTCAAGGATGCGCTCACGGCTCCCGGGCCGCCAGCGCCGCACTCGGGCATAGATCGACCAGGACGCAGCGCCCGCAGGCCGGACGGCGATGATGGCAGACCTGCTGGCCGTGCAGCATCAGGATCTCGTGATTGTCGTAGAGGTCCTGCGCGCTCCAGTCCGCGGGCAGTTGCGCCCGAAGGATGGCATGCGAGGGTCCGACATCGATCCGCGGACCGATCAGCCCGAGGCGCTGGGCGACGCGGTGGTGGTGGCTGTCCACCGGCAGGGCCGGCATCCGCAGGGTCGAGAACGACAGTACCGCCGCGCTGGTCTTCGGGCCGATTCCCGGGATCGCCTCCAGCCAGGCCCGGGCCGCCGCGACGTCCATACCCGCCAGGAACGCCAGATCGAGGCTGCCGCAGCGATCGCGCACCGCCACCAGCACGTCGCGGATCCGGGGCGCCTTCAGCTCCGGCCAGGTCACGCCGGCGATCGCAGCCTGGATCTCCGCCATATCGGCGTCGATCACCGCCTCCCAGTCCGGGAACCGAGCGCGCAAGGCCTTGAAGGCCCGCCCGGATTCGGCGTTGCGGGTCCGGTGCGAGAGCAGCGACGAGATCAGCTCGCTCGCTGGATCGAGGCTGTGGAAGTACGGGATCGGGCAGCCGTAGACCGGGCAGAGTCTGGCATGGACCGCGCGCGCCTTGTCGGTGACCGCCGGGTCGGCCGGCGCGGCGACGGACTTACGACGCGGCGCGGACGCAGTGGCGGTCGGGAAGAGGGAGGTCGGCATGCACGGGGAATCCCCAAGCCGCCATCACTGTTCCGGGGTGCCAAATACAGCGGCGATCTGTCCATCGACCAAGGCTGCGAGATATTCGTAGGCGGTTACTGGGTCATCGTGCCGAGGAAGCGATTTCTGACAGATCGCGGCATCGCCGAAGCCCATTCGTCCTTCGGCGATTTTTCGATGACCGGATAAGGCGCATTGTCATTCCGGGACGCCGCAGGCGAGCCCGGAACCCCGAGCCGCCGACGGCGCGAGATCTTGAACGGTCATCGATCCCGGGTTCCGCTTCGCGGCCCCGGGATGACAGGGCTGCTGAGAGAGTCCCGGCCAGATCGCGCTCGCCGAAAGAAACAAGAATTCTTTTTGTGACCGCCTCTCGAAACCTACTTCACCAATGCAAAAATATTCACATCGAGGTTGTCGTCGGTGCCGTCCTTGAGGTCGGTGGCGTATTCCTCGATGAAGCGGTCTTGGACGACGATGTCCTTAGCGTCGAGATAGGCCGTCAGGGTCTCGTAGGTGCCGTCGATCGACTCGTAGGAGCCCTTGTGCGGGAAGCGCAGGGCCTTGCCGGATGGGGTCGTGCCGAAACGCAGGCCGTCGGCCTCCGCGGGTGCCGGGCTCGGGGGCGCGGCCACCGGGATCATCGCCTCGAACTCGAAGCCGTCGTCGTCGGTGCGGGTGAACACCGCCAGCGGCCGGCCCGCGGGGGCGATGCCGGCCTTGGCGAGATCCGCCTCGATCCGCGCGAAGGCCTGCCGCAGGTTGACGATGGCCTCCTCCCACTTGGTCTTGCCCGAGAGGATCGCGGCGGGCTTGGCCGGCAGGGTCACCTCGTCGACGTCGCCGGGCTCGCCGGGCTTCTCGATGAGGGTCGGGCGCCGGCGTGCCGACGGCCGCCTGGCCGGCGGGGGCGGAGCGATCGCCTGCTGCGGCGCCGGGGCGGCGCTCTTGGTCGGGTCGGCGACCGGGTTGGGCGCCGTGGTGGTCGGCAGCGGATTGGTCTGGGCCGGGGACGGGGCTGTGGAGGGTGGCGGCGCGGGTTGCTGCTGCGCTGCGACCGGTCCGGTGGCGAAGACCAGGGCGGTCGAGACGGCGACGAGGGAACGAAGGCGGATCACGGGGGCGCTCCGGTCGGGTCCCGGCGGATCGTCGCGTGGGCTCCCGCCGGCTAACCTAATGGCGATCCGGCCCGCCCGCGAGGGCATGGGTCACGAGAGTCGCGGGTGCGGCGCATCTGCCACGCCGCGCGCGCCCCTCGCGTCGGGCAGAGCGTTTTGCCATATAGCTGGCCGATCCCCTCAAACCCTCTGGCCGCATGAGCGCACTCGCCCATAGACGCTTCCTGAAGATGCACGGCGCCGGCAACGCGATCGTGGTGCTGGACCTGCGCGGCTCGGCGACCCAGGTCCGCCCGGAGGAGGCCCGGGCGATCGCGCAGGATCCCGGCTCGCGCTTCGACCAGCTGATGGTCCTGCACGATCCCGTGAGCGCCGGCACCGACGCGTTCATGCGGATCTACAACACCGACGGCTCGGAATCCGGCGCCTGCGGCAACGGCACCCGCTGCGTCGCCTACGCGATGCTCGACGACCCGGCCATGGCCCGCCCCGCCGAGGGCGGCCGCCTGGTCCTGGAGACCGCGGCCGGGCGCGTCGGCGTGCGCCGGATCTCGGAGCGCGCCTTCACGGTGGACATGGGCAGGCCCAAGCTCGCCTGGGACGAGATCCCGCTCTCCGAGCCGTTCCCCGACACGCGGCGGATCGAATTGCAGATCGGCCCGATCGACGATCCGATCCTGCATTCGCCGGGGGTCGTGAACATGGGCAACCCGCACGCGGTGTTCTTCGTCGACCGGGATCCCGCGTCTTACGATCTGGCCCGGATCGGGCCGATGCTGGAAAACCACCCGCTGTTTCCTGAGCGGGCCAACATCTCCGTGGCGCAGGTGACCGAGCGTGAGGCGATCACCCTGCGGGTCTGGGAGCGCGGCGCCGGGCTGACGCTGGCCTGCGGCACGGCCGCCTGCGCCACCGTGGTGGCGGCCTCCCGCCTGCGCATGATCGGCCGGCAGGCCAATGTCCGTCTCCCCGGGGGCGAGCTGTTCGTGGAATGGCGCGCCGACGACCATGTCCTGATGACCGGCCCGGTCGCGCTCGTCGCCGAGGGCAATCTGGCGCCGGAGCTGTTCTCCGGCATCGCCTGATGGCCATCGAGACCCTCACCTTCGGCTGCCGGCTCAACACGGTGGAGTCGGAGGCCCTGCGCGTCCACGCGGCGGCGGACGGGCGCGACCGGGTGGTGGTCAACACCTGCGCGGTCACCCAGGAGGCCGGCCGGCAGGCCCGCAAGGCGATCCGCCGGATCGCCCGCGAGCGGCCCGGGACCGAGATCGTGGTCACCGGCTGCGGCGCCGAGGTCGAGACCGAAGCCTATGCGGCGATGCCCGAGGTGTCGCGCCTCGTCGGCAACGCCGAGAAGCTGAGTCCCGCCGGCTGGTCGCCCACCGGCACCGGCCCCGGTGCCGTGATGGCAGCCCGCACGATCGCGCCGACGCGGATCGACTCCGTCACCGGCCACACGCGGGCGTTCGTGCCGGTGCAGAACGGCTGCGACCACCGCTGCACCTTCTGCATAATCCCGTTCGGCCGGGGCGCCTCGCGCTCGGTGCCGGTGCCCGACGTGGTCGCGCAGGTCCAGACGATCGTGGCCCATGGCGGCCGCGAAGTCGTGCTCACCGGCGTCGACCTCACCGCCTATGGCCGCGACCTGCCCGGACCGTCGGTCTCCCTCGGGACGCTGGCGCGGGCGATCCTGCGGGCGGTGCCGGACTTGGCGCGCCTGCGTATCTCCTCGATCG
Organism: Methylobacterium sp. WL1; assembly: GCF_008000895.1. Classification (NCBI taxonomy): domain Bacteria; kingdom Pseudomonadati; phylum Pseudomonadota; class Alphaproteobacteria; order Hyphomicrobiales; family Methylobacteriaceae; genus Methylobacterium; species Methylobacterium sp. WL1. The sequence continues at coordinate 3,745,422 of NZ_CP042823.1, read as the reverse complement.
ACTCCGTGGAGGTGGACGACGCGCTGCTGGCGGTGCTCGCCGAGGAGGAGCGGCTGATGCCGCACCTGCACCTCTCGCTGCAGGCCGGCGACGACCTGATCCTCAAGCGGATGAAGCGCCGGCACAGCCGCGCCGACGCCATCCGCTTCTGCGAGACCGTCCGCGACCTGCGTCCCGACGTGGTGTTCGGCGCCGACCTGATCGCCGGCTTCCCCACCGAGACAGAGGATCAATTCACCCGCTCGCTGGACCTCGTGATGGAATGCGGGCTGACGCACCTGCACGTCTTCCCGTACTCGCCGCGCCCGGGCACGCCCGCCGCCCGCATGCCCCCGGTGGCGGCCGACGTGATCCGCGACCGGGCCGCCCGCCTGCGCGAAGCCGGCGCCCACGCGCTGCGCCGGCATCTCGACGGGCAGGTCGGACGCGCGCTGACGGTGCTAGCCGAGCGCGGCGGGACGGGCCGCAGCGCGGATTTCACGGTCGTGCGGTTGGGTGGGGAGTTCGAGGCGGGGACGTTTCACACGGTCTCGATCGCGGGACATGACGGAGCGCGGCTGATCGCTGCCTGAAGCGTCAAAACCGCTCTTCCCACCCGCAATGATGGATCGCGCTTGGCCGAAAACGATCGGCTGCCTTACGTGCCCATTCCCGCCACGGCGTCCGCGATATGCCTCGGCGGCGGCGCCTCGACGGTGATCGCCTCCCGCTTCGGATAGAGCGGGATCGTGAGCGTCCGCGCGTGCAGGTACAGGCTGCCGCCGCGCGGGCCGATGCCGTAGATCGAGTCGCCCAAAATCGGCCAGCCTGAGGCGGCGCAATGGACCCGGAGCTGGTGCGTGCGGCCGGTGACCGGCTTCAGCTCCAGCCAGGTCCGGCCGCCGGCCCGGCCGAGCACCCGCCAGTGGGTGAGGGCCGGGTCGCCCGCCGGGTCGGCCTTCATCCACCAGGAGCGCGGATCGTCGGAGCGGCGCGCCAGCGGCAGGTCGATCCGGCCGGAATCCGTGTCAGGGCCGCCCTCCACCACCGCCCAGTAGGTCTTGTCCACGGCGCTGCCGGAGAACAGCTTTCCGAGCCGGGCCAGCGCCTTGGCGTGTCGGCCGAGCGCCAGGCAGCCGGAGGTGTCGCGGTCCAGCCGGTGGGCCGCCTCGGGGCGGCGCGGCAGGCCGAAGCGGAGGCCGTCGAGATGGTCGGTCAGGGTCTCGCCGCCGCGCGGACCGGGATGGACCGGAAGGCCCGGCGGCTTGTCGATGACGAGCAGCAGGGCATCCCGGTAGAGGAGGCGGGCACCTATATCGAAGGTGAAGGACATCCGGTCGGGCCAGGGCGCGCGCCGCCGGAGCGGCGGCCGGTCCGGTGCAGGCGGGCGCAGCGAACCGAGGACTTGAAACGAAGGGCTTGGAGTCGTTGCCGTTTGCAACGCGGTCGACATCGGCTCTAGGGGTTCGGCATCGGGTCGGCAAGCTGGGGCGAGGACGAGGTTTCATGGCGAGCGAGGATAAGCCCGGCTGGTTCGGGCGCCTGTTCGGGCGCAAGGGCCAGGGCTCTGGCGACGGCACGGCCGAGGACATTGCGGAGACGGAGCTGCCCGCGGATGCCCCGGCCTCGCCCGCCGAGGGTCAGCCCGACTATGCGAGCGGGGCCGAGGACGTCGCCCACATCCCGCTGCCGCCCGAGGAAACGGACGCGCCCGTCGCAGACGTGGTCGAAGGGGCGGATCTGCTGCCGATCGAGGGGGAGCCCGAGCGGCCGCCCGCCGGCACGGCCGGCGACGATCCCGCGCACGGCGCCGCCCCGGTCGATACCGGAGACGTGAACCGGGACCCGGTGGTCGAGCCGGCGCCCGACATCCAGCCGGTCGATGCCGCCGCCGCGCTCGCCCACGATGCCGGCGCGGGACCCGACCGGGAGCCCGAGGCCAAGGGCTGGTGGACCCGGCTCACCTCCGGAATGAAGCGGACCTCGTCGGCCCTGACCGACCGGGTCACCGGCCTGTTCACCAAGCGCAAGCTCGACGCCAACACCTTGGAGGATCTGGAGGACGCCCTGATCCAGGCCGATTTCGGCCTGGAGACCGCGACGCGGATCTCGGACGCGGTCGGCAAGGGCCGCTACGAGAAGGGCATCTCGCCCGACGAGGTCCGGGCGATCCTGGCCACCGAGGTCGAACGGGCGCTGGAGCCCGTGGCGGTGCCGCTGTCGATCGACGCGACGAAGAAGCCGTTCGTGATCCTCACCGTCGGCGTCAACGGCGCCGGCAAGACGACAACGCTGGGTAAGCTCGCCTCGAAGCTGCGCGCGGAGGGCCGGACCGTGATGCTGGCGGCCGGCGACACGTTCCGGGCGGCGGCGGTGGAGCAGCTCAAGGTCTGGGGGGCGCGCACCGGCACCCCGGTGGTGAGCGGCGGCGAGGGTGCCGACGCGGCCGGCCTCGCCTTCGATGCGCTGAAGCAGGCAACCGCCGCCGGGACCGACGTGCTGCTGATCGACACCGCCGGCCGGCTCCAGAACAAGGTCGGGCTGATGGCCGAGCTGGAGAAGATCGTGCGCGTGCTGCGCAAGCAGGACCCGGAGGCGCCGCACGCCACGATCCTCGTCCTGGACGCTACCGTCGGCCAGAACGCGATCTCGCAGGTGGAGTTGTTCTCCCAGGCGGCGCCGGTTTCGGGCCTGGTCATGACCAAGCTCGACGGCACGGCGCGCGGCGGCATCCTGGTCGCGCTGGCGGCCAAGTTCGGCATGCCCGTGCACTTCATCGGCGTCGGCGAGGGCGTGGAGGATCTGGAGCCGTTCGCGGCCCGGGATTTCGCCCGTGCGATCGCCGGATTGGAGAAGGATTAGAGCGCGCGCCGCCGAAGGGGATACCGGCTCGGCGTCAGCGAGCGCGTTGTATCAAGGATTGAGAGCCGTTCGAGATTGCAACGTGATCGGGAACGGCTCCAGGCGGCGATACGTAGGACATCAGTCCTGGCTACGTCGTCGCCCTTGAACAGGACCGGCGCATTCAGGGTCCGGGCCTGGGCGTAGGCGAAGCAATCGCCGAAGTTGAGCCCGGCCGGATGCCGGCCCTTGACATAGGGCGCGAAGGCGTCGGCCGCGACCTGCGAGGGCGTGGTCGACGGGAATGACTTTGCTCGGCTCGCGCAACAGCCAGTCGTCGAGTTCGACCCGACCGACCACCCAGCGCAAAATCACGATCGGACGTTCGAGATAAGACGCTGCCGCCAGGGAGCGGTAGCGGTAGTTGCGAATCGCTACGCTGAAGCGGCTCGCATCCGGCTCTTGGTCGAGGATCGCGATGAAGTACGGAGCTGTCGACGACAACGGCGGTTAAACCGGCAAACCGTTCTCGTCGTACGCCAGGATCTCGTCGATCGGCCGGGAAGCAATGAGCGGGCTCGCGTAGGTTCGCTCGTGCAGCAACCGTCCAGACGCAATGGCGTCGGCGCAGTCGCGCTCCCGATCCTCGGCCACCCGCGCGCGCTCCCGCCGGAGCAGCTCCAAGAGCAAATCCGGCGCTGCGCGATGGGTCGTTGCCGCGAGGTCGGCGAGGAGCGCCGCGACTTCGGCGTTGTCGATCGTGATGGACATCGCAAGCCCCCCGTTCCACACAGCCCCGAATCCGCCAGCCCGGCCTCCAGCCTAGTGCGGGTGCCGCATCCGAGCCAACTGACGCGCATGCAGATCGAATCCGTTCCTCCCCGCCGCCACCTGCCGCCGCTCGTGAAGCTGGCGCTGGAGCTTGGACCGCTCGTCATCTTCTTCCTGGGCAATGCCTATTCGGAAAGACTCGGCGTCGCGCCGGACCAGAAGCTGTTCGTGGCCACCGGGGTGTTCATCGCGGCGACCGTGGTGGCGCTGGCGGTTCATTTCGCGCTGGTGCGGCGGCTGCCGATCATGCCGCTCGTGTCCGGCGTGGTCGTGGTGGTGTTCGGCGGTCTGACGCTGGCGCTGCAGGACAAGACCTTCATCATGGTCAAGCCGACCATCGTGAACGCGCTGTTCGGCACCGTGTTGCTCGGCGGCCTGGTGTTCGGTCGCTCGCTCCTGTCGGTGGTGCTCGATTCGATGTTCAGCCTCACCGAGGAGGGCTGGCGCAAGCTCACCTTCCGCTGGGGTCTCTTCTTCTTCGTCCTGGCCGCGCTCAACGAGATCGTGTGGCGCACCCAGACCGAGGATTTCTGGGTCAACTTCAAGGTGTTCGGCATCATGCCGATCACCGTGCTGTTCGCCCTGGCACAGACGCCGCTGCTGACCCGCTACGAGCGCAAAGAGCCTCAACCGGGCGAATAAGCCTCTTGATGGCGTATCATCCTGTTCCGAGAGCCGGCGGCGACCTTTCGGGATGATACGTTAGCGCGCCTCCGCGACCTTCCCGGCCGCCCGGATCCGCGCCAGCACGCTGGCGTAGTTCTCCGGCGTGAGGATGCCGACGAGCTTGTCGCGGATCACCCCGTCGGGCCCGATCACGAAGGTCTCGGGTACGCCGTAGACGCCGAAATCGATCGCCGCGCGCCCGTCGGCATCGGCCCCGACCGCCCGGAACGGCACGCCGTGCCGGGCCAGGAAGCGCTGGCCGGCGGCGGGAGTCGGCTCCTTGTAGTCGATGCCGACCAGCTGGATCCCGGGCTCCCGGGCGAGCCGCATCAGCATCGGGTGCTCGACCTGGCAGGGTGCGCACCACGAGGCGAACACGTTGATCACCGTGATCTGGCCCTTCAGGTCGGCGCTGGAGAGGCCCGGCACCGGGGCGTCGCCGGCCTTGAGGCCCGGCACCGCCGGCAGGATGAAGCTCGGCACCGGCTTGCCGATCATCGCGGAGGGGAGGGCGGCCGGGTCGGCGCCCGAGCGCAGGCGCAGGAACAGCACCGCCGCCAGCGCGGCAAACGCCAGGACCGGCAGGACCAGCAGCAGAGAGCGGCGGACCGGGGGCGGCCGATCCAGGGGTTCGTCGACGCTCACCGCCGCTCCTCCCCGAAGCCCTTCAGGGCGCGCAGCTGCGCCCGCCGGTCGCGCAGGGCGTTGCCGATCAGCCCGGCCATGACCAGGGCCGTGAAGGCGTAGGCGGCGACGATGAAGCCGCCGTGAGACCCGAGATCCATCGATAAGGTCCTAGACCGGCTGCCCGACCGGCATCCCGGCGGGCTTCGGCGTGAGGCGCGGCTGCGCACGGTCCAGGCGCTCGGCCTCGCGGATCGTCAGCGTCCGCACCCGGCGGCGCATGATCTCGGTGCGCATCGCGTAGAGGTGGAGGGTGATCCCGCCCAACGTCGCGGCGCCGATCATGATCAGCAGCGGGTAGAGCATCGACGGGTCGATAGATGAGCCGCCCATGCGCAGGATCGAGGCCGGCTGGTGCAGGGTCGACCACCAGTTCACCGAGAACTTGATGATCGGCAGGTTCACCGCGCCGACGAGGGTCATGATCGCCACCGCGCGGGCGGCCCGGTTCGGCTCCTCGAGGGTGCGCCACAGGGCGATGATGCCGCAATAGATCAGCAGCAGGACCAGCATCGAGGTCAGCCGCGCGTCCCAGACCCAGTAGGTCCCCCACATCGGCTTGCCCCAGAGCGAGCCGGTGACCAGGCAGATCAGCGTGAACGCCGCCCCGATCGGCGCGGCGGCGCGCTGCGCCACGTCGGCCAGCGGATGGCGCCAGACCAGGGTCCCGATCGCCGACACGCTCATGGCGCCGTAGAAGAACACCCCGAGCCAGGCCGCCGGGACGTGGATGTACATGATCCGCACGGTCTCGCCCTGTTGATAGTCCGGCGGCACGGCGAAGAAGGTCAGGTACAGGCCGACCGCCAGCACGCCGAGCGACAGGGCGGTGAGCCACGGCACCAGCGCGCCCGACCACCGCATGAAGTGGCTCGGGTTCGACAGGCGGGTCCAGAGGGAGGGCGTCATGGCGTCTGTCTCGGACATCGTTCCGGCGGTCTAGCCCAGGGTGCGGTGCAGCAACAATGCGGCCTTTGTCCGTCGATACTGCATCGGCGTGCAGGCCATGTGCCGCCGGAAGGCGGTGCGGAACGCCGTCTCCGACTCGTAGCCGACGGAATACGCGATCGCGGCGACGCAATCGCCGGAGCGTCGCAGCCGGTCGGCGGCGCACTGCATCCGCCAGCTGGCGAGGTAAGCAAGCGGCGGCCGGCCGACCACGGCGCGGAACGTGTCCGCGAAGGTCGTGCGCGACATGCCTGCGCACGCCGCGAGGTCCGCCAGGGTCCAGCGCCGCGCCGGCTCCGCGTGCAGGGCCGTCAGCGCCCGCGCCAGCCGCGGATCGGCCAGCGCCCCGAGCCAGCCGGTCGGCCGCCCCGACGCGAGCCAGAGCCGCAGCACCTGGAGCAGCATGATCTGCGCGAGGTGGTCGGCCATCAGGGCGCCGCCAGGCGCGCCCTGGCGCAGTTCCGCGGCCAGCTGGTCCAGCGCCCAGCGCAGGATCGCGGCTTGGTTCGAGGCATCCCGGACCGGCACGATCGCCGGCAGCGCGTCGAGCAGCAGCCCGGCCGCGTCGCCTGCGAAGAAGAACCGCCCGCCGACCAGGAAGAAGCCGCCGCCGCCATTGCAGGTCGCGACCGCGTCGGCCGCGTGGTCGTAGATCGCGGCGGACTCGATCGCCGGGAGGGCCAGGTCGGTCGCGAGGTGGAACGGGCGGCCCCGGGTCAGCAGGAAGCAGTCGCCGGCTGCCATCCGAATGGGCTCGGGCTCGCCTTCGACCGCAACCCAGCAGGCGCCTCGCATCACGGCGTTGAACTTGATCCCGTCATGGGCGGGAAAGCGGATCGCCCAGGCGCCGCCGGCATCAAGGCCCGCACTGAGGGCGCTTCGGGGCCTGAGCAACGCGAGAACGTCGGAGAGCGGATCCATGGCGCGAACCGGACGCCCGCGCCGGATTCGCGGACGCTGCAGCATAGAGCGTCCGGCATCCCGGGGCCGTCGCCCTGACCGAGACCGCGGTCATCTGAGTGGTACGGTCGTCCCGCCGTCCGCTCGCGCGTCATCGCGGGTTCCGGGGTGACCACGCCACGGTTTGGAAAGCGCTCACCGCACGACCACCGGCATGCGATCCGCTTGACCGTGCCGAGGTCCGAAACGGCGCGCGGCGCTCGCCTCTCGGTCTCCGAACTCACAAACGCTGACGGACGGTGGCGGCGAGGAAGACAGCTAGCGAGCCGACGATGGCCATCCACCGGACTCCCAAACGGGTTCAAGCTTGCACGAAGCCGCAGTATAAATTACGGTCAGCATGAATAGGCGGTCGCGTTGATCGGCTTTGGCGCTGGCACGGCACGTGTCCGCATGCCGGGCGGTCGGCCACTCCAAGAGGTCCATCGATGGCCGAAGAAACGCCTGGCCCGCTGACCGCCTTCGGCCTGGTCTTCCATGCCAGAGGTCGGCACACCGGGTCCGAGGACCGCACCCGCGACGCGGCAGGCTGCCTCGTCGCGACCGCGCGCACGACCGGCCTTCCGTTCGATCGGTCCGGTGCCGGGACGCCACCCGCCGCCGGTCAAGCGACCGCGCCGTTCTCGACGGCGATCCGCCGGCCGGTGGCGTATCGGCCATCGTGCCCGCGCTGAAATCCGTGAGGCCGTGAGGGTTCTGCCATGGACATCCGAACGCGTCGCCTGCTCGAAGCGCCGCTCGTGCCGACCCTGGCTCGGATGGCCGGGCCGAACGTCGTGGTGATGGTCGTCCAGACCTCCATCGGCCTGATCGAGACCTACTTCGTCGCGAAGCTCGGCACCGACGCCCTGGCCGGCATGGCCCTCGTCTTCCCGGTCGTCATGCTCGTCCAGATGCTGTCGGCCGGCGGCATGGGCGGCGGCATCCAGTCGGCGGTCTCGCGTACCCTGGGCGCCGGCCGGAAGGCGGAGGCCAGCCTCGTCGCTTGGCACGCTGTCGCCATCGGCCTCGGACTTGGTCTCGTGACCAGTCTGCTCGCGGTGCCGCTGGGACCGCGGCTCTACGCCGCGATGGGCGGCACGGGGGAATCGCTCCGGGCTGCGACGGCCTACGCGAACGTCGTGCTCGGCGGAGCGGTCCTGATCTGGCTGTTCAACGCGCTGGCGGCCGTGATCCGCGGTACCGGCAACATGGCCCTCCCGGCCGGCGTCACCTGCGCCGGCGCCATCGTGCTGATCCCTCTCTCGCCGGCGCTGATCTTCGGCTGGGGGCCGTTCCCGAAGCTCGGGGTCGTGGGCGGCGGAGTCGCTTTCGCGGCCTACTACGCCGCCGGCACCGCCGTCTTCGCCGCCTCGATTTGGTCTGGCCGCGGCGTCCTGCACCCGAGCCGGCGCCTCCCGAGGCTTACCTGGGCGCCGTCCCGCGAGATCCTGCGCGTCGGCCTGCTCTCCGGCATCGCCAGTATCACGTCGAACGTCACGGTCATCGCCGCGACGGGCTTCGTGGGGACGGCGGGGCCGGCCGCGGTTGCCGGGTATGGAACCGGCGCCCGGCTGGAATACCTGCTGGTCCCCCTCGTGTTCGGGCTCGGTTCGCCCATTGCCGCCATCGTCGGCACCGCCCTCGGCGCCGGACTGCAGGCCCGCGCCCGTCAGGCTGCGCTCACCGGCGCCATCGTGGCCGGTCTTCTGACGGAGGCCATCGGCGTTGCGGCCGCCCTGTATCCTGAAGCTTGGCTCGGTCTGTTCGGGGGTGATCCGGCCATGTTGGCTACGGGCTCCTCCTATCTCCGCATCGTCGGACCGTTCTACGGGTTCTTCGGGGCCGGCCTTGCTCTCTACTTCGCGGCCCAAGGTGCAGGCCGTGTCGGCTGGCCGCTCACAGCCAGCGTCTTCCGAATGGGGGTGGCGCTGGGGGGCGCCTGGATCGCGGCTATCCTCGGGCTCGGCCCCGCGTGGATGTTTGTTGCCCTCGCGGCTGGGCTCTTCACCATGGGCATCGTCAACGCGGCTGCTTTTGCCACGGGCAAGATGTTCGTGGCCCAGCCCGCGCCGGAACCGGCTGTCCCGCCCCAAGTCCTCACGACGGCCGTTGAGTGACCTCGAAAGGCGTAGAGCCGCCGAACCTGCCGCTCGATGGATGGCCATCAGGGGCCGGCATCGACCCGCCAATACGGCGTGGCTGAGCGGATTTCCGCCTGTCTGCTTTTGGACCAAAGAGGCGTCGAAGTGGATATCACCGAGGCGCTCCCTCCTCGCCCCTTGCAAGCGGCCGTGAGAGTCAAGCGATGCGACCCGATCGCTACACTTACCGTCTTGGATCGATGACTACCCTGTAGTTGCTGGCCGATCCCCATACGTCTACCGGTAGGTTGCCGTCCCGAGCCCGGCCACGCGCGACTGGTGCGCCATCGAAGCCCTGTGCAACGTTTGTCGAATGGCCGGTCAGGTCGACCCGCCTGACCGACGATGCGCCGTTGTCGATGACGAAGGCGGCGTCAGGCCCCTGGGTCACAAGGCTCGGCTGTCGAACGCGCCGCGAACACTTCTTTGGCTGAGAATAATCCGTTTAATGCTGCTGGAAAGCTTGCATAAACGGCCATCTGCATGATGACTTCAGTGATCTCTTCACACGAGAGGCCGACGTTCAAGCCTGCCTCTATGTGTACCTTAAGTTGTGGTGCTGCATTGCCCATCGCCGTTAGTGCCGCGATAGTGGCTATCTCGCGGGAACGTAGTTCTAGGCCGGGGCGGCTGTAAATATCGCCGAAAGGGAACTCGATAAGGTAGGTCGCAAAGTCAGGGGCGATCTCTGCGAGCGAGGCGACGACCTTCTCTCCTGCTTGGCCGTCGATCTCAGCGAGTGCTCGCTGCCCGCGCTCTAGCCGGCTTTCGTCGCCGTTGCGGTGTTGTCGTGTCATACGCCTGCGTCCTCCCGTCAGAGCCGGCGTAGCCGGCGATCTTGGTGTCGAGGACGAGAAGGCAGGCTTGCAGATCGGCCACATGCGCGCGGACGCACTCGCGGTGCTCCCACAGCAAATCACAGCGCTCAGCCTCAGTGATGACGCCACGCTCGCGCAATGCTGCGTATCGCAGCATGTCCCGGATCGGCATACCGGTCGTCTTGAGACGATCTAAGAATGCGATCCACGCTAGGATAGACGCGTCGTAATCACGCTGGTTTGACTGATCTCGGTCAGCATAGGGGAGTAGCCCGATCCGCTCATAGTAACGAATCGTATGGGCAGACAATCCCGAACGCCTCGCGAGTTCTCCGATCTTCACGAATATCTTCTCATCACGACGCTAAGAATGCTGCGGGTTTGAGCGCACTCTAAGTCAAGAAAAAAATCTGGTCGGGCTACGACAGTCTGGTCCTCACCCCGAACTCGAGTTGCCGGGCGGCCAGAAGAGGGCCGCTGACCAGAAGGGCCGGCGGCCATCCAAAGGCCGGCACGGGTCGAAAGCATTGGTCCCATACATGATCGGATCAGATCCGGGCCCGTACTTGCTAGGCTGGTCTTGCGATGATGGCGAGGATCATCGCGAACCCGAACGTTCTCCCGCCTAACCCCGCATCCTGACGCGGGCGCTCCGAGATGAGGCGGTTGGATTGGCACAGGGTGATGGAGGCCGGACCCGTCGCCATCCTGAGCCGCGAAACGAAATCCGAAACGCCCGCGCCATCACCGCCTCCGCGGCAAACCGAGCCCCTGGATGCGTCCTGAGACGCCCCCGCACGCACTGACGCAGCCCCGTCTGATTTCCGCGGACAGCAGACCCCGACCCTTGCGCACGCCGCCGCGATCCCGCATATACGATGAAACAAAACAGGAACAAAAGAGCGTCGCCGTAGAAAACTGTGGATGACGCGGTTGCCTCTCACCGGAACGAGCCCCGCATGCGAACCGCCGACAAGCAGATCGCCGACATCCTGGTGCGTTACGGGGAGCCCTTCGGGGGCAACGTCTGGCGCGTGCAGGGCACGGCGGTCATCTACCACAAGACGTTGGAGCGGATCGCCGCCCAGGCCGGGATCGTGTTCGAGCCGCCGACGATCATCCGCGCCGAGCGCGACGAGGCCGTGCTGCTGGTCACCGGGCGCCTGCCCGGTGCCAAATCCGGTGCGAAGCCAGCCGCCGACCGGGTCGAGTGGTCGATGGGCGAGGCGCTGGTCAACGTGAACTACCGCGTCTCGGGCAAGCAGGCGGCCTACGTCTACGCCATGGCGGAGAAGCGCGGGAAGGACCGCGTCATCCTCAAGCTGATCGAACTGCACGGCCTGGTCTACTCGGAGGAGGAGGCCGACGAGTTCCGCGCCCACCTGCCCACGGTCCGGGCCGTGGACGAGGATTTCGAGGAGGCCCAGCCCTTCGACGAGGTCACCGAGGCCGAGGGCGACCTCAAGCGCCGCATCGACGGTGCCGAGACGATCAACGACGTGACCGACCTGATGCTCGACGGGGCCACCCAAGCGATCCTGGCGGCGATGCCGCCCGGCACCCGCGACGAGGTCCGCGACTACGCCAAGGCGCGCCTCGTGGCGCTCGGCTGGCCCAAGCGCACCGGCCGCCGCAGCGCCGCCTGAAGTTTCGAACGCTCAAACCCGCAGGAGACCGCCATGCATCGCACGACGCGCCGCCGTACCCTGAAGGCCCGCCGGGACCATCATCGGGGCTGGAGCATCGAGACCCTGTCGTACAGCCCGACCCGGATCGTGCGCCTGGGCGACGAGAAAGTCGCGATCCTGTTCCCGCCGGTCGAGCCCGGGGCTGAGTGGCAGCTCTACCCGCATCCCGACACGTTCCCGGGGCTCAACTTCGACGGGCTGCCCGAGCCGCTGCGCCCAGAGTTTCTGGGATTCTTGGATCTGCCGGCCGTCGAGCGGTTTCTCGGCATCGACGACGCGGTGCCGACGGCCCTCGCGGCCTGACCGGACGGCCCTTCACGCCCGAGGCCAGGGCGCGCCCCGGTGGAGCGCCTCGGCCTCGGGCGTGAAGCCTTGGGGGCCGTGCAGCACCAGCGGCGGCAGCAGGCTCGGAGCCGCGCGGCTGCCCCGGATGCCGGCGATCAGCACCCGGATCGCCGGCGCCTCGGCCCGGGCGTGGACCGGGCGGATCGCGATCCCGCCGTAGCGGCCCTTCATGGCGTCGAGGCAGGCCGGCAGGGCGTCTGCCCGGTGGATCAGCCCGAGCCGGCCCCCCGGTCGCAGGACCGCCGTGCAGGCGCGGATCCAGAGGTCCAGGCCGCTCTCGGGAAACGTGTGTGCCGTCGCCTTGCCGGGATGCGGGGAGGGGCGGTGGCGGCCCGCGGTGAAGAACGGCGGGTTGGTCAGGACGAGGTCGACGCTGTCGGGCTCCAGCCCGGCGGCGCGGCGCTCGGCCGCCGGCGCCAGAACGTCGGCCTCGATCACCGAAGCCGCGATGCCGTTGAGGACGGCGTTGGCCCGGGCCAGCCCGGCCAGTTCGGGGTCGCGCTCCACCAGGGTCGGGCAGGTTCCGGGATGAAGCGCCGCGCAGGCCAGACCCACCGCGCCGGTCCCGGCGCCGACATCGCACAACCGCTCCCCCGGCGCCGGGACCAGCAGCCGGGCGAGCAGCACCGCATCGGTCCCGGCCCGGTGCGCTCCGCGGGGCGGCTGGTGCAGGCGCAAAATCCCGCCCAGGAAGGCATCGGGCTCCGGGCTCACGGGTCACGCAACTCGTGCGCGAGCCCGGCATCCTTGAGCAACCGGCGGGCCTGGGGCGCCCAATCGCCCGGAACCATCAGGCGCTGACCGAACGCCCCGATCGAGCCTTCCATCACGCTCATATGGGTGTCGGCCACCAGGACCGGGATCTCGGCCGCCTCGAGCACCGTGCGGGCAAAGCCGATCAGCACGGGATCATTCGCGGAAATCAGCACGATCATCGCAATTCTTCGAAGGATGCCGGTCGTCCGGCGCATTCGTCGCGTTCGCTGCGCATTCCCTTCGCACCATATCCTCTCTGCGCCGATGTTGCGGCGCCGCGAGGCGCGTGCGAAGGGATCGCCCGCCCCCTGCGGGGGAACCGGACTGGAGGTCGCGGATCTTGGGTATGGCCCTCTCCATCGAGAATCCGAAGCCCGAGACCGAGGCGGGGTTGAACGACCTCGTCGCGCTGGTGGCGGACGGCATGGCGCGGGTCAACACCACGATCCTGTCGCGCACCGGATCCGACGTGGCGATGATCCCGGAGGTGGCCAACCACCTGATCGCCAGCGGCGGCAAGCGGCTGCGCCCGATCCTGACGCTCGCCTGCGCGCAGCTCTGCGGTTACGCCGACCCGTCGGACGGCGACGTGAAGCTCGCCGCCAGCGTCGAGTTCATGCACACCGCGACCCTGCTTCACGACGACGTGGTCGATGAGAGCGACATGCGTCGCGGCCGCGTCGCCGCCCGGATCAAGTGGGGCAACGAGGCCTCGGTGCTGGTCGGCGACTTCCTGCTCGGCCAGGCCTTCCGGATGATGGTCGAGGTCGGCTCCCTGCGGGCGCTCGACATCCTGTCCGCCGCCGCCACGGTGATCGCCGAGGGCGAGGTGATGCAGCTCACCAACGCCAAGAACCTCGAAACCGACGAAGCCGCCTACCTGGCGGTGATCCGCGGCAAGACCGCCGAGCTGTTCGCCGCCGCCTGCGAGGTCGGGCCGGTGCTCGCCGGCCGGCCGGAGGCCGAGCAGGTCGCGGCCCGCGCCTACGGGATGAACCTCGGCATCGCCTTCCAGCTGATCGACGACGTGCTCGATTACGGCGGTACCTCGGCTGCCCTCGGCAAGAATGTCGGCGACGATTTTCGCGAGGGCAAGATCACCCTTCCGATCGTGCTGGCCCACCGCCGGGCCAGCGAGGGCGAGCGCGGCTTCTGGCGGCGGACCCTGCAGCAGGGTGAGATCGGCGAGGACGACCTCGGCACCGCCCTCGACCTGCTGCAGCGGCACGGCGCCCTGGAGGAGACGGTGGCCCGCGCCCACGAGTATGGCGCCCAAGCCCGCGCCGCCCTCGACGTCTTCCCGGACGGTCCGGTCAAGGCCGCCCTCAACGGAGCCGTGGATTTCTGCGTGGCCCGGGCGCGCTGAAGGGCGCCCCTTTCGATCCGCGTGCCCCGGGGCTTTCGCCTACTATCGAGCAGGACGCCGACCATGACGCTGGCGCGCGTCTTTACTGGGCTCTGCACGAACTGAGCTTGGACGTCGTTCCGGTGAGCGAAAGGCGCCAAGCGGTCTGCATCCGTGTCGGAGATCTGCGCGCCGAGAGCTATTCGCGCCACGCTGAGGCAAAGATCGGGACCGGCCGCGTTGCCGGCCAGTTAGCCGTGCTCGCCTAATTAGAGCGTCATCCTAAAAGCCTGCACGTTGTGCCAGGTCCGATATGGAGCACGAGGCACCAGCCGCGGGACGCTTCATGGGTCGAGAGGCACCAATCGCCGCCATCGTGCCAGCAGCTTGCATCGGGCGGCGCGTCGAAGTGGATTGAACGAACCGCCGCGAGGGGACCCTGGGCGAAAGCATTGGACAAGCCCACTTCGCCCGCCTCCGACATGCCCTGGAAGGGAATGAAGCTCGCCATGGAGACGAAACGGGCCGGCCAAGCTGCCTCACCCGTGGCCCGGCGCAGCAAAAGCATGCCGCCCCGGCGGTTTGCGGCCTGGAGCGGGAACAGAAGTCGGCCCGCCGGCCGCAGCGCGTCGAGCCAGGCACGGGCCGGGCGCGGCGCCCCGGCATTGAGGCCGTCCGGCCCCACGAGATGGGCGAGGAGCGCCGTATAATACCCACTGCCGGTCCCGACCCGGACCACGGTCTCCCCGGGCCGGGGCGCGAGCGCATCGAGGCAGAGGGCGTGCAGGCTAGGCTGGCCGATATTGATGCCGCGTGCTGCGTCGAGGGCGACCAGCACGTCCTGATACAGAAAGGCGGGGTCGTCGACCGGGGTGGTCACGTAGAGTGGGCCGCGATCCTGAGATTGCCAGACATGCGCGGTGAGGATCGACCAGGGCCCCGGGCCGGCGAACGGCTCCCGGGGAACTGCCGCGAAGGCCGCCGTGACGCGCCGGTCGGCCGCATTCGGATTGGCTACCTGCGACGCGTAGAACCCGCGAAGCTTGGCGCTGAGCACCGCCGAACTGTAAGGATCCGGCATCTCCGTTCCCCCCGCGGAAACAGACCATCCAGTCCCCTATGCGTCAGGTCGCCGCGGGGGCGAGTGCGCCCGAGAGCGCCGGCGCTAGGCCGCGTAGCTCATCGAGATGCGCAGCGGTCAGATCGCGCAGCAGGTTTTCGGCCCGGGGCGTGAGCGCCAGCTCGCTCCGGCGTCGATCCTCGGCGGCGCGTCCCTTCGTGAGCAGGCCGCCATCGACCATCCGGGCGACGAGTTCGGCCGCCGTATGCGGAGCGATCAGGAGCTGCTCGGCCAGCAATCCGACGGTCGGTGGCGCGCGCCCGACATGCCCAGCCAGGGCCAGAAGCGCCTGATGCTGCTGGGGCGGGATGCCGGCCCGGCCTGCCGCCGCCTCGCTGAAGGCCAGGAAGCGCCGCAGCCGGTACCGGAACTCCGCCAGCGCGGCGTACTGTTCCTGAGACAGCGGCGCGGTCTGAGGATCCTCGGACGCCACGATGATCTCCCTGGTGCCGGGCTCAGGTCTTCGGCAGCACACCGTCCGGATCCATACGGGTTCCGCCGGCTCGCTGCACCCCGCTCCGAACGCGACGCGGTTGAATATATCGTATCACGATGTAATTAGGCCTCGTAGGACGGAGGGCTGTATGGACGGCGGACAGGATATCGCGCGCGGCTCCGAAAGGCCGCTGCGTCGGACGCTTGGCGATTTCAGCACGGATCGGCGCGTGCTGGCACTGGCCGGGCTCGCGGTGATCACTGGGACGGCCGCCACCGCAACCGCCTGGATCCTGCTCACGCTAATCGGTCTGGTGACCAATCTCGCCTGGTACGGCCGGTTCGACACCGCCCTGACGTCACTCGCCAGCGCGACGCCTAGCCCTTGGATGATCGCGATTCCCGTAATCGGTGCCCTGATCGTGGGCGCGATGGCACGTTACGGCTCTGAGAAGATCCGCGGCCATGGCATCCCGGAGGCCATGGAGGCGATCCTGATCGGCGGCAGCCGGATGTCGCCCAAGGTAGCCGTGCTGAAGCCGCTCTCCTCGGCGGTGGCGATCGGCACCGGCGGGCCGTTCGGTGCGGAAGGGCCGATCATCGTCACGGGCGGTGCGGTGGGCTCGCTGTTCGCGCAGTTCTTCCATCTGAGCGCGGCCGAGCGGAAGACCCTGCTGGTGGCCGGCGCCGCGGCCGGCATGACCGCGATCTTCGGCACGCCCGTGGCGGCCGTGCTGCTCGCCGTCGAGGTGCTGCTGTTCGAGTGGCGCCCGCGCAGCCTCGTTCCGGTCACGGTCGGTGCGGTGACGGCGGCATGCTGGCGGCCCGCCCTGTTCGAGGCCGGCCCGCTCTTCCCCTTCACCGACAATCCGGCGCTGCCGTGGTGGGGATTGCCGGCCTGTGCGGCACTCGGGCTAGCCTGCGGGCTGATCTCCGGTGTGCTTACGCGCGCGCTCTACGCCCTTGAGGACGGGTTCGGCCGGCTGCCGATCCACTGGATGTGGTGGCCCGCTTTTGGTGCCCTCGCGGTCGGCCTCGGCGGCCTGGTGGAGCCCCGGGCGCTCGGTGTCGGCTACGACGTGATCCGCGATCTGCTGTCCGGGCACATGTTGGCCGCAGCCGTGCTGACGATCCTCGTCGTGAAAGCGGTGATCTGGCTCGTGGCGCTGTCGTCGGGCACGTCCGGGGGCGTGCTCGCGCCGCTGCTGATCCTGGGTGGCGCGATCGGCTGGCTGATCGGCCTCGTCCTCCCCGGCGCGCATGGGTTCTGGGCGTTGCTCGGCATGGCGGCGATGCTCGGTGGGACCCTGCCGGCGCCGCTGACCGGAGTGGTGTTCGCCGTCGAGGTGACCGGCGACGTCGCCGCCCTGGCGCCACTGCTGGCCGCCACAATGGCGGCCTACGCGGTGACCGTGCTGCTGCTCAAGCGGTCGATCCTCACCGAGAAGATCGCCCGGCGCGGACAGCACGTGACCCGGGAATACGGCATCGATCCCTACGACCTGGCCCGGGTCGAGGCCGTGATGACCCGTGAGGTCGCCACCCTCGCGGGGGATCTCCCGGTGGCCGAGGCCGTGGCGGCGATCACCGCCGGTCCCCACCACGCCTATCCGGTGCTCGACGCCACCCGCCGGCCCGTGGGCTTGGTCACGCGCGACGACGCGCTCCGCTGGACGATCGAGATGCGGGCGGACGACGCGGCCGACGAGACCCTCGCCGAACGCGTCTCGGATGCCGGCTTGGCATTGGTCCATCCGGGCGATGTGGTCTCGCACGCCCTCGACGTGATGCTGTCGGCCGGCCAAGGCCGCCTGCCGGTCACCGATCCGCAGAGTGGTGCGCTGGTCGGGCTCCTCACCCGCAAGGACCTGTTGCAGGTGCGCGCCTCGACGGTCCGCGCTGAGGCCGAGCGCCGGGCGTATTTCCGCCGGAACCGCATCCGCGCGGGGGCAAGCGGGGGCTGAGGGCAGGGGGCAGGGGCCTGAGGGCAGGTGCGACGCGCCGTTCAGCGCAGGAAGGTCGGCGCCACCCACCAATCCGGATGTGCGGCCCTCAGGCCGGCGGCGGCCCGCACCGCCGCGCGGCGGTCGGTGAACAGCGCGAACACCGTCGCACCGGAACCGGACATCCGTGCCAGGCGGCATCCCTCCCGTTCACGCAGGGCCGCCAGGGCCTCGCCGATCACCGGGGCAACGGTGAGCGCCGGCGCCTCCAGGTCGTTCCGGGCCGGGGTGAGCGCTGCCAGGAGGGCGTCCGCGCCGAGCCCCCCGGCGATGCCAGGATGGGCCGCGCCGTCGAGCGTCTGCCCGACAGCGAGGCCCAAGGCCTTGAACACCGGAGCGGTCGGAACCGGCACGCCGGGATTGAGCAGCACGGCCGGCAGCGGCGCGAGCCCCAGCACCGGGCCGATCTCCTCCCCGGCGCCACGCATCATGCGGGCTCGCGGGTCGAGGCAGACCGGCACGTCGGCCCCGGTCCCGCGTGCGGCGGCGATCACGGTCGCGTGATCGAGCGGCAGGTGGTTGAGGCGCGCCAGCAACCGCAGGGCCGCGGCGGCATCCGACGAACCGCCGCCGATGCCGGCCGCGACCGGCAGGCGCTTGACCAGATGGAACGACCCCATTCGCAGGTTCGGCACCCGTGCCGCCAGCCCGCGAGCGGCGCGCAGGACGAGGTTGTCGTCCGTCGGACCGGCCGGACCGGCGGTCGGACCGCTGACGGTGAGGCCGAGCGCGGTGTCGGGGTCGAGGGTGAGGCGGTCGGCGGTTCCCGCGAAGGCCACCAGGCTCTCCAACTCGTGGTAGCCGTCTCCGGCCCGGCGTCCGAGTACGTGGAGCGTCAGATTGACTTTGGCGGGGGCGCGGTCGGCGAGCACGGGCACGGGATCTCGAACGGGTCGGGCAAGAACGGGGTTGACGCTCTACAGCCTCGTGGGCGCGAACAACAGCTCACCCAAAGTCCCCGTGAGACCGGTATGGCAAGGGATCGCCCACACGGATCGCGCTCAGATCCTCGGCGAGTTCCACCAGCCCGTCGCTGGCCGACAGGCCGGACAGGGCGCCCCCCGCACACGGAACCGCCTCCGCGACGCCGTCCGCTCCGATGCGGACGTGGACGCGCAGGTATTCGCGCCGGCCCGGGCGTTTCTCCTGGGCGAAGCCGCTGCGCACCGTCAGCGTCGGCGCTTCGTCGCGTGCGCCCGACAGGTGCAGGACGAGCGGGCGGAGGACGACCAGGGCGGTCACGTAGGCCGCGGCCGGGTTGCCGGGGAGCCCCGCGAAGGGCGTGCCCGCGACGGTGCCCAGGGCCACGGGCCGACCGGGCTTGATGGCCAGCCGCCAGAAGGTCAGCGCACCGGACGCCTCAACGGCGGCTCGGACGTGATCCTCCTCGCCGACCGAGACGCCCCCGGTGGTGAGGATCAGGTCGTGGTCGGCGGCCGCGGCTTCGAGGCGCTGCCGCAACGGGCCGGGCGCGTCGCGCAGGATGCCGAGATCGGCGGGCTCGGCACCGAGCCTGCGCAGCAGGGCGGCGAGCATAGGGCGGTTGGCATCGTGGATGCCGGCGGCCGGGAGGGGCCGGCCGGGCGGTGTCAGTTCGTCACCGGTCGAGAACAACGCCACCCGGAGCGGCACGCGCAGGCGCAGGGCAGGCAGGCCGAGCGCGGCGGCCAGCGCGAGGTGGCGCGGTCCCAGTCGGGTGCCGGCCGGAATCGCGAGGCTGCCGTGCGCGATATCCTCTCCCGCCCGGCGACGATTGGACCCCGAGGCGAGGCCCGCCGGCAGGATCACGGCGTCGCCGTCGATCCGCACATTCTCCTGCATCGCCACCGCGTCGGTCCCCGGCGGCATCGGCGCTCCGGTGAAGATCCGCACCGCGAAGCCCGGCCCGGGATCCACCGGCGCGTGCCCGGCCGGGACACGGCCGCCCAGGGGCAAGGGTGTCTCGCCCGTAGTCGCGACGTCCCCGGCACGCACGGCGTAGCCGTCGACGGCCGCGTTATCGAACGGTGGCAGATCGATCGGAGCGATCAAATCCTCGGCGAGGACGCGCCCGTCGGACCGGTCGACGGGGAGCGATTCGACGCCCGACAGGATCGGCAGGCGCGCGCGCAGCAGCGTCACCGCGTCGGCGACCCGCATGGGCGCGGGGGCAGCGTCGAAGCAGTCGCGACTCAGGCGTCCCATCGTGACGCGATGTCGGTCGTTGGCAGGAAGCGGGTCGGCACGGGTGCCTCGCGGGGCTGTGGTCCGCCGGCTTGCGGCATCGGGGCTGAGCGATCAAGCCCGGACGATGGCGGCTGCCCGTCCGATCCTCTACGCTCGCTTGCATCATGCCGCGTATCGAAGCGATTGCCAGTCTGCGCCACCTGTTCGAGGTGCCGGCGGACGTCAGCTACCTGGATGCCGCAGCCTGGTCGCCGCTGCCGCGGGTTGTCCGGGCCGCCGGCGAGGCGGGCATCCTGACCAAGAGCCGGCCTTGGGATCATCCCAGGACGGCGTTTCCGGCCCTCGCCGAGCGGGCCCGCGAAGCCGCGGCGCACCTGATCGGTGCGGGGGCGGACGATGTGGCGATCGTCGGCTCGGTGAGCCACGCCATGGCGACCGCCGCGTACAACCTCGCTCCCGCGCGGGGCGGGCGCCTGCTGCGGATCGCCGACGAGTTCCCGTCCCTGCGCTACGCCTTCGACCGGCTGGCGGCCGCGCACGATCTGGCCGTCGAGGAAGTCCCCCGGCCGCCGGACGGCGACTGGACCGCCGCCCTGCTGGCGGCGATCCACAAGCCGTCAGCCAAGCCGCTCGCGATCACCACCCTGACACCCCTGCACTGGACCGACGGCAGCCTGATCGACCTCGATCGGCTCGCACCGGCGGTGCATGCGGTGGGGGCGGCCCTGGTGATCGATGCGACGCAGGCGGTGGCCGCAACGCCCGTCGACGTGGGCCGCTGGCAGCCGGATTTCCTCGCCTTCCCGACCTACAAATGGGCGCTCGGCCCCTACGGCGTCGCGTTCCTGTACGCGGCCCCCCATCGGCAGGAGGGCCGGCCGATCGAGGACAACATCGGAAATCGCACGTCGGCGACCGGAGCCCGGCGCTACGACCGCGGCGAGTTGAACGATCCCGTAGCCCTCTCCATGGCCGCGACCGGTCTCGAGCTCACCGCCGGGTGGGGCGTCCCGGCCATCGCGGCGCAGCTTCGGGACCTGACCGGTCGACTCGCCGAGGGCGTGACGGCGCTCGGCCTCACCGTTGCGCCCCCGCATCTGCGCGCAGATCACATCCTCGGCGTTCGCGCCCCCGGCGGCCTGCCCGATGGGCTTCTGGATCGCCTGCAGGCGGCACGGATCTACGCGAGCGAGCGCTCGGGCGCACTGCGCCTCAGCCCGCATGTCTGGACCGACCCGGACGATATCGCGCGCTGTCTCGCCGCACTTCCGGATGCGCTCGGGCACGGGACCCGGAACAATACGGACTGGACCGGCCGATAGAATCCGTGCCTCCGTCGGGCGCGCGGATGCCGTGCGGACCGCTGCCCCGTGTTCCCGGAGCCGAGACGTGGCCATCGCCCCCCCGGGACGACGGCGCCCCCACCATCAGTCGAGACCCATGCCGCGCTCCGGTGACACCCTTCCCATGCCGGCCCGCGGACGACGCCTGACTGCCTCTGTGCGCGCAGCCCTGTCGGGACGGTTCGCCGTGATCCTGTCCGGCGAGCTGATCCAGAGCCTGTTCCACTTTGCGCTGAACATCCTGCTGGTGCGCGAACTCGGCGCCCACGATTACGGGCTGTTCGCGATCGTGTTCACGGTCGGCGCAGTCGGCATCACCTATATCCGCGCCTTGGTGACGGTGCCGGCCACGCTCCACCTCACCCGAAGTCTCGGCCGGCCGGCGGTACTGGGCTACGATGTGATGTTCGGCTCCGGCGCAGCCCTGGTCTCCGTGCTGATGGCGTTCGCCACCGGCGTGGCGCTGCTCCCCGCGATCGGTCTCGGCGCGCTGGCCGCGGGGGCGTTCGTGGGTCTCTATGGCTTCCGCAGCTATCTACGGATCGTGCTGCTTGCCCGTGGAAAGCCGCGGATCGCAGGCTTGAGCGACCTCGTCTACGCTGTTTGCGGCGCCGCGTTCATCTGGCAAGGGCTCAGCGGCGAGGAGGGTACGGCGCTGCTGGACCGGGCCTTCCTGGCTATCGCGCTGGCCCATGCCATCGCGATCGCGGTGGCGTACGGAGCGCTGCGCGAGCGTCTGAGACTCTCGCTCCATGCACGGGCCCGGGCGCGTTACCGGGCGATCTGGCGGACCCTGGCGTGGTCGCTGGCCGGGGTGACCAGCCTCACCGTCCAGGGACAGGGCCTGACGCTCCTGTTCGCCCTGCTGGCCGGTCCGGCCGCCTATGCGCCGATCGCCGCGACGCTGGTGCTCTACGCGCCGCTGCGCATCCCCACCGCCGCTCTGATGAACATGGTCCTGCCGGAGATCAGCGGCCTTCTGGCCGCCGGGCAGGTTCAGGCCGCCCGTCGGCTCGTCACGCGCTACGTCCTGCTGATCGCCGGCGCCTGCCTGGTCTACGGGCTGGTGATGGCCGCGACCCTGCCGCTGATCGAGCAGGTGCTCTTCAAGGGCCGCTTCACTGGTGAGCCCATGGGTTGGATCGGCCTCGGCATCTGGAGCGTGGTGGCCGTGTCGCTGCTCTACGCGATCCCCCGTGCCTACCTAGAGGCCTCCGCGGCCTTCCGGACGATCACGGCGGGAGCCGTGGCGAGCGCCACCCTCGGCTTCGCCCTCATGGTGCCGCTTCTCCTGCTGCTGCCCCCCGCCACGGCGCTCCTTGGACTCCTCGCCTCTGAGATCGCGACTTTGGCCTGGTCGATGGGTGCGTTCCGAAGCTTGTCGCGGGGGCAGCGGGTGGCGGCGGCGATGCCCTGACGGGTCTCGGACGTCGTGTCTTCCAGTCCGCCCGGAAAGCGTCAGTCCGTTACGCCGCGGCCTCGGTCGGCGCCCCTTCCGCGGCGCCGTCCTTGCCGAAGCGCCGCTGCCACGCGTGCCGTGTGCGGTCGACAAGATGTGCGGCCGCGCCCTGGGGGGTGCACCCGCCCATCATTGAGGTCAGGGTCAGGGACTGCGTGCCGAAGCGGCCCTTGAAGCCCTCGTCGCCGCACAGGAAGTCGACCGTGTGCAGCCCGCGGTCGATCGACCACATGATGTAATCCATCATCAGGACCATGCCGGGCGAGCCTCGCTCGAAGGCCGGATCGTAGGTGGTAACGAACGCCATCATCGTGCCGGCCTGGACGAAGTTGATCGAGACGGCGACGACGGCGCCGCCGCATTCGAGCACGAAAGCGTGCAGCAGCCCGGTCGCGGCCAGCACCTGGACCATCGCGGGCAAGGCCTGCGAGCCCTCGTCGTAGAACGCCGTGGAGGGCAGGTCGTGGGTTGCCAGCCAGGCCCGCTTGAACTGGGTCAGCCTGTCGAGAACCGGCCCGAGCGGTTCCTCGGGGCCGAGCAGCCGGAACGTGAGTGGCCCGTGCTCGCCCATGGTCTTCTGGCCGCGGCGGTAGTTCTGGCGGGTCTTCTTCGACTGTGCGTCGAACCAGGCTTGCCCGGTCGGCCAGGGGCCGCGCACCCGCCAGTTCGCCTCGTCGCGGTGGTTCAGGCGCAGCCGGACGCCCCCGGTGGCGGGGGCGAGCAGCACCCGCGCGGCAGCGTCGGGCAGAAGGCGGTTGAGATAGGCCAGATCGAATCCGCCGTCCCGGCTGGCCTGCTGCCACATCCGGCGCACCAGCCCGGCATTCGTGCGGTCGGCCAGCACGGCGTCGCCGAAATCGGAGCAATCCTTGGCGGCCCATTCGAGCACGCGAAAACCCTTCCGCCGCACCGTTGCGAGCGGCAGCACGCCAACCAAGGTCTCGCCCCGCCACGCCAGCACGATCGCCAGCGCCCGGCGATCGCGGTCGGGGGCGCTCGCCCACCAGGCCGAGATCCAGGCATGGCTCTGGAACACCAGGGCATTGCTGCGGGTCCACAGGTCGGTCCAGGCCGGTCCGACGGCCGCGAGTCGGTCGGTGGAGCGGACGATCTCGAAACGTTCAGGAGACATGGTCAAGCGCCCGAGCGAGGCTGGGTCGGAATACCGCGCAGGCGCCTGACCTGCCGCACGATCCGCCGGCCCAACTTTTTCAACGGAAGCACGTAGAGCCCCGACAGCGATTGATAGTCGGCGACGTCGCGGTCGACGAGGCCGAAGGTGAAATCCTCGTTCGGATCCGGGACGTGAAGGGTCCCGAACAGACGGTCCCAGAACGAGAACAGCAGCCCGAAATTCTTGTCGTAATGCTGGGGCGCGGTCGAGTGGTGAAGCTGGTGCCAGTGCGGGCAGAGGATGACTGCGTTGAGCCGGCCGAACGAGATCTTGAAGTGCGTGTGCCGCACGAAGTCCATCATCAGGATGTTGCGCATGATGTAGACGTTGATCCCGAACACCGTCAGCTCGACGGGGTCGAGCGCGAGCAGGCTCCAGATCCCGAAGCAGATCCCGGGGATCACCCCGTCCCAGGCGCGATTCATCAGCTCGTCGAGCGGGTGGACCCGGTCCTTGGTGATGCCGACCATCACCTCGGCGGAGTGGTGAACCTTATGAAGCTCCCACAGGAACGGATAGCGGTGCTGGGCCGTGTGGTAGAGGTAGTAGGACAGGTCGTAGGCCAGCAGCATCGTGAGGGTGAACAGCACCACGGTCACGGGTCCGGGATCACCGAAGACCGGCTGGTCGATCCCGAAGACGGTGCCGAGTACCCGGTTGGTCGCGTAGCCGACCGCCACCACGAAGGTCACGCCGGCCGGGATCAGCAGGAACGGCATGATCGCCTTGCGGGTGACGTAGAACAGCAGGTCGGCCCGCGCGGAGGGGTGCGTCATCACTTCGTGCGGCAGCACGAATTCGAAGAACTCGGTGAACGAATAGCGTTCGGCCGTCCGCAAGTAGGCGATCAGCGCGCAGCCGAACGCGGTCGCGAACAGCAGGCCGGCGGCGACGAGGTTCTCTGCCGAGACCCTGTCGATGATCCGGGTGACGAAGCCGACGACATCCATGACGAGGCGTTCCTCCGCCGGTCCGGTCCGCTCGCCGGCGGGGACCGCCGACCCTACCGTGCAATGTCCGACGCTTGAACGGTGCGGATGACCGCTCCCGATCCGACGCTTCGAGATTCGCCAAAACGCGTACGTTCTGGCCGTCGAGCTTTATCGACGACTGGTACTTACCGAATCTGACTGAGGCGTCGATTGTCCACCGGAGATCGGTCGCGACGGATGATCGCTGGCCCGGCTCGGGTGTCCGCCGACGAGCGCTTGAGCCCGCGGGCTCCGCTCACGCCGTCGGGCGCGGGGCCTGTTCCGCCGTCACCGCCTTGTCGGCACTGAACGCGCCCCGCAGGGTCGCGCGAACCATGCCGTTGATCCCTTCGGCCGCCGAGGCTTCCGAGAACAGGGTCTCGTAGCGCGCCCGCGCCGCGGCGCCGAAGCCGCGCCAGCTGGCTGGATCGGTGGCGATGCGGGCCAGCAGATCGGCGATCGGCTGCGGACCGCCCGGCGGCACGATCCAGCCGGTCTTGCCGTCGGCGACCACCTCGGGAAGTCCGCCGATGTCGGTCACCAGCGGCGGCACCCCGTAGGACATCGCCTCGATCGCGACCCGTCCCAGGGATTCGGGCCGCTGCGACGGCATCGTCACCACGTCGGCCCAGCGGTAAAGCGCGGACGGATCGTCCACGAACGGCTGGAGCGTGACCTGCTTCGACAGACCCGTCTCGGCGATCCGTGCGGCGAGGGCTTCCTCGCGCGCGGCATCTTCGAAGGCGCTTCCGACGATCCGCAAGTCGATCCGGTTGCGAACGGCTTCCGGCAGGGAGGCGAGCGCCTCGACCAGGACGTCCTGGCCCTTGATCCGGCTGATCCGGCCGAGCATCAGCACGCGCAGCGGACGCGTGCCGTCGTAATCCCGGTCGTTCGGCTCGGCCGGGCCCGCGATGCCGTTATAGACGACCCGGGCCGTGGCTTCCGGGGGCAGCGTGTAGGCGCGCTCGGTGGCGCGCGAATTGAAGACCACGTTGGCCCCGCTCCAGCGGATCAGCCCGCGCAGGACCTTCAGCACGGCGCCTTCCGGGATCTCGTGCACATGCACGATGCTGCGCCCCGGCAGCAGGCGGGCGGCCAGCAGGTAATCGGCCACCACGGTCGTGTTGACGTAGACGAGGTCGCTGTCGCGGATGCGCCGAAGCGCCCGGGCCACCGCGAAGGGCAGCGCCATCATCCCGAGCGTCGCGAGCCGGGCGAGGTTCTTGCGCCGCAGAATCCACAGGGGCTCGATCACGATGGCGCTGGCATAGGGCTCGAGCGCCGCCACGATCGGGCCGCTACGGGGCAGAACCACGTCGATCCGCGCGCTCGGATGGGCGGCCCGGATTGTCCGTACTGTCTCAATGAAGCAGCGATCCGAGCCGTAGAGCTCGAAACCCTGATGCACGCAGGTGATTCGGGTGACCGGTGCATCGCCGCGGTCGCGGCTGAATATGAACCGGCGCGTCGTCCCGGCGGAGCCCGGCTCGGCGAATGCATCACGCTGAAGAGTCTGTGCCGTCTCCGGCCCAAACGCGAACGGATGCGATGCCCCGTGAGCACCGACTGGGCTAGAAGATGTCGTGAGTATCGAGAAATCTACCATAAGATGAATACTTATCAGTCTATAACAACCTTGAGTTGTATCGCCTGTTTAGGCGACCGTTATTCCTGTCTCCGTACAATATGAATCGCTGACAAGAAAGGAAGAGCCGTGCCCGTTGATGTGCCCACACTACTTATTCTTGGGACACGCGGGATTCCGGCCGCCCATGGCGGCTTCGAGACTTTCGCGGAACGACTCGCGCTCTATCTGGCGGGTCGCGGCTGGCGCGTGAGCGTGTATTGCCAGGCAGAGGTCGACCGGGTGGGGGACCGAATCTCGACCCGAACCTGGAACGGCATCGAACTGATCACCGTGGAGGTCGCCCTGCGCGGCCCGGCCGCGACGCTGGCCTTCGATGCGTTCTGCGTGAAGGACGCGGCGTCGCGGGGCGGCGTCTGCCTCGTGCTCGGCTACAACGGCGCGGCGTTCCTGCCCTATCTGCGGGTGCGCGGCGGCCGGATCCTGACCAACATGGACGGGATCGAGTGGCGTCGGCCGAAATGGTCGCTGCCGGTCCGGACGTTCTTCTACCTGAGCGAGGGGATCGCCGCCTGGGCGTCGCAGCGCCTCGTGGCCGACCATCCGGCGATTGCGGACCATCTCGCCCATCGCCGCCCACGGCGCGCCATCGCGACGATTCCCTACGGGGGCGACCCGCCGCCGGCGGATCTCGGGCCGCCTCCGCTCGGTCTCACGGCGGGTCGCTACCTCGTGTCGATCGCCCGCATCGAGCCCGACAACAACATCCTGACGCTCGTCGAGGCGTTCTCACGCAAGCCGCGGGGCATGCGGCTCGTGGTGCTCGGAACGTTGAAGGTCGGCAATGCCTATCACCGTGCGGTCGAGGACGCCGCGGGACTGGAGGTGCTGATGCCGGGAGCGATCTACGAGCCGGAACTGGTCCAGAGCCTCCGGGTCCACGCCCGCGCCTATCTTCACGGCCACACGGTC
This sequence comes from Methylobacterium sp. WL1, assembly GCF_008000895.1. NCBI lineage: Bacteria > Pseudomonadati > Pseudomonadota > Alphaproteobacteria > Hyphomicrobiales > Methylobacteriaceae > Methylobacterium > Methylobacterium sp. WL1. The sequence continues at coordinate 3,718,207 of NZ_CP042823.1, read as the reverse complement.
GGCGGCACCAACCCGTCGCTGGTCGAGGCGCTGTGGGCCGGCAACGCGGTGATCGCCCACGACAATCCCTTCAACCGCCACACCGCGGGCGATGGTCAGTTCTACTTCACGGACGGGGACAGCTGCGCCGCCGCCATCGAGCGCGTGATCGCCGACGACGATGCGGTCGCGGCGGCCGGTGCGGCGGCGCGGGTGCGTGCCGAGAGCTTCCGCTGGGACGACGTGCTGGCAGCCTACGAAGGCGAGCTGCGCCGGGTCGGCGGCTACCCGGCGCTCGCCGCATCGCCGATCCGGATCGACGCCAGCCCGGCTCGCGCGACGGTTGGGACCGACATGTGAGCGCGAACCGGCGCTCGGTGCTGGCCGGCGGCCTCGCGCTCGCCGGCGCCGGTCCTTTCCGGCTGCGGCCGTGGCCGAACCGCTTCCGCTGCGCCGCGGCATCGCCCTGTGGCCCTGGTTCTCGCTGACCACGGAGTTTCCGGCGCCGCGCATCGATTACGCCTGGCCGCCGTTCCAGGCCGACCGTCCGACCCCGACCCGTGGCGACCTGCGCCGGCTGGCCGTGCTGGGCTTCGATTTCGCGCGGCTTCCCCTGGATCCCGGACCGTTCGTGGCGTTCACGGGCGGGCGCCGGGCCGACCTCATGGCCATGCTCTCGGCCGCGATCGACGACGTGCTGGCTGCCGGGATGCGCGTCCTCGTCAACGTGCAGGCGAATGCCGCCACGCATCATTACACGCCCGACGCGTTCTACGGATCGGACCGGGCGCCGCTGTTCCCCGCCTATCGCGATCTCATCGCGGACCTCGCCCGGCTCTGCGTCCGGAAGGGTATCGGGCGGGTGGCGCTGGAGCCGGTCAATGAGCCGCCGCAGGGCTGTGGGGCCGAGGCCTGGAACCGGGTCCAGGCCGGGCTCCTCACCGCAGCGCGGGGCGCCGCGCCGGGCCTGACCCTGGTGGCGACCGGCGCCTGCGGCAGCCTCGTCTCCGGGCTGACGGTCCTCGACCCGGAATCCCTCGCCCGGTTCACGCCGCTGCTCTACACCTTCCACTTCTACGAGCCGTACCTGTTCTCCCACCAGGGCGCGACATGGCTCACGGAAGAGCCGTTCTATCGCTGGCTGAACGCCGTGCCCTGGCCCGGCACCCCGGGGCGCCAGCCAGAAACCCTGGCGGCGGTCCGGGCGCGGATGGCTGCCGACCGCGCGGTCCCGGAGGCCGAGAAGGCCCGGGACCGCGCGGTGATCGAGGGGAAGCTGCGCGACTACTTCGCAGCCGAACCGGGACCGGCCTACCTGGCGAAGGAGCTGGCCCCGGTCGCGGCCTGGGCCGACCTCTACGGGATCCCGGCGCGGCAGATCCTGATGGGCGAGTTCGGGGCTTTGCGCACCGATGCCCGGTACACCGCATCCCGGGCGCCCGACCGCGCGGCCTATCTCGGCGACGTGCGGCGGGCGGCGGAGCAGGCGGGCTTCGGCTGGTCGTTCTGGAACCTGTTCGACGGGCTCGGCCTGATGGACGACGCGCACAGGATCGATCCCGCCCTTGTGGCCGCGCTGGGTCTCACGCCGCGGCCGTGAGCGGCCGTCAGGCCCGCGCGCGCAGGGAATTGGGCGGAAACAGCACGATCAGCATCAGGGCGAACTTCGCCAGCATGGTGGTCTTGCCGGCCAGACCCTCGAAGGTGTTGACCAGGATCACGAAGGTAAGGATCGGCAGCCAGACGCCGCGTCGGCAGTTGCGCGCGATCTCCGTGAGATAGAGACTCACTGCCACGACCAGCAGCGTCGTCACCAGGATGCCGTGGTACAGCACGTCGGAAACGATCGAGTTCTCGATGCCCCATTCCAGGCCGTAGATCCGCCGCAGGGTGCTGACCTGCAGGAGGTCGGGCGCCAGCAGCAGCTGCCGGAACGGGACGGCATCGAAGATCGCCAGCATGTCGACCCGGGCCTGGGCGCTGCCGCCGTCCGAGACGAAACGGCTGAGCAGCGTGTCGAAGAACCCCACTGCTGCCAGCACCGCGACCATCACCGGCAGCGCCGTCAGCACGAAACACGCGCAGGCCGCCCCGATCAGGGGGATGCGGTTGCTCCGCAGCGTCCGGTTCAGGGCGAAGAGGCCGACCGCCCCGCCGAGCGCGAGGGTCGTCACCGTGGCCGACCGGCCGCCGAAGGTCACCAGCGCGACGAGCTGCAGGGCGATCACTCCGGCCCGGAGCGCCGGGTTCAGGCGGCCACCGCCGTTGGCGAGCGCCAGGATGTAGCAGGCGGTGAGCGTCGCGTTGACCAGCGGGTGGCCCTGGAGCGCGGCCGAGCGCGTGTCCGTCTCGAACGCCATGCCGTCGAACCGGAACGGGAAGAACCGCTGGCCGCTGGCGAACTCGAACAGGCCGAGCAGCGCGTTGGCCAGCATCATCAGGTGGAAGACGGCCTCGATCCGCCGCAGCGTCGCGGCATCCCGGTCCATCAGCAGGATCGGGACGAGCCCGGCCAGCACGAAGGTGTCGATCGAGCCGGCTAAGCCCGTGCCGCCGCGGGCCGCGATCAGTATGAGCAGCAGCACGCCGCAGAAGGCCAGCAGCACGCAGGCCGGCCGGCGGTTGAGGGCCTGTGCGACCGGGATCACCGGGTTGCCTGCGCGCAGCATCGTCCAGCCGACCAGGGCGACGACCATGTAGGTCGCCGGATGGATCTTCGCGGGTGCCGAACCGCTGATGCCGTCGTAGTTGAGGCCGAGCGCCCAGAGCAGGCCGCCGGATACGCCGACCAGAACCACGGTCAGCAGGATGAAGGCCATCGATTCGAGCCGCGCCAGGCCGCGCAGGCGCGTGTCCGGCCTTGAACGCGCCGCCTGCCGGTGCGCGAAGCCCGCGGGCCGCGCCGTGCTCACGCGCTACGCCGGTCGAGCAGCAGGGAGCCGGAGACGGGCCGGCCCAGGGCTTCCGAGGTGTCGACCAGGTCGATCAGGTCGCGCTGGCGGGTGGCGCCGTTGCAGACGACCAGGAGCAGCCGGTCCGCCGCCGCCGCGATCGGGCCGAGACGCAGGTTCTCGGAGAGAACGCCGCCGTCGACGAGCACCAGCTCGAACCGGCCCTTCACGCCGGCCAGAAAGCGCTCGATGTTGGTCGGGACCAGCGCGTCGCGGATCGGCTTCTGGGTATCGCCGAGTCCGATCCGCCGGGCACCTGTCTTCGCATCGACCTGCGTGACAGCGTTGAGGCTCTGCTCACCGCGCAGCACGTCGAGGAGCCCGGCTGTGCCGGCGCTGTCGGTTCGGAGATCGGCATCGATCAGCAGCACGCGGTCGCCGCGTGCCACGGCCACAGAAGCGAGCAGCGCGATCACCGCCCGGCGCTCGGTCGCCTCGGCCTGGCCCGACGTCACCAGCAGCGCCAGCGAGCGGCCCCGCGTACCCGCCGTGGTGGCGAGGTGGTCCAGGGTGAAGCTCGCGGCTGCCGTGCTGGCGCCGCCCGGCTGGACGCCCGGGATCACTGCGACGACGGGGGCGTTCGACAGCCGCTCCAGTTGACGCGACGACAGGACCGTCGGCTCCAGGTATTCCCGGGTCAGCGCGAGGCCGGCGCCGAGGCCGAGGCCGCCTGCCAGCGCGGCGGCGACCAGGATCAGCCGCGGCGGCCAGCTCGCATCCTGCGGCGGCCGGGCCGATGTGATGATGCGGGCATTCGAGCTGTCGATCCCAGACTGCTCCTTGATCTCGCGGGTACGCACCAGGAAGGTGTTGTACACGGTGCGGGCTGCCTCGACCTCCCGCTCCATCTCGCGCAGCTGAACCGAGGATTGCGCGGTCACCGCCGATTGCCGCTGCAGCCGCTCCAGGTCGGCTGCGAGCGACTTCTCGTTGGCCTGGGCGCGCTGGTACTCGGTCTCGGCGGCGCCGGCGATGCGGTTCAGTTCTGCGTCGATCAGGCGGCGGACATCCTGCATCTGCGTGCGTACGGCGGCGATGTAGGGATGGCGCTCGCCGAGGTTGGTGCGCAGGTCCGCTTCCTTGGCGGCGAGCTCGGCATACTGGCCGCGCAGCCGGTCGACCGCCGAGGATTGGACGGCCTCCGGCATCGCCCCGGAGCCGATTGCCTGGCCGCGCGCATCCTTGATACCCTGAAGGCGCGCCTTCGCCTCGGCGGTCCGGGCCCGCGCCGCCACCAGACGGGCGTTGGAATCGGTGAGCTGCTGCTCGTTCACGAGCCGACCGCTCGACGCGATCAGGCCGTTGCGCGCCTTGTAGTCCTCGAGCTTCTTGTCGGCGGCGTTGACCGCGTTGCGCAGCTCGTCGAGGCGTCCGCGCAGGTCGCCGGAGGCGCGCTTGGCGGCGTCGGAGCGCGCCTCGGTCTGGTCGGCCAGGTAGGCGCTCGCGATCGCGTTGACGATGCGGGCCGACAGGTCGGGATCCACCGTGGTGACGACCACGTCGATCACGAACACCTTGTCGGCGCGCTTGACCGCAAGCTTGCGCCGCAGCTGGTCGAGCGCCCGGCCGCGCGCATCGACCGGCCGCTCCGGCTTGGGACCGAGCACCAACTCCCGGAGCGAGGCGATGCTGCGCGCGACCAGGCCGTCCTGAGCCGCGCCGAACCCGGGCTCGCTCTCCAAGCGCGCCTGCGTCACGGCCCGGCCCAGGACCGCGTCGGATTCGATCACCTTCACCTGGCTCTCGACCTGGGCGATGCCGCCGTCCGGCGACAGCGCGGCGGGATTGACGTCGTTCAGGACGACCTGCCGGTCGCGCGGGTCGATCAGGATCTGCGCGGTCGCGGTGTAGAGGGACGGGGTGATCAGAGCATAGGCCAGGACCAGCAGACCGAGCACCAGGGCGGTCCCCAGCACCGTGCGCTTGCGCCGCCACAGGATGCGCCACAGGTCGCCGAACTCGGCGGTGGTGTCGGGCCGGGTCGGGCCCGTCCGCTCCGGCTGTGCCGGATGGACCGGCGCGAGCCAGCTCGCCACGGCAATGTTACGGTCGATCTGTGCCACGATCGGTCACCATCGTCTCGAACTCGGTCGGTCCCTCGCGGGCTCCACCCCCACTGCAAGTGTCGCGCAGACTGCTGACAATCCCTCAAGACTGCCGAGGGTCGTGGCCGCACGCACCGATTACTCAGCGTCTGGTAAACGCCCTCTACCGAAGTTTGCTGCCGCCAGGATTATCCGTCCCGTTAGGGTTTGGGAATTAGGTCGTAGCCGCAGCCGTGATCTGCCGGACTGCTACACTGCGCAGGGGCGCTCCATCATGCATGTGAGAGTTCGCCTGGACGGCGCCGAACCACGCCGCTGGCAGATCGCCCTGTTGGAGCGAATCGCCGCGACACCCGGCATCCGCGCCGTCAGCATCGACGCCGCGCAGGTCCCGAACGGGTGGCCCGACACGGTCGAGCTGCTGTTCCGGCTGGAGGCACTGATCCACCGTCTGCCGCGTATCGGCTCGGAGCGCCTGCCGCCGACCGCCCTCGACCCATGGCGGCGGCAAGACGCCTGGCCCGATCTGACGATCGACCTGTGCGGTGACCTACCTGCCGGGCCCCGCATCTGGCATCTGGCCTTCGACGGCCGGCGCGGCGACGACGCCCTGCTGGCGAGCTTGCTGGCCGGTGCCGTCCCGCGGGCTACGCTGATCGCGGATGGGCGCATTCAGGCCGAAGGCCGGCTCGGCACCGACCGGCCCGGCATCCTTCTCGCCGGCATCGACGACGCGCTGGCGCGGACGGTGACCCTGATCGCCGCAGCAACCGCTCGCCGCGCCGCCGGGCGCAGCGCTCCGCCCTCGGCCGTGCCCGAGCCGTCCCCGAGGCCCGAGCGGACGTTGCCGGGCAGCGAACTCGGTTCGCGCGCAGCGCGGATGCTGGCCGGCGCGGTCATCCGCCGCCTGTACCATCTCTGCTACCGCGCTCCGCACTGGCGCTGCGGCTGGCGGCACCTCGACGGACCGGACCTGATCGACCTCGGGCGTCACCCCCAGACCGGGTGGACCGATCTGCCGGATGACGGCCACCGCTTCTACGCCGACCCGTTCCCGCTCGCCTACGCCGGGAGCACGCACGTCTTCGTCGAGGAATTTCCGCACGCGACCGGCAAGGCGATCATCTCAGCCGTCCGGTTCGGCCCGGACGGCCCGGAGGGCACGCCCGTGCCGGTCCTGGAGGAGCCCCATCATCTCTCCTATCCGTTCGTCTTCGAGCGTGACGGGGCGGTCTGGATGGTCCCGGAGAGTTCCGCGGCCGGCCGGGTCGATCTCTACCGGGCGACCCGCTATCCCGGAGGTTGGGTCAAGGAGGCGACGCTGCTCTCCGACGTGGTCGCCAGCGATGCGACGCTCCTCGAACACGGCGGCCGATGGTGGCTGTTCGCGACCGTGCGCGATGCCGCCACCGAGGCGCCTGCCGGCTCCGGATCCTACCACGACGCGCTGTGCCTCTGGTCGGCTCCCGATTTCCGAGGTCCCTACACGCCGCATCCGGCCAACCCGGTCCTGATCGATCCTGCGACCGCCCGGCCGGCCGGGCGCATCGTCGAGCGCGGCGGCCAGCTGATCCGCCCGGTCCAGGACTGCGCCACGGGTTACGGCCGCGCCCTCGGGCTGGCGCGAATCGATCGCCTGGACCCGGACGGGTTCGCCCAGACCCTGATCGGCCTCATCGAACCAGGCCCGGCCTGGGCCGGGACACGGCTCCACACCGTCAATTCGGGTGGCGGCATCGAGTGCATCGACGGCTCGGCGCGAGCCCCTCGGATCCGGATGCCGGGCCGTTCCTGATCGCTTCGCAGCGTTGCCGGCGTCGGTAGCCCCCAAACCCATGGGTTCAGCCTGTTGCAACAGGGCTTCAGGGGTCAAAACGCTGTCCCAGCGCTTGTTGCCTACCTCGATGGTGGATAACGCAACTTGTGCGTGCCTTAAGCCGGATGGACTAATTGCATAGATTGTATTTTGGTTTGAGGATGTCTGATATCCCGTGCGTCCGATCAATCGGAGTGACTGTTTCATGAGTGCAAGCGCCACGATCGGAACCGACATGCCTGCGTGCAACGCCCTGAATGTCAGGCTCTCGCGGATCGCCGCCGTTGCCGGCATCCCGGTCGAGGCGTTCTTCACTGAATCGGTTTCTGCGACCCATGGCGGTCTGATCGAGCTGATCCGCCTCTGGGACGCGGCCGAGACGGAGACCGTGCGGGCCGAGATCCTGGCCGGCACCCAGGCGGTCGTCGCCGGGGCGAGCGACAACCTTCGCTGAGGAACGCTCGGCCGCCGCGATACGGAGCTGAGCCGACGCGTCCGATGCCGCATCGGATCGATCCCTGCCCATCGATATTTCCATGTCGTCGGCCCTGGCGGGAGCCCCACGAGATCGCTACATTGCGAAGGCGGGGCTGCAGAGTTCGTCAGGAGCACTTTCCCCGGGGCCTTATCGACTCCCTCGGGAGCTGTCCCTGGCCTCGTCCCTGGACTTGGTCAACACGGCGCCCACCTACTCTGTAGGTTTCCCGGGATCGATCCTCCAACGGCTCACGTGGCTCCGCACTCATCGTCTTCAGATACCGGATCTCCCTGCCCGGACGCGGTCCTCAAGGCCGCACTGCGCAGTTCGGCACTGGCCGCCCGGGACGCGCTGGATCCGGCCGCCCGGCTGGACGCCTCCGCTCGGATCGCCCGCGCGCTGCTGGCTCTGCCGGAACTGGCCGAGGCCCGGCTGGTCGGCGCCTATTGGCCCATCCGCAGCGAGGTCGATCCGCGTCCCGCTGCCGAGGGGTTGCTCGCCCGTGGCCAAGCGGTCGCACTGCCGCACGTCACCCCCGAGGGACTGATCTTCCGGGAGTGGCGGGCCGGGGACGCGCTGGTCGCCGGCCGCTTCGGCCTGAGCGAGCCGGATCCGTCGCTTCCGCCCGTGGAGCCCGACGCCCTGATCGTGCCGCTCGCTGCCTTCGATCGCGACGGCCAGCGCATCGGATACGGTCGCGGGTACTATGACGGCGCGATCGCGCGCTTATCCGCTCGGCGACCCGTCCTCACGGTCGGGGTCGGCTTCTCCGTCCAGGCGGTTGAACACGTGCCGGCCGAGCCGCACGACCGGCCGCTCCAGTTCGTGATCACCGAGATGGGCGTGATCCGGTTCGACAGGACATCCTGATCCATGCGGCTGCTCTTTCTCGGCGACGTGATCGGTCGCCCGGGCCGTACCGTCGTGTGCGAGCGCCTGCCCAAACTCCGGGAGCGCTGGCGGCTCGACTGCGTCGTGGTCAACGGTGAGAACGCCGCCGGCGGCTTCGGCATCTCCGAGACGATCTGCGACGAGCTGATCCAGGCGGGCGCCGATGCGGTGACGCTCGGCAACCACAGCTTCGACCAGCGCGAGGCGCTGGTGTTCATCGCCCGTCAGCCCCGTCTGGTGCGGCCGGCGAACTATCCCCCGGGTACGCCGGGCCGCGGCGCCACCGTGGTGGAGACGCAGGGCGGAGCCCGGGTGCTCGTGGTCAACGTGATGGGCCGGGTCTTCATGGACGCCATGGACGACCCCTTCACCGCAGTCGAACGCGAGATCTCCGCTTGCCCGCTCGGGGCCGCCGCCGACGCCGTCGTGGTGGACGTGCACGCCGAGGCGACCAGCGAGAAGCAGGCGTTAGGCCATTATCTCGACGGCCGTGCCAGCCTCGTGGTCGGTACCCACACCCACACGCCGACGGCCGATCACCGGATCCTGCCCGGCGGCACGGCCTACCTGTCGGATGCCGGCATGTGCGGCGACTACGACTCAGTCATCGGCATGCAGAAGGATGAGCCGATTCGCCGGATGATCCAGAAGACGCCGGGTTCCCGCTGGGAGGTCGCCGGCGGCGAGGCGACGCTGTGCGGCTTCGCCGTCGAGACGCAGGCGGACGGCCTGGCGACCCGGGTCGCGGCGGTCCGCCTCGGTCCGCATCTCGAGGAGAGCTGGCCTCGGTTCTGGGACTAGCGCCCTCGCAGCCGAAGCGGGTGCCGGCACGCGCCGCCCCAGGAACTTCAGCGGCCCGCACCCGTAGATTGCAGAGATCCTCTGAACCAGGGAGCTCCGCATGCCTCAGATGTTCGACTGGATTTTCTTCGCCATCATGCTTCCGTTTCCGGCCTATCTGGTCTGGGACTGGTACCAGCACCGCTGAAGCCACCGATCGGGCCGGCTCCGCCATCCCGCGTCCGACCACCTGAGATCGAACCCGCCTAAGTCGAATGGGCCGCTTGTGCAGGGCTGATGCCTACCTCATGCCACGGGTGGGTCCGGTCCCGCCCGGTCTGGCGCCACACAAGCGTGTCCGCGGTGAGACTTGATCGCAGGTGGGGCTGCCCCCACAGTGGCCGTGACGGGCCCCGCTTCTTGGCGACCCCATGTTGAGATCAGGTTAGAGCGACCGATGGCCGCCCGCGACAACAGTGAGAATAGCAGTCCACCGCTGGCGCGACCCGGGATTTATCTCGGGCGTATGGTGATATTCCTGATCCTGGTGGGCTTCCTGGCCTTCATCCTGTTCAAGCAGATCACCCCAGCCTTCCTGGCCAATCCCGGGCTCAACGGGCTGATCCTCGGGGTTCTGCTGATCGCGGTGCTGATCGCCTTCGGGCAGGTCGTCCGGCTGTTCCGCGAGGTCGGCTACGTCAACGCGGTGGCGACCGGTGCTCAGGCCCGGAAGCCGCCGGCGCTGCTCGCCCCGATGGTGCCGATGATCGCGGCCCGGAAGACCGGGGCGCTGCTGCCGGGGACCTCAGGCTACCTCGATACGATCGCGGCGCGCCTCGACGAAGGCCGCGAGATGCTGCGCTACATCGCCGGCATCCTGATCCTGTTGGGCCTGCTCGGCACGTTCTGGGGCCTGATCGACACGCTTTCGGCGGTCGGCGGGGTGATCAAGGGCATGCGTGGCGGCGGCGATGCCGGGGTGATGTTCGACGAGCTCAAGTCCGGGCTCGCCGTGCCGCTCTCAGGCATCGGCCTCGCCTTCTCGGCCTCGCTGTTCGGTCTCGCCTCGTCGCTGATCACCGGTTTCCTGGAACTGCAGGCCGGCCAGGCCCATGCCCGTTTCCACAACGAATTGCAGGATTGGCTGCTGTCCGGAACGGCGTCCGAGCCGGCAGTGGCGGGCGCTGTCCGGCCTGTTGCCGCCGCCGCCGGTGCGCAGGATCTCAAGGAGGCGGTCGAGCGTCTGACCACGATCGTATCCGAGGGCGGGGGCGGCCGTGCCGCGACGCTGGCCATGACCAACCTGGCCGAGGGCATCCAGGGCCTCGTCCAGCACATGCGCGCCGAGCAGCAGATGATCCGCGACTGGGTCGAGGCCCAGGCGAGCCGCGAGCGTGAGCTGAAGCAGGTGCTCGACCGGCTCGGCCGGGAGCGGGTGTAGTGGCCTCGACCGCGGCCCGCGCCCGGCGCCCCCTCAACGTCTGGCCCGGCTACGTCGATGCCCTGGCGACGCTGCTGCTGGCGGTAGTGTTCCTGCTCACGGTGTTCGTGGTCGGCCAGTTCTTCCTGTCGCAGGAATTGACCGGGCGAGACGCCACGCTGGTCAAGCTCAACCGCCAGATCGCCGACCTCACCGATCTTTTGGCCTTGGAGCGCTCGAACCGCCGCGGCCAGGAGGACGAGGTCCGCAGCCTTCGCACCACGCTCGCCGGCGTCGAGGCCGAGCGTGATCAGGCCAAGTCGCAGGCCGAGGCCGCGACTGTCAGCCAGGGGGCCGCGGGTGCCCTCGACAAGCAGCTGGAGGCCGAGCGCGGCGCGACAAAGCGGGCGTTGTCCCAGGTCGATCTCCTGAACGAGCAGATCAGCGCCATGCGCCGCCAGCTCGCAGCCCTCGAGGATGCGCTGGCCGCCTCGGAGACCCGCGACCGGGAATCGCAGGTGCGGATCGCCGAACTCGGCAGCCGACTGAACGTCGCCCTGGCCCAGAAAGTCCAGGAGCTGGCGCGCTACCGCTCGGACTTCTTCGGGCGCCTGCGACAGATTCTCGGCAACCGGCCGGACATCCGGGTGGTCGGCGACCGCTTCGTGCTGCAATCCGAGGTGCTGTTCCCCGGCGGCTCCGCGACGTTGAAGCCGGAGGCAGGCCCGGAGCTCGACCGGATCGCCGCGGCCATCGCCGACCTTGCCCGGCAGATCCCGGCGGACCTGCCGTGGGTCCTGCGGGTCGACGGCCACACCGATGCGCGGCCGATCATCACCGCGCAATTCCCGTCGAACTGGGCGCTCTCGGCTGCCCGGGCGATCGCGGTGGTGCAGTATCTCGCGAGCAAGGGCATCCCGCCGCAGCATCTCCTGGCCGGGGCCTTCGGCGAGTTCCAACCCCTCGACGCCGGCACCACCGAGGATGCCTATGCCAGGAACCGCCGGATCGAGATGAAGCTGACGGAGCGGTAGGCGCTCGCCCGTCCGATAGACCGGACCGAACGACGCGCTTCGAGAGCCCCGCCCGCAATGGCGCACACCGACGGCGATGTCCTCGGGGGCGGACTCATCGCTCGGCGCCGACCAGGTCCAGGGTGGCATGGGACGTCCCCAGCCCCTCGGCCCGAGCGTGGCCGTCTTCGGCGACCATCGTGTGGGAGATCTCGCCAGCATCGGATTGCTGCCCGTGGCGTCGGCCTGCGCGAGCATCTCGGAAGCGGCATTGGCGTAGCCGAGGCAGTCGACCGGGCTCTATCCACCGGACGGGAGACACGTAGGCACGGCGGGGCCTAGACCTTCAAGGCGGCCGCCCGTTGAAGTACGATCACGGTCCTGTTCCGGCTCTCGGCGACGGACACGAGCCTTCCGTCCCCGAACCCTACCCAGCCAAGTCCCAAAACTACTCGGCGGCGGGGATGCGCTCGCCGCGCGTACGAAGCCCCTTGCCGCGGGCGGTCTCGTCCAGGGCGTCGGTGAATTGCAGGCTCGCGAGCTGCGCGTAGAGCGCGCCCTGGGCCAGCAGGCTCTCGTGGGTGCCGGTCTCGACGATGCGACCGTCGTCGAGGACGAGGATCCGGTCCGCGGCGCGGATCGTGGCGAGACGGTGGGCGATCACCAGGGTGGTGCGCCCACGCATCAGCGTGTCGAGGGCGGCCTGGACGGCGCGCTCGGATTCCGCGTCGAGGGCCGAGGTCGCCTCGTCGAGTAGCAGGATCGGCGAATCCTTGAGGATCGCCCGGGCGATGGCGACGCGCTGACGCTGCCCGCCGGAGAGGGTCACGCCGCGCTCGCCGACCTGGGTGTCGTAGCCCTGCGGCAGGGCCGCGATGAAGCCGTGCGCGTTGGCAAGTTCGGCGGCGTGCCGCACCTCGGCCTCACCGGCCTCGGGGCGCCCGTAGCGGATGTTCTCGGAGACGGTCCCGGAGAACACCACCGGATCCTGCGGGACCAGGGCGATGCGGGCGCGCAGCGCCTCCGGATCGACCCGCGCGATGTCGATGCCGTCGATCAGCACGCGGCCGCCCTGCGGATCGTAGAAGCGCAGGAGCAGCTGCAGCACCGTCGACTTTCCGGCACCGGACGGTCCCACGATGGCGATGCGCTCGCCGGGGGCCGCCGCGAAGGTCAGCCCGTCCAGGGCAGCGTGACCGGGCCGGGTCGGATAGGTGAAGCGCACGGCCTCGAAATTTACGGCGCCGCCGGCCGGCACGGGAAGGGGCAGGGCCGGGGAGGGCGCACGGATCGCGGGCTCGGACGCGAGGATCTCGGTCAGCCGCTCGGCCGCGCCGGCCGACATCGCGAGGTCGCCGTAGACCTCGGAGAGCTGGCCGAGCGCGCCTGCGCCGAACACAGCGTAGAGCACGAATTGCGACAGCTCACCGCCGGTCATCGTGTGGTTAAGTACGCCCTGGGCGCCGTACCACATCACCCCGACCACCGAGGCCGAGATGAGGAAGATCGCCACACCGGTGAGCAGCGCCCGCGCCCGGATCGAGTCCCGGGCGGCCGTGTAGGCGTCCTCTGAGGCGGCCGCGAACCGGGCCGCAGCCGTGCCGGAGCGCCCGAAGGCTTGCATGGTCCGCACTGCTCCGACCGCCTCGGCGGCGTAGGCTGAGGCGTCCGCCAGCCGGTCCTGCGCGGCCCGGGAGCGCCGCCGCACGCCGCGGCCCGAGACGATCAGCGGGAACACGATCACCGGGATGGCGGCCAGCACCATCACCGACAGGCGCGGGCTGGTGATCACCATCATGGCGGTCGCGCCCACGAACAGGAATAGGTTGCGCAGCAGGATCGAGACGGAAACGCCGAAGGCCGACTTGATCTGCGTCGCGTCCGCGGTGAGGCGAGAGACGATCTCGCCCGATTGCGAGCGGTCGAAAAAGGCGGGGTCGAGGATCGTCAGCCGGGCGAAGACGGCGCTGCGCAGATCCGCGACCACGCGCTCGCCCAGCGTGACCACGGTGTAGACCCGGGCCGCGCTGGAGAGCGCGAAAGCCGCGACCACCCCGAGCAGCGCGAGGAAGTAGGCGTCGATCACGTTCGCGCCGTCGGCCGTGAAGCCGTGGTCGATGACGCGCCGCATGGCGATCGGCACCACCAGGGTCGAGGCCGAGGCGCAGACGAGGGCCAGGATGCCGGCAACGATCCGCCCGCGATACCGCAGGGCGAAGGGCAGGAGCGGCCGGAGCGCGCTCAATGGGGCCTTCGGCCGGCCGGAAGCCGCCGCTTTGGTCTTACGGGCCATCACGCCTCACGCGTCTCTTCCCACCCGGTCCACGGCGCTTGTTCCCGGAGAGAGCCTGCGATATACGCCGCCCCTCATCCGATTGCGCGTGTTCAATGGCCGCGGGCCGCCACCACGGTCGGCTTGGACGTGCCGTTGCCACGAACCTACGGTTCGGTGCAACCGCTGACACCTTCCGCATTCCGGGCCGGGCGGCGCCTCCTGCGCTCCCCGCCGGCATGCCAGAACAGGAACGACAGGTCATGGCGAAGGACGCGGCCGCAAAGGCCAAGGGGACCGAGCACCCCGACTACCACTTCATCAAGGTCGTGATGACGGACGGTACCGAGTACCGGACCCGTTCGACCTACGGCAAGGAGGGTGACACCCTCAACCTCGACATCGATCCGCTCACCCACCCGGCCTGGACCGGCGGCGAGCAGAAGATGCTCGATCGCGCTGGCCGTGTCTCGCGCTTCAACTCGCGGTTCGGCAACCTCGGCAAGCGCTGATCCCGGACGGATCGCGCCGAAACGAATCAGAACGGGCGGTCCCTCGCGGGGCCGCCCGTTTTTTCGTGCCTGTTCTGCGCCGTCGCAGAGCGGGGCGAGAATTTTCTGGCGGAATGGTCTGGCGAATTTTCCAGCTCGCCGACGCGTTCGATCTTGTCTGACGCCGCAGAGAGAAAATATTCTTCTGTCTCGGTGCGCACCGGTCGTACCACCCGGCCGGCCCGTTCGGCGCGGCCTCTTTTCCAGCCAAGCCGAGCCGTCGTAATGTCCGGTGCCGTCGACGATCCGCCCGGTCACGATCCTCGGTCGTCACGGTCTCGCACGGACCCGGTGGCGGCTGTTTGTCTCGAGGTCTTCGTCGCGCGGAGCCTGAGTAGTTTCAAATTTAAGTCGATGCATCTTCTTGCGCCCTTGAGCTTTGCAAGCGGCGACTGTGGAGTTTTTCATGAAACGCAGGCTGTTTTCCGTCGTCGCCGTTCTGCTGACCTTCGCCGCACCGGCCTTGGCGGGTGAGAAAATCAAGGTCGGCATCATGAGCGATGCCGAGGACGTCTGGGCGAAGGTCAAGATGATCGCCGCCAAGGACGGGCTCGATCTCGATCTCGTCGTGTTCTCGGACTACCTCCTGCCGAACGCCGCCCTGGATGCCGGGGACCTTCAGGCCAACGCCTTCCAGCACAAGCCTTTCCTGGAGAACCAGATCGCCGCGAAGGGTTACAAGATCGCGCCGGTCGGGGCCACGATCGTCTCGCCGATCGGGCTCTATTCCCGGCGCGTGAAGGCGGTCGGCGAACTCAGGAACGGCGCGTCGGTCGGCATCCCGAACGACCCGTCGAATGGCGGGCGCGCCCTGCTGCTGCTTCAGGCGCAGAAGCTGATCAAGCTGAAGGACGGCGTCGGCATCCTCCCCACGGTGCTCGACGTGACCGACAATCCGAAGAGGCTTCAGTTCCGTGAGATCGACGCGGCCCAGTTATCGCGCAGCCTCGACGATCTCGATGCTGCGGTGATCAACACCAATTACGCGGTCGAGGCAGGCCTGAAGCCGGGCAAGGACTCGATCGCGATCGAGTCGTCGGTCGACAATCCCTACAGCAACTTCATCGCGGTTCGGGAGACGGACAAGAACGCTCCGTGGGTACCCAAGCTCGTCCGCGCCTATCAGAACGATACGATCCGGGCCTACATCACGGACAAGCGGCCGGGGGAAGTGCCGGCCTTCTGAGGTCTGCGCGCGGTCGGAGCCTTCGGGACCGACCGCGCCGCCCTCCTCAGCCCTCGCCGAGGCGGAACGCCATGCGCAGCAGACCCTGCTGGGCCGCCACCGGACTCTCCACCGGCATCGGCGTCGGGCGGTCGTCGGTGATCAGCGAATCCAGGTGCAGGATGCGGGCATGCAGCCGGCGCGCCCGCAGGATCAGCTGCTGGAGGCGCATCGGCAGCAGGGAGAAGTCCGACTGCTTCGGCGGCTCGGACTTGCCGAGCTTGACCCGATGCTTCTCCTGCAGCGCCTCCGCCGGGGTCATCTCGCCCTCCGACACCGCGCGCTGCACGAGCAGCCACGACGCGATCTGCATCAGCAGCGTCGTGAGGCGCATGCTCTCCGCCGCGTAGCTGAGCGTGGCATCCCGGGAAACCAGGCGCGACTCGTCCCGGCCCTGGCCGTCGAGATAGGCCGCCGTCTCTTCCACGAGCAGCATGCCGTCGCGGAACAGCGTCTTGAACGCCTCGGAATTGACGTAGGTCTTGCCGAAATCGACCCAGTCCCGATCGTCCCGGAACGTGACATCGAAGCCGTTCATGTGCCTCTCCTGTGCCGCCGACGGGCCAAGCCGTCCCGGACCGGGACATTCCGGCCATGGCTCTCGGGCGACGCCGCAATCCTAGCGCCGAACCGCGGCGGCATCAGGGTTAGATCTTCCTTAACCTTAATGAGCCGGCCGATGGTTAAGATATGGCGTACACGGCCGGCTGCAAGCATTCAAAAGGTGACCTGGACACCACCGAATACACGGTGCCTTGGACCGGTCTTGGAATCGGGCTCCCCTCGGGCGCGCAGGCCTTGAACAGGGGCGCGTCGGCGACGCCAGGATCAGTTGCATGACCCATTTCGAGACACCCGGAAGGTGTATCGCCGTCCGGGCTCGGCAGAGCCGGAGGCCCGAGCCGCTCGCGACAGCCGCGCAATCGTGAACGGGTCCAAGGGCTTGGTTCAGCACGTCGGCTCATGCCGAGCCGGTAGTCACCCCGGCGGTGGCCGTTTTAATGCTGATGCTGGTGACCGCCACCGGGCGCGCTCGCCCCGATCGGTGCGACCGAGAAGGTGACCGGCACGGTGCCGGCACGCTGGAACGTGAGCGTCCCGGACACGCTGTCGCCGGCCTTCGGGGCGCCCGAAAGGCCCTCGAACATCAGGTGATAGCCGCCGGGCTTCAGCTCCACGGTCTCGCCTGGCTTGACCGTCAGGCCTCCGGAGACCGGGGCCATCTTCATCACGCCGCCCTCCATCGACATGGAGTGGATCTCGCCCAAGCGCGCGAACGGCACCGCGGCGCCCGTCAGCGTGTCCGGGGCGGTGCCGGAGTTGCGGATCGTCACGTAGCCGCCAGCGACCTTGGCGCCGTTCGGCGTGGCGCGCAACCAGGGCGTGTCGATCGTGAGGTCGCCGGCCTTGATCGGGTCGGCCTGGGCCGCCCCCGTGAACACGCTGAGGCCGAGGAGGGCCGCGCAAAAGATCTTCATCGGCATGCTTCCGTCCTGAGGATGATGATCGACCGAGACGACACGTCAGGCCCGCGCGGCCGGTCCTTATGAGGAAGGCGGAATCCTGCGCCGGCCCGCGTTGCGGTGACATCTCTGCCACACTGGTCCACCCAGGACTGTTGTCGCCGTGCCGCATCCAGTCGCCACGTGCGCTGGCGCACGCCGACGCCACAATCCGGCCCCTTCGATAGGGAGTCTTAAGGCCATCCCGACACCGTGGCGACCGAGTACACCCGCTCTCGCCATGAACTGACGAACTCCGGACAAGAGCCAGCGACTGATGCGCATCAAGGCAACAAACCGGTTCACCGCCATGCTGGGCGTCGCCGCGCTCGGCACGCTCGGCCTCGGTGCCGCCGAGGCCCGCGACCAGGGCAACTATGCCCAGGCCGAATGGGCGCAGGACTACGCTTCGCCCGCCGCCATGCAGGTGCAGCGCGAGACCGTACCGATCCTGTCGCCCCAGACCGTGTCGGCGACCGAGCAGATGGTCGAGCGCTACCGGGACATCGTCAACCGCGGCGGCTGGCGCCCGGTCTCCGGCGCCGACCGCCTGCGCGTCGGCGCCAAGGGCCCGGCCGTGGCCGCGGTGCGCCAGCGCCTGATCGTCACCGGCGACCTCGATCCGGCCGCCGGCGGCTCCGGCGTGTACGATTCCTACGTCTCGGCCGGCGTGAAGCGGTTCCAGGCCCGCCACGGCCTCAGCCAGACCGGCGCCATGAGCCTCGCCACCCAGCAGGCGATGAACGTGCCCGCCGACGTGCGGCTGCATCAGCTCGAGACCAACGTCGTCCGCCTGCGCTCCTATTCGGGCGATCTCGGCCGGCGCTTCGTGATCATGAACATCCCGGCCGCCCTGGTGGAGACCGTGGAGAACGGCCAGGTCGTCACGCTGCACGCCGCCGGCGTCGGCAAGATCGACCGCCAGTCGCCGATCATGAACACCAAGGCGACCCAGATCAACTTCAACCCGACCTGGACGGTCCCGGCTTCCATCGTGAAGAAGGACCTGATCCCGAAGATGCAGAAGGATCCGAACTACCTCACCGACAACAAGATCCACATCCTGTCGGGCAACGGCGAGGTCTCGCCGCGCTCGATCAACTGGAACTCGGACGAGGGCACGCGCTTCACCTACCGGCAGGAATCGGGCGCCGATTTCAACTCGATGGGAATCGTGCGCATCAACATCCCGAACCCCTACGGCGTGTTCATGCACGACACGAACACCAAGGGCGTGTTCGGCGACGATTTCCGCTTCATCTCGTCGGGCTGCGTGCGCGTGCAGAACGTGCGCGAGTACATCACGTGGCTCCTGAAGGACACGCCCGGCTGGGGCCGCGAGCAGGTCGAGCAGGCGATCGAGAGCGGCAAGCGCGTCGACGCCAACATCGCCCAGCCGGTGCCGGTCTACTGGACCTACATCACCGCCTGGGCGACCCCGGACGGCCTCGTGCAGTTCCGTGACGACATCTACAAGCGCGACGGCGTGAACGTGCCCTCGACCATCGGGGCGCCGACCCCGGTCGCCAGCGCCGAGCCGCTGCCCCAGACCTTCGAGCCCGGCGACGAAGAGTAAGTTCGCCGCGCGCCGCGCTTATCGGGTTCAGCCGAGGCCCGCACCCCGACCCGGGGTGCGGGCCTCGCGCGTTTGGGGCCGCTCTGTCATCCGGCAGTCAAATGCCTCTGCTTGGCCTTTGCCGCCGAGTAGGAGCCCCCGATGCCACGCGATTCGATCCCAGCGTCCGGACGTCTGACCCGCCGGGAGACCGTCGCCGGCGCCGCCGCCCTCTCGCTCCTGGCCGGCCGTGCCGGCGCGCAGGGATCCGCTGAGGCCACGGGCATCGTCTATGCCGTCGGGGCGGCCGGTTCCACGCGCGCGCCGCTGCCGGGCGTGCTGGTCTCCAACGGCCGGGAGGTGGTGCGGACGGACGGGGACGGCCGCTACCGCCTGCCGATGCCGGGAGACGGGGTGGTGTTCGTGATCAAGCCGCCGGGCTATGCCCTGCCGCGGGACGCCGACAACGTGCCCCGCCACTCCTACATCCACCAGCCCGGCGGGACGCCCGCGGGCCTCGGCCTGCGCTACAGGGGCCTCGCGCCTACCGGTCCGCTCCCGGCCTCGATCGACTTCACCCTGACGAAGGCCGACGAGCCGGCGGATTTCGACGTGATCCTGTTCACCGATCCGCAGCCCGAGAGCCGGTTCGAGCTCGACCACGTGCGCGACACCGCAGTCGCCCGGGCGATGGCGATCCCGGCGGCCTTCGGCCTCACCACCGGCGACGTGCTGTTCGACGACCTCTCGCTCTACGGCCGCTCCAACCGCATCGTCGGGCGGATCGGCCTGCCGTGGTACAGCCTGCCCGGCAACCACGACCTCAACATGCAGGCACCGGACGCCCGCCACAGCCGCGAGACCTGGAAGCGCGTGTTCGGGGCGCCGACCTACGCGTTCCGTCACGGGCGGGCGCTGTTCGTGATGATCGACAACGTCGAGTGGATGGGGCCGCCGGTGCCCGTGGGGGCCAACACCTACCGGGGCCATGTCGGAGAGCGCTCGCTCACCTTCCTGAAGAACCTTCTGGCCGAAATCCCGCCGGACGATTTGATCGTGCTGGCGACCCATATCCCGCTGGTGACCGATACCGGCGACGACCCGCGCAGCGCGACGATCGACCGGGCCGCGCTCCTCGACCTGTTGGCCGGCCGGACGGTGCTGAGCCTCGCCGGCCACACCCACACCACCGAGCACCATTACCTTGCGGAGCGGCACCACCACCACGTGATGACCGCCGTGTCCGGCTCGTGGTGGAGCGGGCCGGATACCCGCACCGGCATCCCGTCCGCCGACAGCCGCGACGGCACGCCGAACGGCTTCCACGTGCTCTCGATCCGCGGCACCGACTACACCACTCGCTTCGTCCCCGCCCAGGGCGAGCCGGACGCGGCGATGCGGATCGCCTTCGAGAGCGAATTGCGCCCGGCCGCCCCCGAGATCGTCCGGGCGAGCCACCCGATGCAGGGGCTGCGCCCGCCGGTCCCGCAGGACGCGCTGACGGCGACCAATCTCGTGGTCAACGTGTTCGACGGCGGCCCGCGCACGAACCTCGCGATTCGGATCGGCGACCGCGCGCCGGCGCCGATGGCGCGGACGCGCCGGCTCGATCCGTTCGTGACCGAACTCTACGCCCGCTATCCCGAGACCAGGAAGAGCTGGGTGCAGGCGACGCCCTCGACCCACATCTGGACCGCGGGCCTGCCCGACGACCTCGCGCCGGGCGCCCACCGGGTCACGGTCGCGGGCACCGACGAGTACGGCCGGCCGATCCGCGCCTGCGTCGTGCTCGAAGTCACGGGCGACGGCGCGCGCGGTTAGGAGGTCACGTCGGTGCGAGCATGAACGCGGCCTGCGTCGCACGCGTCAACGCCGCGCGGAGGACCGTGATCGCGGCCATCAGGACGATGGTGAGCGCCGCGGCCTCCCACGGGCTTCGAGCGATCGGACCCCAGACGTTTTGGACGGCGAACAGGCTCAAGTTCGACGCGACCAGATAGATCAGGACGTGCCGACCGGGGCTGGTCCAGAGGCGCGGGACCGCGATGCGCCGCACGATCGCCATGCTGGCCGCCCGGTAGAGCAGCAGGAACAGCGCAGGCCCGATCACCCACACGGTCGATGGCGGGAACCGCAAGGCAGGCTCCCGGTGATCGACGCGACGGTCAGGAGGGCGTAGGTCGCCGACGCGGCGAGGCAGAGATCGATGCCGCCGAAAGGCTCCGTCCTGTCGGCGTAAAAGGCCCCCAGGAACAGCCACATCGCGTACGGGGCGAGTGGGAAATACGTGTTGTCCGGCGCGGGGACGAAGATCGCCAGCCAGGGCAGATCGGGACCGTCGAACGGGAGACATCCGAACGCGGCCGAGGCTGCAACGCACGCCATCAGACAGGCCGGCCTGCGGACGACGTGCCCGAGCCCTCTGCCGAGCCAAACCATCGCGAGGCTCAGGACGAAGAACGAGGCGAGGAATTCGCTGTGGCCCGGCAGGTCCATCAGCGTCACCACGCCGAGGATCCGCGCCGCCGACCACCCGTTGCCGTCGGTCAGGATTACGGCTCCGATCCCGGACAGGTAGAAGGCCAGCAGGATCTTGGCCGGCCCCTGCAGCCGCTCCCACACCGGCCTAACCCGGCCGGACCGGGCGGACAGGGCCGTCCCCCAGCCGAATGCGAACAGAAATCCCGAGAAGCTCACGAGGTTGATGACGTTGGACAGGCCCGCCGTGAACCCGTCGATCGGGGCCTGGACGATCTGGACGACGTGGGCGAACACCATGCCCAGTACGAGGAACGTCTTGAAGACATCGAGTTCGACGCACCGATCCGTACGGACATTCCGGATGGACAAGACGTGGCCTCGGACTGCGACATCGAAGCGGCGGCGAGGCCACGCTGTGCAGTCCCCATGGTCGTCGGGAAGGGTAAAGATCGCATGCTGTGGGCCTGCCGCGCGATCCCTGGGCAGCTCCGTCGAGGCTGCTGCGCAGCACACGGTCGAAAGATGCGGTCGGATATCCGCCATGACCGGCCTCAGCCGGCCCGGCCGATTGGACCGGAACCCGTCGAAGTCGCGTTGATGGCGACCGTGGCGTTGCGGTCGGGAACGCCGCGACGCCGGGGATCCGACACCGCGGACGCGATGGCGTTCCGCGAGGCCGCATTCCTGGGACGGCAGCCGACGCAACCCGGCGATCACGCCCGCAACGGCCATCAGCGGGCGACGATCAGATCCTTGATCCGCGCGGCGAGCGCCTCCATCGGGAAGGGCTTGGTCAGCACCTGCATGCCGGGCTCCAGGTGGCCGTGCCCCAGCACCGCGTTCTCGGCGTAGCCGGTGATGAACAGAACCTTGAGGTTGGGGCGCCGCTCGCGGCCGGCATCCGC
This sequence comes from Methylobacterium sp. WL1, assembly GCF_008000895.1. Classification (NCBI taxonomy): domain Bacteria; kingdom Pseudomonadati; phylum Pseudomonadota; class Alphaproteobacteria; order Hyphomicrobiales; family Methylobacteriaceae; genus Methylobacterium; species Methylobacterium sp. WL1. The sequence continues at coordinate 3,696,343 of NZ_CP042823.1, read as the reverse complement.
CATCTGCCGGCCGTTCATCCCCCCGGGCAGGCCGACATCGGTGACGAGCAGGTCGATATGCACGTCCGACTGCAGGACCTTGAGCCCCGCGGTGCTGTCGGCCGCCTCGATCGCGGTATAGCCGAGATCCTCCAGCACCTTGGTGACCAGCATCCGCACGGACGGCTCGTCGTCCACGATCAGCACGGTCTCGTCCTGGCCGGCCCGCGCCACGCTGGAGAGCTGCAGGGCGACTTCGCCGCCTTCGGCCTCACCGCAATGACGCGGCATGTACAGGCACACGGTCGTGCCCCTGCCGACCTCCGATTCGATCCGCACCTGGCCTCCCGATTGCTGCGCGAAGCCGTGGATCATCGAGAGCCCGAGGCCGGTGCCCTGGCCGATCGGCTTCGTGGTGAAGAACGGCTCGAACACCCGGGCGATCACCTCCGGGGGCATGCCGGTGCCGGTGTCGGTCACGCTCAGCACGAGATACGGGCCTTCGGGGAGGTCGTGCCGGAGGGCCGCGGCCCGATCCAGGTGGGTGTTGGCGGTCTCGATGGTGATGCGCCCGCCCGCCGGCATGGCGTCGCGGGCGTTGATGCACAAGTTCAGGAGCGCGTTCTCGAGCTGGCCCGGATCGATCAGCGCCGGCCACAGCGCCGGAGCTCCTACGACGTCCAGGCCGATCTCCGGCCCGATGGTGCGCCGGATCAATTCCTCCATGCCCAGGATGAGCTGGTTCACGTTGGTCGGCTTGGGGGTCAGCGTCTGCCGGCGCGAGAAGGCGAGCAGGCGGTGGGTCAAGGCGGCCGCGCGCTTGGCCGCCCCCTGGGCCACCGTCATGTAGCGGTCCAGTTCGGCGAACCGGCCCTGGCCCATCCGGGTCTGCATCAGCTCCAGCGCGCCGGAGATGCCAGCCAGCAGGTTGTTGAAGTCGTGGGCCAGGCCGCCGGTGAGCTGGCCGACCGCCTCCATCTTCTGCGACTGGCGCAGGGCCTCCTCGGTCTGGCGCTGGCTGGTCGTGTCGATGCCGACGCCCGTGCGCCGGAGCGGCCGCCCCTCGGCGTCGTGGTAGGTATGGCCGCGGGACAGGACCCAGTGGACGGTGCCGTCCGGGTGGCACAGGCGGTACTCGAGTTCGAGGTCGCCGGCATTCGCCAATCCGCCCGCCATCGTCGTCTTGAGCGCCGGTCGGTCGTCGGGGTGGACGTTGGCGAGGAAGTCCGGACGCGGGATGCCCTCCGATCCCCGGTCCGGATCGATCGCGTAGAGCTTGGCGATGGCGGCGTCGTAGAAGAATCGGTCGCTGTCCAGCTCGTAGGTCCAGACGCCGACCCCGCCGACCGCCGACAGGGCGAGGCGCGCGAAGTCCTGGGCGTCGCGCAGGAGGGCGTCGCGCTCCTTCTCGGCCGTGACGTCCCGGCCGGTGGCGTAGAGCATGTCTCCCGCCGGGACCGCGACCCAGGAGATCCAGCGCAGCGACCCGTCCTTGTGGCGGTAGCGGTTGACGATCCGCGGCTGGGCGCCCTCAGCCGCCGCGGTGTAGGCGTCGATGGTCTCGGCATGGTCGTCCGGGACCACGAACGCGTTGACGTGGCGGCCAAGGAGTTCCTCGGGCGTGTAGCCGAGCATCTTCGTCCAGGCGGGATTGACCCGCCGGAAGACCCCCGCGAAATCGATGACCAGCAGGAGGTCCGGCGACGTGTCCCAAAGGGTGTTCAGCTCCAGGGTCCGTTCCTGCACCTGCTGCTCGAGCGTGTCGTTGAGCGTCCGGAGTTCCGCTTCCGCGACCTTGCGCGCGGTCACGTCGTTGAAGAAGATCGCGATATGCCGGTCCGCGGGCTCGCCGACCCGGATGGCGCGCACGTCGAACCAGCGCTCGAAGTTGTTGGCGTAGCTCTCGAAGTTGGCCGGCTCCCCCGTCCAGGCGACGCGGCCGTAGGTCTCGAACCAGAACCGCTCCAGGTCGGGGGCGAACTCCGTGACCCATTTTCCGCGCAGGTTGACGCCGGCCTGACGCTCGAAGGCCGGGTTGGCCTCGAGGAAGCGGTAATTCACCGGGTGGTCGCCGTCGAACTTCACCTCGACGATGGCGAAGGCCGTCTCCACCGTGTCCAGCAGCGTCCTGAACAGATCCTCCGTCTTGCGCAGGCGCTCGCCGGCCTCGCGCGGGCCGGTGCGGTCGCGCAGGATCTTAACGTAGCCGTGCCGCGTGCCGTCCTCGCGGCGCAGGGGCATCAACTCGCCGGAGGCCCAGAACTCGGAGCCGTCCTTGCGCACGTGCCACCGCTCGTCGGCGGCGCGGCCCTCGGCGAGGGCGACGTGCATCTCCTCGCGCGGCCGCCCGGCCGCCCGGTCCCGCGCGGTGAAGATGCGGTCGGCCGAGGTACCGAGGATCTCGCCGCTTCGCCAGCCGAAGATGTTCTCCGCGCCGGCGTTCCAGTCGGTGACGATGCCATCCAGGTCGGTGACGACGATCGCGAAATCGATCGCGCTCTCGATGACATGCTGGAGATGGCTGCGTTCGGGCATGACACCGTGTAGCGGCTTCCGCGGCAAAAGTTAGGTCGGCTCCTGGACTCCGACATCCATTATAAACTGCTCCGTTCGGCGCCTTGCCTAACCCATATTGGTATTCGTTCCTGGGCTCGGCGCGACGGGCCCGACGGACACCTGCGCGGCGATCAAACTGGACCGTGATCGGCATCCCCGTTGACGCCGTCGCCCCCCGGCGCGAAGCCGGCGCGAGGGTTTAAGATCGCGGGAAGGTCGGAACGATGCTGGGGACGGTCGGGTTCGCGTTCCTGGCGGGGCTGCTGTCGGTGCTGTCGCCCTGCGTCCTGCCGCTGGTGCCGATAGTCCTCGGCACCGCGGCGTCGGAGCATCGGCTGGGGCCGGTGGCGTTGGCGTTCGGCCTTGCGCTGTCGTTCACCGCCATCGGACTGTTCGTGGCCACGATCGGCTTCTCGATCGGGCTCGACGGGGACGTATTCCGCGGTGTCGGCGCCGTGTTGCTCGTCATCCTGGGCGTGGTCCTGACGCTGCCGCGTCTGCAGGCGCGGGTCGCCACCGCGGCGGGACCCGCGGGGGCCTGGGCCGAGGAGCGCTTCGGCGGGTTCGGGTCCGGTGGCTTGTCCGGTCAGTTCGGCGTGGGCCTGCTGCTCGGGGCGGCCTGGAGCCCCTGCGTCGGGCCGACTTTGGGCGCAGCGTCGCTGCTGGCGGCCCGGGGCGAGCATCTCGGGGACGTCGCCGCGACCATGCTGGCCTTCGGGATCGGTGCCGCCGCGCCGCTGATGCTGCTCGGCCTCGTCTCGCGCGAGGCGCTGATGCGCTGGCGGGGCGGGCTCGCGGCGGCCGGCACGCGCGTCAAGGCGGCCCTGGGGGTCGTGATGGTGCTGCTCGGCTTGCTCGTCCTCACCGGCACCGACAAGCGCGTCGAGGCCGCGGCTGTGGCGGCCTCGCCGGATTGGCTGAACGCGGTGACAACCCGGTACTGACACGCTCTGCACCGGCGGCCTCGGCCGGAACGGAGCCCCGCGATGACCGACGCGCCCTGTCCGGTCGGCCTATGCCATGGCGGCCCGCACCGCCCGAATCCGCGTCGAGGGCCGACGGATGGCCCGGTCCGAGAGGCAATCTTCATCCTTCACGATCACGGTGCACGCCCCTTCGAACCCACGAACCGCCTTTGACCGACGCCCCCGCATCACCGCCCGCTCACGGGGTCGCCGGCTGGCCGTTCGGGGCCGCCGCGCCCTGGATGCGCCGACCGGACACCCTGCCGGACGGACGCCCCTGGCCGCGGATCCGGATCGTGACGGTCGCCGCGGCCGGGGCGGATCTGCACGAGACCGCCGCCTCGGTCCTGCGCCAGGATTATCCCGAGCTGCGGCACGACGTCGTGCCGGCGCATCTCGGGCATGCCCATGTTGCGGCGCTGGTGGCCGATGCCGCCTGCGACGCTGTGCTCTGGCTCGCCGCCGGCGACCTGCTCGCCCCCGGGGCCCTCACCGCACTGGCGCTCGAGGCCGCGCTGACCGGCGCGGTCGCCGTGGCGGGCCTGCGCGTCCTGTTCACCGACAGGGTGCTGGCGCTCGACACGCCCGGGACGGCATCGTCGGACGCGCCGGACGACCTGCCGTTCACCGGCGGCGAGGTGTTGTGGATGCGTGGTTCCCTAAGCGCGCAGACGATGCTCGACGCGAACGGCCGCTTGAACGCGGCTGCCGCATGGTCGGCGGTGACGGACGCCGTGCGCGGGACCATCGGCCGCCCGGTGCTGCTGCAGCGCGTGGACCGTGCGCCGGCTGAGGCGCCCGATGCCCTGTCGATCGTCTCGCTCACGGGCACCAGCACCCAGGGCGGTGCCGGCGTGGCCCAGCGACGGCTCGCCGAGGCTCTGGCGCTCGCGGGTCACCGGGTGACGCATGTCGCCCTGAGCGACCGACCCGAAGCCGCCGAATGGACCGACGATTTCCCGACGGCCGAGGCCACGGTCGCGGGTGCCGGCCCCGACCTGATCCTTGCCGGCAACCTGCACGGGGCGACCCGCAGCCTCGACGTGGTCGGGCGCCTCGCCCGGGGCGGCCCGGTGGCGCTGGTGCTGCACGATCTCTATCCACTCACGGGCCGCTGCTGCCATCCGCGCGCCTGCACCCGCGCCATCGCCGGATGCGACGCGACCTGTCCCGGCCCGGACGAGTACCCGCAACTCGCTCCGAACCGGATCGCCGGGATGCACGCTCGCAAGCGTGCCGTCCTGTCCGGTCCCGCCGGGCCGTGGCTGCTGGCCAATTCCGACTGGACTTTGGCTCGCGCGCTGGACCTGGCACCGCCCGGTACCGTGGCCGAACGGATCCGGCTGGCCTTCCCGACCGCCGCGTTCCGTCCCGGCGACTGCGCCGCCCTGCGCCGCCGGCTCGGCCTGCCCGCAGACGATGTGCTGATCCTGGTCTCGGCGGTGATCGTCGATGGGCCCGACAAGGGTTTTTCCGATCTGCGCGACGCGCTCCAGGCCGTGGCGCGCCCGGGCGTCGGCGTCGTGGCGATCGGCCGGCTCGACGATCCCGCCCGGCTCGGCGTGCCGAACCTGTTCGCGCCGGGGCTGATCGCGGACGAGGAGATCCTGGCCGCCTGGTACGGTGCCTGCGACCTCCACGTCACCGCGAGCCGGCATGAGACCCTGGGGCAGACGCCGATCGAGGCCGGCCTGTGCGGGGTGCCGACGCTGGCCTATCGCACGTCCGGCCTGACCTCGTCGGTGATCGACGGCGTGTCCGGCCGCCTCGTCCCGCTCGAGCCCGGCGCCCTGTCCCAGGCCCTGGCCGAGCTGGTGGAGGATTCCAGGGCGCGGGCGCGGCTCGGGGCCTTCGCGCGCATCGCCCTGGAGAGTCGCCATAGCCCGGCGGCCGCCGTCCTGTCGCTCGACCGCATCGTCCGGGCGTGCGGGCTGCTGGCCGGCTCCGGGCGGCCTACCTTCACGCCCGCGATGCTCGGCCATTTCCCGTTCGCGGCGCAGCGGCAGCCGGGTGCGTCCGGCACGGTGCCGGCGCCCTCCCGGCCCCTCGTGCGCCGGCTGCGCCGAGCCAAGCAGATGCTGCTCGGACGGCGCATGCCGTTGTTCGTGCGCCGCTGCCTGTACCTCGCCGGCACCCTGCGGCGGAGCGTTCCGTGAGGCCGAGCCCAGAACCACAGGGCGTCCGGCGGATCTATCTCGACCAGACCCATCTGCGCGGCCACGTCACCGGGATCGAGCGGATCACCCTCGATCTGTTCGCCCCGGACCGGCTCGCGCCGCACCATGTCCGGCCGGTCACCAGCGGCTCGCTGCCCGGAATGATCGCGCAACAGCAGTTCGGCCTGCCGCTGCGCGCTCTGGCCGACCGTGACGCGCTCTTCCTGTTCCCCGGTTTCCCGCCCGGTCCGCTCTGTGCCGTCGCGGCCGAACGCTGCCTGTTCTACGTCCACGACACCTTCCTGCTCGACCGGCCGGAGGATCTGAGCCTGAAGAGCCGGCTCTACATGAGCCCGAGCTTCGCCCGGGCGCTGCGCTGGTGCCCGAACCTGTTCGTGAACAGCCGCACCACCGGACACGCCGTCCGGGCCGTCTGCCCGCCGCACGCACGGGTCGCCCTGCTGAGGCCGTCCGTGCGGGACGCCTTCGGGCTCGCCGACCTGCCGGGGCCGGCATCCTATGGTGCGGGCATGCCGCTGCGCCTGCTGGCGATCGGCACGATCGAGCCGCGCAAGGATTATGCGGCCTCCCTGGAACTGGTCGCCGCGCTCAACCGGGCCGGCATGCCGGCGGAACTGCACCTAGTCGGGCGGGTCGGCTGGGGCCGCCACGCCTTCCTGGACGACCCGCCGCCTTACCTCCACCGGTACGGGTACCTCGCCGACGCGGCGTTGCGGGCGCTGGCCGCCTCCTGCCACCTGCTGCTCTCGACATCGAAAGCCGAGGGGCTCGGCCTGCCCCTGCTGGAGGTCCAGCATGGCGGCTTGCCGGTGGTGGCGCCGGACGCGCAGGTGTTCCGCGAGGTGCTGGGCGCCTCCGCCCTGCTGGTCTCCCCCGAGGATCCGGCGGCCGCGGCGGCGGCGCTCGCCGTCTGGGTCGGCGAAGGCGGCCTTGTCCGGTCGGCGGCGGCAAGCCGCGGGAACGTGGCGCGGTGGAACGCGGCGGCGTCGGAGGACAAGGAGCGCTTCCGCCGCTTCCTGGGAGGGGATCCGGGCGCGTACGCGGAACCGGACACCACGCGAATCGGATGAGTCCGTTTACGTAGTCCCCAACATTTAAAGGCCTGATCGGGCCACAAAATCGTGACAGAGCGTTCTCGTTCTAGCGACGATATCTATACGGTTGCTGCTGCAGGGTGTGCATCAAGGCGAGAGTACTGGTTCGGTATGCTGGTTGCTGGAGTGTCGAGGAAGACACCGCCTCGGTGGAGGTTCTGTCCCGGATCGGCACGGTGGTGACCGGAATGGGGACGGGAGCAGGATGGCGGTGGAAGACGGCACCGGTCGTCGTCCGACAGGTCAGGAGCGAGGCGCATGTTCGACTTCTCGACACGCATGAGCGGTGAGCAGCCCGTCCGCATGGTGCTGCCCCAGGTGGAGTCACGGCCGGAGCCGCGCGTGATCCTGCGCCGCCTCTGGCGGGGTAGCGGCTTCATCGTGCTGGGCGCCCTGTTCATGGTGGCGGCCGCGGTGGCGCTGCTCGGCCTCATCCCGCCGCGCTACACCTCGTCCATCCAGGTCCTGGTGGATCCCAGCGACCTGCGGGTCGTCGAGAACGACGTGAACGCCCGCCAGCCCCAGGCCGATAGCGGCGTCTCCATCGCCGAGAGCCAGGTGCGGGTGATCCAGTCCGACAACGTCCTGCGCCGGGTGATTGCCAAGCTGCATCTCGATCAGGACGACGAGTTCGTGCTGCCCGACGGCAACAATCCGACGATCGCCTGGATCAAGGGGGCGCTCGGCATGATGCCGCCGGCCGCGAGCCGCGACCCGGTCAACATCGCCCTCGATACACTCCAGACCAAGCTCAGCGTCCGCCGGGCCGAGCGGACCTTCGTGATCGACGCCTCGGTGCAGTCGCGCGATCCCGAGAAAGCCGCCCGGATCGCCAACGCCATCGGCGACGCCTACTTCGCCGAGGAAGCCGCCGCCCGGACCGACACGGCCCGACGCGCCTACGACGCGCTGACCGGACGGCTGGGCAGCCTGAAGCGCGACGTCGAGCAGGCGGAGGGCGAGGTGGTGCGCTACCGCGAGGCCCACAAGCTCGTGGCCTCGAGTGGCCGCCTGCTGACCGATCAGCAACTCGGCGACCTGAACCAGCAGCTCGTCACTGCGTCGATCAAGACCGCCGAGGCGAAGTCGCGGCTGGACCAGGCCCGAAAGATGCGCACCTCGGACCCGAGCACCGCCCTCCCGGAGATGCTGCAATCCCTGGAGATGCAGGCGCTGCGGCAGCAATACGCCACGCTCTCGCGCAACACCGCCGAGCTCGCCACCCGGCTCGGCGAGCGCCACCCGGCCATGGCCGAGCAATACGCCCAGCAGCGCGACCTCCAGCGCCTGATCCAGCGCGAGAAAGAGCGGATCATCGATACGACCCAGAAGGATTACGACCGGGCCGCCGCCAGCGAGGCGGCGATCCGCACCAATCTCGACCGGGTGAAGACCGAGACCGTGAGCAGCGACCGCGCCTATGTCGGCCTGCGCGAGCTGGAGCGGACGCTGGAGGCCCGCCGGGGGGTCTACGAGGCCTATTTGAAGCGCGCCCGCGAGGCGAACGAGCAGGAGCGCCTCAACACCACCAACGTCCGGATCATCTCGGTGGCCACGCCCGCCCGCCAGCGGACCTTCCCGCCCTCGCCGAAGATCGTGCTGCCGGTGGCCCTCGTGCTCGGCCTGCTGCTCGGCGGAGCCATCGCGTTGGCGCTCGGCGCCGACAGCGACCGTCGGCGGTTCCGCCGCGCCGTCGCCCGCCCCGGGACCAGCTTCCGGGCCGCCGATGCGTGATGTCGAGGCTCCGAGCCTGGCAGACCCGGAGGCGGCGTTGCGGGACCGGGCTGCGCCGGAGCCGTCCACGACTGCCACGCTGTTCGGCTACGGCTTCCACGTCGGCACCGCGTCCGCGATCGTGACCGCGGTGGCGGCACGGCGCTCGGACGGTCCCCGGACGATCGTCACCGCCAACGTCGACCACGTCGTCCAACTGGCCGAGGACGCGGATTTCCGGGGCGCCTACGCGCGCGCCGCTGCCCGGACCCTCGACGGCATGCCTCTGGTCTGGCTCGCCCGTGTCGCGAGCGGCCGGCCGGCGGAACGGATCACCGGCCACGACCTCCTGGCCTGCGTCCTGGCCGACCCGCCGCCCTACGCCCGCCGGGTGTTCTTCGTCGCTGCACGCCAGGACGTCGCCGACACGCTGACCACGCGCCTGCAGGCCGCCGGTCTGCCGGACGGCGCGGTGGCGAGTGCGGTGCCGCCCTTCGGCTTCGAGGACGACGCGTCTTACGGCAGCGCCCTGGCCGAGCGGATCCGCGCCCACGGCACCACCCTGCTGGTGATGGGCGTCGGCGCACCGAAATCGGAAGTGTGGGTCGATCGCCAGGGCCGGGCGCTCGGCAACCCGGTGGTGTTCTGCGTCGGCGACGCTCTGTCGGTCGCGGCCGGCTGCCTCCCCCGCGCCCCGCGGCTTATGCAGCGGCTCGGCCTCGAGTGGGTGTTCCGCTTCCTGTGTGCCCCGCGCCGGCTCTTCCGGCGCTACTTCATCGAATCCTGGCGCTTCATCGGCATCGCCGTGCGCGACCGCGTTTCGGGCCGGCGGGATTGAGGGGGCGGGCCGGCGCCGGGTGCGCAAGCCCGATCCCATCGACGCCCAGATCGTCGGCGTGATTGGATGGAGGTTCGTCCGGGTTCGCTGCGCTCGCAATGACGGCGAGAAGCGTGGTCTGTCATTCCAACGTGTCGCGGGCGAGCTTCAGTCGGCTACGCAAACAGCTCCGGCCGTCGCAGTTGAAGCGCGAAGAGCAGCAGCAGCGACTTCATGTCGGTGAGGGCGCCGCGGCGGGTCATGGCCAGGAGTTCCGGCAGTGGGATCTCGTGCACGGCCACCGCCTCGCCCTCCGCGGCCAGGCCGCCGCCGGCGCCGGTACGGTCGGATTCGCCGTAGGCGGCCAGGAACAGGTCCATCCGCTCGGTCGAGATGCCCGGCATCGTCCAGGCGCTGGCCACGAGGTCGAGGGCGCCGAGGCGCAGTCCGGTCTCCTCGGCGGCCTCGCGCCGAACCTCGTCCTCCGGCGCGCCGTCGTCGAGCAGCCCTGCCGGCACCTCGACATGGCTCGGCGGACCGCCGGAATAGAGCACCGGCGCCCGGAACTGCGAGACCAGCGTCGCCACGCGCCGGACCGGATCGTACGGCAGCACCGCGACGGCGCGGCCGTGATCCTCCATCTCGCGCGTGATGCGCGTGCCATCGTCCTGCATCACCTCGGCCACGAGGTAGCGGGCCCAACCCTCGTGCACGAGGCGCACGCCCCCGATCCGTGGTGCCATGCCGTCTCCACCCTATCCCTGAGAAACGGACGGATCGCTCAGGAATGCGGCGGCTTCGCGGAGGCGGTCATGCGGAAACACAGGCGATCTCCGCAGCGCTCGGCCGAATCCAGCCGGACACCCTCCTCACGCACGAGGTTCGGGATGTCGATCATCGCCATCGGATCCGTGCAGACGACCACCAGGACCCGCCCGGTGCCCAGCGCGCGCAGGGCCTTGCGGGTGCGCAGGACCGGGAGCGGGCATTTCAGCCCGGTCAGGTCGAGTTCGACACAATCCGGTTCGTCGTCCTGCACGGGGTCGGCCTCATCCCGCACCGAGACCCGCGCTCGCGACGACTGACTACCACTCGTGATAGCCGAAGACCGGACCGCGATACGTGTCCGGCGCGAACACATAGTAGGTCGGACCGTAATAGCCGTATTCCATGCTGCGGCCAGGGGTCGGCGCGTAGCCGTATCCGTAACCGAACGGCGCCGGATAGCCGTACTCGCCGTAATAGCTGTATTCCGGACGGACCGGGACCGCGGCGACGAACCTGCCGCCCACGTGCGGGCGTGCCACCGGGACGGCGCGTTGGGCACGATACGGGCCCAGATCCGCGGCGCAGCAAACGCCGCCGGCCGTCACGGCGGATAATACGCCGGCCGCGAGAGCGACGGTGTGGCGAGTCATGGCGTCGGTCTCCTGACGAGGACGATTCGGCCTCGGGGGGATCCGATCACATGGCCGGCGACAGACTAGCATCGCGGGCCTTGGCCGAAGCTTGCGCCTCCCGTTTAAGGTGATTCGGAGAGCGGGCCAGGCCTCGGGCGACCGCGTCCGACAGGCGGCAAAAAAACTCCCGGCCGCGATTGGACCGGGAGTGTGGGGCAGGCTCGAATTTGGGCTTACCAGCCGTAATTGTCGTAGCCGTAAGCTGGGTAGCCATAAGCGGGATAGCCGTAGCTGCGGACCGGGGCGTAGCCGTAGGCCGGATACCCGTAGCCGCTGTCATAGCCGTAGCGGGGAGCCGCACTGGCGGCCAGCGCACCGCCGATGATGCCGAGGGCGGCACCGGCCGCGACGGCGCCGGCGACACGGCCGCCGTAGCCGCGACGGTATCCGTAGCCGCCACCGTCATAGCCCCGGCGCCAGCCGACGGTGTCGATCTGGGTGCTCGGGCCGCCGACCTGCACGGAATTCTGCGCCGGAAGGGGAGCCGCCTCAGCGGCGGTGAATGAACCGGCGATCATGGCCAGGGCCGAGGCGCCGGCGACGAGCGATGTGGTGATGCGAGACATGGACACTTCCTCCACGCGCTGAACCAACGGCGTGAGGACCGTCAGATATCGCACTTCGTTCCGCGCCACGGTGTGCGGCCGCACGGTCCCGGGAGTTGCCGGTTCAGAACACGCATTCCGAGAAGGCCGGGCGCACGCAGGCACCCCAGCGGCCCTCGTAATCGGCCAGCAGGTCGTCGGCCCGGGTGCGCCCCGCCGTGACGATCGCCTCCAGGGGCTGGAGGTAGACGGTCTCGTCGCGGCCCTCGGCATCGCGGCGGGCCCGGGCGCGCAGACCCGCGCGGGCGATGGCCAGCGCCTCGGCGGCGACCGCGCCCAGCGTGGTGTTGGCGACCGGCGTGGCGAGCCCCAGACGCGGCGCCGTCGCCCGGGCGGCCTCGCGGTTGGCCGGGCTCCAGCCCTTCACCAGGTCGAGGGCCGCGTCGAGGGCCGATTCGTCGTAGAGCAGGCCGGCCCAGAACGCGGCCTGGGCGGCGATCATCCCGGGATCGCCGACATCGGCGCCGCGCATCTCCAGGAAGCGCTTGAGCCGGACTTCCGGGAACGCCGTGGAGGCGTGGTTGGCCCAGTCTGCGACCGTAGCGTACTCGCCCGGGAGCTGCGCCAGCTTGCCGGCCATCAGGTCGCGGAAGGAGGCGCCAGACACGTCGTGATAGATGTCGCCGCGCTTGACGAAGTACATCGGCATGTCGAGCAGCCAGTCGACATAGGCCTCGTAGCCGAAGCCGGATTCGAACGCGAAGGGCAGCATGCCGGTGCGATTGGGATCGGTGTCGCGCCAGATCTCCGAGCGGCGGGACAGGAAGCCGTTGGGCCGCCCGTCGGTGAACGGCGAGTTGGCGAACAAGGCGGTGGCCACCGGCTGCAGCGCCAGGGAGGCGCGCATCTTGCGCACCATGTCGGCCTCGGAGGCGAAGTCGAGATTCACCTGTACGGTGGCGGTGCGCAGCATCATGTCGAGGCCAAGCGAGCCGACCTTCGGCATGTAGCCGGCCATGATCTTGTAGCGGCTCTTGGGCATGACCGGGGTCTCGTCCCGGCGCCAGCGCGGGCTCATGCCCAATGTGAGGAAGCCGATATCGAGGGGATCGGCCGCACGCTTCGTGGCCGCGAGATGGGTGGCGAGTTCGGCCGCGGTGCCGTGCACGTCCGGCAGAGCCGCGCCGGACAGCTCGAACTGTCCACCCGGCTCGATCGAGATCGCCCCGCCTTCCTCGGCCGACAGGCCGATGATCTTGCCGAGGTCGAGGATCGGCTCCCAGCCGGTCTCGCGGGCGAGCCCCTCCAGCAGGGCGCGGATGCCGCGCTCGCCGTCATACGGCACGGGCTCACGGGTCTCCCGGTAGAACGGGATCTTCTCGTGCTCCGTGCCGATGGCGAATCGCGCGCGCGGCTTCTCGCCGGCGGCGAACCAGTCGATCAGTTCAGCGCGCGTGGTGAGCGGCGTGTTGTCGTTGCTGTCGCGCGCCATGCGCTGCCTGCCCGTGCCTGTGAACTATGCCTGGGATGGGAGCGCACCGGACTGCTCCAGCGTGTCCGTCCGGTTCGACCTCGTCCCGCCCCATCCAGCGGGCGGAGTCCGGACGGACACCCGCACCGGCCCTCTGGGGAGAGCGGCGCGGGCGAACATCCGTTCCGGGACATAATCGAGGCGCTCGGAACCGACAACGCGGCGCCGTGGACCCGGACGCCCGTTCGACCCGGTTCGACGGAACAATCCCGCGCCGCACCGCTCCGATGTGCGTCTGCACACATGCGCTCGGTCGGTGGCGACGTCAGCGCGCGTCGCCGAGCACTGCCTGGACCAGGGTCAGCGCCACGACCGCGGCCGTGTCGGCACGCAGGATGCGCGGACCCAGCGAGAGGGCCACGGTGTTGGGCCGGGCCCGGATCGCCGCCCGCTCCTCCTCGGAGAAACCGCCCTCCGGCCCGACCAGAACGGCCAGCGGCGGCGGTGCGGCGGGGTCGGCGGTCTCCCGGAGCGCCCGCACCGGGTCGCTCACCGGGGCGTCCTCGTCGCAGAACACCAGCAGCCGCTCGGGCGCCAGGCCCGCAAGCGCGGGGCCGAGCTTGTCCGGATCGCAACACTCGGGGATCGCCAGGATGCCGCATTGCTCGGCCGCCTCGACGGCATTGGCACGCAGGCGGTCCATGTTGATCCGCTCGCCCTGGGTGTAGCGCGTGATCACCGGATGAATCGTCCCGGCGCCCATCTCCACGGCCTTCTGGGCCAGGTAATCCAGGCGCGCACTCTTCAAGGGCGCGAACAGGTAGTGCAGGTCGGCGCGTGGCGTCTGCGCGCGGGTACGCTCGGCGACGTGGAGGTCCGCGCCCTTCCGGCCGGTCTGGACCAAATGCGCGCGCCACTCGCCGTCCCGTCCGTTGAACACCAGCACGGGATCGTCGGGTCCCCGACGCAGGACGTTGAGCAGGTAATTCGCCTGGGCGCGGTCGAGCGGCAGCACGGTTCCGGCGGCGAGGTCCGGTTCGACGTGGAGGCGCGGGGCGGTGAAGTCGTAGGCCGGCATGGCCGGGTGGTCGCGCGGCCCGGCCGGGCTGTCAACGCACCGCGCCGTCGACCTGCGTCCAACGACATGTTGCCGAAAGGTTACGAGGGCGACTTTTTGGCGCTTCTCCCACACGCGCAACGCCTCGCCGGTTTGCCGCTCGATTGACGCCACATTCCTATGGCGAACCCAACGGAACGGAGTGGAGCCGGCGTCACGCGGGTTCCGGCAGGCGTCGAGGGAGTCGCAGGATGGCACACGGGAGCTTGAGTCTGGGGGCGGCGGCGCTCGTCGGCGGTCTGCTGTTCGGAACGGCGGCCTTCGCGCAGGGTGCCGCGCCGGAATGCGGCACGATCCAGAAGACCCTGGCCGAGCGCAAGGCGCTGGTCTCCCGCGCAAACGCGGCGTCGAACAGCAAGAAGAAGATGACCCCGCAGGAGGCCTGCGCGCTGTTCGGCAAGCTGCAGTCCAACGGCGCAGAAGGCATCAAGTGGATCGCCGCCAACAAGGAATGGTGCTCGATCCCGGATTCCTTCGCCGAAGGCTTCAAGGCCGACCACCTGAAGGTCAGCGGCATCCGCACCAAGATCTGCAGCGTCGCCGCTCAGGCCACCAAGATGGAGGCGCAGGCCCGCGCCCAGGCGCAGAACGGCGCCAGCAGCGGCCTTCTCGGTGGACCGGGCTTGACCGGCAGCTTCAAGCTGCCGCAAGGCGCGCTGTAGAGCCGTCCGGGAGGATTGCGGGCGGCGCGACCCCCTCCGGGGCGGGGGGGATGCGTACGTGGGACGACCGGAGATCCGACCGATGAGCGGGACGGCAGCGGGGGACGGGCGTCCGGCCGACGCGGTCACCGGACATTGGGTCGAGCGCGCGGCGCCACGGTCCTGGCGGCCCTATCTGCGCCTGGCGCGGATCGACCGGCCGATCGGCTGGTGGCTCCTCCTCCTGCCGTGCTGGTGGTCCTCCGCGCTGGCGGCGATCAAGGCGGACCTGTCCTTTCCCGATCCCTGGCACTGCCTGCTGTTCCTGGTGGGTGCGGTGGCGATGCGCGGGGCGGGTTCGACCTACAACGATATCGCCGACCGCGACCTCGACGCGCAGGTCGAGCGCACGCGCCAACGCCCACTTCCCTCCGGACAGATCCGGCCGCGCCACGCGGCCCTGTTCCTGCTGGCTCAGGCGCTGGTCGGGCTGGCGGTACTGCTGCAGTTCAACGAGCAGGCCGTGATCGTCGGGCTCTGCTCCCTTCTCCCGGTGGCGATCTATCCGTTCATGAAGCGGGTGATGCCGATGCCACAGGCGGTGCTGGGGCTGGCCTTCGCGTGGGGCGCGCTGATGGGCTGGGCGGCCCTGTTCGCCCGGCTCGATGCCCCGGCGCTGCTGCTCTACGCGGGCACGATCTGCTGGGTGGTGGGCTACGATACGATCTACGCGGTCCAAGACATCGAGGACGACGAGATGGCCGGGATCCACTCCTCGGCCCGGCTGTTCGGCCGGCACGTGAGGGGGGCCGTCGGCCTGTGCTACGCGCTCGCGGCGGCCTTCGTGGCGCTGGCGGCCCGGGATGCGGGGGCTGGACTGGTCGGATCGATCGGGGTCGCGGCCTTCGCCGGGCACCTGGCCTGGCAGGTCCTCTCGTTCCGGGAACGTGACGGGCGCGGGGCGCTCACGCTGTTCCGCTCGAACCGGGACGCCGGCCTGATCCTGTTCGTGGGCCTCGCGGCGGACGCTGTGGTGCGCAGCCTGTCCTGAGTTCCGGCCGGGGTCTCAGGTGCGGGCGATGATCTCGTTCTCACCGCGAAAGATCTGCGGCCGGGCCGGCAGACGGCCGGTCTTGCGGCGGGCGAGGAAGCGCGGCCGACGGGCACCGAGTCCGGCATGCCGGCGGCGGATGCGCACGCGCCCAAGGATCAGCCGGCCGATCTGCTCGGAGACCGGCACCAGGACACCGTCCTCCCGGACGATCATGCGGACCAGCCCGGCCCGGGCGGCGATGTCGCGCCAGACGGCGACCACGTCGTCCTCGTCGAAGCAGCCGAGGCGATCCAGCTCCTCGCCCTCGGCATCGACCAGGATCAGGCTGAACCGGTCGGCGCCGCAGATCTCGGCATCCTCAGTGGCGTAGGCCAGGGCGATTCCAGCGGCCTTGCGGGCGCCGGAGATGCGGCCGATCACCGGAAGCGGCGATGCGACGATGGCGAAATCGGCCAGAGCAGCGGCCCCACGGGCATCCATCGAAGGTCCTTCGCGGCGTTCGTCCGTGAACGAGGAAGTGTTCATCTGTGCGCGTCCCTGGAGCAAGTGGCGACCCGCTCGGGGCCGTCCGTTATGCCAAGCAAAATCGCACCCGAACTCCTCCGCACAGCTTAATCACCGTCGTTAAGCGATTCTGGACGGGGATGTCATTTGAGGAATGCTCAATGCTTCCTTGAATGCTCAACACTTCCTTGCGAAGATCGATCGGTCTTGATCGATCCAGGGGGCAGAGTGCGGATCCTTGTGGCCGTGCCGGCTGCGCCCTACAACGGACGGTACCGGGCGGCATGGCCTTCCGGTACCCAACACCGCCTGCCGAGCCGGCTCACTTCATCCGACCTGCCGGGCGGAGGCCCCGATGTGGCCCGATCCCGGGCCTGACGCATGCCCCGCGGAGCGCGATGCCCGAGCCCATCACCGACGCGGCCGTCTCCGCCCTGATGCCGGACCTGCGCGCGGTCATGCGCGAGGCCGCCGACATCGCCCGCCCGTACTTCAAGCTGGGCGGACAGACCTCCGCGCGGATCTGGTCGAAGGCGGGCGGGTCTCCGGTGACGGAGGCGGATGTCGCGGTCGACACCTTCCTGAAGATTCGCTTGAGCGCCCTGGTGCCCGCGGCCGCGTGGTTGTCCGAGGAGACCGCGGACGATCCGGCGCGCCTCGGCCACGACCTCGTGTGGATCGTCGATCCGATCGACGGCACCCGGGCGTTCCTGTCCGGGCATCCCGACTGGTCAATCGCGGTCGCCCTGCTGGCCGGCGGCCAGCCGCGGATCGGCTTCGTCCACGCCCCGGTGGGGAACGCCGATTACGAGGCCGTTCTCGGACGCGGCGCGACCCGCAACGGCGAGCCGATCCGGGTCGATCCCAAGGAGACGCTTCAGGGCGCGCGCATCACCGGCCCCAAGCCGATGCTCGACCGGCTGTCGCGCGGGGCCGGCGCCGGCGTCGATTTCGAGCGGATCGACCGCATCCCATCACTCGCCCTGCGGCTCGCCCGGGTCGCGGAAGGCTCGGTCGATGTCGGGCTGATCTCCGGCAATGCCCGCGACTGGGACATCGCCGCGGCCGACCTGATCCTGCGCGAGGCGGGCGGAACGGTCTGCGACCTCAAGGGCGAGGCGACCACCTATAATCGGCCGGACCCCGTCCACGGCGAATTGCTGGCCACGCCGGTCGTGCTGCGCGACCCGGTCCTGGCGGCCTGGGACCGATAAGGTCGAACCAACCCGCACCGGGCGCGACCCCTTTCCCGGACACCCGGCACGTTCGTGGACGGTGATCCGAACCGGCAGTCAAAGCGCTGCATGCGACGGGGAAAGCGACGGCGCGAGAGGAGCAGCGCCGCTGCACGACCTATCGCACGTAAGAAGCCGCGTTCGATCCGAGATCGAACACGGCCCTGTACGTCAGGCGTGCCTGGCAGATCCGCTGAGGAACGTCGGCCCTCAGGCCGCCGCCGCCTCGCGGATGACCACAGCGTTGGGGGCCAGCCCCAGACGCTCGGCCAGATGCCAGCGCAGTTCGCGGGGGGAGTGATAATTGTAGGACCGATCGATCAAGTTGCTCAGATCGGTCTTGGCCTCATTCGCGGAATTGGCCCGTGCCAGCCGACCGACCCGGAAAGTCGATGCATCGGTGACGGGAGAGCGGACGCCGCGGCGCCGCGTGTATTCGAACATCATTATCGCGTGTGTCTTTTCTTTTCTGGACCGAACGTCTGTGTGCGCCCGGCGTCGTTTCTGCTGGTTGCCTCCGACGCCCCCTCGACCGAGCGGTCTCGCCCGGATGGAAGCGTCGGAAGGGGGAGCCGCCGCGCGGCCGGTAAGAACCCGCTGGGGTTCAGGCCGCCTGAAGGTTGCCGGCGGCGTCCTTGCCGCTGCGCTTGTCCGTCAGGATCTCGTACGAGAGCCGCTGGCCCTCGACCAAGTTGCGCATCCCAGCCCGCTCTACAGCGGAGATGTGAACGAAAACGTCCTTGCCGCCGTCATCGGGCTGGATGAAGCCGTAGCCCTTGGTCTCGTTATACCACTTCACAGTGCCGGTGTTCACGTAGGATACCTCATCGTCCATAGGCCATGCGCACGGCGAAAAAGCCGCGCGATGCACCACGGTCTTGCTGGGTTGGCCAGTGTGGCAGGGCGCGAGACGCTGGGCGTTAAAAAGCACCGGTCTCGGTGGGTAAGCCCCCCGGGGCTCTATTTAGGCGTTGGCTGCGGCGGCAACAAGGCGTTTCGGGCACAACTTCTGCGTCGCAGGCCGCGACTGGGCCGGCGCGGCGGCGTGACGCCCCCTGGGATTTCCGCCGGGCCCGATGCATATACGGAACGCGGACAGGCAGTTAAGGCGCGAGGCTCCCGGGCGATACATGGCAGGCATTTCGGTCTCGCTGGACGGTGCGAACATCCAGCTGTCCTTTCAGAAGGACGATCAGGCGACGGCGGTGGTGATGGATGCCCGCGCCGCGCGCGCGCTGGTGCGCGCCGTCGGCCAGCTTCTCACGGCCATCGACGACACGGACGAGCCGGACCTGGGCGATGGCCTGGGCGACGAGGAGATCGCCATGCTGGACGTGACATCCTCGGCGATCGAGATCGGCACCGACGAGGAGGGCCAGGCTGTCGTTGCGCTCCAGGCGGGCGCGTTGCCGCCGTTCCAGCTGCGCCTGACGGACGAAGAGGCCCGCCACGTGGTGACGAGCCTCTCCGAGATCCTCAGCGCGCCGCGCGACGTACGCACCTCACACGGCGGCCATTGATCACATCCGGGTCGATTACATCCGGGTTCCCGGGTCGGTGGGCGCACCCGGGAAGACATCGGGCTCCGAGCCCGGCCCGCCCGGCTCGCCGATGCCGGGATCGTTCACGGGATAGGGCGAGCGCGGCCCGGTCGGACCGATATCCGGCTCCTCATCGGGCGTAGGCGGCGGAGGCGGCAGATCGCCGGGCGTAGGCTCGGGGAGGCCTGGATTAGCCATGGCGGTCTCCTGTTGGTTTTCGAGATGCCGGACCAACGGGCCGATTCTCCGGCGGTTCCAGGCGACGGCCTCGCGATCCGCCGCCATCGGAACACGGCCAATCGACCTCGGTTGTCCGGGCAAACCCCCAGAAGGAGGCTCGCCATGCCCGATATCCGCCAGGCCAAGATCCTGATCCTCGCAACGGACGGCTTCGAGGAGAGCGAACTGACCGTTCCGCAAGCCAAGCTGGCCGACGCTGGCGCCTCGGTCGCGGTGTCCGCACCGCAATCGCGCGAGAGCAAGGGCACGATCCGCGGCTGGGACAAGACCGACTGGGGCAAGGAGGTCGCGGTCGACATTGATCTCGAGCGCGTCGATCCCGCCGACTACGACGCCCTGGTGCTTCCGGGCGGCCAGATCAATCCCGACAAGCTGAGGCTCGAGCCCAAGGCGCTTGAGGTGATCCGGAGCTTTTTCACCTCCGGCAAGGTGGTCGCCGCCATCTGTCACGCGCCGTGGCTGCTGATCGAGGCCGGCGCGGCCAAGGGCCGCGACATGACCTCGTTCGCGTCCATCCGAACCGACGTGATCAACGCCGGCGGCCGCTGGCACGACCGGGAGGTCGTGACCGACCAAGGCGTCGTCACCAGCCGCAACCCAGGCGACCTCGATGCCTTCTGCGCGAAGATCGTCGAGGAGATCCAGGAAGGCGGCCACGGCACCCGGCAGCTGGCGGCCTGAGGATTTCGCACGGCGCAGGTCCTGCCGATCCCGCGGCGTGAACGCGGGGTCGGCCGCACCCGATGCGGTTTCCGATGGCCATCGCCATGGTCGGTCGTATGGACATCGGGACGAACGCTGAGGGATCGCACAGGTGGCCACCTTCTTCACGGGCGATACCCATTTCGGCGACCTGCGCGCCCTGCGGTTCGACCACAGGCCCTACCCGGATCTGGACGCCCACGATGCCGGCCTGATCGCCGCCTGGAACGCCGCGGTCGCGCCCGGCGACACAGTCTGGCACCTCGGGGACTTCGCCCTCGGCCCGAGCGGTGCGCGGATCCGCGAGATCCTCGACGGGCTCAACGGCGAAAAGCACCTGATCGTGGGCAACAACGACGGCCCCGACACCCTCGCAGCACCCGGTTGGGCCTCGGTGCGCCATTACGCCGAACGCGTGGTCGACGACCGGATGGTGGTGCTGTGCCACTACGCGTTCCGGACCTGGAACGGGATGGGCCGGGGTGCCCTCAACCTGCACGGCCACAGCCACGGCAAGCTCAAGCCGATGCCGAAGCAGTACGATGTCGGCGTCGACCCGATGGGGCCGGCCCCGGTGGGACTCTCCGCAATCCTCACCTCACGGCTCCGTCGGAAGGCGTAATCCGGTCGGAACCTTCACGCCAGCTTCACCGTTTCAGCGGACAGAGAGGGGGCGGACTTGATCCGCTCCAGAGAAACCCGGCGCCCCGCCTGCGGGGCTACCGAATTGACCGTTCCGTGAGTGATCCCGTGCGTATCCGTTCGGCCTCTCCCAAGACCGGCTTCTCCACCCTGTCCGGCCTCGCCAAGTCGGCGTTGGTCGGGGGTCTGTCTCTCCTCGCTCTGAGCAACGCGGTGCTGGCCCTGCCGGCATGCCTCGACGCTCAGCGCAAGGTGGACGAGGCCAGCGCCCTCCGCTTCCAGGCGCGCCAGGAGGCGCGGCTGGGGAACCATGACCGCGTCTGCGATACGCTGGACGAGGTCGGCGACCGCTACGACGACGCCCGTGACGCCTTCGAGCGCTGCGGCGAGGGCGTGGTGGCCATTGACCTGCGCAGCGAGCTGCGCGGTCTCCGCATCGCCAAGAAGATCAACCGCTGCGACTGATCGGGTGCGTTCACGCACCGCATACGTTCAGGCCCTGCAGCATCATCCCGACACGAGCGACGCACGTCGCCGACAAGGTTATGCGCCGATGACCACCGCCCTGCTGTCGTCCGACCTCCAGGCGCCCACCGCCAACCGCACCGGACCATCCTTCGCAGCTGCCCTCTGCGGCTTCATCAGCACGACCGTCGCTACGACGATGCTGCTGGTCCTGATCGGCACTCTCTGAGCGCTCGCCGCGGAAGTGGGTACTGGTTCGGCGTGCGCGAGTGCGTCGACACAAGGGCTGAGTGCGGTGGCAGCCGCATCACGCTGCACTTGATCGACGGGACGAACAGATTTGGGGTTGGTTCTGTGAAACCCTCATATCTCTGTTGTCACACGTAATATCTGCCTAGTTGGGCGTCAGTACAGACGGTCATGCGCCCTTGAGCGGGCATGGGCGCTACTTGTGCGACTGTTGTGCTGCACCGCGCGTAATGGATTCGAACCACCACTGGCGTTGCCGTTCCGGTTTATCGCGCGCCAGCTTCATCGGAGCAGTACAGGATCCGCTGCCGCTTTGGCGGGTGGAGCCGGTCTTTAAAGCTGCCGCGCAAGCTGAAGATCAGGCGGCCTGATGTCCGACAAACCGGTATCCGGCATCCTGACCGTGTGTTGCGCATGAAAAAGGCGCCGCTTCGATTGAAGCGGCGCCTTCCTTCGTTCTGTCGAACGATAGACGTCTTAGTTGAATGTGTCGATCTCAGCCGACTCGTAGCTGGTGACTTCCATGCCGACGCAGATTTCGGACACGATGGGGGCGGACCAAGCCATGATATGACTCCAAAATGGAAATGATGGGACGAACAAGGCCTAACTCCCCGGGTCGCAGAGCCAACCCAGGGTAGGGCCTGCTCAGTTGAAGGTGTCGATCTCGGCCGACTCGTAGCTGGTGACTTCCATGCCGACGCAGATCTCAGACACGATGGGGGCGGACCAAGCCATGGCGTTTCTCCTCGTTGTTGCTGAGATCCATATAGGCAATATCTTGGGCGCAATACAAGCGAGCACAACACTTATATTTCTCATAGGGAGCTGGGGCGTAGGGCGCGGGTGCCGTCGCGGCTTCTCGGCCACGCCCCGGCGCGATCGTGAAAGCGAACTGGGAACACGCAGTGGTTTCGGCTTGACGGACTATTCCCGTAGGGGCACGAGGCAGCCGCGTCGGGCCTCCATGCGGGTGGCCCGCGCTCCCTTTCAGCATCGACAGCGAAGCGACGTGCCAGACCGATCGTGCCTGCCGTGCCCGGCGACGCGCCGTCATCCCGCCTGAGCCGCTGAGAGGCCCGGCCGCGGGGTGAGCGGCGTTGGCCGCCGGTCGCGGCCCTCAACCAGCAAGACCGGCGGCGCGCCGTCTCGTCATCCGCGAGGCGAGGCCATGAACGAGATCGCCCCCATCGACGCGCGCGTCGACCCCTCCGTGCTGGCCGCACGCCTCTCGGACGAGCGCGCCCCCGACATCGTCGAAGCATTGAACGACGAGGCCCCCGAGGTCGCTGCCGCGATCATCCTTGGCCTGCCGATGGATCGGGCGATCGAGGTGCTGGACCAGCCTGAACTCGATATGGCCGCCGACATCATCGAGATGCTGCCGCGCGACCGGGTGGCGGCCTACCTTTCGGGCATGTCGGCCGACCGGGTCACGGACGTGTTCCGGGAGATCGAGGAACCCGGCCGTTCCGACCTGCGCGCCCGCCTCGACGCCGAGACCCGCGGCGCCGTCGATCGGCTGTCGGCCTACGGCGAGGAGACGGTCGGCTCGCTGATGACCACCGAGTTCGTCACGGTGCCGGGCACCTGGACGGTGGGCCAGACGCTGGAGCACATCCGCCACGTCGAGAAGACCCGCGAGACCATCTACGCGATCTTCGTGCTCGATCCGCGCACCCGGGCGCTGACCAAGGCGGTACCCCTGCGCCGCCTGATCTCGGGCGACCCGAGCGACAACGTGCTCAGCGTCGCCCCGGGGCGGCGGCCGCTGGCGGTGTCGCCCACGGCGAGTCGCGAGGAGGCCGCCCGGCTGATCTCGAAATACGACCTGCTGGCGCTGCCCGTGGTCGACGCGGTCGGGCACCTGATCGGCATTGTCACGGTGGACGACATGATCGACGCCATGGTCGAGAAGCAGACCCAGGACGTGCAGCGCTTCGGCGGCATGGAGGCGCTGCCCGAGCCCTATATGGATATCGGCTTCTTCACGATGATCCGGAAGCGCGCCGGCTGGCTATGCGCGCTGTTCCTCTCCGAAATGCTCACCGCCTCGGCGATGCAGGGTTTTGAGGGCGAACTGGAGAAGGCGATCGTCCTGACCCTGTTCATCCCGCTGATCATGAGCTCGGGCGGCAATTCCGGCTCGCAGGCGACCTCTCTGCTGATCCGGGCACTCGCCCTGCACCAGATCCGCCTCGGCGACTGGTGGCGGGTGGCGCTACGCGAGCTGCCCACCGGCATCGTGCTGGGCAGCATCCTGGGGGTCATCGCAGTGATCCGGATCGTGGCCTGGCAGAAGCTCGGCCTCTACGATTACGGCGAGCATTGGCCGCTGGTGGCCGCCACGGTGGGTTCGGCCCTGATCGGGATTGTGATGTTCGGCTCGCTCGCCGGCTCGATGCTGCCGTTCATTCTGCAACGGATCGGCTTCGACCCCGCCACCGCCTCGGCCCCGTTCGTGGCCACGCTGGTCGATGTGACCGGGCTGGTGATCTACTTCTCCGTGGCGCTGCTGATCCTGCGGGGGACGCTGCTGTAGGGGCGCGTTTGCGGTTGCTTCCGGCCGGGAATGACAGGGCGGATGTCCGGAGCGCTCCGGATGTATTCCTCGGAGCTCTCCTTCCGCGGAGAGGTTTGAAGAGGCCGCTTCACCCCATGGCCTCGGCCAGCCGCTTGCGCTGCACCTTGCCGTTGGCCGTTCGGGGCAGCGCGTCCAGGAACCGGATCTCCCGCGGCCGCTTGTAGGCGGCAAGCCGGGCCTCGCACCACGCGAGCAGGGCCTCGGCGTCGGGTTCGGCACCGGGCTGAAGCACCACGAAGCCGCAGATCACCGAGACATCGGCGCGCACCGGCAGCTCGGCCACCCCGACTTCCGCCACGGACGGGTGGGCCGAGAGCACGACCTCGACCTCGTTCGGCGAGACCCGATAGCCCATCGCCTTCATCAGGTCGTTGTTGCGGCCCTCGAACCAGACGTAGCCGTCGGCATCGAGCCGGGCGAGGTCACCGCCGACGAACCAGTCGCCGCGCATCACCTCGGCTTCCTCGTCGGGGCGGTTCCAATAGCCGAGCATCAGCGCGGGCTCCGAGCGGTGGACCGCCAGGAGGCCGGTCTCGCCGGCGGGCAGCGGCACGGGCTCCCCCCTCCACCGGGGAGGATCGCGACGCGCCGGCCGGGCTGCGGCCGGCCCGGGGAGCCGGAGCGCACCGGGATGGTGGGCCCGCTGGAGATGTAGGTCGAGATCTCGCTCATCCCGAGCGCCTCGTAGAGGGGCTTGCCGGTGGCGCGGGTCCAGGCCTCGAGCAGCTCGATCGACAGCGGCTCGCCGGCGGTGCAGCCGTGGCGCAGGCTCGACAGGTCGTGGCTTTCGAGGGCGCCGTACTTCAGGATCTGGCGGTAGAGGGTCGGGACCGCCGCGAACAGGGTGGCGCGGTATTCCGCGATCAGGCGCGGCCAGACCGACGGGTCGCGGGGGCCGTTGTAGAGCACCGCGGTGGCGCCCACCGACCACGGATCGCTCAGGCCGACGCCCAGCGTGTAGGTCCAGTTCATGGTGCCGGCATGCAGCATCACGTCGGACTCGCCGAGCCCGATCCAGTGCTCGACCATGGGCCAGCGGCCATGGGCGGCCCTGTGGGCATGGAGCACCCCCTTGGGCCGGCTGGTCGTGCCGGAGGTGTAGATCAGCATCGCCGGGTCGTCTGCGGCGGTGTCGGCGTAGTCCGGAAGCGGGGCGGTGCCCTTCAGGGCGGTGATCGCGGCGGCGTCGAGCAGGATGCGGCTGCCCAGGGCCGCGGGCGGCACCGCGCAGCCGCCGCCGACCACGATCGCCCGGGCGCCGGAATTCTCCATCAGGAATTCGGCTTCGCCCTCGGTCAGCTGGGGCGAGGACGGCAGGGCCACCAGGCCGGCCGCTAGGGCGCCGAAGTAGATCAGGACGTAATCGGCCTCGTTGCCCATCCGGATCATCACCCGGTCGCCGGGCGTCAGCCCGAGCCCGAGCAGCCCCGCCGCGATGCTGCGCACCGCGCGGTCGACATCGCCGAAGCTGAGCCGGCTCGCGGTGCCGTCGCCGACCAGCACCAGCGCGGTCTTGTCTGGGCGCAGCCGCGCATTCTCCGCCAGGCAGTACCGGGCCGCGTTGAAGCGGGCCGGGGGATGGCGATGATCATGGAGCCGGAGGGCGTCGGACAAAGGGCGTTCCCCGCATCTTGGGTTTTGCCCGGGTGTCCCGCATCGGCGCGCCGCCCGTCAACCTCGGGTGAGGACAGCGCCGATGCGGAGCGCGTCAGGTCCGGCGTTGGGCCTGACCCTCCTGCTCCTCGAACCCCTCGAGCACCTTGTCGAGGGTCATGGGATACGCGCGGATCCGGATGCCGGTGGCATTGTGGATCGCGTTGGCGAGGGCCGCCCCGGCGCCGCAGATACCGAGCTCGCCGAGACCTTTGCTCTTCAGCGGGTTCGTCTTGGCGTCCAGTTCGGGCAGGAACACCGCGTCGATCACCGGCACATCGGCGTGGACGGGTACGTGGTACTCGGCCAAGTCGTGGTTGACGAAGAAGCTGTAGCGGGAATCCACCACCGCATCCTCCATCAACGCCGCGCCAACGCCGAAGGTCATGCCGCCGATCGCCTGACTTCGCGCCGTCTTCGCATTGAGGATGCGCCCGCCGGTGAAGACGCCCAGCATCCTGCGAAGCCTGATCTCCCCGGTATCGGCATCGACGCCGACTTCCGCGAAGTGTGCGCCGTAGGAGTACTGTGAAAATTTCTGCTTCATCTCCCCCGGCTTGATCTCGCCGGAGGCCTCCAGGCCGGTGCCCGCGAGGTCTTTCAGCGAGTCCGTGCGGTTGCCCGAAGTCACGGCGCCGTCCCGGAAGGTCGCGCCCTCCGGGTTCAGGTCGCCCGCCTTCAGCAGCGCCTGCCGGAGGTTGTCGCAGGCGACGTAGAGCGCGGATCCGGCCGATCCGGCCCCGAACGAGCCTCCCGAGCCGGACGCGAACGGGAAGTCGGTATCGCCCATCTCGACCCGGACACGCTCGACCGGAAGCCCCAGCATCTCGCCGGCGATCTGCGTGAGGATCGTGTAGGTGCCGGTGCCGGGATCGGTCATGGCCATGCGGACGACCAGCACCCCGTCGGGCCCAAGCCGCACCTTGGCCGAGGACGGCATCAGCGGGTTGAGCCTGGCGGCGGCCGACATGCCCATGCCGACGAGCCAGTTGCCCTCGCGCCGGCTGCCCGCCGCCTGCCGCTTGTCCCAGCCGAACAGGCGGGCGCCCTCGCGCATGCAGGGCACGAGCTGGCGGGTCGAGAACGGCACCTTCTTCTCGGGGTCCTCGGCGGGCTCGTTGCGCACCCGCAGCTCGACGGGGTCGATCTTCAGGTGCTCGGCCAACTCGTCCATGGCGCATTCGAAGGCGAGCTGCCCCACGGCCTCACCCGGCGCGCGCATGGCCGAGGCGATCGGCATGTTCAGGTTGACGAGCCGATGGCGCGTCACCCGGTTCTGCGCCGCGTAGAGCGAGCGGGTGACGTTGGCGGAGGTCTCGAAGAAGCCGTCGCCCTCGGCGGTGTCGGACCAGGATTCGTGCCCGATCGCCGAGAGACGTCCGTCCTTGTCGGCTCCCAGGCGAATCCGCTGGATCGTGTCCGTGCGGTGGGTCGCGACGTGGAATTCCTGCTGCCGGGTCATCGCGACCTTCACGGGCCGACGGATCACCTTGGAGGCCAGGATCGCCAGGGTCGCCTCGGGCTGCACCTGCAGCTTGGCACCGAAGCCGCCGCCAATATACGGGCTGACGATCCGCACCTTCTCGGGCGGCAGCTTGAGCACCGAGCCGAGGGCCTTCTGGCCGCGGTTCGGCATCTGGTTGGCGGTGTGCAGCACCACGCCGTCATCCTCCCAGGAGGCGATCGTGGCGTGCGGCTCCATCTGGGCGTGGATCTGCGGCGGCGTGGTGTATTCCACGTCGAGCTTCACGGGTGCCGCCACGAAGGCGGCATCGAAATCGCCGAGCTTCGAGTCCGGGGGCGAGTTGACCGGCTTCGGCTCGTAGGCCGCCGCCATGTTGTCCTTCAGCAGCGCCTTGGGCTTGGCCGCATCGTAGCGGACCTTGACCAGCATGGCGGCGGCCCGGGCCTGCTCGAAGGTCTCAGCGACCACGAACGCCACGGGCTGCCCGTAGAACTTGATGTCGGTGCCCTGGAGCTGCGGCCAGACCTGCTCCTTCTTCTCACCCTGCTCCGGCACGTTCTCGTGGGTCAGGACCAGGATCGTCCCCGGGGCTCGGCGCGCGGCCTCGGCGTCGATCGCCCGGATCGTGCCGGCCGCGATGGTCGCCGGGACGATGTAACCGTAGGCGGGGTTCTTGAGCGCCCTGGTCTCGTAGGCGTAGGGCGCGTGCCCAGTGACCTTCAGCGGTCCGTCGACCCGGTCCAGCGGTTTACCGACGAGGCCGTCGGGACGGTCGTCGAGGGGCGTCCGGCCGATCGGCTGGTTCATCTCCATGGGACTTGTCCTTGCCGGGTTCTCTACGCGCGGGTCGCCTGCGCCATGACGGCGCGCAGGGTCCGCCGCGTCAGCGGGATCTTGAAGTCGTTGGCGCCGTAGCCGCGGGCGCCCTTCAGCACCGCGTCGGCGGCGGCATCGGCGGAGCCGGTCCGTACCAGCACCTCCTCGGCCTCGGCCACGCGCCAGGGCTTGTGCGCCAGGCCGCCGAAAGCGAGTCGCGCCGCAGTCGGCTTACCGCCCTCGGCACCCGTGATGATCGCGGCCACCGACACGGTCGCGAAGGCGTAGGACGCCCGGTCGCGGACCTTGCGGTAGATGTGCTGACCGGCCACCGGCTTCGGCAGCGTCACCGCGGTGATGATCTCGCCCTTGCGCAGGTCGGTCTCAACCTGCGGCGTGTCGCCCGGCAGCCGGTGGAAGTCGGCGATCGGGATGTTCCGCGCCTGCCCGGCCGGATCCATGGTCTCGATGGAGGCATCCAGCGCCCGCATCGCGACATTCATGTCGGACGGGTTGGTGGCGATGCAGGCCTCGCTGGCGCCCAGCACGGCCATGATCCGGTTGAACCCGCCGATCGCGGAGCAGCCGGAGCCGGGCTCGCGCTTGTTGCAGGGCATCGCGGTGTCGTAGAAATAATAGCAGCGCGTACGCTGCAGCAGGTTGCCGGCGGTGGTCGCCTTGTTGCGCAGCTGGCCCGAGGCGCCGGCCAGCAGGGCCTTCGCCAGAACTGCGTAATCCTTGCGCACGCGCACGTCCGCGGCGAGGTCGGCGTTGCGCACCAGTGCGCCGATGCGCAGGCCGCCCTCCGGCGTCGCTTCGACTTTGTCGAGGGGCAGCCGGTTGACGTCGATCAGCGTCGCCGGGGTCTCGATCTGAAGCTTCATCAGGTCGAGCAGATTGGTGCCGCCCGCGATGAACTTCGCGTTCGGCCGCTCGGCCGCAAGCTTGGCTGCGTCCTGCACGGTGGCCGGACGCTCGTACGTGAAAGCCTTCATGTCCGCCCCCTCAGAGGTTGCTGGCGGCGGTATCGCGGATCGCCGCGACGATGTTCGGATAGGCACTGCAGCGGCAGATGTTGCCGCTCATCCGCTCCCGGATCTCGTCGTTGCTGAGGCTCGGGGTGGACGCGACGTCTTCGGTGACGTGGCTGGGCCATCCGGCCTTCGCCTCGCTCAGCATGCCCACCGAGGAGCAGATCTGGCCGGGCGTGCAATAGCCGCACTGGAAGCCATCATGCGCGATGAAGGCGGCCTGCATCGGATGGAGCGTGTCCCCGGTCGCCAGTCCCTCGATCGTCGTGACCGCGTCACCGTCGTGCATCGCTGCGAGCGTCAGGCAGGAATTGATCCTCCGGCCATCCACCAGCACCGTGCAGGCACCACACTGACCATGGTCACAGCCCTTCTTGGTGCCGGTGAGGGCCAGGTGCTCGCGCAGGGCGTCGAGCAGGGTCGTGCGCGTGTCCAGGACCAAGTCGCGCGCCTCGCCGTTGATCGTGAGGCGCACAGGCATCGTCTGCGCGGCCGGATCGCCGGGGGCCGCAGTCGCGGCGGCCGCCGGCCGGAAGCCGAGGGCGCCGAATGCCCCGGCTGCGGCGCAGCCTTCCACGACAGCACGCCGCGTGAGAGCGAACGGCTTCGTCGGAGTGTCGTCTGTCATGCTGCTATCCCGCCCATGCGCGACGCTCACGGCGAAGCGCAGCCTGGAATTCAGTGTCCCAACGTCAGCGTCCGTAAATTAGATCCGGTCCAGACTGCGCCCCTTCACCGCGGCCATTCCCCGGGGCGTCAGATTTCAACCCTGGTCGATCCCTCGGCTCGATCCAGGTGACGCGGGCGCAACACCTCGTCCGGAGTGCTCAGTATGGCCGTCACAATCCCGACCTTGCCCCTCAACGACGGGCGTCGCATCCCGCAGATCGGCTTCGGATGCTGGCAATTATCGGAGTCACAGGCGCCCGATCTCGTCGGCCACGCGCTCAGGGCCGGGTATCGCCTGATCGACACCGCCGCCGCCTACGGCAACGAGGAAGGCGTCGGCCGTGGTATCCGCGCATCGTCGGTCCCGCGCGAAGACGTGTTTCTCACCACCAAACTGTGGAACGACCGCCAGGGCCGGGATGCGACGCGGCAGGCCTTCGACGAGAGCCTCAAGCGTCTCGGCCAGGATTATGTCGACCTCTACCTGATCCATTGGCCCTGTCCGCAGCGGCGCCTGTTCGTGGAGAGCTGGCGGACCATGATCCAGCTGCGCGACGAAGGCCGCGCGAAGTCGATCGGGGTTTCGAACTTCACCCCGGAGCACATCGTCACGTTGATCGGCGAGACCGGCGTCGCGCCAGCCGTCAACCAGATCGAACTCCACCCGCATTTCCAGCGGAAGGAGCCCCGCGCCGATGATGCCCGGCACACGATCGTCACCGAGTCGTGGAGCCCGCTCGGCCAGGGCAAGGAGCTGAACGACCCGGTCATCGTCGCCATCGCCCAGGCGCACGGCAGGAGCCCGGCCCAGGTGGTGCTGCGCTGGCAGGTGCAGATCGGCTGCGTCGCGATCCCGAAGACCGCCCGACCCGAGCGCATCGTCGAGAACGTTTCGGTGTTCGACTTTGCGCTCAGCGATCAGGAGATGACCCAGATCGCCGCCCTCGACCGGCCCGACGGACGGATCGGGCCCGATCCCGCGACCTTCTGCTGAGCGCACGGGCCCTTTTGCGCCGCCGCATAACACTGCGCCGCAAAAGATTTATGCTCAAGGCTAGCATATCTAGACAGACGGGTGCGGCGCCCATAAGTTAGACGGCACAATGCTCAAACTGAGCATAATGGAGGACGCCATGACGGCGACCGTGTCACCCGTCTCCCGTACGTTGGTTCCAGGCCTGCCGCTGCCGGAACTCTACGCCCGTGTCAGCCGTCACGTTCCAGCAATCGAATGGCCGGCGCTCGCCCCCGATATCGAGGCGATCCTGCGGCTGAAGCGCGAGCGCAACGCGGTGATCCTGGCGCACAATTACCAGGCGCCGGAGATCTTCCACACGGTGGCCGACATCGTCGGCGACAGCCTGGCGCTGGCGCGCGAGGCGGTGAATGTCGATGCCGACGTGATCGTGTTGGCCGGCGTGCACTTCATGGCCGAGACCGCCAAGCTCCTGAACCCGAGCAAGACCGTACTGATCCCCGACATGGGCGCGGGCTGCTCGCTGGCCGATTCGATCACGGCCGCCGACGTGCGCGGCCTGCGGGCCAAATACCCGGGCGTGCCGATCGTGACCTACGTGAACACGTCGGCCGCCGTGAAGGCCGAATCGGACCTGTGCTGCACGAGCGGCAACGCCGTGGCCGTCGTGCGGTCGCTGAACGCGCCCCGGGTCCTGATGATCCCGGACGAGTTCCTGGCCCAGAACGTCCAGGCCGAGGTTCCCGAGGTCGAAATCCTGACCTGGGCTGGCCATTGCGAGGTGCACGAGCGCTTCACGCCCGCCGACATCCGCGACGTGCGGGACAGCTATCCCGGCGTCACGGTGATCGCGCACCCGGAATGTCCGCCCGACGTCGTGGCCGAATCGGACTTCTCCGGTTCCACCGCGATGATGATGGATTTCGTGCTGCAGAAGCGCCCGAGCCAGGTCGTCCTGGTGACCGAGTGCTCCATGGCCGACAACATCGCGGCGGCAAACCCGGACATCGAGTTCATCAAGCCCTGCAACATGTGCCCGCACATGAAGCGGATGAGCCTGAGCAACATCCGCAGGGCCCTGGAGACGTTGACCCACGAGGTTACCGTCGATCCCGCCTTGGCCGACCGCGCCCGGGCGGCGGTCGAGCGCATGCTGCTGGTGCGCTGACGATGAACGCCGTCACTCCCAACATGGCCGACCGCATCGTCGTGGTCGGCGGCGGCGTCGCCGGCCTCAGCGTCGCGTTGCGGCTCGCGCCGCGCCCCGTGACGCTGATCACCGCTTCGGCCCTGGGCCTCGGCACCGCTACCGGCTGGGCCCAGGGCGGCATCGCCGCCTCGGTCGGCGCCGACGACGCGGCGTCTCTCCACGCCGCCGATACCGTAGCCGCGGGCGCCGGGCTGACCGAGCCCGACGTGGCGCTCCGGGTCGCCCAGGCGGGCCCGGGGCTGATCGACTGGCTGGTGCGGATCGGCGTCCCGTTCGATCGCACCGAGGATGGCGCCCTGGCGCTCGGCCTGGAGGCGGCGCATGGCCGCCGCCGCATCGTCCGCTCGGGCGGTGATGCCACCGGGGCCCGCGTCCTCGAAGGATTGGTCCGCGCTGTCCTGGCCACGTCGTCTGTGGAGGTGGTCGAAGCCCGTGCCTGCGACCTGCTGCGGGACACGCGCGGCGCGGTCGCCGGCATCGTGGCCGAGCGCGACGGCGCCCGGTTCCGCATCTTGGCGCGCGCCGTGGTGCTGGCCACCGGCGGCGTCGGCGCCCTCTACGCGGCGACCACGAACCCGCCCGGCGCCGTCGGCGGGGGGCTCGCGCTGGCCGCGCGGGCGGGGGCGGTGATGCGCGACATGGAGTTCGTGCAGTTCCACCCCACCGCGATCGCGGCCGGGGCCGATCCGATGCCGCTGGCCACCGAGGCGTTGCGCGGGGAGGGCGCCCGGCTGATCGACGGGGCCGGCGAAGCGGTCATGGCCGGAATCACCGGCGGCGACCTCGCCCCGCGCGACGTGGTTGCCCGGGGCATCTTCCAGGCGCTCCAACGCGGCCGCACGGTCTATCTCGATGCCCGCGGCGCCCTCGGGGCCGCGATGCCGAAGCGGTTCCCGACGGTGGCCGGCCTGTGTGCCGCCGCCGGCATCGATCCCGCCGTTCAGCCGATCCCGGTCCGCCCGGCGGCGCACTACCACATGGGCGGCGTGAAGGTGGATGCGCATGGAGCCACGTCGGTGCCGGGCCTCTATGCCTGCGGCGAGGTCTCCTCCACGGGCCTCCACGGTGCGAACCGGCTCGCCAGCAATTCCCTGCTGGAAGGGCTCGCCTATGCCGGCTTCATCGCC
Organism: Methylobacterium sp. WL1; assembly: GCF_008000895.1. Lineage (NCBI taxonomy): Bacteria > Pseudomonadati > Pseudomonadota > Alphaproteobacteria > Hyphomicrobiales > Methylobacteriaceae > Methylobacterium > Methylobacterium sp. WL1. Next base: position 3,663,645 of record NZ_CP042823.1, on the reverse strand, counting down.
GACGCCCTCGACGTGCCGCTTCCAGGCGCGGTCGCACCCGAGACGATAACTCCCCGTTCGGTCGCGGATCTGTCGTCGATCCGCAGGCTCATGGAGGCCCAGGTCGGCGTGGTCCGCGATGCCGCCGGCCTCGAGCAGGCGGTCGCCACGCTCGAAGCTCACAGCGAGACCTGCGACGCCTCCCTGGTGGCGCTGATGATCGCCCGCGGAGCGCTCACCCGCCGGGAGAGCCGCGGCGCCCACTGGCGCAGCGACTTTCCGCATGTCGCCCCGGCAGCCCACACGGACACGACGCTCGCCACGCTGAAAGCCGAGTACCGCGAAACCACGACCGCCGGGACGGAGTTGGCATCATGACGCAATCGGTCCTGACGGAAGAGATCCTGCCCTTGCCGCGGCTCCTGGTGGAGCCGGTGGTGCGTGCCGCCCTGATCGAGGATCTCGGCCGGGCCGGCGACATTACCACCGACGCGATCGTGCCGCCCGGCGAGCGGATGCGCGGCGTCATCGCGTCCCGCCAGGACGGGGTAATCTCCGGCACCGACGCCGCCGCGATCGCGTTCGCGCTCATCGACCCGGCCGTGACCGTGACGGTCGAGCGCGGCGACGGGGCCCGGGTCGCGCCCGGCGACGTGGTGTTGCGCCTCGACGGCCCGGCCCGGGCGATCCTGACCGCCGAGCGCGTCGCCCTGAACCTGCTCTGCCGGATGTCGGGGGTCGCGACGGCGACGAACGGCCTCGTGGAGGCGGCTCGCCCGCACGGCAAGGCCTCGATCGTCTGCACCCGCAAGACGACGCCGGGCCTGCGCGCGCTGGAGAAGCACGCCGTGCGGGCCGGGGGTGGTTCGAACCACCGCTTCGGCCTCGACGATGCGGTTTTGATCAAGGACAACCACGTGGCGGTGGCCGGCGGCATCGTGCCGGCGATCCAGCGGGCCCGCGCACGGGCCGGCCACCTCGTGAAAATCGAGTGCGAGGTCGATAGCCTGGAGCAGCTCGAGGAAGCCCTCTCGGTCGGCGTGGATGCGGTCCTCCTCGACAATATGGGCCCCGACCTGCTGACCCGCGCCGTGGCGATGATCGACGGCCGTGCCCTCTCGGAAGCCTCCGGCCGCATCACCCGCGAGACCGTGGGCGCGGTCGCGGCCTCGGGCGTGGACCTGATCTCCTGCGGCTGGATCACCCACTCGGCGGCGATCATCGACCTGGGGCTGGACGCCGCCTGATCGACAGAACCCTCTCCCGATGTGCGGGGGAGGGGGCCGCGCGCTTCATGCGGCCGTCATCACGTTTGGGTGACAAGTCTTCACCGTGTTGGTGGCGGCGACAGATCAAGTCTTTCGCACCGCATCCGGCTTGCTAAGGTCGCGCACGTCAGTGCCGCCCTCGACTGGATACGCCCGTGCGCCAAGTCTTCAGTCCCGCGGCTGGTCCTGCGGTCGTTCTGCCTGCTGCGCCGGTGGCGCGAAAGCCGGGCGCCGTTCGGCACGGGCCCGGGCCCGCGCTGATGATGGGGGCGCTCGGCGTCGTCTACGGGGATATCGGCACCAGCCCGCTCTACGCCTTCAAGGAGGCCGTGAAGGCGGCCACCGCCGGAGGCGCCGCGGTGCCGGCTGCGGCGCTCGGGGCCGTGTCGCTGATCCTGTGGTCGCTGATCCTCATCGTGTCGTTGAAATACGCGGTGCTGATCCTGCGCGCGGACAACCGGGGCGAGGGCGGCATCGTCGCCATGCTGGCGCTGCTGGGCGCCCGGCAGGCGCAGCCCGGCACGTGGAAGGCCGTGCTCCTGGTGGTCGGCCTCGTCGGCGCGGCTTTGCTCTACGGAGACGGCGCGATCACCCCGGCGATCTCGGTGCTCTCGGCGATCGAGGGGCTGAAGATCGATGCGCCGGTGCTGACACCGTTCGTGGTGCCGATCACCTTGGTGATCCTGGTCGCGCTGTTCGCCGTGCAGCACAAGGGCGTGGCGGCGATCGGCCGGGTGTTCGGTCCGGTGATGCTCGTCTGGTTCACGGTGCTGGTCCTGCTGGCGATCCCCAGCATCCTGCGGGCGCCGGAGATCCTGGGGGCGGTCAATCCGTGGCGGGCCGTGGACTTCCTGGCCCATGCCGGCTGGCACGTGAGTTTCATGATGCTGGGCGCGGCCTTCCTGGCGGTTACCGGCGGCGAGGCGATGTACGCCGATCTCGGCCATTTCGGCGCCCCGGCGATTCGCGCGGCCTGGTTCGGCCTGGTGCTGCCGGCCCTGCTGATCCACTATTGCGGCCAGGGCGCCCTGCTGATCGCCGACCCGGGCGCGATCGAGAACCCGTTCTACCTGCTGGCCCCCGACTGGGCGCATTACCCGCTGGTGGCGCTGGCCACGATGGCCACCGTCATCGCCTCGCAGGCGGTGGTCTCGGGCGTCTACTCGCTGACCCAGCAATCGATCCAGCTCGGCTTCATGCCGATGATGCGGGTGGTCCACACCGATCAGGACGAGCGCGGCCAGATCTACGTGCCTGCGGTGAACTGGCTGCTCGCCATCGGTACCCTCACGGCCGTGGTGGTGTTCGGCTCCTCCGATGCGCTGGCCGGCGCCTACGGCATCGCGGTCTCGGCGCTGATGGGCATCACCACCCTGCTGGCCGCCCTGATCGCCCTGCGGTGGGGTTACAACCCGATCCTGGTCGTGGCGGTCAATGGCTTCTTCCTGGCCATCGACGCTTTGTTCTTCGCGGCCAACAGCGTGAAGCTGTTCGAGGGTGGCTGGTTTCCCCTGGTACTGGCCGCGGCGGTCGCGTTCCTGATGCTGACCTGGATGAAGGGCAACCACGTCCTCGAGGCGGTGCGCGAGACCATGCGCCAGCCCGAGGCGACGTTCTTGGCCCGCCTCGCCTCGCACCCGCCGGTGACACTGCCGGGAACGGCGGCCTTCCTCACCGCAGCCACCGAGGGCATCCCCATGGCCCTGGGCCGGCTGGTCGAACGCAGCCGATGCCTGCACGAGCGCATCCTGCTGATCACCGTGATCTACGAGGAGGCGCCGATGATCCCCGCCGAGGAGCGGGCGCAGGTTACCCTGGTCGCTCAAGGCATCCGTAAGGCGATCTCGCAATACACCCCCGGGATGGAGCGCGTCGTGTTGCGCTACGGCTTCATGCAGACCGCCTCGATCCCCGAAGGCCTGCAATGCGCCGTGAGGAGCGGCCTGCTCCCGCCGGAATACCTGGAGGACCTGACCTTCTTCGTCGGCCACGAGGTGGTCATCCCGTCGGCCAAGCCCGGCATGGCGCTGTGGCGCCAGGGGCTGTTCGCCTTCCTGAAGCGCAACGCCGAGCGCACCGGCGCCCATTTCTGCCTGCCGACCCGGCAAATCGTGGAAGTGGGAACAGAAATCGAGATCTGAGCCGCGCGCGTCCCGCCGAACCCGTCGCCGCCTCATTGAAAACGGCCGGCCGGGCGGGCATATCGCCACCGCATTTTCCCCTATGCGGAGGCATTGCCCGTGAGCGAGACGATTGAGCGGCACGAATTCGGGGCGGAGGTGGGTCGACTCCTCGACCTCGTCGTGCACGCGCTCTATTCCGACCGCGAGATCTTCCTGCGCGAACTCGTCGCCAACGCCGCCGACGCCATGGACCGGCGCCGGTTCGAGGCGCTGACCTCGGCGGCGAGCGCCCTGCCGCCGGACGCCAAGGTCCGGATCGTGCCCGACAAGGAGGCGCGCACCCTGACCGTCTCGGATGCCGGCATCGGCATGACCAAGGAGGATCTGGCGTCCAACCTCGGCACCATCGCCCGCTCCGGGACGCGGGCCTTCTCGCAGACGCTGGATGCGGCCAAGGCCGAGGATCGTCCGAGCCTGATCGGCCAGTTCGGCGTCGGCTTCTACTCGGCCTTCATGGTCGCCGACCGGGTCACGGTCACGTCGCGCCGGGCCGGCAGCGACGAGGCCTGGACTTGGGCGTCCGAGGGCCAGGGCAGCTACACCCTGGAGCTCGCCGATCGGCCTGAGCCCGGCACCGACATCGTGCTGCATCTCAAGGCGGACGCCGACGAGTACCTCGAACCCTACCGCCTCGACCACTTGGTGCGGAAATGGGCCGACTTCATCACCGTGCCGATCGCCATTGCGCGGGATGGCAAGGACGAATCGGCCAACCAGGGCACCGCGCTCTGGCGCAAGCCGAAATCCGAGGTGACCGAGGAACAGTACGAGGCGTTCTACCACGCCCTCGGGATGAACTTCGACAAGCCGTGGGCGACCCTGCACTGGCGCGCCGAGGGCCAGCTGGAATTCTCTGCGCTGTTGTTCGTGCCCGGCGCTAAGCCGTTCCAGGCGCTGGAGAACGACCGGCAGAGCAAGGTCCGCCTCCACGTCCGCCGGATGTTCATCACCGACGAGGCCGAGTTGCTGCCGCCGTGGCTGCGCTTCGTCCAGGGCGTCGTCGACACCGAGGACCTGCCGCTCAACGTCTCCCGTGAGATGCTGCAATCGACGCCGGCGCTCGCCCGGATCCGACGCGCCGTCACGGGCCGCGTCGTGTCCGAGCTGACCACCCGCGCCAAGGATGCCGAGAGCTACCAGACCTTCTGGGAGAATTTCGGCGCGGTGCTCAAGGAGGGCATCTACGAGGATTTCGAGCGCCGCGGCGAGATCGCGCCCCTTCTGCGCTTCCGCTCCTCGGCCGAGGACGGCTGGACCTCCCTGCCGGACTACGTGGCCCGCATGAAGGACGGCCAGGAGGCGATCTACTACCTCGTGGCCGACGATGCCGAGGCGCTGAAATCGTCGCCGCAGCTCGAAGGCTTCAGGGCCCGGGGCCTGGAGGTGCTGCTGCTCTCCGACCACGTCGATGCCTTCTGGCCCGACCAGCTCGGCAACTTCGAGGAGAAGCCGCTCAAGTCGATCACCAAGGGCGGCCTCGACCTGTCGAAATTCGCACCCGAGGGTGAGCAGCCGGAGGCGCCGGAAGGCATCGACGCCTTCGTGGCGGCTGTGAAGGTGGCGCTGGCCGGTGAGGTCTCGGACGTGCGCACCACCGACCGGCTGGTGGACTCGGCCGTGGTGCTCTCGTCCGGTACTGCTGGACCCGACCTGCAGATGCAGCGGCTGATGCGCCGGGCCGGCCGCGGCGGTGCCGGGCAGCCGGTGCTGGAGATCAACCCGCGTCATCCGTTGATCCGGGCGCTTGCGGCCTCTGCCGAATCGGAGATCCCCCAGGAAGCGGGCACGCTGCTTGATCTCGCCCGGATCCAGGACGGCGACAGCCCCCGCGATCCGGCGGCCTTCGCCCGGACCATCGCGGCGGCGCTGGCCGCAGCCCGAAGCACTTCGCGCTGACGGTCCGGTCGCGGCCCGGCATCCGCCCGAGCCGCGGCGCCGGGCTCTTCGCGCCCACGATGCTTCACGATGTGCGTGTGTGCTCACGCACATCGGCGTCGAAAGTTTCTAAGTTCGGTTGATCATTCCGAAACGGGCGAGCCATAACTTCGCCACTGGTCGGGACCATTTCCCGACCGGAGGCGCGGGCGCGGTGGGGGCCGCAGGCGTCTGAGCCGATTCCTCACTCGCGCGCGGCCTGCGCGCCTCACGGACGCTGCATGAACCCGGTCGAGGCTCAAGCCGGCAACGGACAGGCGGTCTTGGCGGCACGCACGCGGGCTCACGCCCGGGCGTACCGCCACAGCGGCCGCGTGCGCACGATGCGCCGACTCATCCCGGTCGCTGCGGGCGGCGCGGTGGCGCTGCTGCTCGCGTACCTGTTCAATCCGTTCGGGACGAGCCTGCCGGGAGTCTCGGTCGGCCCCGTGACGGTGGCCGGCTCCAAGGTCCGCATGGAGAACCCCCGGCTCGCGGGCTTCCGCCAGGGCAACCGCGGGTACGAGGTGACGGCCGATGCTGCCCTGCAGGATGTGCGCAAGCCGAGCCTGATCGAGCTGGAGCGGATGCGCGGCCACCTCGCCACCGACGATCAGGGCGGCGTCGCCCGACTCTCGGCGGCCTCTGGCCTGTTCGACACCGCCCGCGAGGCGCTCGACCTCAAAGACGACATCCGCATTTGGACCGACAAGGGCGAGGAAGCGCGCCTGCGCTCGGCCGCCGTGGTGTTCAAGACCGGCTCGGTGAGCTCCCAGGAGCCGGTCACCGTCTCGACCCCGCGCGCCACCGTGAACGCCAACGCCCTCGACGTGGTCGAGAACGGCAAGCGGATCTCCTTCGTCGGGAACGTGCATGTCGTGATCGCGAACGACGACCCGGCCGACAAGGCGCCCCCGCGCATCCTGACCTCGAACGCCGAGCCCGCGGAAACCGGCCGATGAGCGCGCGCGCAACCCTCTGCGTGGCCCTGGCCGGTTGCCTGGCACTCGCCGGCCCCGCGCTGGCCGAGAAGCCGGCCAAGAAGGACTCGCCCTTCGGCAATATCGGCGGCGGCGGCAAGGATCCGATCAAGATCGACGCCGACCGCCTCGACGTGTTCGACCGGGAGAACCGGGCGGTGTTCGTCGGCAACGTCGTGGCCGTGCAGGGGGAGAGCACGATCCGCTGCTCGACCATGACGGTCTACTACAAGCGCGGCAAGGACGGCGCCGGCAAGGCCTCCGCGAGCAAGGATGCGGACGGCAAGGCTGCGGACACCGCCGACGAGGCGCCGGCGCCGAAGAATCCGGCCGAGAACGGCATTCAGAAGGTCGATTGCGCCGGTCCGGTCACGGTGGTCCAGAAGGACCAGGTCGCCACCGGCGATCACGCGGTGTTCGATCAGGACGCCAAGCGCATCGTGCTCACCGGCAACGTCGTGCTGAGCCAATGCCAGAACGTCACCCGCGGCCAGCGGCTGGTCTACGACATGGGCACCGGGCGCGCGAACATGGATCCGGTGGCTGGCGGCCGCGTCTCGGCGCTGTTCGTGCCCGGCGAGAAGGCCGACGCCAAGGATGGCAAGGGGAAGGGCTGCGCTCAGCCGCCGGTCAAGCCGCGGGCGCAGGTCAATTGAGCGGCGCGGTTGCGTTCCGGGCGGAGCCGCAGGACGCGGCGGGCCGCCCGACACTGCTCGGTCGCCTGTTCGGCCGTCGCGCGAGCCCGCCTGTCGCGGATGCCGACGAAGTCGCCGCCGCGGAAGAGGGCGGACCCGGGATCCTCAGCGTGCGCGGCCTGCGCAAGAGCTACGGCGCCCGCACCGTCGTGCACGAGGCCGGGCTCACGGTCCGCACCGGCGAGGCGGTCGGGCTGCTCGGGCCCAACGGCGCCGGCAAGACCACGATCTTCTACATGATCACCGGTCTGGTGGTGGCCGATCGCGGCCACATCACCCTGGATGGCCTGCCGATCACCCATCTGCCGATGTATCAGCGGGCGCGCCTCGGCATCGGCTACCTGCCGCAGGAAGCCTCGATCTTCCGCGGGCTGACCGTCGAGGACAACATCCGCGCGGTGCTCGAAGTGGCCGAGCCCGACCGCAAGGCGCGGGCCCGCAAGCTCGATTCCCTGCTCGAGGAGTTCGACATCGCGCGGCTGCGCAAGTCGCCCTCGATCGCCCTGTCGGGCGGTGAGCGGCGGCGCTGCGAGATCGCCCGGGCGCTGGCCTCGTCGCCGACCTTCATGCTGCTCGACGAGCCCTTCGCCGGCATCGACCCGATCGCGGTGGGCGACATCCAGGACCTGGTGAAGCACCTCAAGCAGCGCGGTATCGGCGTGCTGATCACCGACCACAACGTCCGCGAGACCCTGGGCCTGATCGACCGCGCCTACATCGCCCATTCCGGCCGCATCCTCACTGAGGGGACCCCGGAGGAGATCGTGGCGAACCCCGACGCCCGGCGGCTGTATCTCGGCGAGGATTTCAGGCTCTGACAGCCTGGACCTGATGCTCGGACGCGGAGCAGATCCGCGACGGTCCTGCTCCGCTCCGAAGCCAATCACCCCTTCCAGTTCTTCAGCGCCGCGAACGGGCTATCGGCCTCCGGGGGCTTGTCCGGGTTCAGCACCGGCTCGACCTGCGCGATGGCGTCCGCCATCGAGAAGACGGATCCGCTCTGGAGCCGGCCGCCGGCGGCGTCGCGATGGCCGCCGCCGCGGAACAGGCGGGCGCCGTCGAGGGCCGTGCCGTCGTTCGAGCGGAACGACATGGTGCCCATCCGCTGTACGTTGACGACGCGCTTGGCCCGGCCGGCATCCATGATCAGGTCCGAGACCCGCTGGAACGTGCCCGAATCGAGGGCGAAGGACAGGAGCGTGCCGTCCTTGAGCGGGCGGAACAGCGCGTCCGAGCGGGCGAGCGCCCGGGCGAGACGCATGCGCGTTGTGAGCGCCCGGTCGTCGTCCGGCGCGTCGCGCAGGAGGGTCTCGACCACCTCGGAGCGGATCGCCAGGGCACGCCGCTCCAGGTCGGCCGGGGTGGCGCCCTCGCGCAGGGAAACGGCGGCCGCACGCAGCAGCCCGGACATGAAGGCCTCATGCCAGGGATGGCCGACGGGCACGAAGCTCGACACGCTCTCCCAGAACAGCTCGTCCAGTGCCAGGCCCCCCGGGAAGGCTGGGCTGTCCTTGCGCCAGAGGTCCACCGCATCGATCGCCGCCACCAGGGCGGAGAGGTCGGTCTCGGGCTCGTGGGTGGCGAACAGGGCCCGGTGATCGAAGGTCATCCGGGTGGCGCAGACGTTTTCGTCGATCAGCACGACGCAATCCGGATCGCCGAGATCGATCCGGCTCAAGCCCGGACGTTCGGGATCGGCCACGGGCTCCAGTCCCTGGCGGCGCAACTGGTCCAGCGAGGAGGCGTGGTGGTCGAGGACCACGAGCTTATGCTTCCTTCCGTCCTCGCGGCGGCGGTTCATGGCCGCGAACTTCTTCAGGCCCGCGATGGTCTGCTCCTCCAGGCCGAGGTCGGTCATGAGCAGGATCTCGCCCTCGCCCGCCCGGGCCAGGCGTTTGGTCTCGTCCTCGAAGACGGGGCCGACATCGCTGTAGCGGGGTACGTGGACGACGCGCTCGACCGCCGTGCAGGCTGCGGCGACCGTGGCGGCGCCGTAGCCGTCGAGGTCGTGGTGGGTGATCTGGATCAGGCGCACGCGGGACGGTCTCGGTCGGTGACGGGTGCGAGCGGTCTACGACGCCCGGCGCTGCGACGCGAGGCCCCCGACTGTCAGCCGGCACCTTCCCCTCGCCGGCATTCGGTGCAGAATATCGCTCGGACGCCGTGAGTCGCGGACGCGCGATCGGTCCCGAAGCACCCTGAAGAGTGCGCGTCAGCCAAGGGGGAAGCAGTGACTCCAGTCGCAACGCCGCGCGTGAAGCGCATCCAGACGATCTCGCTCGCCCTTCTGGTGACGGCCGGAGTGGTCAATTACGTCGACCGCGCCACGCTGGCGGTGGCCAACCCGCTGATCCGGCAGGATCTCGGCCTGTCGATCCCCGACATGGGATTGCTGCTCTCGGCATTCCTGTGGGCCTATGCCTTCGCGCAGCTCCCGGCCGGCGCCCTGGCCGACCGGCTGGGTCCGCGGCTGACGCTGACCATCGGGCTGAGCTGCTGGTCGCTCGGCCAGATGCTCGGTGGAGCCGTGACCTCGTTCTGGCAGTTCGTCGGCGCGCGTATCGTGCTCGGCCTCGGCGAGGCGCCGCATTTCCCGACCTGCGCCCGGGTCTCGCGGGACTGGTTCAACATCCGCCAGCGCGGCACCGCCACGGGGATCTGGAACTGCGCATCCTCCCTCGGCACCTTCCTGGCCCTGCCGCTGCTTACCTTCCTGATGGTCGCCTTCGGCTGGCGGGCCATGTTCATCATCATGGGTGTGGCCGGGCTGGCGCTCGCCGGGATCGTCTACCTGGTGTTCCGCAACCCGCCGGAGATAGACCTGACCCCGGCCGAGCGCGCCTTCCTGGAGGAGGGCGATGCGCCCAACACCGACCGCCGCGTCACCTGGAACGCGTGGAAGCGGCTGTTCCGCTACCGCACCAGCTGGGGCATGATCATGGGCTACTTCGGCTGCATCTACATGACCTGGCTCTACACGGCCTGGCTGCCGAGCTACCTCGAGATCGAGCGCCACTTCACCCTGCAGAAGACCGGAATCGTCGGGGCGATCCCGTTCGCCTTCGGGGTGCTGGGCGGCATCCTCGGCGGCCGGATCGTCGACATCCTGATCCGGCGCGGGGTCGATCCGATCCGGAGCCGCAAGATCCCGATGGTGGTGGGCCTTCTGGCGACCGCGGCCTGCACCGTGGTGGCGGCACTGACGCCGAGCGACACGCTCGCCATCGCGTGCATTTCGGCGTCACTGTTCCTGGTCTACGTGAGTTCGTCGGCCGCCTGGGCGATGGCCTCCGTGGCGGCGCCGGCCAACGCCACCGCTTCGCTCGGCGCCATGCAGAATTTCGGCGGCTATATCGGCGGCGCCCTGGCCCCGATGATCACCGGCTTCATCGTTGGCGGGACCGGTCATTTCTCCATGGCCTTCATCACCGGCGCGGTGATCGCCGTCGTGGCGGCGCTCGGATACTGGACGCTGATCCAGGACCCGATCGCCGCGGAGGCGCCCGCGGAGACCTTCATCGCCGGGCTTAAGCCGGCCGCTTAGGCGGCGGTCAGCCGCGCAGGTGCGGCACCGGTGCGTGGAGATCGCGCGCCGGCGTCCGGGCCGGGAAATTCCGGCGCATCAGGTCGACGAAGGTCGCGGCGGGCCCGTCCCAGTCGTGCCGGGCGGCATGCGCCCGGGCGGCGCCCGCATCGAACGGCAGCCGCCCGTCGATCGCGGCGCCCATCAGCTCGGCCAGCCGCTCGACCCGGTCCGGGGCGTCCGGATCGAAGTAGCTCGCCGCGCTGCCCCCCGCCTCCGGGATCGCGGTGAGGCTCGAGGCGATCACCGGCGTGCCCCGGGCGAGGCTGTCGAGCACCGGGATCCCCCAGCCTTCGCCGCGGCTCGGGAAGACCAGCGCGGCGGCCCGGCCGTAGAGGTCGGACAGGCCGTTATCATCGATCCCGGCGATGTGCACCGCGTCCGGGGTCCGGGTCAGCCGGTCGAGGGTCTCGGGCCGCTCGCCGTCGCCCTTGCCGACGACGATCAGCCGGGCCGCGCCCTCCGGCAGGCGTGCGAACGCATCGAGCACCAGGCCGAGATTCTTGCGTGGCTCCAGGCGGCCGACCATCAGCAGGTACGGGCGTCCGTCCGCGAGCGGATGCCGCTCGGCCGAAGCCCGTGGCGGGGTCGATCCGCAGCGCACCTCGGCGATCCGGCTGCGATCGATGCCGTAGACCTTCGCGATGGAATCGCGGCTGTAATCGGAGATGGTCAGGACCAGCTTGGCGCGCCGGGCCGAGAGCCGCGTGAGGATGCGGTTCCGCCAGCGCATACGCCACGTGAAGAACTCGGGATGGGTCTCGAACAGGATGTCGTGGACCACCACCACCTGGCGGTCGCCCGGCACCAGCGGCGGGGCGATGTAGGTGGTCAGCAGGGTATCGAGGCGGTCGCGGAAGACCAGCCACGGCCAGATCGCGAGCAGGCGCAGGCTCGCCAACACCCGCGGCAGCTTCTGGTGCTCGATATTGGCGCCCGAAACGAGGCGGGCGCAGGCCTCCGGGTCTCCGGAATAGACCACGTAGGTCGCGTCCGGATGGCGGGCGGCGGCGCGCCCGATGATGTTCACGAGCCAGGTGCGGCTGCCCTGGGGCTTGCCGGTGAGCACGTGCGCGTCGATACCGATGCGTAGCATGTTACGGGCTCCTGTAGGCGCCGAAGGTCGGGGCTTCGCCGGCCACGTAGGCTTGACCGGCGAGGTCGCGGGTTGCGCCGAGCGGGATGCCGGCGCGGGCGGGGGGCTTGGTCAGCGCGAGGCCGCCCGAGAGTGGGGCGGCCGGGTCGCGGAAGGCGGGGGTGCCGGTCAGGTCGGGGCCTTGGCCGTGCAGCGGCAGGCTCGCCCCGTCGCTGGTGGTCGTGGCGGCCCAGCGATAGAGCGGCGCGCCGACGCGGCTGCCGATGAAGTTCGGCCCGATGGCGTTCCCGTTGTCGGCGGTGGTCGCCTCGACCGCGATGGCTGCGATGCCGGGCCGGGTGGCGAAGGCGATGTTGTTCAGCACCCGGTTGCCCGCGGTGCGGTCGACCGACTTGGTGTAGTCCGAGGCCAGCACGATCTCGCCGCGGTAGACGTGCTTGCCGCCGGAATCGCGCATGTTGCCGGTGACGGTGTTGTTCACCACCGTGTTCGAGCCGGCGTCGAACAGGTTGATGCCGGCACCGTCGTTGTCGGTCGCGACGTTGAACGCGACGGTATTGCCGTCGCACCATTGGTCGATCTGGATGCCGTTGCCGTCCTGGCCGGTGGTTTCCTTCTGGCCGGTGACGATGTTGTACCGGATGGTATTGCGGTCGCCCGCGTCCTGGGCTGCATCCTTGGCGTAGACGTGGATGCCGGAGGTGCCCGACATGCCGACGCCGTTGCCCGAGACCCGGTTGCCCTCGACCACGTAGCCGGAGCCGTTGATCTCCATCCCGTGGATGCCGTTGCCGGTCACCGTGTTGGCCAGGATGTAGCTCGGATCCTCCGGCGGCACGTTGATCACGTCGATGGCGACGCCATGGGTCTTGTTGTCGGAGAGCGTGTTGCCGGTGATGCGGTGGCCGGCCCCGGCGCCGTCGCCGATCCAGATGCCGAGACCGGATCTCGAAACCGTGGAGTCCGCCACCGTCACGTGGTGCGAGCCGCGGCGGATGATGAAGCCGGAATTGACCGCGCCCTGCACGGTCAGGCCGGTCACCGTGACGTAGGCGGCGTTCTCGAACACCACCGAGTTCGACAGGACCGGCCTGGTCCCGGCGACGGCCGCCACGGTGACCGGTGCCTCGGCGCTGCCGCGGGTGCCGATCACCGCCACGTCGCCGTAGCTGCCGCCGCGGATCAGCACGCTCGATCCGGGCCCGAGGCTCGCGAACGGGACGTCTGCGAGCCGGGCCACCGTGCGGTAGTTTTCCATCGCGCCGCCTGCGGGATCGACCAGGATGCGCTGCTGTGATTGCGCATCGGCCGCGCCGCAGGCGGCAAGCGCCGGTAGCAGCAGGGCGGCGAAAAGGTTCTGAGCGTGCATCCGGGAGCCGCTCACGCCGCCAGCGCCCGGGCGATGGCGAGGCGTTTCTGGCGCTGGAACAGGCGGCGCCAGACCGTGCGGCCGGCCTCGGGACTGATCCGAGTGAGGACACGTGCCGCCATCTGCCAGCCGGGCAGCAGCGCCGTGGGCATCGCCAGGTCGGCGACGCGGTGGCGCGGGGCGGCGGCCAGCGGCGGCGGGCCGACGAGGCCGAGCCGGGTGAGATCGGGCGCGAGGTCCGGGCGCTTCCGGTACCACAGCACCAGCGCCGCCCCCTCGCGCTCGGCGATGCGCAGGTAGGCCGTCTCGTCCAGGAGGTGGTGGTGATAGGCCAGCGCCTCCGGCTCATAGAACAGGTGCATGCCGCGCCGGGCCAGCCGCTCGCCGAGTTCGATGTCCTCATGCCAGGTCAGGCGCGGATCGAAGCCGCCCGCCTCTTCGAGCAGGCGGCGATCAACGCTGACGTTGCAGGTCAGGAAGGCGTCCCAGCCCACTTCCACCCGGCCCGCGAGCGCGTCGTACGACGCGTCGTGGTGCAGGGCGGAGAACGGCGAGAACGGCAGAGCCGGGTCGATGGTCATGCGCCCGAGGATCGCGGTCTCGCGTCCGCCCCGCCTGGCATGGGCGGCGAGATGCGCATCGACGAGGCTGGGGGCCGGGATCGTGTCGTCGTTGACGATCAGGAGCCGCGCGCCCCGGGCCGACGCGATCGCCCGGTTCCTGGCCGCGTTGGCGCCGGCATTCTCCTGGCGCAGGTGCACGACCGGTATGCGGCCGGTGGCGACCGCGTGGCTGATCACCGTGCCGGTGGCGTCGGCGGAGCCGTCGTCGCAGACGACGATCTCGAACGGCCGGTCGGTCGTCTGTCGGTCGAAGGCCCGCAGGCACAGGCGCAGCGTGTCGGCGCGGTTGTAGGTCGGGATGATGACCGAGAGCACGGGGACGTCGCTCATGACGAAGCTTCCGGGATCGAGAGGGGGAGGGGAGCGGCGGTGGAGCGGCCGCGCAGGCACAGCCAAGCCGCCACCGCAGCGGAGAGGACGGCGGCGAAAGGCACCGTGATCGGCGCGAGCGTCGCCGGGCCGGCGGCCCAGGCGAGGGCGGTGACGAGGCCGGGGCCCAGCACAGTCGGGGCATCGCCGGGCGCCAGTGGTGCGCCGGCTTCGCGCCAGAAGGCGTGGGCGACCACCGCCAGCATCGCGACCTCGGCCAGGAGGGCGGCCCAGGCCGCGCCGAGCAGCGGATCCAGGGGGATCAGCACCGCGCAAGCGGCCAGATTCGTGGCGCAGGCGGCCGCACTGCCGCGCACCGCGAAGCCGGTCCGACCGAGGGGAACCAGACCGGCGAACAGCACCGTGGCGGTAATCAGCAGGGCGCTCATCGCGGCTGCGATGCGCAGGACCGGCGCGGCCGCAGCGAAATCCGGCCCGAAGATCACACGCACCAGAGGATCGGCGACCGCGCAGGCCGCCACGGTTCCGGCCACCGCGGCCGCCAGGATCACGATCAGTGCGGGGCGCACGCTGGAGCGCAGCCGATCGGTGCCGGAACGTGTCGCGCCGGCATCGATGGCGCCGACTGCCCGGCCGAACACGGGCACGAGCGGCGCGCACAGGGTGATCGCCACCGCGGCGCCGAGCTCGAAGAACCGGAAGCCCGCGGTGAACTGGCCGAGTTCCGCCGCACCCGCCAGCGCCGCCAGCATGATCAAGCTGATGCGGCCGTTGAGTGAGCCGAGGGCGTTCGAGATCCCGACGCCGGCCGCGGCCCGGATCGTCGCCCAGCCCTGCGACAGGGAAGCGGGACGCAGAGGCAGAAGCTTGGCGGCCAGGATCAGCCCGACCACGCCGTAGACGATGCCCGAGGCCACCGCGACGATGCTCAGGGCCGCCTCGGGGAGCTGCAACCAGAGCGCGAGTGCCGTGCCGCCGACCAGGACCACGGCGTTGGCCAGGGACGGCCAGACCGACCAGCCCGGCCTCCCGCAGACCTGGAACAGGGAATCCTGGAAGCGCGCGGCCGCGAGCGGCATCAGCACGGCGGCGAGGGCCAGCGCCGGCCGGATCTCCCCGGGCAGCAGCGGCAGGGCGCCGAGCAGCAGCAATCCGGTGCCGCCGCCGAGGAGCAGCCGGGCCGATATCATGCGGCCGAATTCCGCAGCCCGCATCTCCGGCGCGCCGGCGCCGAGGCGTGACCCGAAGGTCAGCGTGGTACCAAAATCGGCCGCGATGAGCGCCACCGCCAGCACCGCGAGGGCCAGGCCGTAGCGGCCGAGCGCCGCCGGGCCGACGCCGTGCCCGACCATCACGAAGGCGGCGAAGCCGGCGGCCAAGTAAACCCCGCGGCCCGCGGCCTGTCCAAGCAGATTGGCGCCGTACCGCATGCCGCCCGGGCGGCCACGTCCGCGCAATCGATTTACCAAGCGGACCATCTCTCGGTGGAGCCTTACTGAAAACCGCGACCTACGATTGCATCGTGGCAGGGTGCGTATGGCTTGCAACCGTATCTTCAATTTATGGTTGCAGAGATAAAGCGTCTGAGGAAACCGGAGGACTGCGTATGTCCGAGCGCGCAGAGACTGACGCCGCCCGAGGGATCCCCCTCGCGGGCGCATCGAAATTCGCAGACGGGCGGCGACAATGCTGGGCACAGATGCGCATTGCGCTCGCGGCCGACCGTGCCCACTGGCATCGCCGGGGCCACGGTTCGGCGCGACTGTACCGGGGCTATCACGCGGTCTGGCTCTATCGGCTCTCGCGCTACAGCCACGAGCGCGGCTGGCGCATGGCGGCCTGGCTGCTGTGGCTGTTCAACGGCTGGTGGACCGGCTCCGATATCCCCCCCTCGAGCCGGATCGCCGGGGGATTGTTCCTCCCGTATCCGTTCGGCGCGGTCATCGCGGGCGCCGTCGGGCGTGACGCGGCCTTCGGCGTGCAGGCCTCGATCGGCGGCCTGTTGAAGGAGCCCGATCAGGATATCGGCGGGGGCCCCGGCCTGCCGCTGCTGGGCGACGGCGTGGTGCTGGAGGCCGGCGCGATCGTGCTCGGTGCGGTGCGGATCGGCGATCGGGCCCGGCTCGGCCCCCGCACCACCATCCTCAAGGACGTCGAGCCCGGCGAGACGGTGATGCCCCAGCCCTGGCGTGCCCTCCCGGGCCGGGGAGCCGCGGCATGACCGGCGCCGTCGTGAACACCGATCCGCACGGTCCGACCGGCTACGCGGAGGTGCGCCGGCTGCTCTCGGCCGACTTCGCCCGCGTCCTGCGCCAGACCACGGGCGGCAAGCCGACCTCCCGGCTGCGACGCCTGATGCACCTGACGCTGCCCGCCATGCAGGTCGCGATCTTCCACCGCGTGGCGCATCTGCTGCACGGACACGGCTGGCGGCGATGCGCGGCCGCCGTCTCGAACCTGTCGCTGCGGTTGACCGGCGCGAGCCTGCATCCCGGATCGCCGATCGGGCCGGGCCTGTTCGTGCCCCACCCGGCCCGCATCGTTTTCTGCGGCAGCGCGGGGATCGACCTGGTGCTGCTTCCCGGGACGCTCGTGGGGCCGCGGGATTGGGTTTTCCCCGGCGCGCCATTCCCCGCGGACGCGCCGCGCCTCGGGGACAATGCCGTGGTCGGGGCCCACGCGGCCGTCCAGGGTGCTGTCACGGTCGGGGCCGGAGCCACGATCGGGATCGGCGTGTGCAGCCTGCGGGAAGTCCCCGCCGGCACCGTCACGATGGTGGCGCAGCGGCAGATCCGCAGCCGCTCCGATGTTCCGGAGGGCGGCGATGCAGTTTAGCGCCCACCCTCCAACGTCGGCCAGCCGGTCAGGCCGGCCCGTGCTCGTGTCGGCGGATGGCTTCCCGGCCTCCGCGGGCGGCGCGCCGGGACGGGAGCTGACGGCGGAGCACACCCTCGTAGGCATCGACGATGCCGCGCCAGCCGAACGCGTCCGCGTGCCGGTCGCGAGAGGCCGCCGACATCGCGTCGAGCCGGCTCGGCGCAGCGCGCACAAGGTTCAGGATGCCCCGGCGCAACTCGGTCTCGTCGCCGAAGAACACGGCGCCGTCGCCCGCCACCCAACGGTTGAACGGATTGTCGTGCGCCAGGATCGGCGAGCCGGCGCCGAGGGCCTCGACCAGGGACGGGTTGGTGCCGCCAACCGTGTGGCCGTGGATGTGGAAGCGGGCGTGGAGACGGAGGGCGGACACCCGGTCGGCCTCGTAGATCGCGCCCGCGAAGATCACGTCCGGCCCGCCCGCGGCCTTCACGGCACGGTGGTAGGAATCCGAGTCCATCAGCTTGCCGAGCACGACGAGGGGCAGGCCGGGGCGGATCTCGCTCCAGGCGCGGACGATCTGGAGCACCAGGTTTTCGGGCACGACCCGGGCGATCAGCAGCCCGTAGTCGCGGGGGCGGACGCCGAACGCGGACAGCGGCGTCGTCGACGCCTCCAGCACCGGGTCGGCGCCGTACGCGATCGTGGTGATCCGCTTCGCCGCGGTGTTGCGGGCGAGGTGCTTCGCGATCTCCGGATGGTCCGCGACCAGATACGTGGAGAACAGGCTGCCGAGGCGCTCGTTCAGCCAGAACCACGCCTTTGCGGGCTTCGACCAGCGGTCGCGCTTCCACTCGATCCCGTCCATGTTCATCACGCTGCGCTTGCCCGTGAGGCGGTACAGGATCGAGAACAGGGCCGTGTTGTAGCCGAGCACCAGCGGCAGGGCCGGCCGGAACGCCGCCCGCAGGGTGCATTTGAGGTCAAACACGATCGTGGCGAAGGCGCCGTCGCCCCGCACCGCGACCGGGATCAGCGCGACGCCGCGCCAGACGCTCGGCGGGGTCGGCGTGCTCACCTGGCAATAGACCTCGACCCGCCAGCCCCGCTCGACGAGATCCAGCGCCAGACGCTCGGCCAGGGTCTCGAAGCCCCCATGCGCGGCCGGCACCCCGCGGGTGCCGAGGATCGCCACCGCCGGGCGCCCGTCCGGCCCATCCCAATTCACCACTCCGGCGCGCGTCGCGTCCTCAGAGGAGCCTGAAGTATGGTCACCGTCGAACAGCGCCTGTTCCGGGAGATGGGGGCCGGGGGTTACTCCCGGCAGGACCACCGGATGGAGTACATCGTGCGCGTCAACGCGCTGCTCCGGCCGGATATGCGGGTGATGGAGTTCGGGGCCGGGCGCGGCAAGTGGACCGATGACCCGGTTCCACTCCGCCGGCACCTCGGCGACTTCCGCGGGCGCTGCGCCCACGTCATGGCCTGCGACGTGGACGAGGCGGTCCTCGAGAACAAGTCGGCCGACGAGGTCCGTCTGATCGGCCACGACGGGATCCTTCCATTCCCGGATGGGAGCTTCGACCTGATCTCGGCGTTCTCGGTCCTCGAACATATCGAGCATGCCGATGTCACCGCGGCCGAGCTCGGCCGGGTCCTCGCTCCGGGGGGCTGGCTCTGCGCCTGGACTCCCAACCGCTGGGGCTATGTCGGGGTCGGCGCGCGGCTCATCCCGAAGCGCCTGCACGCACAGGTCCTGCGCTGGGTCGAGCCGCGGCTGGTCGAGATCGACTCGTTCGTGCCGCTCTACACGATGAACACGGAGGCGGCGCGGAAGCGGCTTTTCCCAACTGATCGGTTCGAGCACTTCACCTACAGTTTTGACGGGCAGCCGTTCTATCATGGCGAGAACATCGTCCTGGGCAAGTTCTGGGAGCTGCTGTTCCGGCTCACGCCGGGTCCGTTGAAAGGCTACCACATGGTTTTCATCCGCAAGAAGCCGTGAGCATTTGACGGGATCAAATTCGAAGACTGCGCAGGTGGTTGGAAAACCTGCGCATGTCCTCGGCCTTGCGGGCGAGTTCCGGCTGCCGTTTCAGGCGGCCGGCGAGGCCGTAGGCCAGCGCCCGCAGCGTGAAGCCGAGGCGCAGCGGGGCTACGAAGAAGGCCGGAGAGGACAGGAGCCGGCCGGCGTTGCGCAGGCGGTAGATCCCCGCCAGACCGTCGAGCCAGCGGGCCGAGCGCGTGCCGGCCGAGCCGCCTTGGAGGTGGACGACCGCGATCCCCGGCAGGTAGGCGACCCGCCAGCCGGCATCGCGCAGGCGGCAGCCCCAATCGACGTCCTCGCCGTAGAGGAACAGCGCGCTTTCCAGGCCACCGATCGCCTCGATCGCCTTCCGACGCATCAGGATGAACGCGCCGCAGACCCAGTCCACGTCCAGGGCCTCGCGCCCCCGGGCCTGCCGGCTCGCGAGGTAGAGGCCGCGCAGGCCGAAGCGCCCGGACAGACCGGCGGCATGGACCAGGGTCGAGAGCGGGCGCGGCTCGTAGCCGGCATCGCCGACCTGATGGCGGCCGTCCGGGAAGATCAGGCGCGGACCGACTGCGCCGACATCGGGGTGCGCGTCGAGATGGGTAAGCGTTCCGGCCAGCGCCTCCGGGTCGCGCAGGAACGCGTCGGGGTTCAGAAGCAGGATCGTGTCGCCCCGCGCCGCAGCCAGCGCGACGGCATTTCCCCCAGCGAAGCCGTGATTGGTCCGCTCTGCGATGAGCCGTACCCACGGGAAGGTACCGGCGATCCGCTCCGGCGTCCCGTCCGACGAGGCGTTGTCGACGACGATCACCTCGTAGGATCGGTCGATCCGGCTGGCCGCCAGCAGGCGCAGGCAGGTCTCGATGTCGGCGCCAGTGTTGTAGGTGACGATCAGGACGCTGAGGCCGATGCCGCTCATTGTCGATCTCTCCGCGCTCTGACGGCTGGGCGGTTATGGGCAGCGGACGGTCTCGGACGGATACCCAACGCGGTCGCGGCTCCTTGCTCCTGCGCCGAGAGGGAGCGCGTCGCGCTGCCGATCTCCGCAGCGGCACGGCGCTGCGCCGCCCGCACGCCCGCGATCAGCCCGAGGCCGGTGTAGAGCAGTTCGGCGATGCCGAGGTTCAGGCGGAAGCCCGGGTCGACGAGCCCGTGCAGCAGGTGGGCGATGAGGCCGACCGCGCAGGCGGCCGCGATGGCCGCCAGCGGATCGCCCACCGGTGCGCGCCACGCCGCCCGGAACCCGCGGAAAATCCCGACCGAAAAGACCAGCGCGAAGGCGGTGTAGCCGACGATCCCGACCTCGGTGAGGATCAGGATGTGCAGGTTGTGCACGACGTGGTTCGAGCGGTCGAACAGGCCGGCGAGGCGGGACAGGCCGGTCTGATCGAGCACCGCGAACTGGTTGCCGAAATTGTTCAGCCCGACGCCGAAGATCGGGAATTGCGCGAACAGCGCCAGGGCGGCCGCGTTGAGCGGTCCACGTTGCGCCGCGGAGCCGCCGTCATCCGCGGTCAGGCGTTCCCAGACCAGCGGCCCGGCATAGATCGCCCCGATCCCGGCCGCGACGACCAGAAGGGCGAACACGATCAGGCTCGCCCGGGTGAACAGCCGGTCCCGGTAGACCAGCAGGATCACCAGGGTCGCCGAGAGCGGATAGGTCAGCCAGGAGGCGCGCGACAGGGTCAGCACCACGCCGACGACGGCCGAACCGGCCCCGGCGGCGCCGACGAGGCGCAGGAGTTTCGGGCCCCGAGAGAGGGCTAGCGCCAGTGCCAGCGGCCAAACGAACTCGTAATAGTACCCAAGAATATTCGGGTGGACCTTCAGACCGCCGGCGCGGCGCTGCGCGGAGAAGTTGATGTTCTCCTCGACGATCTGCTCCTCGCCGAGCACGGAAAGGCCGAGTTCGGACCCGGAGACGTATTGCAGCCCCGCCACCGCAGTCTGCACCAGGCACAACGCGCAGATCGCCAGCGCGAGGGTGCGGATATCGGCGCCGGACAGGTTCGAGACGGCCACCGAGACGAGGAGCAGTCCGAGGAACCGCCACGCATCGAACCACAGGTAGGCGGTGTCGGTGGCGTTGGCCAGCGAGAGCAGGCCGGCGGTCAGGAAGGCGAGCTGCGTGAGCACGAGCGGCCGGTCGAGGCGCAGCCCCGAGACCCGCTCTCCGATGCCTGTGACCTTCGAGAGGATCAGCGTCAGCGCCACCAGGAGCGCCACGCTCACGGTCAGTCCGGCACCGCCGCCGATGCTCGGCAGGTATTGGCCGACGGCTTCGAAATGCTGGAAGAAGCTGACATCCAGCTTCACGGTCAGCCCGACCGCGAGGGCGACCAGCAGCAGGGGCGTCAGGCGGTAGCGCTGCCCGGCGATCAGGGCGCCGACCCCGCCGAAGGCCGCGGCCAACCCGACCACGGCGAACTTCAGCGGTGCAGCGCTCAGCGCCACGGCACCGGCCGCCGCCGCGAGGCCGAGGCCGGCCACCGGCAGTGCGCGGAGTGCGCGAACCGGGGCGCCGCTCATCCGAGCCACCGGTACAGCCATTTCGGGATCGGCCGCCGGGTCCCGTTGAGGACGATGCCGAGCGGTGCGCCGCCCGCGGCCTTGAGGTCGGCAAGCGCCCGCTGGGCCACGGCCCGGCGCGTCCGCTCGGCGCCGATCACCACGACGAACCCATCCACGAAGGGCGAGAGCGCCGCCGCGTCGCCGATCTCGGTGATCGGTTCGCAATCCAGGATGGCAAGGTCGAAGCGGTCGTCGACCAGTGCCAGGAAGTCCTCGACGCGGCCGTCGTCAAGGGTCGCCTTCCGGATCGCCCCGGCGCTGCCGGCCGGCACGACGCTCAGGCCGTCGGCGACCGGGTGGACCCCGAGGCTCGGCGCCACGTCCCCGGCGACGATATCGGCGAAGCCTGGCCGGCCCTCGAGCCCGTAAGCCGCGGCCAGGGACGGCCGGGACCAGTTGGTCTCGATCAATGCGGCGGTGCGGCCGCGGCGGGCATAGGCGCCGGCGAGTTCGCGCGCGAGCGTGCTCACCCCCTCGCCGGGTTGGACCGCGGTGATCCCGACCCGTCGCAGCCGGGTCTCGTAACGGCTGAGCTGGACCAGGGCCGGCTCGAGCACGGCGGGGTCGATCATCGGGGCGTAGGCGGCGATCATGCGGCGGCTCCACCGAAGCGCGGCCGCCGCTCGGCGCCGGAGCGCAGCGGGACTGCGGCAAGGACAGGCACGCGCAGGGAGCGGGCGACCTCGGCGGCGCTGCGGTAGGTCTGGGCGAGGATCTCCGCCAGCGCGACGTAGGCCAGGGCGGCGAGCAGCCCGAGCCCGGCCGCGAGGCCGAGGATCAGCGGCCGGTTCGGGCCGGAGGGCAGCCGCGGCGGCACGGCACGCGCCACCAACGCGGAGGAGGTCACGGATTGCGCGTCGAGCCCGGTGCCCGTGCGCAGCGCGTCGATCCGCTTCTGGGTGTCGGTGATCTCGTCGCTGAGCAGGGACTTCTGCTGCGCGAGCCGGCCGTAGGCCAGAGCCGCGTCGCTCTGGCCGATGGCGGCTTTGCGGCGGCTCGCTTCGATCCCCGTGATGGTCTGGATCTTCTCCGCGAGCACCGCGAGCCGCGCCGTGTCGGCGGCGATCAGCGCCTGGTACTTCTGCCGCGTCAGGGCAATGAGGTCCCGGTCGAGGCTGATGAATTCGGGTGCGGTTGGCCTGAACCGGACGGCGATCTCCGCCCGCTTGGTCCTGAGATCGGCCCAGCGCGTGTCGAAGGCCGCCACCGTCGGGTCGGCGTCGGGCGGCGTCGGCTGCCAGCGGTCGGGGCCGGTCTCGCGGGTGCGCTTGAGCCGGGACTCGACGCCTTCGCGCTCGATCTGGGCGGCCGACTTCTGCCGGGCGAGGTCGGAGAGCGTGCCGAGGTCGTTCTGCTGCTCGATCTCGAAGCTGGCGGTGTTGTTGCCCTTCAGGGAGGTCGCCAGCTGCGCGTCGATGGCGGCGAGGTCGGCGCGCGCCTGCTCCAGTTTGCCCTGGTAGAACGTGGCCGGCGTCTCGTCGGCGTAGACCTCGACGTGGCGCCGCTTATAGGCATCGAGCAGCCGGTTCAGCGCCTGGGCGGCGAAGTTCGGGTCCGTCCAGGTGAAGCCGGTCAGGATCACGTCCGTTTCCTTGACGAACACGACCTTGAAGGAGGCGAGATAGGCCTCGTAGAGTTTCTCGTCGGGACTAAGGTGGCGCAGCAGGCCCAGCGCCTCGAACGGGACGCGGGCCGTGTCCACGACCCAGGTCTTGACCGCCTTGGCGCCGCGCATGGCGACCCGGCCCTGGTAGACCAGCCAATCCATCCAGTCCGCGGGGGGCGGGCCGAGGTCGCCCGTCGGGGTGATCGCCTTCAGCGCCGCGAACTCGTCGCGCACGATGCTCGGGTCCCGCAGGATCTCGACCTCGTTGTTCACGTTCTGCGCACGCTCGGAGAACATGTAGTTCTGGTTGGCGCCGCCCTGGACCGGGGCGGCCGCCTTCTCGCGGCCGAGGCGGATGATCAGCTTGGCGTCGGCGGTGTACTCGGCGGGCGTCAGCAGCAGGTAGATGCCGGCCCCCAGGATCGCGGCGGCCAGGATCAGGAGGGCCGGCCGGATGTGCCGGAACAGGGCCGCCAGGGCGTCGCGGAGGTCGAAGGCGGGGCCTTCGACGTCCTCGGGGGCGGCCCGGTCGGGCCGGGACATGTCGGACTTCGTCACGTCCCGGACCTCACGGTGGCGCTGGTGGAGGTGTTGGCGGACGGGCCGGTGATGTAGTTCACGCCGAAGCCGGTGCCGTTGAAGAGCAGGATCTGGCGGACCACGAGGTCGACGGCGCGGGCGGTCTTCGCCAGCAGCGAGGGCGGCACGTAGACCGTGGCGTTCGGGGGCACGATGATCGAGTCGGCCAGCCCCGGCTCGCCGATGTCGACGATGCGGACGCTGCCCGCGGCCCCGCCATCGAACCGGATGATGCGGACGGCATCGCCCGCGGCGGTCGGCAGGATGCCGCCGGCCGAGCCGAGCACCTGCGCCAGCGTGCGGGCACCCTGCAGGGTGACCGGCCCGGGGGCCCGGACCTCGCCGAACACCATCGTGTTGGCCGGCACCAGGCTCGCCAGCCGCACGCTCGTGCTCACCGTGGCGAGCTGGCGGTGGTAGGCGGCGGTGAGGTTGCTGGCGACCTCGGCCACGGTCCGGCCGGCGGCCTGGACCGGCGGGACCATCGGCAGGTTGATCTTGCCGTCGGGCTCGATCGCCAGGACCTTCACGCGGCCCATATCGGCCCGCTGGGTGAGATCGCGGAAATCATCGGTCACGGTTCTGAATTTGCGCAGCATGATCGTGACGACCGGGTCGATCAGTACGTCGTCGTAGGTGCTCTTGATCAGCGTGGCGGCGGACTCGGGCGACAGACCGGCGACCTTGATGCCGTTCTTGCCCGGCAACGAGATCCGGCCATCCGGTCGGACGATCACCGTACGGTTGTATTCCGGGTGGGTACGGAAATCGACGTCGAACTCGTCGCTCGGGTTGAGCCGGTAGGTCGGCTGGACCACGCTGGAGTCGATCAGGAACGAGACTTCGAGGTTGTCGCCGACGTTCAACCGGTAATTGGCGAGACCCAGGCGCATGGTGCGCCCGACCTCCTCCTCGGCGGCGGCGACGACAGAGGGCGGCACGGCATCGGCGATCGAGCCGGTCTGGGTCACGTCCGGGCCGGACCGCCCTGCCGAGCGGGGTTTGCCGGAGGACATGCAACCGCTCAACAGCGGTGCGCAAGCGAGCACCGCCAGCGCGGCGGCGCGGCATCGTGGATGATCCGCGACGCGGGATGCCCGGGGGGCGCGCCGGGTCGCCGCGCCGAGGAACGCAGACAGGGAAAACGCCATCGACCTTCAGCCGCACCATGCTCGACTGCGCCCGTCCGATGACAACTCGTGATCGAACCGCGCAAGCGATACAATCGACGGGTTTGGTTAACGAGGCTTGAAGCTCGCCCCGCTCAACTCTATCAGAAGTTGTGAAAGCCGGCCTGTGGCAAACTGCGGAGCCCGCGCATGCGGACAGGCCGCGACAGCTGCGCGCCGGACGCATCGGCTCGTCGAAGGCGGCGCTTGCGTGGTGGCGGTGCCGGCCAACGGAACGACCCTGCTTGCAGATGGATCTTAAGGAACGGTCACGCTCGGATTTCAGGATCCTTGCCGCCCGGGATCGTGCAACGGTCCGTCTTAGGCATGCGGTGACGGCGCGCTGAGCCGGATCCAATCAGATGCGGTGTCCGATCCGAACGCAGTCGGCGCGATGACTGTCGATCGATCTAAAGGTTCGATCGAAAAGTGTATCTCCTAAGTCTCTTGCCCAAGCTTGAGCGATCGGTTAACAATAACTTGATCGAATCGCCTTGGATATTAAGACGAGGCTGGGGCGGCGCGGTCCTGAATGCCGGCATTCACCGGCCCGGAGTCGAGCGCCATGCCCGGCCTGAACCCCGCGCTGTTCGCACGCCTCAGCGACGACCTCGAGGCGTCCTTTCAGGAGGACCTGGAGGAGGCGGTGGTCGATCCGGCGCGCTGGCCCGATCTGATCGAGCGCGTGTCGCTGGCGTCCGGGAGCGAGGGCGCGCTGCTCCTGCGCACCGACCGGACGGCCCTGGATGCGCTCACCACGGCCTCGCTCGCCGAATCCTCGAAGCGCTACTTCGAGGAGGGCTGGCATCGGGAGGATCACCGCTTCCGCGGCATGCCGATGATCCGCGCCCGCGGCATCGCGGTCGATCAGGACTTCACCACCCCCGAAGAGATCCAGCGGCTGCCGTTCTATCAGGATCTGCTGGCCTCCAGCGGGCTGCGCTGGTTCGCCGGGATCGGCTTCGAGGTGAAGGGCCGGCTCTGGTGTTTGGCCCTGCAGCGGACGGTGGCGCAGGGCCTGTACGAGCCGCACGAGCAGGCGCGCCTGGCTACCCTGTCGCCGCTGCTCCGGCGCGCGGGCCTCCTCACCGCGATGGTCGAGAAGGCGCGTTTGGCCGGCCTGACGCAGGCCTTCGACATCATCGAGCGAGCGGCCATGATCCTCGATTCCGAGGGGCGGGCCGTGCACTGGAACACGGCGTTCGGGGCACTCCTCGGCCGCGACCTGAGGCTCGCAGGTGGGCGCCTGGCCGTCGAGGAAGGTGAGGCGGCACGCCAGTTGGAGGCGCTGTCGCGGCCGTCCGGGCGGGCGCCGATCTCCGCGATCGTGGTGTCCCGCCGGGACGCTTCGCCGATCGTGCTCCACGTGGTCCCGCTGGTCGGTCCGAGCCGCGGCCTGTTCGCGGGCGGGAGCACGCTGCTGATGGCCAGCATTCCCGGGACCATGACGGCGCCCGCCGCCTTCGTTCTTCAATCCGCCTACCGGTTGACCCCCGCGGAGGCGCGCCTCGCTCAAGCCTTGTCCGATGGGATTCCCCTGGCGGAGGCGGCGAGCCGCTTCGCGATCACCGCCGCCACCGCGCGCTCGCAGCTGAAGGCGATCTTCGCCAAGACCGGCGTGACCCGGCAATCGGACCTGCTCCGGCTCGTGATGGGCTTGGCGCGGTAGTTCGCCGTCTGACGGGTTGCGGAACGGGTCGCCTCGCGAGGCCGTTTCAACCAACACGACAGGAGACAACATCATGACGTATCGGATCGCACTGGCCTCCGCGCTGACGATCGGAGCTCTCGTGATCGGCGCCCCCGCCGAGGCGAAGGGGTGTCTCAAGGGGGCGGTGGTCGGCGGTGTCGCGGGCCATATGGCCGGACACGGCAAGATGGGCGCCGCCGCCGGCTGCGCGATCGGTCACCACCGGGCCAACAAGAAGGACAAGCAGGGCTGATCGCATCCCTGCGAACACCGCCGCCCCGCGATGGGGGCGGCGGTGACCTGCACCATGCGGCGCGGCCTGTGAAGCCGGATCCCCAACCGGGGATCCGGCTTCACGCGTTTCGGATGCCAGGGTTGGGCCTGACGGCCCGGCGCCCGATCCGCGGCGCCACTCGACGATGGAGAACCCTTGACCATTGTTTGGAGTTGTTCTAATTAAGAACTGTAGGCGGGTGGCCAGCTACCGGTCCCTGCCGCAAGACATTGCGACGACGGAGAGAGACGATGACCGGTACCGCGAACGCCGCTTGCGAGAGCTGCCGCTTCTTCGACGACCACAAGCTCAACGGCGCCAAGGCTCAGGGCGACGAGGGCCTCTGCCGCTTCAATCCGCCGGTCAGCCAGCCGGCTCCCCAGTCCAAGGGCCTGTGGCCGGTGGTGGCCTCCAAGGATTGGTGCGGCCACTTCACCGCCGAGATGTCCGCCGCCGAGTAATCGGAGCGCGCGGCCCCGCGATCGCGGGGCCGGCTGGGCGTCCATCCCCGCGCCGTCCTGCACCGCGATCCACCCGTGACGACCCGCGCGATCACCCGGCCCCACGGGGTGGTCGCGCATTGCCGTTCTGGCTCCGGCAGCCGTATGGTCGGGCCATGAGCCACGCGATCCGCCCGCGACCCAGGCCGACATCCCGGCGATTGCGGCCATCTACGGCGATGCCGTCCGGACCGGCACGGCGAGCTTCGAGCTGGAGCCGCCGGATGCCGTGGAAATGGGGCGCCGTTTCGCCGTCCTGAACGACGGCGGGTTCCCCTACCTCGTGGCTATCAGCGGCGGTGCGGTCTCCGGCTTCGCCTATGCCGGTCCCTATCACCAGCGCGCGGCCTATCGTTCGACCCTCGAGGATTCGATCTACGTCGCTCGCTCCGCCCGGGGTACCGGCGTCGGACGCGCCTTGCTCGGCGCATTGATCTTCGAAGCCGAACGGATCGGCGGCCGGACGATGGTCGCGGTCATCGCCGAGAGCGACTCTCCCGCCTCCGTGGCGCTCCACGCCGCCTTCGGTTTCACGGCGGTCGGCACCCTCGCGGGCGTGGGCTACAAGCACGATCGCTGGCTCGACGTGACCTTGATGCAGCGACCGCTCGGATCCGGCCGGAGCGCCCCGCCGACCCGCACCTGACCGGCGGGCTATCGGCATGAAGACTGGTCATCGCGGCTCAGCCCAAGACTGCACCGTCATGATGCGGACAACTTCGCGCGAGAGACGGCGGGCAGGACGCGCAAGCCGCCCGGTGCTCGGCCCGGCGAGAGCGCGATGACGCGAGCGCGGAGGCCGTCCGCAAAGTGGGTGGTCTTGTTCCTTCGGGGCGCGCGAGGCAGGGGAGTTCGGGTATGATGATGTCTTCGATCGGTCGGCGGGTTGCGCCGCTCGCGGCCCTGGCGCTCGCCGCGCTCGGGTCGCCCGCGCATGCCGCGACACCGGCTGACCCCAGCGGCACCTACATCACCGAGGATGGCCGCGCCCGCGTCCGCCTCGAAAAGTGCGGCACCGCCAACGACCGGCTGTGCGGTTACGTGGTCTGGCTGAAGGTCCCGCTCAACGACAAGGGCGAGCCCCGGATCGACTTCAAGAACCCGGATCCGAAGAAGCAGGCGCGCCCCTCGCTCGGCCACCAGCTGATCCTGGGCCTGAAGCCGAACGCCGACGCCCATTACGAGGGCAAGATCTACAATTCCGAGGACGGCAAGTCCTACGACGTCACCATCTGGACCGACGCGCCGAACGAGTTGACGGTTCGGGGCTGCCTGATCGCCTTCCTGTGCAAGTCGCAGACCTGGAACAAGGTCGTCGACCTTCTGCCCGGCCAGCTCGCCGGCGCGACCAACACGCCGAACGGCCCGCGCAGCGACCCGGAATTCGCCACGACCTCGCCCCGGCCCGCCGCCAAGACAGGCGCTAAGCCGTCGGCCAAGCCCGCCGCGGCCGACGCTCCGGCTCCGCAATGAGCGAGGAGGAGCATCGTCGCGGTTCAGAGACGGGCGACCGTCCGACGGCACGATGCTCCGGCGGCGCTCAATCGTCGAGCGCCGCGTAGGTCAGGACCCGCAGCTCCCGCCGGATCGGCAGTGCCGAGGACGGCACGAGCTGCGTCATGAGCACGACCGAGAGTTCCTCGGCCGGGTCGATCCAGAAGGCCGTCGAGGCCAGGCCGCCCCAGGCGACCTCGCCGGGCGTGCCGAGGATCTGGGCCCGGGCCGGGTCGAGCATCACGGAGAAGCCCAGGCCGAACCCGATCCCCGAGTAGGAGGTCTCGGCGAAGCGCGGCGTGCCCATGGCTGCCAGATCCCCCGTGAGATGGTTCGCAAGCATCAGCGCGACGCTCTTCCGGCCGAGCAGGCGGTTCCCGTCGAGGGTGCCCCGGTTGAGGATCATGCGGCAGAAGCGCTGATAGTCCGATGCGGTCGAGACGAGTCCGCCGCCGCCGGACGCGATGGCCGGGACTCTCGCGAAGCTGGTCTCCACGGAATCGTCGAACAGCCTGAGTTGGCGCGCGCGGTCATACGCGTAGGTCGCGCAGAAGCGCGGCATCAGTTCGGGCCGGACGTGGAAATCCGTGTCGACCATGCCGAGCGGGCGGATCACCTCATCGCGCAGATAGTCCGCGAACGGTCGGCCGGTGAGGGCGGCGACGTACTGGCCGAGCACATCGGTGGCGACGCTGTAGTTCCAGGCGCTGCCCGGCTGGGCGAGCAGCGGCATCCGGGCGACCCGGGCGGTCATGTCGGCGAGGCTGCCTTCCGGCGCCAGGAAATCGACCCCGTGCTCACGATACTGCGCGTCGACGAGGGTCGCCTCCATGAAGCCGTAGGTCAGGCCCGCCGTGTGGGTGAGGAGATCGCGCACGGTGATCGGACGACGCGCCGGCTCGGTCTCCAGCTTCGCCCGGTTGCCGCCCACGGCCACGCGCATCTCGGCGAAGTCCGGCAGCACCCGGGCGACCGGATCGTCGAGCTGGAACAGGCCCTGCTCGTAGAGCTGCATCACCGCCACCGAGGTGAGCGGCTTGGTCATCGAGTAGATCCGCGTCACCGTATCGAGGGTGAACGGCGTTCCGCGGGCGAGGTCGGCTTGTCCGCAGGCGCGGGCGAAGGCGATGCGGCCCCGCCGTGCCACGGTGACCGACAGGCCGGCGAGCCGACCCTCCGCCACGAGCCGGTCCATCCACGGCGCGATTCGGGCGAGCCCCACCGGGCTGAGCCCTGCGCCCTTCGGGTCGATCTCGGTCAGCGCGCTCATGTCGTCTCCTCGGGCCGGTGCGGCTCGACCAGGAGGATAAAGCGCGGCTCCAGCGAGATCACCAGCCCATCGTGCCCGGGCCGCCCTTGAACGGGCCGACGATGCCGGGGGTGATCCAGCCGCCGTA
Source organism: Methylobacterium sp. WL1 (assembly GCF_008000895.1). NCBI lineage: Bacteria > Pseudomonadati > Pseudomonadota > Alphaproteobacteria > Hyphomicrobiales > Methylobacteriaceae > Methylobacterium > Methylobacterium sp. WL1. The sequence continues at coordinate 3,633,499 of NZ_CP042823.1, read as the reverse complement.
GAAGGTTCCGGGCTGCGGCGTGACCCGAGCAGCGCCGACGAAGCAGGCATCCATCGGCAAGGCGTAGAACGCGACGTAGCCGGCGATCGCGTCGAAACCCGCCGTCGGATCGGGGTAGGACCACGCGGCGCTGGGCGCGAGACGGTCGCCGCCATGCACGTCGAACAGCACGGCTTGGCCCTTCCACTCGCAGATGCCGCCGCGGCGCGGCCCCGAAAGAGCGCCGGCCAGCACGTCGCCGGGCGGCAGGTAGTAGGTTGGAGGATGGGACGTCTCCAGCACCCGGTAGCCGGCGTCCGTCTGCGCGATCTCCATCCCGCCGAGCACCACCCGGAGCGTCTCCGTCACGCGCTCCAGCCGGGGCGGCCGCGGGTAATCCCAGACGCTCTGCTGGCCGGGCTGGATCGGATCGGGAACGGGGCGTGCGAGCGGGCGTGCCATGACGCCCCTGGCGTATATCGTATCCACATTGAACGCTAGGTTGAAGCTTCTCACCGTTCCGCGAACAGCCGCCTCGTGCTAGCCCGGGGCCGACATTCACGGCCCGGGACCGACCGCGATGGACATCGCTCTCTTCCTCGACTTCGACGGCACCCTCGCGGAGATCGCCCCGCGGCCGGACGCGGTGCAGGTCGAGCCCGGACTGGTCGAGGCCCTGGAGCGGCTGCGCGACCGGCTCGGCGGGGCGCTCGCGATCGTCACCGGCCGGCCGGTCTCGGTGATCGACGGCTTCCTGGCACCCTCGCACCTTGATGCTGCCGGGCTTCACGGCGTCGAGCATCGGGTAGGCGGAGCGTTGTCGGGGGGGCAGGCGGAGGACCATCCGGAGCTGCGCCGTCAGGTCGAGCGCCTTCGTGCGGAGAGCCAGGCGCTCGCCGACGTCCTGATCGAGGACAAGGGCGCCTCGGTGGCGGTGCATTGGCGGCTGGCGAGCGCGGACGATGCCGGCCGGGCCGAGGCGCTGGTCAAGGACGCGGCCGCGTCGCTCGGGGGCGCCTACCGGCTCCAGCTCGGCAAGGCGGTGGGCGAGATCGTGCCGGCCCACGCCACCAAGGCCCATGCGATCCGCGCCTTCATGGAGCGATCCCCCTACGCGGGTCGCCGCCCGGTGTTCTTCGGCGACGACCGGACCGACGAGATCGCCTTCGCGTCCGTGAACGCGGATGGCGGCATCGCGGTCCGGGTCGGCGACGGCGACACCGTGGCCACCCGGCGCCTGCCCGACCCGGCCGCCGTCCGCGCCCTGCTGCGGGACTGGGCCGCGGGCGGCCGCATCGATCCCGAGGCCCTGCCGCCGGCCTGAACCCGCCCTATCATTCGCGGCGCGGCGGCAGGCACGCTGTCTGCCTCGCGGTGAGCCCGCCCAGGAAAAGGCTACGCGTCGATGTTCGAATTCCCGGTTCTCATCGGTGACATCGGGGGCACCAACGCCCGTTTCGGCCTGATCGCCGAGAAGGGTGCCGCGCCCCAGCTCCTCTCCCACGAAGCCACCGCCGAGCATCCCGATCCGTCCCACGCCATCAAGGCGGCGCTGGCCAAGAGCGGCGACGCTCTGCCGCCCCCGCGCTCGACCATCTTGGCGATGGGCGGACGGGTCGACGGGCCGGAGCCGCAGCTCACCAACGCGCACTGGCGGATCGGCGGCGAGCGCATCGCGAAGGATTTCGGGCTCTCCTCGGCGGTGGTGGTGAACGATTACGTGCCGGTCGCGGCCGGCGCGGCCGATATCGAGCCGCACGATCTCACGCCGGTCGGGCCCTGTCCGGCCGTGCCGGGCGGCGCCCGCGTCGTGCTCGGACCCGGCACCGGCTTCGGGGCGGCGGCCCTGGTGCCCTACGCCGCTCATCTGGCGATCGTCTCCACCGAGGCCGGGCATACCGATATCGGCCCGGCGGACGAGTTCGAGGAGAAGGTCTGGCACGCGTTGGAGCGCGTCGAGGGACGCGTGACCGTCGAGGCGGTGCTGTCGGGCCCGGGCTTGGCGCGGCTGCACGCGGCGGTGGCGCATGTCCGCACCGGCCGGCCGCACGACAAGATCGATCCGGCGGCGGTGACCGACGCCGGGCTGAACGCGTCGGACCCGCACGCCGCCGAGGCGCTGGAGCTGTTCGGCCGTCTGCTCGGCCGCGTCTGCGGCGACCTCGCCCTGACCTTCCTGGCCACCAGCGGCGTCTATATCGGCGGCGGCATCGCCCCCCGCATCGTCAAGGTTCTGGAGGAGAGCGGGTTTCGCGACGCGTTCGAGCGCAAGGCGCCCTTTGCCGCGATGATGCGCCAGATCCCGACCAGCGTCATCACGGTCCAGGATCCCGCCTTCCGGGGCCTGGCGGCCCTCGCCAATGAGGGAAGGCGTTTCGTCTACCACGGGCAGGTGTGGCGGAAGGAGGGTTGATCAAGCCCCGTCAGGCAGCCCCCCAGGCCACCTGACGGTCTTCGATGCTCAAGCCGCCGCGAGCGGCTTCGAGACGTCCTCCAGGGACTTGCCCTCCGCAGCCGTTCCCCAGACGCCGCCGACGATCGCGGCGATCAGCATGAGCGCGGCGCCGAGCCCGTAGCCGAACAGCACCCAGTCGCGGGAGCCGGTCTCGACCAGGCTGCCGAACAGGAGCGGGCCTGAGACGCCGCCGATGCCGGTGCCGACCGCGTAGAAGGCCGCGATGGCCAGTGCCCGGATCTCCAGCGGGAAGGTCTCGGAGACGGTCAGGTAGGCCGAGCTCGCCGCCGCCGAGGCGAAGAAGAACACGACCATCCAGGCCGCGGTCTGCCCCACCGGACCGACCACATCGAGCCGGAACAGCAGGCCAACGGCCACGAGCAGCACCGCCGAGATGCCGTAGGTGAACGCGATCATCTGGCGCCGGCCGATCGTGTCGAACAGCCGCCCGAGGAGCAGCGGGCCGAGGAACGAGCCGAGCGCGAACGGCAGCAGGTACCAGCCGACGCTGTTGCCCGGCACATCGTAGAACCGCTCCAGCACCAGTGCGTAGGTGAAGAACAGCGCGTTGTAGAAGAACGCCTGCGCGACCATCAGGGCGAGGCCGACCATCGTGGCCAGCCGGTTCGTCACGAACAGGGCCCGGAACACCTCCGACAGGGGGGTGTGGTCCCGGGTCCGGACCTTCATGCGCTTGCTCTCGTCCACCGGCGGCAGGGTGACGCCCTCGTCGGTGAAGCGCTTCTCGATACCGGTGACGACCCGGTCGGCCTCTGCGGCGTAGCCGTGGGTGGCGAGCCAGCGCGGGCTTTCGGGGATCCAGGTGCGCAGCAGCAGGATCACGAGGCCGATGGCGCCGCCGGTGAAGAACGCCACGCGCCAGCCCCAGGCCGGATCGATCACCTCGGGCCGCAGCAGCACGATCGACATGAACGAGCCGAGCGCGGCGCCGATCCAGAACGAGCCGTTGATGACCAGGTTGGTCCAGCCGCGGACCCGGGCCGGGACCAGCTCCTGGATGGTCGAATTGATCGCCGTGTACTCGCCGCCGATGCCCGCACCGGTGAAGAAGCGGAAGACGCAGAAGCTGGCGACGTTCCAGGACAGGCCCGTGGCCGCGGTGGCGACCAGGTAGAGGGCCAGGGTGATGAAGAACAGCTTCTTGCGGCCGATCCGGTCGGTCAGCCAGCCGAAGCCGAGCGCACCGGTCACGGCGCCGACGAGGTAGCAGGAGGCTGCCAGGCCGACGTCGAACTCCGAGAACGACATCGGCGGCTGGCGCAGGGCGCCCACCAGGGATCCGGCCAGCGTCACCTCAAGCCCGTCCAGGACCCAGGTGATGCCGAGCGCCACGATGACGAGCACGTGGAAGCGACCCCACGGCAGCCGGTCCAGGCGCGCGGAGATATCGGTGTCGATGACGCGTCCGATCTCCGCGCGCTCGGGTGTCCCGGCACCCCCCTCAACCTTGCTCGCCATGCTCGCGCATCCTCCCGACGGGTTCGTTTACCGTGCCTCAAGACCGGGTGTTTACCGCGACTCGACGCAGGTGTTGGGAACAGGTTGGGAATCGATTCGGTTCGATCCCGTCTTCACGCGTGATGGGCACAGGTGACGTGTCCACGCGGGTTCCCTGTCATGTTCGCTCCGTCACCTCGTTCCGGGCCCTTGCGCCGGTCCCGTTACGGCCTGCTTGCCGCCGTGACGGTGGCCGGGCTCGCCACCGTGCCCACGGAGGGCGCCGACCGCCATCTCGACAGGCCGAAACCGCGGATCGAGATGGCGGCGGCCGAGCGGTGGCGGTTGCGGCCCACCGAGGTTGCAGTGCCGATCACCACCGGCAGCCTGCGCAAGCGCATCGCGACCGCGATCACCGAGGACCGCCGCAGCGTCCGCTTGGTCTACCCGGCGCTGATCGAGGCCCGCTGACGGCGGGGTGCCGCCGAGCTTGGCGATCGCGCTCCGGGCAGGCACAGCGGCTGCATCGCCCGGATCGGGCATGAGCCGAAATGTCGACGGAGGTCTGGGATGGCGGAGGTTGTCGCGCTGGTCGGCTGCAAGGGGCCCGACCAGGAGGCGGAGTACCTGCAGATCCTGTCGGCCGCGATGCCGGGTGAGCGGCTGGTTCCGTTCCGGCTGATGGCGGAGGCCGAGCGTGCGGCCGCGCGGGTCGCCATCGTGGCCAACCCCGATCCCGCGGAGGTCGCCGCCCTGCCGAGCCTGGTCTGGGTGCAGAGCCTGTGGGCCGGCGTGGAGAAGCTCGTCGGCGCCTTCGACCGGCCGCTCCCGATCGTCCGGCTGGTGGATCGCGAGATGGCCCGGGCCATGGCGGAGGCGGTGCTGGCCTGGACTCACTATCTCCAGCGCGACATGCCCACCTACGCGCGCCAGCAGCGCGAGCGGGTCTGGCGGCCGCACCCCTACCGCAAGCCCGCCGACACGGTGGTCGGCCTTCTCGGCCTCGGGGCGCTCGGCACCGCGGCGGCCGGGCGGCTCACCGGCGCGGGGTTCCCCGTCACCGGTTGGAGCCGGACGCCGAAGACCGTCCCGGGCATCGCCACATTCCACGGTGGGGACGGCCTCGGGACGATGCTCGGCGGCTGCGACATCCTCGTCTGCCTGGTGCCGCTGACGCCGGAGACGCGCGGCCTGGTGAACGATGCGAGGCTCGCGGCGCTCAAGCCCGGGGCGGCGCTGATCAACTTCGCCCGTGGCCCGATCGTGGTGACCGAGGACCTGATCGCCGCCCTCGATTCCGGTCACCTGTCGCACGCGGTGCTCGACGTGTTCGACACCGAGCCTCTGCCGGCCGGATCCCCGCTCTGGACCCATCCGGGCGTGACCGTGCTGCCGCACATCTCCGGCCCCACCGACATGGACTCGGCGGCCACCACGGTGGCAGCCAACCTGCGGGAATACCGCAGCACCGGTCATCCGCCGCAGGGCGTCGATGCGGGGCGAGGGTACTAATCCGTCTACGCGGCCGAGGCGACCGCCGGTGAGATTCGCTTGCGCGCCTTCGAGTCGGTGGTGCCCAGGAAGGCCTGGGCCTCTTCCTTGCGCTCGAACACGTGGGGGGCGACGCCGCGTCGGGTCAGCGCCTCCTCCATTTTCAGGCGCAAGAACGCGCTGGTGACGTAGCGCGTCGTGGTCGCGTAGTAGTTCGCCTGGAGATACTGGATCATCCCGGCATAGTCGTCGATCAGGTTCTCGTTGAGCCGGAAACCGTCGTGGTTGATCACGGCGTTGACCCGCTGGCCGGCCTTGCGGCAGGCCCCGACAATGCTCATGCGCAACTCGTCCATGTCGCTCTTCACCCGGCAGTACCAGCCTTCCAGGTTGATGAAGAGGATGTTGCGCTCGCCGTCGTAGCTGATGCGCGAGGACAGATCGAGGTTGAGCAGATCGGAGAGCAGTTCCATCGGTTCGTCGCGGAAGATGCGCGGGTCCATGAGCACAGGATTGCGCACCACCGGCTTGAAATCCATGTGGGCGAGGATGTCGCGCTCGATGTCGATGCCGGGCGCGACCTCGATCAGCTCCAGGCCGTCGGCGGTCAGCTGGAACACGCAGCGCTCGGTGACGTAGAGGACCGGCTGCGAGCGTTCCACCGCGTAGGGCCCCGAGAAGGTGTTCTGCTGGACCCGGGTGACGAACTTGCGGGCCCGGCCCTCGCTGACGATCCGGACCACGCCGTCGTCCACGGTGATCTCCAGCCCGCCCGCCGTGAAGGTGCCGGCGAACACCACGGTGCGGGCGTTCTGCGAGATGTTGATGAAGCCGCCGCAGCCGTTGAGCTTGCCGCCGAACTTCGACGTGTTGACGTTGCCGGCCTCGTCGCACTCGGCCATGCCCAGGCAGGTCATGTCGAGGCCGCCGCCGTCGTAGAAGTCGAACATCTGGTTCTGGTCGATGATGCAGTCGGCGTTGGTGGCAGCCCCGAAGCTGGAGCCTGAGGCCAGCACGCCGCCGACCGCCCCGGCCTCGGTGGTGAGGGTGATGTAGGGGGTGATCTTCTCCTCGTTGGCCACCGACGAGATGCCCTCCGGCGCGCCGACCCCGAGATTGACCACGCCGTTCGGCGGCAGCTCGAAGGCGGCCCGGCGGGCGATGATCTTGCGCTCGTTGAGCGGCATCCGCTTGATGCCGGTGACGGGCACGCGGATCTCGCCGGCGAGCGCGGCGTCGTGCATGACGCCGTAGTTCATGCGGTGCATCTCGGGCTCGGCCACCACGACGCAGTCGACCAGGATGCCGGGCACGCGCACGTCCTTGGGCAGCAGGTAGCCGTCCTCGACGATCCGCTCGACCTGGGCGATGACGATGCCGCCGTTGTTGCGCGCCGCCATGGCCTGGGCCAGGCAATCCAGCGTCAGCGCCTCCTTCTCGTAGGAGAGGTTGCCCGACGGATCGGCCGAGGTGGCGCGGATGAAGGCCACGTCGATCTTGGTGGCGGTGTAGAACAGCCACTCCTCGCCATCGACCTCGACCAGCTTGACGATGTCCTCCGTGGTCAGCGTGTTGACCTTCGCGCCGCCGTGGCGCGGATCGACGTAGGTCTGCAGGCCGACCTTCGAGAACAGGCCGGGCTGGCCCGCGGCGCAGGCCCGGTAGAGCTGCGAGATCACCCCCTGGGGCAGGTTGTAGCCGCGGATCAGGTTGTTCTGCGCAGCCTGCGCGACCTTCGGCATCCGGCCGAAATTGGCGGCGATGACCCGCGCGAGCAAGCCGTCATGATGCAGGCGTCCGGTGCCGAGGCCTTTGCTGTCGCCCGCTCCGGCGGTCATGATCAGGGTCAGGCCGCGCGGCGAGCCGGTCTCGACGAAGCGCTTCTCCAGCGCCGCGTGCAGCGCCTCCGGGATGCAGCTCTGGACGAAGCCCGTGGTGGTCACGACGTCGTTCACGCGGATCAGCGCGATCGCCTCGTCCGCCGTGATGACCTTGTTCTTCTTCATGAAGCCCACGATCCTCCCTCCGGCCCGGATGTCCGGACGGCGTGTGCGCCGTCCGTCTCCGAGTCTGTTAGCGGCCGGCGACGCAGAGCCCGCAGGGTTCAGCGCATTGTCGACCAAATTTCTGACCGTCAGCACTGTTGCGCCGCATCAAAGATTTGCGGCATTGCAGTAAAAACAAGCCCGTGACGTCATGCTAACGCATAATGACCCGGACGTGCTGCTGAAAAAGTCTTTGGCGTAGGGTCAGAAAAATTGTGTGACCGCATTGCCCACCCTGATGGGGTGATGCTTTTGGGCTCCTGGCGAGTCGGTCGGACTGGTATGTCCCGCCTCGAACCCGGCTTGAGATGCGCGCCGCGACGGCGCAGCCTTATCGGCCGGGCGATGCGGCCGCACTCGCCGCACTCAACACGGCTTTCACGGTCGCGGTCGCCACGTCGCTGTCGATCGCCACGCCGAACACCGGGCTGCCGTCCGCGAGGGTGCATTCGAGATAGGCCGCCGCCTGCGCATCCAAACCACGCCGGAGCGCATGCTCCGAATAATCCACCACTGGTGCCAGCAAGCCCGGATGCTCCACGCCCTGCCGCTGCTGGCGGAGGGCCGGGCCATCCTCTCGGTCGCGCTGGATTGCGGCTACGACAGTCCGAGCGCCTTCGCGGCCGTATTCCGACGCTCCTTCGGGCGTCCGCCGGGCGCGTACTTCCGGCCGCCGCCTGTGGAGAGCGTCGACCGGGGTTGATCGCGACGTCGCGGATCAGGCCGATGGGCGGTTCTGACGCCGCCTCCGCTGGCGAGAACGTGACACCCGGGCGCGCCCGCCTGGGTGAACCTCGGCTGCGGACGCCCGTTGATCGCCGGCCGCCGATCCCCGCACACCCGCGGGGCGGATCGGCCACGGATATCGAAGACCGTTCATGGGTTGGCCTCGCCGTATCCTCCTCACCGCCGGGCTCGCGACCGTCGCGGCCGGTGTCACGATCAGTTTCGGGCGCTTCAGCTACGCGCCGATGCCCGACAGGGCCGACCTGCTCAACCCCGATCGCTATCCGATCCAGACCGCCTTCGACGTCCTCGGACGCCGGGTCTTGCGTGCGGAGGCGGACCGCCTCAACGGCACCGAGGCCGGCCGGAAGGAACTCTCGGCCAGCAACGGCGCCGTGGCGATCGATCCCGCCATGGTCGAGCGCGGGCGGCAGGCGTTCTACCAGGAGACGTTCGGCAACGAGGTCTTCCTCACCGACGTGATGGGCATGCTCGACGGCGGCCTGACGCCCACCGCGGTTGCCCTGGCGGTGGCCAAGCTCCGCGGGCAGGGCACCACGAACCTGCAGGTCGCCATGGCGCGAGATATGCGCGTCGGCGACCGCAACTACCGCAAGGGCGAGCTGGTCCCGACCGGGCTCGACGTGCCGAAGGGCGGCGCGTTCATCATCGGGATCAAGACCTTCTCGGACCAGGGCCATCTGCGCATGGGCATCACCTGCGCGCTCTGCCATGCCGCGGTCGATCCCGGCACCGGCAAGGTCGTCGAGGGGGCGCCCAACACCGACCTCAATGCCGGGCTGCTGATGGCGCTGGCCAAGAACTCGTCCGCCTACTTCATGCATGCCAGCGTGAACCAGGCCGATCCCCCGCAGGCGGGCTCGGCCGGAGCCGGCCCGGCCCTGCCGGATGCCGAGACCGTCGAGGCCGCCACCAAGGTTCAGGTCGCGAGCTGGCCGCCGGGCAGCTTCGATTCCTCGGCCGACCGGGTGACCAACCCGACCTCGATCCCGTCGAGCTTCTCGGCCTACGGCGAGCCCTTCAGCTGGAGCGGACGGGAAGCCGTCGGTCCCTTCGGCGGGCTGTCCTCGCTGAACAACAACGTTCACGCGGCCAACTCCGATACGACCCAGCTTGCCGCAGCCGCGCCGTGGCTGTTCGGCATGGATGCGGAAACCTACCTCGGCATTGTCCTGCGCGGCGCGGCCACCGCGTCCTTCCGGTACACGGCCGGCGAATCACGCAAGCCTTCGGAGGTGCTGCGCAGCGTCGACCCGACGCCGGCCTCGCCCGGGCTCAACAGCTACGCGGTGCTGCCGACTTATCCGGCGACCAACTACGTCACGGACAACGGCCTGTTCACCTCGGTGCCGGGTGAGCCGGTCAACCACGCCAACAACGCCATGTCGGCGTTCCAGAACCTGCTGCGCCCGCCGGCCGCACAGCAGGATCCCGCCGCCGTAAAGGCCGGGCGCGCCGTGTTCGACCAGGCCGGCTGCGGCGCCTGCCATTCGGGCCCGGCGCTGACCAACCACCGCGTCATCCCGATTGCGGAGATCGGCACCGAACCGACCCGGGCCAGGGCCGGGGCCAAGATGGAGGCGCGGCTCTCGCCTCCCAGCCTGTTCGCCACTGACACGCCGTTCCCGCTGCCGGCCGATCCGGTGATCGTTCCGGTGCCGCTCGCCGGCGACAAGCTCGCCCAAGTCCAGCTCGCCTGGGGTCAGGGGGGAACCGAAGGCGGCTACAAGGTTCCGAACATCGTCGGCCTGGCCTGGACGGCGCCTTACCTGCACGATTCCGGGATCGCCGTCGGCCCCGATCCGGCGACGCAGCTTGGCGTTCCGGGCACGGTGTACCGCGGCATCGCTCCCGATCCTTCGAATAGTCTTCGTGCTCTGATCGACCGTGATTTGCGGGCTCAGGTGATAGCCGCGAACAAATCCTCGGATACGGCGCGCATCGCACGCGTTACCGGCGAAGGACACGCGTATTGGGCCGATGTCGGCTCCGGCGTCTCGCGGCAGGAGCAGGACACACTGATTGCCTACCTGCTGTCGATCGACACCCTGACCGAGCCGGCGGCAACGCCCTGATCAGAACGGGACACACCAGCATGCCGAACACCCAACCGGTCTGGTTCATCACCGGCTGTTCCACCGGCTTCGGCCGGGAACTCGCCAAGCTGGTCATCGCACGGGGCTGGCCGGCGGTGGTGACGGCCCGCGACCGGGCCAAGGTCGCCGACCTCGCGGAGGGCGCGGCGGACCGGGTCCTGGCGCTTTCCCTGGACGTCACCGATCCGGCGCAGATCACCCAGGCGGTCGCGGAGACGACCCAAACGTTCGGGCGGATCGACGTCTTGGTCAACAACGCCGGCTACGGCTACCAATCCTCGGTCGAGGAGGGCGAGGAGGGCAAGATCCGAGCCCAGTTCGACGCCAACGTGTTCGGCCTGTTCGCCCTGACCCGGGCGGTGCTGCCGGTGATGCGGGCGCAGCGCTCCGGCCACGTGCTCAACGTGACTTCGGTTGCGGGCTTCGTCGGCTTCCCGGCCTCGGGCTATTACGCCGCCACCAAGCACGCCGTGGAGGGGTTCTCCGACGCGCTCAGCGCGGAGGCCGGCCCGCTCGGCATCCGGGTCACTTGCATCGAGCCGGGCCCGTTCCGCACCGACTGGGCCGGGCGCTCCCTGATCCAGACCCCCAACACAATCCCGGACTACGCCGAGACCGCAGGCGCCCGCTTGAAGGCCACTTCGGAGAAGAGCGGCACCCAGGCCGGCGATCCGGTCCGGGCCGGTGAGGCGATGATTCGGGTGACCGAAATCGACAACCCGCCGCGCCACCTCGTCCTAGGCGCCTGGGGTTACGAGGCGGTCACGACCCGGCTGAAGCAGCGGATCGCGGAGATCGAGGCGTGGCGCGAGACGAGCTTGGGGGCGGATTACCCGGAGGGCTGAGCGCTCTTGCGGCTACAGCATCGCGTTCGCACGAGGTTCGGTACGGCTTCGGGACGGATCGCGCATTCCACGCTGTCATCGCGCATCGAGCGAGGCGATGACGGTGCTGGCCGTGACGGGCACACCGATGAGCATACCCGTCCCGCGGCCCCGATCAGCGTCTCTGCCTCAGCGCAAGGTCGGCGACACGTCCCTCAGATTACCGCCTCGATCAGCCCCCGCGACCGCGCCTCCTCCGCCTCGAGGTACCAATTGGCCGGCGCCTTCTCCAGCACCTCGTCGAGGCTCACGTCCGAGCCCCGGATGAGATTGGAGAAGCCCTCGTTCTGGATCACGATCGAGCACTCGATCTCGTGGAGCGTCGCCTTCACGGAGGCGACGCAGGTGGTGAGCGGGCCCTGGACCTGGAGCTGCTTGTTCATCTTGCGCTCGTGAATCATCAGCCGCGTGCCCCGGGTGAGGTAGCGGTTGGGCCGGGCGAAGAAGCTCATGACGGTCGTGCCGGCCGAGTAGATCGCGGCCTTGCCGAGGAAGACGAAGCGCCGGTCCGGGCTCATCTCGGTGTGGTAGCGGATGTCCTCGCCCATCATCCGGGCGACCTCCGGGTCGCCGCCGAGGGTGGAGAGCTCGACAACCACGATCTGCCGGTCGCCGGCCTCGGCGAACTGACGGCGGAAATCCTTGTACATGTCGTAGTCGACCGGGCCCGACAGCAGCACCGCGGGGCTGCGGAACGCGGTCGGGCCGAGGGGCGTGGTATCCATGGGGGCCTGTGATCCGTTCCTGTGGTCTCAGCGCACCGGGTCGGGTGCGCCCTCGCCCTTGCCGACGAACGGGATGCCCGCGATCGGGCATTCCTCGGTGCCGACAGAGTGCCGGGTAATGGCCCGAACGGCGTCGCGGGTTCCGTCGGGATCCTCGATCCAGCGCCGGTAGAACTCGTAGGGGCATTCCGACAAGCCGTGCCGGTTCTCCTTGGAGTTGATCATGCCGGTATAGCCGCGGTGGAGCAGCTTGAAGAGGTGGTTCTCGGACTGACCGTGGGCGCGAGAGTCCCGGATCAGGAACTTCGACAGGGCGGCGTACTGGATGCCCATTTCCTCCTCGCCGCACTCGCCGAGCGTGCGGCCGTCGAAGCCGATGACCGCCGAGTGGCCGAAATAGCTGTAGACGCCGTCGAAACCAGCGGCATTGGCTACCGCAACGTAGGTGTTGTTGGCGAATGCCATCGCCTTCGACATCAGGATCTGCTGCTCCTTCGCCGGGTACATGTAGCCCTGGCAGCGGATGATCAGCTCGGCGCCCCGCATGGCGCAGTCGCGCCAGATCTCGGGATAATTGCCGTCGTCGCAGATGATCAGGCTGATCTTGAGGCCCTTCGGCCCGTCCGAGACGTAGGTGCGGTCGCCGGGATACCAGCCCTCGATCGGCGTCCACGGCATGATCTTGCGGTACGTCTGTACGATCTCGCCCTGGTCGTTCATCAGGATCAGGGTGTTGTAGGGGGCCTTGTTCGGGTGTTCCTCGTGGCGCTCGCCGGTCAGCGAAAACACGCCCCAGACCTTGGCTTCCCGGCAGGCGGCGGCGAACACCTCGGTCTCGGCCCCCGGTACGGACGAGGCGGTCTCGTACATCTCGGCGGCGTCGTACATGATGCCGTGGGTCGAGTATTCGGGGAAGATCACGAGGTCGAGCCCGGGCAGGCCGGTCTTCATGCCGACGATCATCTTGCCGATCGCCTTCGCGTTCTCCAGCACCTCGGCGCGGGTATGAAGGCGGGGCATCTTGTAGTTCACGACGGCGACGCCGACGCTGTCCTGGCTGGACGAGATGTCTCCGTGCATCATGGCGTGGGTTCCTCCGATGATGGTTGCGGCGAGGTGCGCCGTTTCCCTCCCCCGCACAGGGGGAGAGGGTCGTCGGTGGTTCAGTGGCTGATCATCCAGGGGCGCGCGGACGGAAAACTCTTGGCCGCGGCGCGGGCCGAGGCCGTCTTCTTCGGAGTGCAGCAGCCGCAGCCGGCGCCGTGGCCCGACGAGCGCCGCGGCGCGTGGCGGCTGCGCTCGTTGGTGGCGTGGGCCGCCTTGAGCCCCGCATCCATGCCGGAGATCCGCGGCGCGGTGAGGAAGGCCCGGCCGCAGGCTTCCCCGCAATCCGGGCAGGCGTGCGGATCCTTGAACTCCGCCATCGGCCGCATGGCGGTGAACGGCCCGCAGGCCGCGCAGGCGTATTCGTAGACCGGCATGATCAGAGATCCGGCGAGAGCGGCATCTGGATCGAGCCGTCTAGGAACTTCGTCGGCCCGTCGGCACCGGGATTGATGTCGAACTCGAAGATCTTGGTCGGAATCCACAGGGTCGCGCAGGCGTTCGGGATATCGACGACCCCGGAGATGTGCCCCTGGACCGGTGCCGTGCCGAGGATCGAGTAGGCCTGTGCGCCCGAGTAGCCGAACTTCTTGAGGTACTCGATCGCGTTGAGGCAGGCCTGGCGATAGGCGATGTGAACATCCAAATAATGCTGGCCGCCGTGCTCGTCGACGGAGATGCCCTCGAAGATCAGGTGGTCGTCGTATTTCGGCGTGATCGGCGACGGCTTGAAGATCGGGTTCCGGATCCCGTACTTGGCCATGCCGTCCTTGATCAGCTCGACCTTGAGATGCACCCAGCCGGCCATCTCGATGGCGCCGCAGAAGGTGATCTCGCCGTCGCCCTGGCTGAAATGCAGGTCGCCCATCGAGAGGCCGGCGCCCGGCACGTAGACCGGGAAGTAGATCTTAGAGCCGCGCGAGAGATCCTTGATGTCGCAATTGCCACCGTGCTCCCGGGGCGGGACCGTACGGGCGCCCGTGGCGGCGGCCGCGTCCTTCGCCTCGCCCTTCAGCCGGCCCATATGGGCGGTCGGGCCGAAGGGCAGGGTGGCGAGCGCCGGCACGCGCTCCGGGTTGGTGTCGTAGAGCGCCTTCTCCCGGGTGTTCCAGGTCTCCAGCATCTTCGGATCGGGTAGGCAGCCGATCAGCCCGGGATGGATCAGCCCGGGGAAGCGAACGCCCGGCACGTGGCGGGACTTGGTGAACAGGCCCTCGAAGTCCCAGATCGACTTCTGCGCCTGGGGGAAGTGCTCGTCCAGGAAGCCGCCGCCGTTCTTCTTGGAGAAGAATCCGTTGAAGCCCCACTGGCTCTCGGGCTTGGCGCCGATGTCGAGCAGGTCCACCACCAGCAGGTCGCCCGGCTCGGCGCCCTCGACGCCGATCGGGCCGGACAGGAAGTGGACGATCGACAGGTCGATGTCGCGCACGTCGTCGGCGGAATCGTTGTTCTTGATGAAGCCGCCGGTCCAATCGTAGGTCTCGACGATGAAGTCGTCGCCCGGCTTGACCGTGGCGACCATCGGGATGTCGGGGTGCCACCGATTGTGCACCATGTCGTTGTCATAGGCCGATTGCGTGAGATCGACCTTGATCAGCGTCTCGGGCATTTTTTGCGACTCCCTGTTGCGATCTCGAGTGCCGAATTGCTTTGCCGGCCGCGGCCGAGCTTCCCCGCTCGACGCGCTCTTCTCCCCCGCGCGGAGGGAAGGAGGTGGGGGTGGTTCAGGCCGTACCGTTGCGTTTCATCCGGCATCGCCCCCACCCCTGACCCCTCCCCCGGGGGAGGGGAAAGTGCCTCACACCGACAGGAACCGGGCGACCTGCGCCTCGTCGATGCCGGCCCGCGGTGCTTCGTGCACGATGGCGCCGTTCTCCATGACGATGACCCGGTCGGCGACATCGAGGGCGAAGCTCAGCACCTGCTCGGAGACCACGATGGAGAGGCCGCGGTCGTCGCGGATCTTCTTCAGGGTCCGGCCCATCTCGCGGATGATCGAGGGCTGGATGCCCTCCGTGGGTTCGTCCAGGAGCAGAACCTTCGGCCGGCTGGCGAGCGCGCGGGCGATGGCGAGCTGCTGCTGCTGGCCGCCCGACAGGTTGCCGCCGCGCCGGCCCTTCATTTCGAGCAGCACCGGGAACATGTCGTAGAGGTCCTGCGGCACCTTGCGGGTGCCCGTCACCGTCAGGCCGGTCTCGATGTTCTCCTGGACCGTCATGGTCGAGAAGATCATCCGGCCCTGCGGCACGTAGGCGAGGCCCTGGGCAACCCGGGCGTGGCTCTTGAGTGCGACGACATCCGTTTCGCCGACCCGGATCGATCCGGATTTCACCGGCACGAGACCCATCAGGGTCTTCATCAGGGTGGTCTTGCCCATGCCGTTGCGGCCCATCACGGCGACGATCTCGCCCGGCGCCACCGAGAAGCTCAGCCCGTGCAGGACTTCGCTCTGGCCGTAGGCGGCGTGAAGGTCGTGGACGGCGAGGGCCGGGGCCACATCGGGAATCGCGACGTGCGGAGGCGCCTTGACCAGGGGCGGGTGTGCGGTCTGGAGCGAGCCCATCGTCAATGTCCCAGATACACTTCGATGACCTTCGGGTCGTTCTTGACCCGCTCCATCGAGCCTTCGGACAGCACCTTGCCCTGGTGCAGCACGGTCACCCGGTGGGCGATGTCCTCGACGAACTTCATGTCGTGCTCGATCACCAGGACCGAGCGGCCCTTGATGATCTGGTTGAGCAGCTCGGCGGTCTTGATCCGCTCGCCGACGCTCATCCCGGCCACCGGCTCGTCGAGCATCAGCAGTTCCGGATCTTGAATCAGCAGCATGCCGATCTCGAGCCACTGCTTCTGGCCGTGGCTCAGGAACTCGGCCCGCTCCTTGAGCTGGTCCTTCAGGAAGATCGTCTCGGCGATCTCGTGGATCCGGTCGCGGACCTCGGCGTCCCGCTTGAAGGTGAGGGCGCCGAACACCGTGCGCCCGCGGGGAAACGAGATCTCCAGGTTCTCGAACACCGTCAGGTCGTCGTAGATCGACGGCGTCTGGAACTTGCGGCCGACCCCGGCCTGCACGATCGCGCTCTCGGTGAGCTTGGTCAGCTCCTGGCCCTTGTACTTGATCGATCCGGCGCTGGCCCGGGTGCGCCCGCAGATCAGGTCGAGCACCGTGGTCTTGCCGGCGCCGTTCGGGCCGATGATCACCCGGATCTCGTCCGGGTCGACGTAGAACGACACGTCGTTGACCGCCTTGAAGCCGTCGAACGAGACGGTCAGCGCCTCGACGGCGAGGAGGTATTCGGGCGGCGCCGCGTCGGCGCCGACCACGGGGGAGGAGAGGATCGCGGCGTTCATGACATCCTCACTCGGCCGGAGCGCCGTGGGGCGGGACGATGGTGGTCTCGGGCGGGCGCAGGCCCTTCACCCTCCGGGTCAGGCGGGGCTCGATCTGCTCGCGCCAGATGCCGGCCAGACCGTTCGGGAAGGCGAGCACCACTGCGATGAACAGGGCGCCGAGACCGAACAGCCAGAGGTCGGGGAAGCTCTCGGAGAAGCTGGTCTTGGCCCAGTTCACCAGCAGCGTGCCCCAGACCGCGCCGAACAGGGACAGGCGCCCGCCGACCGCGGCGTAGATCACCATCTCGATCGACGGCACGATGCCGACGAAGGACGGCGACATGAACCCGACCTGCAGGGTGAACATCGCCCCGCCGATCGCCGCGAAGCCGGCCGCCAGGCAGAAGGCGAAGACCTTGAAGCCCGCCACCGAGTAGCCGGAGAACCGGACCCGGTCCTCCTTGTCGCGCATGGCGACCAGGATGCGGCCGAGCTTCGATTTCTTCACGTACTGCGCCGCCAGGATGCAGGCGAGCAGCAGGCCGCCGTTGACGAAGTACAGGATCACCTTGGCGTGGTCGGTGCGGATGTCCCAGCCATGAAGGGTGCGCAGGTCGGTGATGCCGTTGATGCCGCCGGTGTAGCCCTGCTGGCCGACGATCAGGATCGTCAGGATCGCGGCGATGGCCTGGGTGATGATCGCGAAGTAGGTGCCGCCGACCCGGCGCTTGAACATCGCGTAGGAGATGACCAGCGCGAACAGGACCGGGACCGCCACCACCAGGATCACGGTCAGCGGCAGGCTTTTGAACGGCTGCCAGAACCAGGGGAGGGCGGTGATCTGGTTCCAGTCCATGAAGTCCGGGATACCCGGCGTCGATTGGATTTTCGTATTCGCGACGCTTGATGCTTCCAGCTTCAGGTACATCGCCATGCAGTACCCGCCCAAGCCAAAGAAGACGCCCTGGCCTAAGGACAAGATACCGGCATAGCCCCAGCAGATCACCAGCCCGAGGGCCACGAAGGCGTAGGTGAGGTACTTGCCGACGAGGTTGAGGCGGAACCCGTCGAGGGCCAGCGGCAGGACCACCAGGATCACCCCGGCGAGCAGAGCCAAGCTCAGCCACTCCACCGGCTTCATGAACGGGTTGTCGTTGACGGTGACCGACCTGGTCAGGGTCTGGACCGGATTCGTCATCTCGAACAATCCTCAGCGCCGGACCTTGAGGGTGAAGAGGCCCTGCGGCCGCAACATCAGGATGCCGACCACCGCGAGCAGGGTGATCACCTTGGCCATCGAGCCGGAGAGGAAGAATTCCAGGATCGATTGCGTTTGCGAGATCGAGAAGGCCGACGCGATGGTGCCGAGCAGGCTCGCGGCGCCGCCGAACACGACGATCAGGAAGGTGTCGACGATGTAGAGCTGTCCCGAGGTCGGCCCGGTCGAGCCGATCATCGTGAAGGCCGAGCCGGCGACGCCCGCGATGCCGCAGCCGAGGCCGAACGTGTAGCGGTCGACCTTCTCGGTATCGATGCCCACGGCGCCCGCCATGGCACGGTTGGCCATCACGGCCCGGACCTGCTGGCCGAAGCGCGAGCGGTAGATCAGCAGCGCCACGCTCACCGTGATCAGGATGGTCACCGCCATCACGAACAGGCCGTTGACCGGGATCTCGATCGTGTCGGTAACCTGCACCGAGCCGATCAGCCAGGACGGCAGCTCGACGCCGACCTCGCGGGCGCCGAAGATCGACCGGTAGGCCTGCTGCAGGATCAGCGACAGGCCCCAGGTGGCGAGCAGCGTGTCGAGCGGGCGCTTGTAGAGGAACCGGATCAGGCTCCACTCCACCAGCATGCCGAGCGCCCCGGAGGCGAGGAACGCCAGCCCCATCGCGACGAAGAAGTAGACCGGGAACAAAGCCGGCAGGTAGCTCTGGCAGAAGGCCGAGCAGAGATAGGTGACGTAGGCCCCGAGGATCATGAATTCCCCGTGGGCCATGTTGATCACGCCCATCTGACCGAAGATGATCGCCAGACCCAGCGCCATCAGCAGGTAGACTGAGAACAGGATCAGGCCGGCGAAGCCCTGCATGGCGAAGATCGCGCCGAGGTCCCCGAGGGAATACTCGCCCAACATTTTTTCGTGTCTCCCGCGATCTGGCTGGTGTGGTAATGGTCGGCGACGCTCTCCCTCCCCCCTCTGCGGGGGAGGGGAGAGTTGGAGACTACTGGTAGCCCTTCGGGAACGGATCCGGCTTGATCAGCTCGGGGCTGGTGTAGACGATCTCGAACTGGCCGTCGGGCTTGGCCTTGCCGACCCGGGTCTTCGACCAGAGATGGTGGTTCTCGTCGATCTTGACGTAGCCTTCCGGCGCGCCCTTGAACTCCAGGCCGGGGGAGGCGGCGACCACCTTGTCGACGTCGAAGGAGCCGGCCTTCTCGCAGGCCATCTTCCACAGGAACGGGCCGAGATAGGCCGCCTGCGTGACGTCGCCGATCACGGTCTTCTCGCCCCACATCTTCTTGAACGCTGCGACGAAGGCCTTGTTGTTCTCGTTTTCGATCGACTGGAAGTACTTCATGCACGCGTAGGCGCCGGCGATGTTCTCGCCACCGATGCCGTCGATCTCGTCCTCGGTGACCGAGATCGTCATCAGCACCTGCTTGGACAGGTCGATGCCCGCTGCCTTGAGCTGCTTGTAGAACGCCACGTTCGAGCCGCCGACCACGTCGGTGAAGATCACTTTCGGCTTGGTCAGCTTGATCTTGTTGATCACCGAGTTGAACTGGGTGTGGCCCAGAGGGAAGTACTCCTCGCCGACCACCTTGCCCTTGAGCACGTTCTCGACGTGCTTGCGGGCGATCTTGTTCGAGGTGCGCGGCCAGATGTAGTCGGAGCCGATGAAATAGAAGCTGTCGCCGCCCTTCTCCTTGTGGACCCAATCGAGCCCGGCGAGGATCTGCTGCGTGGCCTCCTGGCCGGTGTAGAACACGTTCTTGGACTGCTCCAGGCCCTCGTAGAAGGTCGGGTAATACAGGAGGCCGTTATACTGCTCGAACACCGGCAGGACCGCCTTGCGCGAGGCCGAGGTCCAGCAGCCCATCACGGCGGCGCAATGGTCGTTGACCAGGAGCTTCTTGGCCTTCTCGGCAAACGTCGGCCAGTCGGAGGCGCCGTCCTCCTGGATAATCTTGATCTTGCGGCCGAGCACGCCGCCGGCCTCGTTGATCTGGGCAATGGCGAGTTTCTCGGCCTCCTGGGCGCCCGTCTCGGAGATCGCCATCGTGCCGGTGACCGAGTGCAGGATGCCGACCGTCACCTCGGTGTCGGTCACCGCGAGCCCGGTGGTGTTGACCGCCGCGGTCGGGGCCGCGGCCCAGGCGCCGCGCGGCATGAGGGCGAGGGCCGGTGCGCCGGCCAGTCCCATGAGCAGCCTGCGCCGCAGCGGGGAGTGCAAGCCGTTCTTCGCGCCGGTCTCGGTGTCGTCAGCCATCGTGCCTGCCCTGGTTCGCGTCCGGGCCTCGCGTGGCGCCCCGGATCGACCAGTCCAGGCTAGGTCTTCGGTCACGCTGCGGCCTATACGATGTTTTGCGTATGGCCGTTCTCTTGCATCGAGCGCACCATCGCGGCGCAGAAGTCTGAGGGATCATTGGGAGCGAAGGCGGAGAGCGTGGGCGGCGCCCCGGCGCCGGGTTCTGTTCGCGCGCGCGTGCGCGGCCGCTGCTCCATGTGCCGGACAGGGCCGCGATGAGCGGGCCTCAGCGCATCATCCCGATCCGCCGGGACTACAACCGCTTCGTCGCCGACGAGACCCTGGAGGATTACGCCCTCCGGTTCACCGCCAAGAAGGCCCGGCGCTGGTCCGGCTTCCAGGTGGCGCAGACGGCGCTCGGATCGGTCTCGTTCCTGGCGCTGGAGGCGATCGGCGGGACCCTGGCTCTGACGGCGGGGTTCCCCAACACGCTGGCCGCGGTGCTGGTCGTAGGCCTGATCATCTTCGCCTCCGCGGCGCCGATCACCGTCTATGCGGCCCGCTACGGGCTCGACATGGACCTGCTGACCCGGGGCGCCGGGTTCGGCTATCTCGGCTCCACGGTCACATCGCTGATCTACGCGAGCTTCACGTTCCTGTTCTTCGCCATCGAGGCGGCGATCATGGCGCTGGCGCTGCAGCTCTGCTTCGGGCTGCCGCTCGGCATCGGATACCTCGTCTGCGCCGCCGCGGTGATCCCGCTGGTGGTCTACGGGATCCGGCTGATCAGCCGGTTCCAGATCTGGACGCAGCCGCTCTGGATCGGCTTGAGCCTGCTGCCGCTGGCCTTCGTGGCGGCGCAAGGCGCGGCGCCCCTGCAGGCGCTCAGGGATTTCCCGGGGCTCGACGGTGGCGGGGCTGCCTTCGATGTCGGCCGGTTCGGTCTGGCCACCGGGGTGCTGCTGGCCCTGCTGGCCCAGGTCGGCGAGCAGGTCGACTTCCTGCGCTTCGTGCCCGAGCCGGTGGGCCGGCGCGACTGGCGCTGGTGGCTGGCGGTGCTCTCGGGCGGTGCCGGCTGGATCGTGCCCGGCATGCTCAAGATCCTGCTCGGCGCGGGCCTCGCGGTCCTCGCGCTCGGGCACGGCGTCCCGCCCGAGCACGCCGCCGAGCCGACCCGGATGTACGCGGTGGCGTTCGGCTACGTGACCGGGGAGGGCGGCCGCGCGGCCCTGCTGCTGACGGGGCTGTTCGTTCTGGTCTCTCAGCTCAAGATCAACCTGACCAACGCCTATGCCGGCTCGATCGCGTGGTCGAACTTCTTCTCCCGGCTGACCCACAGCCATCCGGGGCGGGTCGTCTGGCTGGTGTTCAACGTCGCCATCGCGGTGCTCCTGATGGAGCTCGGCATCGACAAGACCATCGAGAGCACGCTGCCGCTCTACGCCTCCGTGGTCTCGGCCTGGGTGGGGGCGCTCGCGGCCGACCTCGCGGTGAACAAGCCGCTCGGCCTCTCGCCCCCGGGCATCGAGTTCAAGCGCGCCCATCTCTACGCCATCAACCCGGTCGGGACCGGCGCCATGGTGCTGGCGCTCGCCATCGGCGGCCTCGCCTATGCCGGCCTGCTCGGCCACGCGCTCCAGCCCTTCGCGCCGCTTCTGACGCTGGCGACCGCCTTTGCGGCGGCCCCGGTGATCGCCTGGGCCACGGCCGGCCGCTGGTATCTCGCCCGGACTCCCAAGCGGGATTGGGGGGTGGGCGAGGTCACCTGCCGGGTCTGCGAATTGCCGTTCGAGGGCGAGGACATGGCCCATTGCCCGGCCTACGACGCCCCGATCTGCTCCCTGTGCTGCTCCCTCGACGCTCGCTGCGGCGACCTGTGCAAGCCGCACGGCCGGCTGGAGGCGCAGGCGCAGCAGGCGCTCGGCCGGATCCTGCCGGGCCGGACGGCGGCCTGGATCGGCGCGCCGCTCGGCCGCTACCTCGCGGTCATGCTGACCCTCTGCGCGGTGATCGCCCTGATCCTGGGGATCGTCCATGCCGGCGCCACCATCGCGCATCCCGAGCATCGCGTGGTCCTGCGCACGGCGCTGACCAGCGTGTTCTTCATCCTGGTGGTGATCCTCGGCGTGGTCGCGTGGCTGTTCGTGCTCGCCCAGGAGAGCCGGCGGGTCGCCCAGTCGGAGACCATGCGCCAGACCGCGCTCTACGAGGCCGAGATCGCGGCCCACAAGCTCACCGACGCCAAGCTGCAGGAGGCCAAGGAGCGGGCGGAAGCCGCAAACCTCGCCAAGAGCCGCTACGTGGTCGGGATCAGCCACGAGTTGCGCACGCCGCTCTCCACCGTGCTCGGCTACGCCCAGCTCCTCGAATCCGATCCCGCGATCCCGGCCCCGCGCCTCAACGGCATCCGGGTGATAAGGCGCAGCGCCCAGCACCTGTCCGGGCTGATCGACGGCCTGCTCGACATCTCGCGGATGGAGGCCGGGCGGCTCGAGATCCACCGGGACGAGGTCCGGCTCACCGAGTTCCTCGACCAGTTGGTCGACATGGTCCGGCTGCAGGCCCGGGAGGCCGGCCTCGAATTCCGGTTCTCCCGGCCGGAGGTCCTGCCGGCGGTGGTCGCCACCGACGAGAAGCGCCTGCGCCAGGCGCTGCTCAACCTCCTGTCGAACGCGATCAAGTTCACGCCCTCCGGCACCGTCTCGCTGGATCTCAGCTACCGCAGCCAGATCGCGGTGTTCACGATCCGCGACACCGGCCCGGGCATCCCGGAGGCGGACCTGGCGCGGATCTTCCAGCCGTTCGAGCGGGGCTCGACGCCGGCCGCCCGCAGTACTCCGGGGACGGGGCTCGGGCTCACCATCGCGGACCTGCTGGCGCAGCTGCTCGGCGGCGAGATCACCGTGGCTGCGGCCCCCGGCGGCGGCACCCAGGCCCGGCTGCGGCTGATGCTGGCCTCCGTGGCCCAGCCCGCGCCGGTCGTCGTGGTTCCCCCGGCCTCCGCGCCGGAGCGAGCCTATGCCGGCGCCCGACGCACGATCCTGGTGGCCGACGACGACACCGCCCACCGCGCCCTGATGCGGGCGATCCTCGAGCCGCACGGAATCTCCGTGATGGAGGCGGGCTCCGGGCCTGAATGCCTGTCGGCCGTGGCCAGGGGCGGGATCGACCTGATCCTCCTCGACATCGCCATGCCGGGCATGAGCGGCTGGGCCGCCGCCGCGACGCTGCGTGCGGAGGGGCATACCGGACCGATCGCTATGATGTCCGCCAACGTCCACGAGATCAGCCCGGTGCGCGGCGACGACGCCCCCCACGACGCGATCTTCGCCAAGCCTTTCGACCTGCGCGACGTGCTGGAGCGGATCGGCAAGCTGCTCCACCTCGAATGGACCGACGCCGCGACGCCCGCTCTGCGCGAGCCGGCTCCGGCGCTCGCGGAGATCGGCCATCCCGGGCCGGAGCATGTCGGCGAGCTGCTGCGCCTGGGCCGGATCGGGCATATCCGGGCCATCGAGGCGAAGCTCACCGAGATGGAGGGCGACGTGACGGTGCCGCCCGCCTTCGTGGCTCAGATGCGCGGTCTCGTGGAGGGCTACGACCTGCGCCGCTACCTTTCGGTCCTGCAAGGACTCGCCCGCCATGGCTGAGGCGCCGACGAACCAGCCGAGCCGCGATGTCGTCCTGGTGGTGGACGATTCGCCCGACACGCTGATTTTCCTCACCGAGGCGATCGAGCGCTCGGGTGCCACCGTGCTGGTGGCGGTGGGCGGCGACCTCGCCCTCGCGCTCGTGGACGAGATCACGCCGGACGTGATCCTGCTCGACGCGATGATGCCCGGCATGGACGGGTTCGAGACCTGCCGGAGGCTTAAGGCCAAGCCGCAGATCGCCGGCGTGCCGGTGATCTTCATGACCGGGCTGAGCGAGACCGAGCACATCGTGAAGGGCTTGAGCGCCGGCGGGATCGACTACGTCACCAAGCCGATCGCCCCGGACGAGATCCTGGCCCGGATCCGCGTCCACCTCGCCAGCGCGCGCGCCGCGCAGAGCGCAAGGGCCGCTCTCGACACTGCCGGGCGCACCTTGTTCGCGGTCTCGGAGGCGGGCGCGGTGCTGTGGGCGACCCCGCAGGCCGGGCGGTTGCTCGCCGGGCTCGGCTCGGATCCGTCCGCGGGCCTCGCGCTGCCCGCTCGCGCCCGGGACTGGCTGCGCGGCTGCCTCACCGGGGGAGCCGCCAACGCCCTGACGCTGACCGGCGGCGACGGTACCCCCTACGCGCTCAGCTTCATCGGACGCACCCCGGAGGAGATCCTGCTGCGCCTGTCGCGCGAGGAGGCTTCGGGCGGCATCGAGCGGCTGCGGGCGCGGCTTCCGGTCACCGGCCGCGAGGCCGAGGTGCTGCTGTGGCTGTCGCGGGGGAAATCGAGCCGCGACATCGGCGAGATCCTGGGGCTCAGCCACCGCACGGTGACCAAGCATCTGGAGGGCATCTACGCCAAGCTCGGCGTGGAGAATCGCACCGCCGCCTCGATCATCGCCGCGCGCCACCTGCAGGACTGAGCCGCGTAAGCCCGTGTTGTCCACAGGCATCGCCGCTGCGCGAAACCCGTTGGTAAGCGCCCTCCCACCACGATCCCGGCACAGACGAACCAATTCGGGAACGGATGCGATGATGACCAGCCACCAGCTCGCCGACGAACTGAGGCGGGTCGCCACCACGCAGGTCAGCGACATCACCCGGGCGGTGAAGGAGGGCCAGAAGTCGATCGCCCTCAACGAGGTGCGCGACATGGCCCGGCGCCTCAGCCTGCTGGCGGACGCCTTCGATCCGAAATCGGCGGCCGAGGCCAAGGCCGACTTCGTCGAGACCGAGCCGCAGGACGGCGCGCAAGCCGCCTGACGATCGCCGCCCGACGCGCGACGCCCGATCCTCCAAGGAACGCCACGATGGTCCGCGCCACTTTCAGCATCCGCCTGGACGGCGCCTGCCTGCCCGCCTCCGCGGCGCAGTGGGTCGCCGACCTGGACGCCGCCCGGGCCACCGCCCGGACCATCGTCCAGGGGCTGATGCGTCAGCACAGCGGCGATACGCGGCTGCTCGATGCGGCCCTGGTGGTCACCGACGACACCGGCGCGATGCTGCTGGAGATGTCGTTCCTCGAAGCCCTGTACCTGCCGGTCGAGCCGGTGGCCGACCCGTATCGACGCCGGCCTGTCCCGCGGGAATTCGGGGTGCCGCGCACGCCCCGGACGCTGCTGAGCGCCGCGATCGAACCGATCCGGCGCTTCGCCGTCGCCCGGATGATGCGCGGACCTGAATAGTGATCGACTCAACCGAGCATCGCTGGTTTCGCGCGGCCTCTTCTCCGGCGCGCGGAATGCCGCCCGGGATCCGGCACCGAACGACGTCACGCGCCTGATTGCGACAGCCAATTGACGATCGTGCCGCTGCGCGGCGCGTTCGCTGCGGGTTCCCGGATCGCCGTCCACACACGTTCCGGGCATCCGGGAAGGCGCGCGCGGTTCATTCCTGTGCGACGGCCAGAGCCGGCGGAGAGTCAGCCGAACAGGTCGGTGACGGCAAAGCCCCGGTCCGCGAGCCGTTCGGCCAGGACCCGGCGGTGGCAGCGGGCCGGGTCCCGCTCGAAGCACAGCAGGCAGGTCGGGGCGGCGGCCGCCATGGCGGCGAGTTCGTCCAGGGCTATTCCGCCGGCGCCCGTGTCGAGCACCTCTTCACAGTAGATCCTGCGCATCAGCGCCGCGTCGTCCGCCCGGGCCGCCTCGCGGCCGGCCTTCGGCGTGCCGAGGCTGCGCAGATGCGCGTAGCCGAGTCCCGCCTCTGCGAGACCCGTTCCGAGCGCACCCTTCGAGAAGCCGCGCTTGCGCGAGTTCGCCACCGCCCGCACGTCGGCCAGCACGGCAACGCCCGCCGAGCGCAGCGCATCCGTAAGGCGCTCCGGGTCGAGCCCTTCGTAACCTATGGTGAATAATTGCTTGCTCACGGGACCGTGACGGGACTCGCGTTGCGGGACCGGCACTTAGCCGGATCCGGGCCTGTGAACCAACCGGGGATCGATACCGTATGTCGCGGCAGCGACACGCATCTCGGAATTCCGCCGCAATGTTCGCAAAGCTCCGTTAACTGCGCCGGGCCCATCGATTACGCCTGACTTTGGCGCTTCTTCGGTGGCGGGCTGAACACTGATGGTGCGAGATATCAAGCTTTCGCAGGGTCCGTCCGCTTCGGCGATTCGGGGTGCCGGCCGGTTGAGAAGCGTTCGGCGCGTCGCTGCCCGGGTGCTGGCCGTCGCGGTGATGGCCGGCTTGGCCGCGTGCGCGTCGAACACGAATTTCTACCCGACCAAGGGTGACGCCAAGCCCCATCCGGGCGTGGCCAAAGCCAAGCAGCACCCGATCCAGGGCATCGACATCTCGAAATGGCAGGGCAACGTCGACTGGGCCTCGGTCCGGGCCGCCGGCACTCAGTTCGCCTTCATCAAGGCGACAGAGGGCGGCGACCACGTCGACGAGCGCTTCCGGACCAACTGGGACAACGCCGCCAAGGCCGGCGTGCCGCGGGGCGCCTACCACTTCGTGTTCTGGTGCCGCTCCGCCCGGGACCAGATGGAGTGGTTCAAGCGCAACGTGCCGAACGACCCGACGGCCCTTCCGCCGGTGCTCGACGTGGAGTGGAACGGCCATTCGCAGACCTGCCCGAAGAAGCTGCCCAAGGCGCAGGCTCTCGCGATGGTCACGGAGATGCTGGAAGAGATGGAGCGCTACACCGGCAAGCGCCCGATCATCTACACCGACATCACCTTCCACAAGGACGTGCTGGAAGGCGAACTGCCCGACTACCCGCACTGGCTGCGCTCCACCGCGGCCGAGCCGGAGCAGCGCTTCGTCAACCGGAAGTGGATGCTGTGGCAATTCACCTCCACCGGGCGCGTCCCCGGGGTGCAGGGCGACGTCGACCGCAACGCTTTCTACGGCACGCCGTCCGACTGGGCCTCGTTCCTGTCGACCGATTGCGACCCGCGCGAGCACCGGCGGCTTTCGGAACAGGGTCTTTGCACCGACAAATAAATGATCGGGCGGGATAGACTTAGGTTGGTTCCAGGTCAGGGGGCGGGATATAAGCGTGTCGGATTCGCCCGCAAGCAAGCGGGCCGCCCGACGAGGTTCCTTTCGGACGCCTCCCGTTCCACGGTCCCCGACCTGCATGCCCGCTGACCGCGCTGCTTCCCTCACGGGCAACCTGCTCCTCGACGCGCTCCGGGAGTCCGACCGCGCGCTGATCGTCCCCCATCTCGAGCGGGTCTCCTGCGACAAGGGGGCGATCGTGTTCGAGGCCGGCACGGAGGTGGCGCACATCACCTTCCCCTGCGACCAGACCGTCGTGGCGCTGATCATCGGCACCCGGGACGGGCGCTGCGCCGAGACCGCGAGCATCGGTCGCGAGGGAGCCGTCGGCGGCATCGTCAGCGCGGGCCGGGTGCCGGCATCCACCGAGGCGATCGTGCAGATCGGCGGGCCGATGCTGCGCCTGGAGGCCGACCGGCTCCAGGACGCCAAGCGCCGATCCCCCGAGGTCCGCAACCTGTTCGCACGCTACGGCGACTGCCTCCTGGCGCAAGTGCTGCAGGCCGCCGCCTGCAACGCCCTCCATCCGATCGAGCAGCGCTGCCTGCGTTGGCTCCTGACGCTACAGGACCGGATCGGAGGCGACACCCTGCCAATCACCCACGAATTGCTGGCCTCGATGCTCGGCGTCCAGCGCACCTACCTGACCCGCATCCTGCGGACGCTTCAGGACCAGGGCCTGATCCGGGTCGGGCGAGGACGCATCACGGTGCTCGACCGCCGGGCGATGTCGGGCTCGGCTTGCGAGTGCCACGCCCGGGTGCAGCGCCATTTCAAGACGGTGCTCGGCGCGGTCTACAGCGCGGACGGCTTCGACCGGATCGAGCCGCCATCTCCAACCGAGGGCGACCGGGAGCCGGCGCTGGCCCTGCACGGCGGCGCCCGGCGCTGAGGCGATCCGGACGTTCGAAGGGCTCGGGCTCGGGCGCGGCCCGCGAACCTTCTGAGGGACCGCCTGTCAGCCGGCCGCCCGGCGCTCCAGGATCTCGATCAGCGCCCCGTCCGGACCTTCCACGAAGGCGATCCGCACGCCCTGGCCGCGCTCGGTGATGGGCATCCGCACGGTGACGCCGCGGCCTGCGAGTTCGGCCATGGCGGCGTCGATGTCGGCGACGCGCAGACCGATATGCTCGATGCCGAGGCAGGGCGTCTGCGTGGCGGGGGCGGTCTCGGAGGGGGCCTGCTCGATGAAGACGGTCAGGCCGCCGAGGTTGAGCACCATGCGCTGCACGGGATCGGCGCCGACGCGCTCCACCTCCGTGGCCCCGAAGGTCTCCACGTAGAAGGCTCCGGCCTTCACGGCGTCGCGGCTGCGCAGATGGACGTGGTCGCAGGCATACTGCATCGGATTTCCTCCCGCGGCCCGCTGCCGGCGAGCCGGTGATGGCGTCACGCGTCCAGGTTATGCGGTCGCGCGCGCCGGAGCGAGATCCACCGCTTGACGCAGCGCCCGAACCCGCAGACTTTCGCCGCCATGACCGTTGCAGGGATGCAACAGCCTTCCCACATCCGGGTGGATACCCCACCGCACAGCCTCAAGAGACCGATGCGCAATCCCTACGACGTGCTGGGCGTGGCCAAGGGAGCGAGCGAAGCCGACATCAAGAAGGCTTATCGCAAGCTCGCCAAGGACTTCCACCCCGACCGCAACAAGAACGACGTGAAGGCCAAGGACCGATTCGCCGAGGCGAACTCGGCCTACGAGATCCTGGGCGATTCCGAGAAGCGCAAGCAGTTCGACCGCGGCGAGATCGACGGCGACGGCAAGCCGCGCGCCAGCGGCTTCGAAGGGTTCTCGGGCGGCTTCGGCGGCGGCCGGTCGAGCGGGTTCGATTTCGAGAACATGGCCCGCAGCCGGCAAGGCGGAATGGGCGGCGGCGGGATGGGCGAGGACATCTTCTCGCACATCTTCGGTGAGGCGTTCCGCGCGGGCGGTGCCGGGCCCGGCCAGCGCCAGGCGGCCAAGGGCGAGGATGTCGCGGCCGAGCTGTCCGTGAGCCTGGAGCAGGTCGCCAGCGAAGAAAAGCTGCGCCTCGCCCTGCCCACGGGCCGGGAGGTCGACGTGGTGATCCCCCGGGGCGTCGAGGATGGCCAGACCATTCGGCTTCGTGGCCTTGGCCAGAGCGCCGGCCCCCGCGGCGAGCCCGGCGACGCCCTGCTGACCATCCGGGTCCGGCCGCATCCCCGCTTCACCGTCGAGGGGGCCGACCTGAAGGTCAGCGTCGAGGTGCCGCTGGAGGACGCCGTGCTCGGCGGCACGATCCGGGTGCCGACCCTGACCGGCGCGGTCGAGATGAAGATGCCGCCGATGACGAGTTCGGGCCGCACGTTCCGGTTGCGCGGCAAGGGCCTTCCCAAGAAGGACGGCACCCGCGGCGACCTGCTCGCCACCACGGCGATCACCCTGCCGGATAGCGAGGATCCCGCGCTCATCGAGTTCGCCAGGAACCGACGCGCCAAGGTGGCGTAGAACGCTGCGTAACAGGCGCCCCGCGCCCGGTCGCCCGGCGGCCGGGTGCGCACTTCCGTCTCCGAGCGGGCTCCGTTAAGGAGACCCCCGGTGCCGCAAGGGGCCGAGAGGTTTCCAGGATCGATCATGGCGGAACACGGGCAGGGCATTCTGGCGGGCAAGCGGGGCCTCGTGCTCGGTGTCGCCAACAACCGCTCGATCGCCTGGGGCATCGCCCGCAGCGCCCGCGCGCACGGGGCCGAGCTCGCGTTTACCTATCAGGGCGACGCCCTGCGCAAGCGGGTCGAGCCCTTGGCCAAGGAACTCGACGCCCACGTCATCGGGCATTGCGACGTGACCGAGGCGGCGACCATCGACGCCGTGTTCGCGGAGGCCGCCCGGGTCTTCCCCGAGGGCATCGACTTCGTCATCCACTGCATCGCCTTTTCCGACAAGGACGAGCTGACCGGCCGCTACCTCGAGACATCCGAGGAGAACTTCACCAAGTCGCTCCTGGTCTCGTGCTACTCGTTCACGGCGGTGGCCCAGCGCGCCGAGAGGATCATGCGCCCGGGCGGTTCCCTGGTGACGCTGACCTATTACGGCGCCGAGAAGTGGATGCCGCACTACAACGTCATGGGCGTGGCCAAGGCGGCGCTCGAAGCCTCGGTGCGCTATCTCGCGGCCGATCTCGGGCCGAAGAACATCCGCGTCAACGCGATCTCGGCCGGCCCGATCAAGACCCTGGCGGCCTCGGGAATCGGCGACTTCCGCTACATTCTGAAGTGGAACGAGTACAACGCGCCCCTGCGCCGAACCGTGACCATCGGTGAGGTCGGCGAGACCGCCGCCTACCTGATCTCCGACATGGCCGCGGGCATGACCGGCGAGATCCTGCACGTGGATGCGGGCTACCACGTCGTCGGCATGAAGAGCCCCGATGCGCCGGACCTGACCCTCGACAAGGATTAATCTTCGTCGTCGTCCGCGTCCGCGAATTCACCTGAAAGGGTGAGCCCGCCGATCCAGGTCTCGCCGTCGCGCTTGATGACCGTCCGCGGCCTGGCGCCCCCATGGGTCGCGATCCCGTCCGCCAGCCGCTCGGAATGCGTGACCAACCAGATCTGGGTGCGCTCGGCGGCCCGGGCGATCATCCGGGCGAGCGGTTCCATCAGATCCGGGTGCAGGCTCGATTCCGGCTCGTTCAATGCGATGAAGGGCGGCAGCCTGTAGGCCAGCAGCGCTCCGGTGAGGGCGAGGTAGCGCAGCGTCCCGTCCGACAGTTCCGAGGCCGCGAAGGTGCGGCCCGGGAAGTCCGGGAAGGTGACGCCGAAGCTCGCCTCGCGCCCCGGCTCCGGCACCACGAGCCGGGCGCCCGGGAAGGCGCCGTCTAGCGCCATATCGAGATCGCCCGTGTCCTGCCGGATATGGGCCAGGGTGGCGAACACGGCAGCGAGGTCGGACCCGTCCGAGGCGAGGGTCGGCGTCGTCACTGCCAGGCACGGGCGGCGGAGCGGCGACTCGGCATCGGTCCGAAAATCATGGTGGAAGCGCCAAGCCGTCATGGCGAGCCGAACCAAGGCGATCTCCGGGTGACGCGTCGCGTCCAGGAAGGTGCCGAGCGCGGTTTCGGTGGGCAGCAGATCCAGGGCCAGCGGCCGTTTGCGCCCCTCCTCGTCGCGGGCGAAGCCGGTCCGGCCGTCGCGGTCGAGGATGACCGCCGTGCGGGGGCCGGTCCGGACGGTCAACCGCTCGGCCTTCACCTGCGGTTCCTTGCGGAAAGCGGCGCCGTAGGTAGTGCCGCCGGCCTGCTGCACGAGCCCGAGTTCGACCGCATAGGTGAACGCCTGCCCGGTTCCGTCATCGTGCAGGCTGGCTGACAGGCGGATCCGGGCCGCCTCGCCGTGCCGCCGACGCCCCGCCCAGAGCGCCGAATCCATCCCGCCCTCTACGGCGAGCGCGCGGGTGAGCGTCCCCCGGGCCGCGTCCTGAAGCAGTTCGAGGCCGCGATACAGGTTGGTCTTGCCGGTGCCGTTGCCGCCCACGAACACCGACAGGTCGTCCATCGGGAAGCCGATCCGCCGGAGCGAGCGGTAGCCCGAGACCGCGACCTCCCGAACCACCAGCATGCGGCACCCCTTGGATCAGTTCGGGACCTTCAGATCGGCGATTCCCTTCGCGGCCTTCGGGAATCGTGGGTCCATCGCCTCCAGCGTATCTGCGATCGTTCGGGCAATCACGTAGTTGCGGAACCACTTGTGGTTGGCCGGCACCACAAGCCACGGCGCGCGCGGCGTCGAGCATTGCGAGAGCGCGTCGGCGAAGGCCTGCTGGTAGGCGTCCCAGGCTTTCCGCTCGACGAGGTCGGCGGGGTCGAATTTCCAGTGCTTCTCCGGGTCGGCGATCCGGGCTTCCAGGCGCTTCTTCTGCTCGTCCCTGGAGATGTGCAGGAAGAACTTGATCACCACCGTGCCGGACTCGGTGAGCAGCCGCTCGAAATCGTTGATCAGCCGGTAGCGGCCCTGCCAGACCGGGTCGGGCACCAGCTCCTTTACCCGCACCACGAGGACGTCCTCGTAATGGCTGCGGTTGAACACGCCGATCATGCCGCGCCCCGGCGTCTTGGCGTGGTAGCGCCACAGGAAATCGTGATCGAGCTCGTCGCTCGACGGCACCTTGAACGACGACACCGTGCAACCCTGCGGGTTCACGCCCTTGAGCACCGACCGGATCGTCCCGTCCTTGCCGCCGGTATCGATCGCTTGGAACACCAGCAGCAGGCTGCGGGCGCGCTCGGCATACAGCCGCTCCTGCAGGGCGCTGATCCGCTCGCGCTCCCGGCCGAGGGCGTCCTTGGCCCAGACCTTGTCGAGGCCGCCATCGGCGTCGGCGTCGACGGCCGTCAGGTCGATCCGCATTCCGGGCTCGACAGCCACGATCCCCGGTGCGACCCGGATCGGGGCCGGCCGATGGCCGCCCAGGGCCGCCGGGACCGCCCCGGCGATCGCATCGGCCGCACCGGCCCAGACAGCGGTCGAGGGCACCCGCGCCCGGGCGGCCTGGTGCCGATCGGGGGCGTCTGTCACGCCCCCGTCCTGCGACTGGCCGGGAAGATGCTTGCCGTGCTTCTTAGACATGGGCAGGACCTTATCGAGGGGCTTTGCCGACGAACGCCCAGAACGGTTGGCACGCCCGGCCGTTCCGGGCGCCTGCACAGCGACAGGATTTTGAGACGGTTGGCCACGATCTATTTCATCCGCCACGGCCAGACCGCCTGGAACGCCGAGGGCCGCCTGCAGGGCAGTCGCGACATCGATCTCAACCCGCACGGGGAGGCGCAGGCCGTCGCCGTGGCCGCGCGGCTGACCGCGGTGGCGGGGGCGGGTGTGGCGGAGGCGGAGTTCCTGGCGAGCCCGCTCAAGCGCACCCGGCGGACCATGGAGATCCTGCGCACGACGCTGGGCCTGCCGGCGGAGGCGTACCGCACCGATCCCCGGCTGAGGGAGATCGGCTTCGGCAACTGGGAGGGCTCGACCTGGGCCGAGATCCGCCGCCGTGACCCGGGGGGCGCTTCGGCCCGCGACCGCGAGCGCTGGAACCACCGTCCGCCCGGCCAGGGTGGCGAGAGCTATGCCGCGCTCGTGGAGCGGGTCGGGCCGGTTCTGTCCGGGCTCGAGCGGGATGCCGTGATCGTCGCCCACGGCGGCGTCGCCCGGGCTGCCCTGGTGGCGCTGGGCCATCTCGACATCTACGCGGCGCCGCGCCTCGGCATCCGCCAGGGCGAGGTGCTGGTCCTGGAGCCGTCGGGCTGGCGCTGGGCTTAAGCCGTCCTTCACCCAGGGTTCAAAGCCGCCTCGATAACGGCATGATCGGCTGGCTATAGGGCAGTCGCCACGGTATGCGCCGATCTGTTCGGTCGGCCAGCGGAGCAGCGGATGAGCGACGTCGCCGAGAAGACCCGGTCCGGACCGGCGGCCGAGGCGCATGAGCGTCCGGCGGGCGGGGCGGCCGTGCTGCGCGGCGCGCACCGCCCCGACCTGATCCGCGACGAGGTGCTGGCCGAGATCTTCCTGGATTCGGCCCGCGCCCGGCCGGAGCATCCCTGCCTGGTCGACGGCGCCCGCGTGATCGCGGGCGGCGTCCATCCGAGCCTGACCTATGCCGAGGTCGCCGCTCGCGCCGGCCGGATCGCCGCCGGCCTCGCCCACCGCGGCATCGGCCCCGGCGACGTCGTCGGCCTGTGGATGGCCCGGGGCCCGGACCTGCTGGTCGCCCAGATCGGCATCACCTTGTCGGGCGCCGCCTGGCTGCCCTTCGACGCCGAGGCGCCGGCCGACCGGGTCGGAGTCTGTCTCACGGATGCCGCCGCCAAGGCGCTGCTGGTCTCACCTGCCCTCGCCGCGACGGCGCCCGACGCCGCGCCCGCCCTGACCCCGGCGGATCTCGACGCGGCGACACCCACGGATGCCCCGGTACCGGATGCCCGCGCCGCCGGCCTGACGCCGGAGGATCCCGCCTACCTGATCTACACCTCGGGCTCGACCGGCGTGCCCAAGGGCATCGTCATCAGCCACGCCAACATCTGCCACTTCCTCCGGTCGGGGAACGCGCTCTACGGCATGCGCGCCGACGACATCGTGTTCCAGGGCGCCTCGGTCGCCTTCGACCTGTCGATGGAGGAGATCTGGGTCCCGTATCTCGTGGGCGCGACGCTGTTCGTGGCGAGCCCGGCCATGATGGGCGACGTCGAGTCCCTGCCCGGCATTCTCGAAGCCGAGCGGATCACGGTGCTCGATACCGTGCCGACGCTGCTGGCGATGATCTCCGGCGACCTGCCGACCGTGCGCCTCGTGCTGCTCGGTGGCGAAGCGCTGCCGGAGCCGCTGGTCGGCCGCTGGGCGACCGGCGCGCGCCAGCTCTTCAACACGTACGGGCCGACCGAGGCGACCGTGGTCGCCACCGCGGCCGAGATGCGGCCCGGCGAGCCGGTGACCATCGGGGGACCGATCCCGAACTATTCGGTCTACGTCGCGGGCGAGGATCTGAGCCTGCTCGGGCGCGATCAACAGGGCGAGCTGCTGATCGGCGGGCCCGGGGTGGCCCGCGGCTATCTCGCGCGGCCCGAGCTGACCGCCGAAAAGTTCATCGCCAACCCGTTCGCCTCGGACGGGACCGACCCGATCCTCTACCGCTCGGGCGATGCGGTCTCGCTGGATGCCGGCGGGCGGATCCTGTTCCACGGCCGCATCGACGATCAGGTGAAGATCCGCGGCTTCCGGGTCGAACTCGGCGAGATCGAGTCGCGGATCCGCAGCGTGCCCGACATCAACCAGGCCGCCGTGGTGCTGCGCCAGGACGACGGCGTCGACCGGCTCGTGGCCTTCCTGATCCCCGAACGCGGGCGGACGGTGGATACCGCCGCCCTGCGCCGGACGCTGGCCGGCCAGATGCCGCCCTACATGGTGCCCGGCCATTTCGAGCTGGCCGAGACCCTGCCGCGGCTGACCTCCGGCAAGGTCGATCGCAAGGCCCTGAAGATCGCCCCGCTCACGGTCGCATCCGCCGATGGCGAGCAGGAGCCCCCGGCCAACGAGACCGAAGCGGCTTTGGTCGCCGCGGCCAAGCAGGTCTTCGGCAACCAGCCGATCCCGCTCGAGGGCGATTTCTTCGCCGATCTCGGCGGCCATTCCCTGCTCGCCGCCCGCTTCGTGTCCGCAGTCCGCGAGGCGCCCGCGCTCGCCGGCATCACGCTGCCGGACGTCTACGCCCTGCGCACCATGCGGGCGATGGCCGACGCGCTGATCGCGCGCACCGGCGGCATGGGCGCGGCGGCTGCGATCCGCGACCTGAGCTTCGAACCGCCGCCGCTGTTGCGCCGGGCCCTGTGCGGCCTCGGCCAGCTGATCGCGCTGCCCTTCGTCATCGCGCTCGCCACCGCGCAGTGGCTCGGCATGTTCGTGACCTACCTGCTGCTTACCGGCGGCGGTCTCAGCTTCTTCGCCGAACTGGGCGTCCTGCTGCTCGTCTACATCGCAATCAACGGCGTGACCGCGGTGGTCGCGGTGGCGGGCAAGTGGCTGATCCTCGGCAGGACCAAGCCGGGCCGATACCCGCTCTGGGGGAGCTATTACTACCGCTGGTGGCTGACCCAGCGCCTCGCGCCCCTCGTCCACGTGAAGTGGCTCCAGGGCTCGCCGGCGATCTCGGTCTACCTCCGGCTGATGGGCGCCAAGGTCGGCCATGATGCGCTGATCTCCGACATCGAGATCGGCGCTCCGGACCTGCTGACCATCGGCGACGGCGCCTCCCTCGGCGGTCGCCTCGTCATCGCCAATGCCGAGATCGTCGGCAACGAGCTGGTGATCGGCACGGTCGAGATCGGCGCCGACGCGGCGGTCGGCACCTCCTGCGTGCTCAGCCACGACACGGTGATCGGCGCGCAGGCCGAGATCGCCGACCTGACCACGATCCCGACCGGCACCCGGGTCGGGCCCGCGGAGATCTGGGACGGCTCGCCCGGCCGCAAGGTCGGGATGGCGAACACGGCCGACCTGCCGGCCGCCTCCGAGGCCTCGTGGGCCCGCCGCGCCGCCTTCGCGGCGGCTTATATCGTTCTGCTCGGCGCGATCCCGGCGGTCGGCCTGCTGCCGATCTTCCCGGCGTTCTTCATCTTCGACCAGATCTCGGATTCGCTCTCCGACATCACCGATGTCGACTATCACTGGTACCTGCCGATCCTCACCTGGCCCACCGCCATGCTGATGACCGCCGGCACGGTGCTGCTGATCGCCGGCATCCGCTGGATCGTGCTGCCGCGGACCCGCTCGGGCACCTACTCGGTCCACTCGCTGTTCTACCTGCGCAAGTGGTCGCTGGCGCTCGCCGTCGAGGTCACGCTCGAGACGCTCTCGTCACTGTTCGCCACGGTCTACATGCGGGCGTGGTACCGGCTGATGGGCGCCAACATGGGCCACGGCGCCGAGATCTCGACCAACCTCGCCGGCCGCTACGACCTCGCCGAGGTCGGTGCGAAAAACTTCATCGCCGACGAGGTCGTGTACGGCGAGGAGGAGGTCCGGCGCGGCTGGATGCATCTCGAGGCCGCCCGCACCGGCGCACGGGTCTTCGTCGGCAACGATGCCGTGGTCCCCCCCGGCGCGGTCATCCCGGACGACGTGCTGATCGGCATCAAGTCGAAGCCGCCGGCCAACGACGCGATGAGCCCCGGCGAGACCTGGTTCGGCTCGCCGCCGATCCGGCTGCCGGCCCGCCAGAAGGTCGATCTCGGATCGACCGCGCAGACCTACGAACCCGGGATGTGGCCGAAGATCCGGCGCGGCGTGTTCGAGGCCTTCGCGACCTCGTTCTCGCCGATGCTCTACATCACCCTGGCGATCACCGTGATCGACTGGTATTTCTACCCGGCCATCCTGGAGAAGGACTGGACCGGTCTGGCCGTCAGCTTCGTGACCGCCAGCGTCTGCATCGCGCTGATCCAGTCCGCCGCGGTCATCGCGATGAAGTGGCTGCTGATGGGCGTCTACAAGCCCGGCATGCAGCCGATGTGGTCCTGGTGGGCGATGCGCACCGAGGCGATCGCGGTGGCTTATTGGGGGTTGGCCGGCAAGGTGCTGCTCGAGCACCTCCAGGGCACGCCGTTCCTGCCCTGGGCCCTGCGGTTGTTCGGCGTGAAGATCGGGAAGGGCGTGTGCATGCTCACCACCGACATCACCGAGTTCGACTGCGTGTCGATCGGCGACTACGCCACGATCAACCGCGTCTCCGCGCTGCAAACCCATCTGTACGAGGACCGGATCATGAAGATCGGCCGCGTCGTGGTCGGGCGCGGCGTCTCGGTCGGCGCCTTCGCGACGGTCCTGTACGACACCAAGGTCGGCGACTACGCACGGCTGCGCCCGCTCACCATCGTGATGAAGGGCGAGTCGATCCCCGCCAACACGGAGTGGGAAGGCGCCCCGGCGGTGCCGGTGATCCACGCGGCGCGCGACGAGCAACGGGCGGCCGGATAGGTCGCCGCGTCAATCCGGGGCGCCTGAAACGAGCCCTGGGACGCGCGAGGACGCGACGGTCGTCATCGCCGCCGATATCCACCTTGCCGAATCGTAAACAACCGCGCGGTATTTTCGTCGCGCTGCTGCGAATTAAGCCGGCCCAAGCCTCGTGAGCCGGTCAATACCGGGCGGCTTATGCTATCTTCAGTATCGGAGACTGATAGAAAGCCGTGCATCTCGATCCAGCCACCCTGCTGATCGTCAGTTCCGTGATGACCTTGCTGGTCGGCACGCTGTTCGTTCTGTCATGGCGGCAGGCGCCGGGTTCGCGCGCCCTGGCGCTATGGGGCGCGGCGCATATTCTCGGCGCGGTCGGCTCCGGAGGCCTCGCCCTGCGCGGCCAGATTCCCGACCTCGTGTCCATCGCGGTGTCCAACGCCATGGTGCTGGCGGCCTACGGGCTGATCTGGAGCGGTGTCCGCTCGTTCGAGGGGCGACCGATCCGGATCGGTCTGGCGCTCGCGGGCGCGGCGATCTGGTGCGTGCTCTGCCTCGTGCCGGCCTTCTATGGATCGATCGAGGCCCGGATCGCGTACGCGTCCGCGGTGGCGGCGCTCTACACGGGCGATGCGGCCGTGGAGTTCTGGCGGGGGCGCAAGGAGCGTCTCGCGTCGCGCGTGGCGGCCGAGACCACGCTGGGCTTGCACGCCGCCTTCTACCTGTTGCGGATTCCATCGACCCTGCTCGCGCCGCCGCCACCGCGGTTGAACCCGTTGACCTCGCCCTGGGTCGCGATCCTGTGCTTCGTCACGCTGCTGTTCTCGATCGCCCTGGCCTTCACCTGCATGGCTCTGGTGAAGGAACGAGCCGAGCGCGAGCAGCGCATCGCCGCCGCGACGGACCCGCTCACCGGCATTTCCAATCGCCGGGCCTTCACGGGGGTCGCTGAGGCGACGCTCGCCACGCACCGGGATGTGGCGCTGCTGCTGTTCGACCTCGACCGGTTCAAGGCGGTCAACGACGTCCACGGCCACGCGGTCGGCGACGCGGTGCTGGTGGGGTTCTGCGCCATGGCCGCGTCCCTGTTGCCCCTGGACGCGATGCTCGGCCGGCTCGGCGGCGAGGAGTTCGCCTGCCTGCTGCCCGACGTCTCGCCTGCCGAGGCCCTGGCCCGCGCGGAGGAGTTGCGCCGGACCTTCGCGGGGCTGTCGGTGCCGGAATTGCCGGACCTGCGAGTGAGCGTCAGCATCGGGATCGCGCAGGCTCGGGACGGGATCAGTTTCGAGGCGCTGATGCGCCGGGCCGACGCCGCCCTCTACGTCGCCAAGCGCGGCGGGCGCGACCGGGTCGTGGTGGCCGGACGGATGCAGGCGGCCTGAGCGGGCGCAGTCGGAAATCGGCCGCGGATGCGCTATCGCGGGCCGGATTGGAGACCGGCCATGGACGACCCCACCCGCATCGACCGCCTGGAGATGCGCCTCACCGAGCAGGATTCGACGATCGAGGATCTGAACCGCACCGTCACGGAGCAGTGGCGGGTAATCGACCGGCTCGTCCGCCAGGTCGATGCGTTGCGCGATCAGGTTGAGGAGGCGGCGGCCCGGTCCGCACCGCGCGGGCCCGAGCCGCCGCCGCCGCATTACTGATCGGCATCGGCACGCCGCCCGCAGCGACGCGCCGGGCCGGCGTCAGAAGTTGGCCTGGGTGACGAACTTGGTCACCAGGTAGGCATCGAGCGCCTCCGAACCGCCCTCGCTGCCGTAGCCGGATTCCTTGACGCCGCCGAAGGGCGTCTCCGGCAGGGCGATACCGTGGTGGTTGATCGAGATCATCCCGCTCTCCACCCCGTGGGAGACCTTGGCGGCCCGCTCGGCCGAGCGGGTATAGGCGTAGGCCGCAAGCCCGTAGGGCAGGCGGTTGGCCTCGGTGAGCGCCTCCTCGTCCTCCGAGAAGCGGTTGATCATCGCGACCGGGCCGAACGGCTCCTCGTTCATCATCCGCGCGGTCAGCGGCACCTCGGTGAAGACCGTCGGCTCGAAGAAGTTGCCACGGTTGCCGATGCGCTTGCCGCCGGTCCGCAGCGACGCTCCGGCCGCTTCGGCGTCGGCGGAGAGGGCCTCGATGGCCTCCAGACGCCGCCCATGGATCAGCGGGCCCATCTTGGTGTCCGGATCCAGGCCGTCGCCGACCTTCGCGCTCTTGGCGTAGCTGGTGAAGCCCTCGACGAACCGGTCGAACACCGAATCGTGCACCAGGAAGCGGGTCGGCGACACGCAGACCTGTCCGGCGTTGCGGAACTTCGACGGGGCCAGGACCGACACGGCCTTCTCCACGTCGGCATCGCCGAACACGATCACCGGAGCGTGGCCGCCGAGTTCCATGGTGGCGCGCTTCATGTGCTCGCCGGCCAGCGCCGCAAGCTTCTTGCCCACTACCGTCGAGCCGGTGAACGAGATCTTGCGGATCACCGGGTGCGGGATCAGGTAGGCCGAGATCGTCGCCGGGTCGCCGTAGACCAGCGACAGGGCGTCGCCCGGGATGCCGGCGTCGAGGAATGCGCGGACCAGCGCTGCGCAACTCGCCGGCGTGTCCTCGGGACCCTTCAGGATCACCGTACAGCCGGTGCAGAGCGCCGCCGAGATCTTGCGGACCGCCTGGTTGATCGGGAAGTTCCAGGGCGTGAAGCAGGCGACCGGGCCAACCGGCTCGCGCACCACCGCCTGCAGCACGCCGTCGGCGCGGGCCGGGATGACGCGTCCGTAGGCGCGCTTACCCTCCTCGGCGAACCAGTCGATCACGTCGGCGGCCGCCAGGGTCTCGACGCGCGCCTCGGCCAGCGGCTTGCCCTGCTCCAGGGTCATGATGCGGGCGATCTCGTCGGCGCGGCTGCGCAGCAGATCGGCGGCCTTGCGCATCAGCTTGCCGCGCTCGAACGGCGACACCTTCCGCCAGGCCGGGAAGGCCCGCGCCGCGGCCGCGAGCGCTTCGTCCAGGTCCGCCGTGGTGGCGACGGCGCATTGGCCGATCGTCTCGCCCGTGGCCGGATTCAGGACGCCCAGGGTCTCTCGGTCGGCGCCCGTGCGCCAGCGTCCGGCAATATGTAGCTCGGTATCCGGATACATCGTCAATTCCCGCTCGGCCGCACGATCGGCCGTGGCCGACATGTGGCAACGTGAAGCGGATCGACAATCCCGTTCCGAGCATGGCTGACGCCGCACCGCGACGGTGACGGCCTGAGCCCGGTCAGGCGGCCCGGGAGCGGGCGGTGTCCGGAACGGTCACGGTCGTGGCGGTGCCGTGGCGGGCGCGCAGCGTGCCGCCCTTCGGGACGACTTGCCAGCCATCGCGGCAGCCGTCGATCGGCTCGGAGACGACGACGATCCCGCCCGGCCCGTCGCGGTAATACAGGCTCGGCGGCCGACCGTCGCAGGCCCACCGATAGGCGGTGAGCGTCTCGCCATCCGTCAGCAGGGCGGTGAAGCGCAACGGCTCGGAGACGTTGGCCTCCTTCATCAGGGCGCGGATCGTCTCCAGGGTGCGGGCCATCGCGCCGACAGGATCCTGATCGAGGCCGTTGGCTAGGGCCAGCAGGAAGATCGCCTCGGAATCCGTGCTGCCGCGCCGGTGATCGTAGAAGGCGTCCGGAATCAGCGCCTCCAGCCGACGCTTGATGCGGTGGTAGCCGCCGATCTGGCCGTTGTGCATGAACAGGTGCCGCCCATGCACGAACGGGTGGCAATTCGCCCGGGCGGTGGCGGTGCCGGTCGAGGCGCGCACGTGGGCGAAGAAGGTTCGCGCCCGGACCTGACCGCACAGGTTGGTGAGGTTCTCGTCCGACCAGGCTGGGGAGATGTCGCGATAGACGCCGGGCTCGGGACGCTCGCCGTACCAGCCGATGCCGAAACCATCGCCGTTGGTCTCGGTTTTCCCTTCGTCGGCGTGCAGGGACTGGTGCACCAGCGAATGCGTCGGCGCGCAGACCAGGTCCGAGAGAAAGACCGGCTCACCGCTATAGGCGAGGAAACGGCACATGTCGGACGTCGATCCTTCCCTGGTCCGTACGATCCAGGCGATGTCCCCCGGAATGGGGCAAACGCCTTAAGCGTGAGATTAACAGTCGGTCCACACGGGTGAACAGTTTCTTAACCGCGACCCAGCTGCGCCATTTTCAAGCGTTCGGGGCAAAATTGGTGCGGCGTGATCGCGGAGCAGGCATGGGCTGCCCGACCACCCGGACACTTGTGAGCCGGCTCTTGGCAGGTCAGCATGGCCGAATCGGGGAATCACCGGTCCACCAATGAGGCCGGGACCCGAAAAGGGGTTCACACGACCGAACCGCAGGAGACTGATATGGATCGCGCACAGCCCGAGTGTTCCGCCCCCGTGGCGCTTGTGGTGGAGGACGACGCGGCCGTGCGCCACCTCGCGACCGCGGTCCTGGAGGAAAGCGATCTGGGCGTGATCGCCTGCGAGAGCGCCGAAGCTGCGCTCTCGGTCCTGGAGCGATCCGACGTCACCGTGGCCCTGCTGTTCGCCGATATCCGCCTGCCCGGCCCCATGGACGGCGTGTCGCTCGCCCAGGCGGTGGAGCGGCGCTGGCCGGACGTGCGCGTGGTCGTCACCTCCGGAGCCAGCCGCGACGCGCGCCTGCCCGATCAGACGGTCTACATGCAGAAGCCGTGGCGGGCGCTCGACGTGCTGGTCCAGGCCGAGCACGCCACGATGGCCGCCAAGGCGGCCTGAACGGGGCCTGCGTGTTGCCCTCCTCCGGAGATGGGGGAGGGGGCTGGCGATCGGAGCCGAACCGGATCTCCGATCGAGCCGCCGGCGTTCCGACGATGCTGGGTTGAGAAAGCCCAAGGCTTCCAGCGGTGGCCTTGTCGCAATCCTCGCCGCGCCCGTGATCACCATGGCTCGAGCGACAGTCGAACGCAAAAAGCCCGGCCGCTTGTGCGGTCCGGGCTTCT
Source organism: Methylobacterium sp. WL1 (assembly GCF_008000895.1). NCBI lineage: Bacteria > Pseudomonadati > Pseudomonadota > Alphaproteobacteria > Hyphomicrobiales > Methylobacteriaceae > Methylobacterium > Methylobacterium sp. WL1. The sequence continues at coordinate 3,591,135 of NZ_CP042823.1, read as the reverse complement.
GCCGTTCAGGATAGAACGTCTTAGGCGACGGGCGCCGGGGTCACCGCGACCTGGCCGGAGGCGTTGCCGCCCTGCTGCGACGGGGCGGCGCTCGGCGACGGGAAACCGGGGCGACGGCTGCCGGCCGGGAAACGGGGCTTCGGCTTCGGAGCGGCGATCAGGCCCTCGCGGATCGCGGTCTTGCGAGCCTGCTTGCGGGCGCGGCGGACGGCTTCCGCCTTCTCGCGCGCCTTGCGGACGGACGGCTTCTCATACGCCTTGCGCTGCTTCATCTCGCGGAAGATGCCCTCACGCTGCATCTTCTTCTTGAGGACGCGGAGCGCCTGATCGACGTTGTTATCGCGAACGAGTACCTGCAACGGACTTGATCCTCTGGACCTGGATTTGGGGCTTGCGCAGCCCGCCGCCGATCTGGAAACCGGCAACGTCCCTCGCCCGGTAGCACCCGGGAGGGACGGGAACGTCGGTTTCCGAATCGGCGTGGAGCCCACGCCTTGGCGCGCCTTCTACACCAAGCGCGAACCAGTTCCAACATCTTCCCGGCAGCGATCTTCGCAGCGGACGTCTCGAAATCCGCGGTCACGGGCCGGATGCTGGTTCGGCGCGCAGCAGCCCTGCTTGGGCTCGATTTGGGACGAAGCCGGATTGCAACGCGATCGGACGCGGCTCTAGGCTGTGCGGATGCAACACGACGACCCGCAGCAATTCGCCAGCGACAACTACTCCGGCATCTGCCCGGAGGCCTGGGCCGCCATGGAGGCGGCCAATCGCGGCCACGCGCCGGCCTACGGCGAGGATGCCTGGACCGCCCGGGCCGCGGATGCGTTCCGCCGCCTGTTCGAGACCGAGTGCGAGGTGTTCTTCGCCTTCAACGGCACGGCGGCGAACGCCCTCGCGCTGGCGGCCCTGTGCCAATCCTATCACAGCGTCATCTGCGCCGACTCGGCCCATGTCGAGACCGACGAGTGCGGCGCGCCGGAATTCTTCTCCAACGGGTCCAAGCTGCTCACCGTCCGCACCGAAGGCGGCAAGCTCACCCCGGAGGCGATCCGCGGGCTCGCCACCAACCGCAGCGATATCCATTTCCCGCGGCCGCGGGTGGTCACGATCACCCAGCCGACCGAGACCGGGCAGGTCTATACCCTGGCCGAACTGCGGTCGCTGTCCGCCACATGCCGGGAACTCGGCCTCGCGCTGCATATGGACGGCTCGCGCTTCGCCAATGCCTGCGCCAGCCTCGGCTGCAGCCCCGCCGACATGACCTGGCGGGCCGGGATCGACGTGCTGTGCTTCGGCGGCACCAAGAACGGCATGCATGCGGGCGAGGCGGTGGTGTTCTTCGATCCGAAGCTCGCGGAGGATTTCGGTTACCGGTGCAAGCAGGCCGGGCAGCTCGCCTCGAAGATGCGCTTCCTGGCCGCCCCCTGGGTCGGCATGCTGGAGAGCGGTGCCTGGCTGCGGAACGCCGCCCACGGCAATGCCTGCGCCCGGCGCTTCGCCGGGGCCGTCGCCGGCCTGCCGGGGATCCGCGCGCTGTTCCCCGTAGAGGCCAACGCCGTCTTCCTGGCGATGCCGGCTGCGACCATGGAGCGGCTGCGGGCGCGGGGCTGGCGGTTCTACACCTTCATCGGCGGCGGGGCCCGGTTCATGTTCGCCTGGGACGCCGAGGCCGCGCGCGTGGACGCCTTGGTTGCAGACTTGCACGCGCTGGCGGCCGAGGCGGCCTAAGGCTGGGTTTCCAAAGGGCTCAGCCCTTTGGCGGGTTGTCAGGGCGGAGCCCTGATGGAGACGAAGGGCTCCGCCCTTCGCCCGCAAAAGGTCGAACGACCTTTTGAAACCGGGACCTGGATCAGCCCGAGATCGGTCGGCTCGGTCGGTTCTTTGCCAATACCGGGGCTTGCCGCTACACGATGCCGAGACCCTCGCCCGAGGCGGCACCGCCGGGCGACGCCCTCCCGTTGTGCCGACCCAGAGCGTTCGCTCCATGCTGATGCAGACCAAGACCGAAGCGAGGCCGGCCGACCCGGTTGCGCGGCGGCGCACCTTCGCGATCATCTCGCACCCGGATGCGGGCAAGACCACGCTGACCGAGAAGCTGCTGCTGTTCGGCGGCGCGATCCAGCTCGCCGGCGAGGTCAAGGCCAAGCGCAATCGGGTCTCGACCCGGTCCGACTGGATGGGGATCGAGAAGGAGCGCGGCATCTCGGTGGTCACCTCGGTGATGACCTTCGAGTACGGCGACTGCGTCTTCAACCTGCTCGACACGCCGGGCCACGAGGACTTCTCGGAGGACACCTACCGGACGCTGACCGCGGTCGATTCGGCCGTGATGGTGATCGATGCGGCCAAGGGCATCGAGGCGCGCACCCGCAAGCTGTTCGAGGTCTGCCGCCTGCGCGACATCCCGATCGTCACCTTCGTGAACAAGCTCGACCGCGAGGCCCGCGACCCGTTCGAGCTGCTCGACGAGATCGAGAAGACGCTGGCGCTCGACGTCGCCCCGGTGACTTGGCCGATCGGCACAGGCCGCAACTTCTCCGGCACCTATGAACTCGGCGCCAACCGCGTGCGCCGGCTGGACGCCGCCGAGGATGCCGGCATGGTGGCGGTGTCCGGCCCGCAGGACCCGCTGTTCGATACGCTGCTCACCGAGAACGGCGCGGCCGATGCGTGGCGCGAGGAGGTCGAGCTGGCCGAAGGCGGGCTAAAGCCGTTCGACCTCGACGCGTTCCGCGAGGGCCACCTGACGCCGGTGTTCTTCGGCTCGGCGCTGCGCAACTTCGGCGTACGCGACCTCATCGACGGTCTCGCCAAGGTGGCGCCGCCGCCCCGCGGCCAGGATGCCGACAAGCGCCTGGTCGAGCCGACCGAGCCACGCATGACCGGCTTCGTGTTCAAGATCCAGGCGAACATGGATCCGAACCATCGGGATCGGATCGCGTTCATGCGGGTCTGCTCGGGCAAGCTTAGCCGGGGCATGAAGGCCCGGCTGGTCCGCACCGGCAAGCCGATCTCGCTCTCGGCGCCGCAATTCTTCTTCGCCCAGGACCGCGCCATCGCGGACGAGGCCTTCGCGGGCGACGTGGTGGGGATCCCGAACCACGGCACCCTGCGGATCGGCGACACGCTCACCGAAGGCGAGGACCTGCTGTTCCGCGGCGTACCGAGCTTCGCACCCGAGATCCTGCGCCGGATCAAGCTGACCGACGCCATGAAGGCCAAGAAGCTGCGCGAGGCGCTGCAGCAGATGGGCGAGGAGGGTGTCGTCCAGGTGTTCGTTCCGCAGGACGGCAGCCAGGCGATCGTCGGCGTGGTCGGCGCGCTCCAGCTCGACGTACTGAAGGAGCGTCTCCAAGCCGAGTACGGCCTTCCGATCGATTACGAGACCTCGCGCTTCTCGGTATGCCGCTGGATCGAGTCGGAGTCCGAGATCGAGCTGGACAAGTTCGTGGACAGCCACGGCTCGGCCATGGCCAAGGACCTCGACGGCGCCCCGGTCTTCATGGCGACCACGGCGTTCTCGCTCCGCTACGAGGAGGAGCGCTACCCGGCGGTGCGCTTCACCGATGTGAAGGATTATCAGAAGCGGACAGCGTGAGATGTCGGCGGGGCGGGCGCGACAGGCTTTCCCGCCCTCTCCCTTATCCTGAAATGCGGGGCCGCGGTTGGGACGCCGCGACGGAGCCTTCCGGCAGCCGTGCGATTCCCGGAGGCCTCCGTCGAGGCGCGTTACGCTCGCATCTCCGGATGCGGGAACCCGGGTTGGAGATGCTGCCCCTCAGAACTTCCCCAGCATCGGGAAATCGACTGTCAGCGTCGATTCCGCCGCGATCGGGGCGTCGCGCTTGCGCGGCTTGCGGTTGAGCACCTGCTTCAGCTTGCTCTTCAGCACGGCCATGTCGAACGGCTTGAGGATGAAGGCGTCCGCGCCCGCCTGGTGGGCGAGGTTGATGTCCTCGAAGTCGAAGGACGATTCGGTGAGCATGAAGGGCGTGTTCATCAGAGCGTCGTCGCCGCGGATCTCGCGCAGCAGGCTCAGCCCGTCCATCGGCTCCATGGTCAGGTCGGAGATCACCAGGGCGTAGCGGCGCGTGCGCAGCCGCTCAAGCGCCTCGGCGGCCGTGGTGACTCCCTCGACATCGGGGAAGCCGATCCGGGTCATCAGCATCACCTCGAGACGCAGGAGCTTTTCCTGGTCGTCGACGATCAGGATCGGGGGCGTATCGCTCTCGGACATCGCTCGGCTCAGATGAAGAGGTGATCGATGCCCTGGCGGGACATCGCGTCGTTCTGGAGCGCCACGCAGAGGCCGTGGATCGCGGTCGCCTTCGGAGTACCACGTTGGAGCATCGGCAGCAGGTTGGCCTTGGCGAACAGGCCGTCGTTGGTCGCGGTGCGCTGGGCGCTCTTGAAGGAGTGGACGAACTCGCGCTTGGCGATCTCCCGCCACTCGTTGATCTGCACGTCGCGGTGGCGCTGGTCGGCGCTAACCCGGTCGAAGGTCTCGTGGACCGACGATCGCTCGCCCTCGATCACCTGGCAGGCGAAGTTGCCCTCGATGATCAGGAAGCTGGTGATCACCGAGAACTCGTTCTTCTTCTGTGCGACCCGGCCGATCTCGTTGATCTGCTCCGACCGCTTTGCCGCATCCGACGAGAGGTTGAGGCGCGAGAAGTAGATGATGTGGACGAGGCTCGTCCGTTTCGCCCGCATGACCTCTAGATCCGCAATCCGTGCCGCTTCGACGCGTCCGGGCGGGACGCCCCCCACCCGGATCAGCCCGTGCCCGATCTTGGCGCGAGCCGGATAACACCCCGTAAACGCGCGCCGGGGATGCCGACGGACCGGGGCCCGCCCGGTCCGGCAGAATCTGCCGGGTCGGCACCTCCGGACGGTCAGTGCTGCCGGGTCGGGTGCGGCCAACGCTAGGCCCGCCAAGGACTTAGGCGTGGCACGGCGGTTGCGCTCGCTTGATCCTGCGGGCCATTGCGGCGCGTTTCGGGATCGCATGCCATGGATCTTTTCACCGCCCTGCAGACCTCGGTCTCCGGACTGCAGGCGCAATCCTATGCCATCAGCAACATCTCCGGGAACATCGCGAACTCGCAGACCACCGGATTCAAGCGGATCGACACCAGCTTCGTCGACATGATGTCCGAGACCACGCCCAAGCGCGAAGTGGCCGGCTCGGTCCTGGCGCAGTCGCAGCTGACCAACACGATCGCCGGCAACGTAGTGGCGTCGAGCGTCCCGACCAACATGGCGATCAACGGCAACGGCTTCTTCACGGTGGTCCGAAAGACCGGTGATTCGAACGGTGCGGCCACCTTCAGCGGCACGAACGTCTACACGCGCCGGGGCGACTTCGCGCAGGACAAGGACGGCTACCTGGTCAACGGCGCCGGCGGCTACCTGACCGGCACGAACCTCGATCCGGTCACCGGGCAGGCGACCAGCACCGGGCTGCTCAAGATCGGCAACACCTCGCTCCCGGCCCAGCCGACGACGTCGCTGACCTACGCGGCCAACCTGCCGGCGACCCCGGCCACCACTGCGTCCGCCACGTCGGGCTCGGATGTCTACAATCAGCTGCCATCCGCGGTCGTCCTGACCGGAGCCACGGTGCCCGGACCCACGGTGCCTTCGACCGCCGCCGGGACCTTCGTCAACAACAGCATCGCGGGCCCGTCGATCACCGCCTACACGCAGACCGGCGCGCCAGTCACCCTGAGCACGCGCTGGGCGAAGGTGCAGGATGCCTCGACGACACCGAAGCAGGATGCGGTCTGGAACCTCTTCTACGCCTCCGATCCCTCGGCATCCGCGAATTCGACGGCCTGGCAGAATGTCGGGACGGCGTTCACCTTCGATTCCACCGGCAAGCTGACCAATCCGACCACGAGTCCGGTGTCCCTCGGCGACGTGACGGTGGGCGACTACACCTTCTCGGGCATGACCATGAATGTCGGCACCGCCGGCCTGACGCAGTACGCCGACACGTCGGGTGCGGTGACCACCAACACGCTCAGCCAGAACGGCAACAGCGCCGGCACGCTGACCAGCGTCGCCATTGGCGAGGACGGCAAGATCAACGGCACGTTCTCGAACGGCTCGGTGCTCGGGCTCGCCACCGTGGGCATCGCCCAGTTCGCCAACCCCGACGGGCTGAAGGCCGATTCGAATGGAAACTACCTGCAGACCGCCGAGTCCGGCGCGGCGCTGGTGGGGCTGAACGGCAGCTCGATTACGGGCGCGAGCAATGAGCAATCCAATACCGACATTGCGAGCGAGTTCTCTAAGATGATCGTAACCCAGCAGGCCTACTCTGCGAACACGCGGGTCATGTCGACGGCCCAGACGATGATGTCTGACCTGCTCAACGTGATCCGCTGAGTGAGGGCGCGATCCCAACCGCGGAGGCCGTGAGATGTCGCTGAACGCGCTTTCCACCGCGACCGCCGGACTTGCGGCCACGCAGGCGGCGATCAACGTCGTCTCGCAGAACGTCGCGAATGCCGGCACGGCCGGATACGTCAAGCGGACGCTCTCGACGGTCGCGACCGGAACCAACAATTCCGGCGTCGCGGTCGGGGCGATCACCCGCAGTTTCGATGCCGCGGCGCTCAAGCAGCTGCGGCTCGAGACCTCGGGGGCCGCCTATACCAGCACGAAGGCCGGCATCGCGTCTCAGCTCGACGCGCTCTACGGCGCGCCGGGCAGCGGGGCGGCGCTGGACGGCACGCTGAACACGTTCACCGAATCGCTGCAGGAGCTGTCGGCCAACCCGACCTCGGCGGCGGCACGCACCACCGTGGTCAGCAACGCGTCGGCCCTGGCGAGCCAGATCAACGGCGCCGCCGCCTCGGTGCAGAACCTGCGTTCGGGCGTCGAGGCCCAGCTCGGCACCGACACGCAATCGGCCAGCACAATCCTGTCCAGCGTCGCCCGGCTCAACGCCAAGATCCAGAACACCACCGACGCCTCGTCCCTGGCCGACCTCCGGGACCAGCGCGACCAGGTGATCAACACGCTCTCGGGCTACATGGACGTCCAGACCGTCGCGCAGCGCGACGGCACGGTGTCGGTGCTGACCCAGTCGGGCGTGACCCTGGTCGACCGCGGCACCGCCGCGACGCTGACTTTCGACGGACACGGGTCGCTGAATCCCACTTCGAGCTACTCGACGGACCCGGCAAAGCGCACGGTCGGCACGATCACGGCCACCCTGCCGGGCGGCGGCAAGATCGACCTCGGCGCACCCGGCGCCATCCGGTCCGGGAGCCTTGCCGCGGGGATCGAGCTGCGCGACCAAGTCCTGCCGCAGGCCCAGCGCCAGCTGGACGACCTCGCCGGGGGGCTCGCCACGGCGCTGACCAACACCGGCGTCGGCGGCACTCTCAACACCACGACCGTCGGCGGCACTACGGTCAGTGACACCACGATCACGCTGCCGACGATGCAACCCGGCAACGCGGTGACCTTTCAGGTGACCGACGGCACCAACACGGTGCGGAACGTGACGCTCGTGGCGTCGGCGACCCAGAGCGGCACGATCGTTCCGGCGGCACAGACGACGGATGCCAGCGGCCTGACCTTGACGTTCGACGCCAGCGGCGGCCCAGCCACCTACGTCGCGCAGATCCAAACGGCGCTCAGCACGTTCAACGCCAGTCCTGACGCTGCCAACTACAAGCTTCCGACCCTCGGCGTCACCAACGGCTCCGCGACGGCGTCCGCCGCGACCCTGACGCTCACGGCGGGCGGCAAGGTGGTCGGCGCGGCGACCGCCAGCGTCACCCAGCCGACGTCGCCGAACGATTTGACCACGGGTTATCCGCAGCTCGCCCTGTTCACCGACGTGTCCGCGGCGCCGCCCCCGACCCCGCGGCTGTTCACCGGCTCGTTCGACAGCGGCGCGCAGCTCACCGGCTTCGCGCAGCGGATCTCGATCAACCCGGCGCTGTCCGGCAACACCGCGGCGCTGACCGCATCGAGCGCCACCGATCCGAGCGCGTCGGGCGGCCGGGCGCAGGCGATCTTCACGGCCCTGACCTCGGCGCAGCAGACCTTCTCGTCGTCGAGCGGCATCGGCGGGGTCTCCGCGCCGTACCGGGCAAGCGTCGTCGGCTTCGCGCAGGACGTGATCGCCTCGCAGGGGGCCGCGTCCGCGAATGCCGCCGCGATGGACAACACCCAGCAGACCGCGCTGTCCACCGCGCAGGGCCGGTTCTCCGCCGGGGCCGGTGTCAACATCGACCAGGAGATGTCGAACCTGATCGCCCTGCAGACCGCCTACGGCGCCAACGCCCGGGTGCTGACCGCCGCCCGCGACATGCTCAACCAGCTGCTGCAGATCTGACCATGACCACGATCTCTCCCTTCGCGGCCGGGTCCTACGTCGCCAACCGGAACACCTCGCAGCTCCTGACGCTGAAGAACCAGCTCAACGCCCTGTCGAACCAGCTCTCCAGCGGCAAGGTCTCGCAGACCTATGGCGGGCTCGGCACCGGGCGCTCCACGGCGCTCGCCGCCCAGGCGACCCTGAGCGCGCTCGACGGCTACGGCGCCGGCATCACCGCCGCCCAGACCCGGACCAAGCTCGCGGTCACGAGCCTGACCCAGGTCGCGAAACTGGGCACCGATGCCCGTACGGCCCTGAACAACGGCCTGCAGAGCATCGCGGCCAACACCACAGCGGGCCGCTCGATCGCGCAGGCCAACCTGCAGACGGCCCTCGACACGCTGAACCAGTCGGCGGCGGGCAGCTACCTGTTCGGCGGCCGCGACGCCACGACCCAGCCGGTGTTCGACGCCGACACGATCCTCAATGGCACCACCGACGCGCAGGGCAACGCGCTCGCCGGCCTCACGTCGCTGGTCAACGAGCGGGTCGCGGCGGAACTGGGCTCCGGCGGCAACGGCCGGCTGACGCAGACGGCGCCGAGCGCCACCTCCGTCCAGGTCACCGACGAGGCGAACGCCGCGACCCGGGGCAAGTTCGGGTTCACCCTGTCCGGCACCCCGACGACCACCGGGACGGCGCTCACCGCCTCGGTCACGGGCGCCGGCCCGGCCTCGCTCAACGTCGGCCTGTCGGCGCAGCCGTCGGTCGGCGACACGGTCAGCTTCGCGCTGAAGATGCCGGACGGCACCTCGACGACCGTGACGCTCACCGCGGCCGCCAGCGCGGATTCGACCTCCACCGGCAGCTTCGCGATCGGTGCCACCGCCGCCGACACGATGACGAACCTGTCCGCGACGCTGACCAACGCGCTCAAGGGGGCGGCCAGCAGCACGCTGGCGGTGAACGCCACCGCGGCCGTGACGACCGACTTCTTCACCGGCTCGGCGAAGGGCGGCCCGAACGGCACCGGCATCATGCCCCAGCAGCGCATCGTCTACGACGCGGCCAAGAACCCGACCGGATTCACAACCGCCAAGGCGACCGACACGGTGCTCTGGTACCAGGGCGAGAACACGTACACGACGCCGGCGGACCCGACCCAGGCCGTGCCGACCTCGCCGCTCGACACGCAATCGGTGCAGGTCAGCGCCACCGGCAAGGTCGGCACGGGCGCCCGCGCCAACGACAAGACGATCCAGAACGTCCTGGCCGGCCTGGCGACCATGGCGTTCGCGCTTCCGACAGCGAGCGACGCCAACACCAGCGCCACCTACAAGGCGGTGGTCGGCAAGGCCGGGACGCTCCTGTCCGCATCCGACCAGACCAACCCCAGCGTCCAGGACACCGTCACGCAGCTCAGCGTCGCCGCGACCCGGCTCTCGAACGCCGGCACGACCAACACCGCCACCCGGACCACGGTCCAGAACACCCTGGATGGGATCGAGCAGGCCCCAACCGAGGAGGTCGTCGCCAAGCTGCTCGACGTCCAGAACCGGCTCCAGGCCAGCTACCAGGTCACGGCCTCGCTCTCGAAGCTCTCGCTGGTCAACTACATCAGCTGACGCCGGTATTCGGCCCCGCGACCATAGTCTTGCCGCTTTCCCGCAGTGAAGCGCGCAGGACGGTCGCGTGTCGTGCGATCGCCTGCTCGAGGAGAGGTCCGCATGGCGCTGTCCGAACCCGTCCACGCGGTCCGTCGCCTCGGCTCCGCGGCGCAGATCGGCGCCATCGTGATGGCCGAACAGGCGATCGACAGCTATCTCGACGATTACGGCCGCCCCGGCGACCGTGCCACCGCCCTCGACATCCTGCTGCGCGACCTCGCCCGGCTGCGGTTCGTCGAGCCTGATCTGGACGCTTTCATCGGCGAGGTCGAGCGTTACATCGATCTGCTGTACCGGGACCTGGCGCGTCAGGCCGCCTGACATGGTGCGCCCGCTCACCGCTCTGGTCCTGAGCGCCGCACTCGTCGGGCACGGCACGCCCGCCGACGCCCGCGATCGCGAGAAGGCGCCGACCGCCGCGGCCACGATGCCGTGCCCTACGAAGGGGCCGGGTTTCGTGCGGCTGCCCGGCAGTGCGAGTTGCATCCGCGTGTCCGGCCGGGTGATCGCGGGTACCGACCTCCGGGCCGGCCCTGGCATCGGCGCGGCGGCCGCGCCCGTGGTCGCCGGCCACCTGGCGATCGACAACCGCGCCGACACCGACCTCGGCGAGGTGCGGACCTACGTGCGGATCGGCAACGGCCGGCGCTGAGGCGGCCCTACAGGTTCCGCGACAGCACCAGCGGTCCGCTGCGCACGCCGCGGCCGTACGGGGAGGGCGCCGGGGCCTGCCGTCCGTAACCCGAGGGCAGCTGCGCCCGTCCGATCTCCTCCGCCAGCGACTTGATCAGCCCCTCCGACACGGATCGCGCGCTGTCGAGCACCGATTGGTTCGCCTCGACGGCCGCGGTGAACCGGCGATGGGCGGCCCGCAGGGTCTCGACACCCTCCGGGTTGAATCTCTTCAGCGCCACGGCATTGGCCTTGGCGACTTCGAGGCCCTGCATGTAGGCCGCGGCGAGCGCCGTCTTGGGCTCGGCCGCCACTAGGCCCTCGCGGAGGCGCCCGGCCCGGACATGCGCGGCCTCCTCGGCTAGCACCGCCTCCAATGCGGCCATGTTGGCCAGCACGCCCCCGACCAGCGCCTCGGCGGTGATCCGGTCGGCGACGCGCAGCGGTTCAGCCCTTTGCATTGCCGGCTCCATCGGTGGTCGCGCCCTGCATCTTCATGATCTCACGAAACACGGAATCGGCGATGCCGATGCCGCCGCTCTTCACGATCTGTCCCGCGTATTCCTTGGTCAGCATCGATCGGTAGACGCCGCCGCCGGTCCCGTTCTCGCCGAGCGGGCCCTCGGTCCCATCCGACTGCATCATCCGGTCGAGGCTGTTCTCCAGGAACATCGACTCGAACTCGGTGGCGGTCTTGTGCGCCTTGGCGGTGTTGCCGGTCTTCAGGATGCCGTCGGACACGCTGGTGGCGATGGATTTCCCGACGCCGGCGGCAGCGTTGGCCGCGATGTTGGCGAGTGGCAGCATGATTTGGCCCTCCAGTCCGTCCTAGGGCATCGTCCCGAAAGCTGGCCCTCACCGTTCGGGACGATGCACGCGACAATCACATCAGTTCGATATCGGCCTGCAGCGCCCCGGCGGTCTTGATCGCCTGGAGGATCGAGATCAGGTCGCGGGGGCCGACCCCGAGGGCGTTCAGGCCATCGACCAGCTCGCGCAGGCTCACGCCCTCCTTGACCAGCGCCAGCTTGTTGCCGTCGCCGGTGTCGACCTTCAGGCTCGTGCGCGGCACCACGGCGGTGCGCCCGTTGGAGAGGGGCGCCGGCTGACTCACCTGCGGCTGCTCGCTGATGGTGACCGTGAGGTTGCCCTGCGCGATCGCCACCGTGGAGACCCGCACGTCGCGGCCCATCACGATGATGCCGGAGCGCTCGTCGACCACCACCCGGGCGGTCTGGTCGGGCTCGACCTTGAGCTGCTCCACCTCGGTGATCAGGCGGATCATGTTGCCGTTGTACTTGGCCGGGATCTGGATCGTCACCGTGGCCGGGTCGGTCGGCTCGGCCGTGTCGGCGCCCATGAAGTCGTTGATCGCCGCGGCAATCCGCTTCGAGGTGGTGAAATCGGGGTTGCGCAGGGACAGCCGCAGGGCGCGGGCATCGTTCAGCTTGAACGCGATCTCGCGCTCGATGTTGGCGCCGTTGGAGATGCGGCCGTTGGTCGGCACGCCCCGGGTGATCTTGGCGGCGTCGCCCTCGGCCGAGAAGCCCGCGATCGCCACCGAGCCCTGCGCGAGGGCGTAGACCTCGCCGTCGGCGCCGAGCAGCGGCGTCACCAGCAGGGTGCCGCCCTGAAGGGATTTCGCGTCGCCGAGCGACGAGACCGTCACGTCGATGCGGGTGCCCTGGGCGGCGAAGGGTGGCAGGCTCGCCGTCACCATCACGGCGGCGAGGTTCTGGGTGCGCATCGTGGCGCCCCGCGTGTTGACCCCGAGCCGCTCCAGCATCGCCTGCAGCGACTGCTTGGTGAACGGGATGTTGTTGAGGGTGTCGCCGGTGCCGTTGAGGCCGACCACGATGCCGTAGCCGACGAGCTGGTTCTGCCGCACGCCCTCGATGGAGGCCAGGTCCTTCACCCGCGACAGGGCGAGCGCCGGGCCTGAGGCCGCTGCCGTCAGCATCACCCCGACGACGAGCGCCGCGAGGGCCGATCCGAGGAGCTTGATAGGGTGGCTCGGGCGCATGCCGGGTTTTTCACGGGTGAACGGACCTGCCCCCCTCCTGCCAGCCCCGTGCCAGCCGGGCCTTTCCGTTAAGCCATTGAGAAAAGATATCATTATCCAACCGGCGTGCGGCCGCCGATTGTGGTCGACCGGCACCGAACCTGCCGACCCGGCAGGTTCTGCCGGCCTGTTTACCGGTGCTTAACCGTGCCAGCCGAGAGTCCAGGCAGCGCAGGAGCGCCCGGAGCGACACGAACACGATCATGCGCGTCGACACTCGCCAGCCGATCCAGAATGCCGGCGGCGTCGCGTCCAAGGCCCGGGTCGAGGGCGGGCGCGGCTTCAGCCTCGATGCGGCGCCGGCCTCCACGTCCGGCGCCAATGCGCCGGCCGCCGCGGCGACCCTGGCGGGGCTCGATGCCGTCCTGCTGCTTCAAGGCGAAACCGAGACGCCGCAGGAGCGCCGCCGGCGCACGGCCAAGCGCGGCCACGACCTGCTCGACGGCCTCGACCGCCTCAAGGCCGCGATGCTCGGTGGCCGCGTCTCCCCGCAGGACCTGCGCGCCATCGCCGGCCGCCTGGCCGAGCGCTCGGCCTCGTCGGGGGATCCGCGCCTCGACGGGCTCATGGCCGAGATCGAGCTGCGCGCCGCGGTGGAACTCGCCAAGCTCGAAGGCCGGCGCAGCGCCTGACCGCCACTTTCACCGCTGCTCCCATCAACCACCTCATCCTGAGGTGCTGCGGAGCAGCCTCGAAGGAGCCCTCCAGGGATCGCGCGGCTGGCTGGAGGGCTCCTTCGAGGCCTCCGCTTCGCTCCGGCACCTCAGGATGAGGGGGGAGTTTTGGAGACCCCGTAGGGCTCGCCGCCGCTACCCCGCCCGCCGCTTCGGCCCGGTCGGCAGCATCTGGGGCTCGCCCGGGCCGGTCTCGACGGCGAGATCGGGGACCGCGATGATCGGCGCGCCGCGCAGATCCTTGCGGGTGACGATCGCGCCGCGCTCCTCGAGGTAGGCCAGCATCCGCCGGGCACGGCCGCCCGAGCTGGTGCCGTAGGCGTCGGCCAGCATCGCGTCGGTGGGGCAGGGCGCGCCCTCGATCGCCGCGCGGGCGACCACCAGGAACAGGCCGGCCAGGTCATCCGGCAATCCGGCCGCAATCGCTTGGGCCCGCTCCCAGGTGGAGTTGTCGGCGACCGCGCCGCCCGCCTCGGCCCGGGCCACGGCGAGCCGGCGCTTGAACTCCGGCAGTCCCATCGTGTCGCCGCGCAGGCGCCGGATGCGGCAGCGGACGGTGAAGTCCTGATAGAGCGTCGCGGGGGTGCAGGCGGCGGCATCCGCATCGGCCAGCACCGAGGCCAGGACCTCGGCGAGCGCGGCCTCCCGCGCCTCCGGGTCCATCGGCTCCTCTTCGGGCTCCTCCGGCGGGGCCGGCGGGCGGTAGCTCGCGAGCTGGACCAGGACGTCCGGGGCCGCCACCGGGCGCGGCTTCGGGCGCGGCATCGGCGGCGCCAGGCTGTCGGCTGGGCTCGCCGTGAGGATCAGCGCCCGCGCATCCTCGGTCGGGTCGGGGAGGGGGACGAGCACCGGCGAGGACGACCGGCTCACCGTCAGGGTCGGACCCACCGCGATGGTGAGCGGCCGTCGCGACAGGGCCGGCCCCAACGCCACGAAATGTCCGCGCGGCAGGTCGCGGAACGTCTCGGCTTGGCGGCGCTCCAGCCCGAGCAGGTCGGCGGCGCGAGCCATGTCGATGTCCAGGAAGGTCCGGCCCATCAGGAAGTTGGAGGCCTCGGCCGCCACGTTCTTGGCGAGCTTGGCGAGGCGCTGCGTGGCGATCACGCCCGCGAGCCCGCGCTTGCGGCCGCGGCACATCAGGTTGGTCATGGCGCCGAGCGAAAGGCGCCGGGCCTCGTCCGAGACCTCGCCGGCCGCGGCCGGGGCGAAGAGCTGCGCCTCGTCCACCGCCACCAGCATCGGGTACCAATGGTCCCGGTCGGCGTCGAACAGGCCGCCCAGGAACGCCGCGGCGGCGCGCATCTGGCCCTCGGCGTCGAGGTTCTCGAGCGACAACACCACCGACACCCGGTGCGTGCGCACCCGGGCGGCGATGCGCTGGAGCGCGACGTCGTCGCCATCGGCTTCCACCACGACGTGGCCGTAGCGATCGGCGAGGCTGGCGAAGTCGCCCTCCGGGTCGATCACCGCCTGCTGCACGAGGCCCGCGCTCTGCTCCAGCAGGCGCCGGAGCAGGTGCGACTTGCCGGAGCCCGAGTTGCCCTGGACCAGGAGCCGCGTGGCCAGCAGTTCGGTGAGGTCGAGGAGCGCCGGGCGCTCGCCGGTCAGGCCGAGATCGATATCGGAACGCATGGCGCTCCATAGCATGCCGGAACCGGATCCGGGTGCCCCCCGGACGCGCTGTCCACGCTTCCCGCAGTGCTGCCGCGCGGCTGCAATGCCGCGGCGGCGCTGGACCCGGACGCCGCCGCCCTGTAGGGCCCGCCCTCCCTCGAAAAAAACCGGATCCCTCACGCGATGGCGGCCTGCGGCCTCGATTTCGGCACGTCGAACACCACCCTGGGGCATCTCGCGGCGGCGGGACCGGCCCTGCTGCCGCTCGAGGGCGCGCACCGGACCATCCCCAGCGCGATCTTCTTCGAACCGGGCGAGGCGCCGCTGATCGGCCGGGCCGCCACCGCGGCCTACGTCGACGGCCATGCCGGCCGGCTGATGCGCGGGCTGAAATCCGTCCTCGGCACGCCGCTGATGGACGAGGCGACCCCGGTCGGCCGCGAGCGCCTGCGCCTGCGCGACGTGATCGCCCGCTACCTTTCGGCCGTGAAGGCGCGTGCCGAGGCGGCCTGCGGGCAAAACCTCGACACCGTGGTCCACGGTCGGCCGGTGCATTTCGTCGATGGCGACCCGGAAGCCGACCGGCGGGCCGAGGACACGCTGCGCGACATCGCCCGGGACGTCGGCTTCCGCGAGGTCTCGTTCCAGTACGAGCCGATCGCCGCGGCGCTCGACTACGAGCGGCAGGTCCGCTCGGAGGAGATCGCGCTGATCGCCGATATCGGCGGCGGCACGTCGGACTTTTCCATCGTGCGGCTGTCGCCGGAGCGGCGGGGCCGCCCGGACCGGGCCGGCGACATCCTGGCCAATGACGGCGTGCGCATCGGCGGCACCGATTTCGACCGGCAGCTCAGCCTCGGCACCGTGATGCCCCTGATGGGGCTCGGCAGCCCGATGCGGCGCGGCGACCTCGCGGTGCCGAACGCCTATTTCCACGACCTTGCCACCTGGTCGGCGATCAACCGCCTCTACAATGCGAAGACCCTGCGCGAGATCGACGAGGTGATCCGCGATTGCGCGAAGCCGGACCTCGTCGCCCGACTGCGCGCGGCCGTCGAGGGCGAGCGCGGCCACGCCCTGGCGGGCGCCGTCGAGGGGGCGAAGATCGTCGCCTCCGAGGCCGGGACGACCGATCTCGACCTCGGCCTGGTCGAGCACGGTCTTACGGCTGTGGTGAGCCGCGACACCCTCTCGACGCAGACCGGCGACCTCGCCCGGGCGGTCGCCGCCCGGATCGCCCGCTGCCTCGCCCAGGCCGAGCTCGGGCCGGAGCGGATCGACGCGCTGTTCCTCACCGGCGGCTCCACGGGGCTGCCGCACCTGCGCACCGCGCTCACCGCCGCGCTGCCCGCGGCCCGGGTGGTAGAGGGCGACACGTTCGGCTCAGTTGGCCTCGGCCTGACCATCGAGGCGGGGCGGCGGGCGGGGTGAGCGTCGGCGATTGACGGGCCCGCCGCGATCCCCGACAAGGCGGGCGCCTCGCGCCCGGAGTGACCGGCGGCCCATCCATCCCCTCCGCGCCGCCCCGCCCGATGCTGTTCAACTCCTTCGTCTTCCTCCTCGCCTTCCTGCCGGCCGCGCTGATCCTGCACGCGCTGGTGGAGCGTGCGGCGCCGGCCTGGCGGCTGCCGCTGCTCGTGCTCCTGTCGTTCGTGTTCTACGGGTGGTGGGATGTCCGGTTCGTGCCGCTGCTCGCCGGCTCGATCCTGGCGAACTGGTGCGTGGCGTGGGTCTATCGGCGCCGGCCCGGGCCCTGGCTGGTCCCGGCCGCCATCGCGGCCAACCTGGCGGTGCTCGGGGTGTTCAAGTACCTCGACTTCTTCGCCGACCTCGCCAACCTGATCCCGGGTCTGGAGGCGCCACGGCTCGGGCTGGCCCTGCCGCTCGGCATCTCGTTCTTCACCTTCCACCACATCATGTATCTCGCCGACCTGCGGGCCGGCCGGGCGCCGGCCTTCGGGCTGACCAGATACGCCCTCTACATCGCGTTCTTTCCGCAGGTTCTCGCCGGCCCGCTCGTGCGCTGGAGCGAGATCATGCACCAGTTCGACGAGCGGCCCTACGCGCGGCCAGACGCCGCCGAGCGCTTCGCGCGCGGGCTGATGCTGCTCACGGTCGGGCTCGCCAAGAAGGTGTTCCTGGGTGATCCCCTCGCGGCTTACGTGAACCCCGTGTTCCAGGCGGCGGCTGCCGGCAAGGTCGTCACCGTCGCGGAGGCGTGGCAGGCGACGCTGGGCTTCACCTTCCAGATCTATTTCGACTTCTCCGGCTACACCGACATGGCGCTCGGCATCGCGCTGCTGTTCGGGCTGGTCCTGCCGCAGAATTTCGATGCGCCCTATCGCGCCACCTCGCTGCGCGACTTCTGGCGCCGCTGGCACATGACCCTGTCGCGGTTCCTGCGCGACTACCTCTACATCCCCCTGGGCGGAAACCGGCGCGGCCTGCCGCGCCAGGTCGGGGCGCTGGCCGCCACCATGACGCTGGGCGGCCTCTGGCACGGGGCGGGACTGACCTTCCTGGCCTGGGGCGCCTTGCATGGCCTCGGCCTCGGCGCCGGGGTCCTGGCCCGCCGGACGCGCCTGAGCGTGCCGGCGCCGCTGGGTTGGCTGCTGACCAGCCTGTTCGTGATGCTGACCTGGGTGCTGTTCCGGGCGACGAGCTTCGAGGCGGCGCTCGCGATCTTCAAGGGCCTGTTCGGCCTCGCGCCCCACGGCTCGGGCTTCAAGTGGCGCACCATCGCGGTGGCGGCCCTGGTCGCCACGGTGGGCCCGACCGCCTGGGCGGCGGTGCATCGCCTGCCGCCCAGGCGCATCCTGGCCTTCGGCTTCGCGCTCCTGTTCGTCGTCGTCCTCCTGAAGATCGGGGACGATGCGAACTACGAGTTCATCTACTTCCAGTTCTGAGGATGGCGCTCGCTCACCCCCCACAGGATCGGGCCTGGCGCGCTTTCGTCCGCACCGTGCTGCTGGCGATGGCCGGGCTGTTTGCGGCCTATCTCGGGCTGGCGGTGCTGGTTGATCCCTACGATACCGGCCGCTCGACGCTGCTGTCCCGCGGCGCCGTCCGTCCGCAGGGGCCGCGCACCGCCTCGGCTGTGCGTGGCCGCGACCCGGCCTATGCGGGCGCGGTGATCGGCAATTCCCACATCCAATTGATCGAGCCGGCATCGCTGACCCGGCTCACCGGTATCCCGTTCGTGCAGCTGTCGGTGCCGGCCACTGGGCCGTCCGAGCAGTTCGCGCTGCTGGGCTGGTATCTGAAGCACCACGCCAGGCCCGAGGCGATCGTGCTGTCGGCCGATGCGTTCTGGTGCTCCGACGACCCGTCATTCCCGAGCGAGCACGGCTTCCCGTACTGGCTGGTCGGCGACTGGCAGACGTATCTCAAGGGCCTGCTGCGCTTCACCGCCGCCCAGGAGACGATCAACCGCCTCGGCTGGCTCCTGAACCCGCGCCACAAGCAGGCCGCGTCCGACGGCTGGTGGGATTACGAGTCGAACTACCTGAGCCAGGGGTTCGGCCGTGATCCGGCCAAGAAGGCGGCGCTGGAGCGGCCGGTCGGCCCCGAGACGGAGCCGCATCATGGCGGTCCGTTCCCGGTGGCCGACCGGTTGCGGGCCGAACTCGCGCGGATCCCGCCCAGGACCGCCGTGGTGGTGGTGTTTCCGCCGGTCTACGCCCGCGCCGAGCCGCCGGCCGGGAGCCCCCGGGCTGTCGCCGAGGCGGCGTGCCGCGCCGAAGTCCGATCGGCGCTTGCCGTTCATCCGCTGAATACGGTCATCGATGGACGTGCCGGGCGCCCGGACGCCGGCGATCCGGATCTGTTTTTCGATCAAACTCACTATCGGCTGCCGCTCGCCCGAGCGTTGACGGACGAGATCGCCGCCGCAATCGTTCACCTGCGGACGTTTTCGGCGGACTAAGCCCGGCCGTCCCGTCCCGGATACCGGAACAGGGTGATGCGCTCGGCCCTTGATTTTCCATCACCTTTTTTGAAATGCCGGCGACCAGCTTTGAACTGGACGCTCTAGACCGTGGCTTGTTTGCCGCAGGGGGCCACGCATTCGAGACAACATCCAAGCCCTGCGACGCTGCGCGTTGTCGCGATTAAGCACCTCGACTATACGGCACCTCACGTTATCGCCGCACACCGGCCATCCCCTGGTGGGCGGTTACGATCCAGCGAGGGTGACGCATGGCGAAGGTGACGCTGGAGGACGGCTACGTCCCGTCCGACGACGAGCCCTTCATGAACGACCGGCAGCGCGAGTACTTCCGGCGCAAGCTCCTGAGCTGGAAGAGCGACATCCTGCGTGAGGCGCAGGATACGCTCGTCGCGCTGCAGAGCGAGAACGAGAACCACCCCGATCTCGCCGACCGCGCCTCCTCGGAGACCGACCGTGCGATCGAGCTGCGGGCGCGCGACCGCCAGCGCAAGCTCACCGGCAAGATCGACGCGGCGCTCGCCCGCCTCGAGGATGGGTCCTACGGCTTCTGCGAGGAGACCGGCGAGCCGATCTCGCTCCGCCGCCTCGATGCCCGGCCGATCGCGACCCTGTCGCTCGAAGCCCAGGAGCGGCACGAGCGCCGCGAGAAGGTCTATCGGGACGATTGAGCGGGCGGTTCGGATCCCGAACTTACTGCGTCAGCCGCAGCGCGCCGATGCTCGCCCGGATCTGCTGGAACGCCTTGATCAGGTCGTCCGACGTGTTGGCCAGGTAGAACTGGCCCGGATTCGTGGCGCAATTTTTCAGGAGCGTCTGTCCCGCGGCGTCGATCGGATCGGAGGGGATGCTGAAGCCGATCGTATAGATCGAGATGTTGACCGCCTTCGCGTTCTTGCAGGCTTCCGCGGTGAGGGCGTCCAGCGCGTTGCGGGCGCCGGCGGCGTCCGAGACGTTCTGGTTGGTGGCGGGCAACCGGCTGTTCGGGTTGGTGCCATTGGCGTTCTGGAAATAGCCGACGGCGAAGTAGAGCGACCCGTTGGGCGCGCTCGAATTGGTCGTCCAGCTGTTCTCGCCGTCGGTCATCAGGATGATGATCTTGTTGATCGTCGTCGCGTTCGAGCTGTTGGAACTCGACGCGTAGGCGGCGGGCGGGTTCGTGTCCGCGAAGACGCTCTTCGGGGAAAGCGTCCGCCAGCCCCACATGAAGCCCTCGTGGATGTTGGTCGCACCCAGCGGCGCCATCTGGCCGATCAGCGTCTTGAGCGCGCTGGTGTTGCTCGTGAGCCGTAGGAGCGGCTGGGTCGTGCACCCGAAGTTCGGCCCACTGGGGATGCCCGTCTTGGTATTCAGCGACGTCGGCGCAGCATTCTGAGGTTTGACGTATTTGCACGCCTGGCCTTCGGCAGTGTTGAAAGACGTTCCACTCGCGAGCGGCGGGCAGCTGCCGTTGTCGTCATCGATGTAGCTGTTAAAGCTGTAATAGGTCGTGTACCTGTTTACTGAATATGCAGCGAAGGTCGTGCTGGAATCGCCCGGCTCATCGGGGGCGAACAGCGGCACGAAGTAGGAATCCTTGTTACCGATGGTCGGCGCGCCGTCCTGGACGTTGAGCGGGTAGGGCAGGGTTTCCAGGCAGCCGCCCCAACCCCAGCCGGAATAGACGCCCTGAAGCTTGGCGAAGATATCGAACCGGCTCTTGAAGTTCGATCCGGCAGGCTGGAGAACGTTGGTCCAGTGGTAGCTGGACTGCCCGGTCTGGTCGATCCAGGATGCGTACCGGAAGGCGGTCGGATCGACCGCCACGGCCCCGGCGAACGGCACGATCGAGATCCGCGTCGCGCTGGAGAAGGCCGCGTTGGTGTAGACGTAGTTGACGAAGTCGGTGGCTGCGCTCTGCACCGCCTGCAGCTTGGACTGGCCGCCGCTCGACGCGGACATCGAGCCGGTGTTGTCGAGGACCAGCGCGATCTCGAAGGTCTTGGGCAGCGGCGTCGCGCATTGGGCGGTGGCGCTTGGGTTGATGCGGTTCGTCCCAGTGACCTTGCCGAAGAACACCGTCGAGAGCTTGTGGGCGGTCAGGGTGATCTGGCGCGGGTTGCTGGTGATCGTGAGAGGATCGACCACGAGGTTGGCCACCCCCATGGCGCCGGTCATCGCCGCCTGGGCCTTGAGGTTGAGGTCGGCGTTCGTCGTGGTGAGCGGCGTCTGGCACAGGAGCAGCGCCGTGGCGTCGGTCGCGGCCTGCAGCTTGGTCTCGAGCCGGGTCGCGAAGCCGTAATCGATCGCCGCGCCGGTGAACATCAGCATCGGCACGCTGAGGAAAGCGAACAGGATCGCGACGTTGCCGCCGCGGCCTCGCGCGAAGCCGAACCACCCTGGCCGGCTGGCGCGATCAGAGTAACGGGGCATCGCATGCCTTCTGGGTGGTGCCCGGTAGGATGACCTCGGTGTAGGTGTTCGAGCCGTAGGTCGTGCCGCCGCGGGTCGGCCACGGGACCGACGCCGAGAGGGTGATCGCGTTGCCGACGCCCTTGACCAGCTTGACGAGGGCCGAGCCGATCATCGGCGTGTAGCTGATGCTGACCTCGGCCAGCACGTAGCGCATGCCGGTGGTCTGGTAGCCCGCGGGCACGAGCAGGTCGGTGGCGGTGCCGGTGGCCCGGGGCTTGGCGTTGGCGTTGGCGACGCTGGAGCAGACCTGCGGGACCAGGTTCAGTCGCTTGAGATCGACACCCATCGCGCTGACGACGATCTGGACGGTGCTGGTGTCGAACGGGCGCATCACCTTGGCGGCGGAGGCGACGATGTCGGTCATCAGCGGCGTGCCGATCGGGTTCTGCGTGTCGCCCTGGGCGGTGAGGTCGGCCACGGTGCGGGCGAGCAGGGTCAGCTTGCGCCACTCGTCGATGGCGTGGGCGATCTCGGTCATGCCGGCCCAGATCGACAGCAGCACCGGCAGGATCACGGCGAATTCCACCAGCGCGCTGGCGCGCCGGTCCCGCCGCAGCGCGGCCGCCTTGCGTGCGAGAGACCTCAGCACGGACTCGTCCCGGTGATCTGATAGGGCTCCGTGCGGAACACCGCCGTCGAGGTCAGCAGGCTGGACCCGGCCCCGGCGCCGGTGGTGAACTGTCGGGTGCCGAGACCCATCAGGTTGAACAGGGTCGGGAACTGCACCGCCGCGGTCACGATCACGATCGTGCCCGGCTTGGCGCAGGCGTAGTTCGTGCCGAAGCTGGTGTTCCACGTGCCCGTCGCGGCATTGATCGGCGTCGCCGCGCTGGCGCCGCCGAGCGTACTGGCGGTGGCGACGTCAAGCTTGACGTTCTGGCAGTTGAAGACCGTCGGGATGGTGCCGGCACCGGTGCCGCACATCGTCGTCTTCAGCGAGCCCAGCAGGGTGGCGGCGTCGGTCTGCCCGGCATTGGCGGCCTGGAATTGCCCGGTGAAGATCGTCCGGACCGCGTTCTGCAGGGCGCGGTCGAAGTTCTGGGTGGCCCAGATCTGGAAGGCGATCTGGAAGACGGCGCCGACCAGCGCCAGGAACGGCAGGGCCACCAACGCGAACTCCACCGCGGCCGCCCCGCCCGCATCCCGCAAAAAACGGTTCGGGAGGCAACCTGAGGTAGGTTTCGTTTCAGGGACTATTTGTACTGGCGGAAACATGGACTCAAACTGCCGCCTGAAGACCAGCGCTTGTCTTGATGTGTAACTAATCGTTTGCGAAAAGCTTAATGCGACCAAGCAGATCACAGCGGAAGCGGATATTCTACTGAAGGTTGCATTAAAAGGCGGGGGCGCGGCGTCTCAGGTGTCTGGCTGCCCAGGAGAGCGCCGCCATTGATTCCGGGCTGTCCGGCGCCACTTCGTCGGCGGCGCGCCCGCCCGGAGAACCGCATGACATTTCCCAGGACAGCCGCGCGCCTCGCCGGGCTGATCGCGGTCCTCGCGCTCGCCGGCTGCGGCGACGCCCGAAGCCAGGGCCGGCCGGTCCGCCGGGCCGAAGGGCGACCAGGGCCCGCCGGGTCCACAGGGCCCGCCGGGGCTGAACGGCGCCACGGGCGCGCGCGGCCCCGCAGGGGATCGTGGCACCGAGGGCGCCGCCGGGCCCGCCGGACCGCCGATGAACGCGCTGGTGCGCCTCGACGTCGCCTGCCACCGCGACGAGGCGCTGATCGGCGCCTATTGCCGGGGCATGGCGGTGGTGCCGTCCGTGACCGTCACCGACGGCATCGCCACGGTCGGCTGCCTCGACATGACCGCCAAGGCCGCCAAGGATGCCGAGCCGGTCGCCGTCTGCATGAGGAAGCCGTGAGACGTCTCGCCCTCGCAGTGCTGGTCGCATCGGCCGCCTCCGGCGTCGATGCGCAGCCGTTCCTGCCCACGGAACGGGCCGCGATCGACCTCGTGCGCTCGCGGCAGACGGACAGCCTGGCGACGGTGGACCGGATCCTGGCCTATGCCGAGCGAGCCACCGGGGGCGCCTTCACGCGCGGCGGCTACCGGGTCGTGCGCCGCCCCGGCGAGCCCTTCGCCCGGGTGCAGATCTGCTACCGGCTCGGGACCGATCCGCCGACCTGCGGCCTCGACTACCTCGTCACCGTCAACCCGCCCCATGTCGAGCCGGCTGAGCGCTTCGACGGCTTGGCCCGGGACCTGGAACACGGCCCGCGGGCGTTCCTGCGCGCGCTCGCCCGGGAGGCCGATCTCCAGCGGCAGCCGGCGGCCCTGCGGCAGATCCGGGCGGCCCTGGAGCCATACGATCCCTACGACTGGCGCTGAGCGTCACAGCAGGCGCGGCCAGCCCAGCAGGCGCTGGGGCGCGAAGGGCGCGACCGGGACCGCGGGGGTCCGGCCGGTGGCGAGGTCGGACACGATCTCGCCGGTGATCGGCCCAGTGGACAGGCCGATATGGCCGTGGCCGAACGCGAACAGCAGGCCCTTGTGGCGTGGCGCCAAGCCGATCACCGGCATACCGTCCGGGGTGGACGGGCGCGAGCCGAGCCAGGGCTCGTTGTCGAGGGGGCCGCCGAGACGCAGGGTCTCCCCCGCCTCGCGGGAGGCCGCCTCGATCTGGGTGTGGTCCGGGGCGGCGTCGCGGGCGTTGAGTTCGACCCCCGACAGCACTCGCACCCGGTGATCGCCCATCGGCGACAGGATCGAGCCCGCACCCGTGTCGAGCACGGGGCGGGTCAGGGGCGGGCTGTCCGGGTGCAGGGCGTAGTGACGATGGTAGCCGCGCTCGGCCGCGACGGCGAAGCGGTAGCCCAGGCTTCTCGCGATCGACCCGGAGGCGGCGCCCGCCGCCAGCACCACCTGCTTGGACCGTACCGCGCCGGTCTCGTGGACGACGCGCCAGCCCTCGGCCTCCGGCGACAGGCTTTCGACGCTGCCGCGCAGCCGCCTTCCGCCCAGGCCGGCGAACAGCGCCTCGCAGGCCTCGATCAGGCGGCCGGGCTCGCGCACAGACCCGGTCTCCGTCAGCAGCATGGCCCGCGCGTAGGGGCGCACCAGAGCAGGCTCCAGATCGCGGATCCCCGCCGTGTCGAGGAGGTCGAACGCCACCCCGTGCCCGGACAGGATCTCCCGCTCCAGGGCGGCGGCCTTGAAGGCGGCTTCGGTGCGGTAGGCCTTGAGCCAGCCGGTCCGCTGCAGCCGCTCGCTGGTGCCGGCCCTTGCGGCCAGCCGTTCATGGGCCAGGTAGGCCGCGCTCGTGAGCGGCAGCAGGGCGGCGGCGGCCCGGCGCCAGCGCGAGGCCCGCGCGCTCGCCAGGAAGTGCGCCGTGTAGGGGAGGATCCGCGGCAGGTGCGCGTAGCGCAGGCGCAGGCCCCGGTCGGCGTTGCGCAGGTAGGCCGGGAGCTTGCCCCACAGGGCCGGGCTCGACATCGGCAGGATCGAGCCGCGGCTGACCACGCCGGCATTGCCGTAGGAGGTCCGGGCCCGGGCCTCGCCGGGGTCGCACAGAACCACGTCGAGGCCGCGATCCTTGAGCGCGATGGCGCAGGCGAGCCCGACCATCCCGCCGCCGACCACCACGATATCGGCCGTCTCGTCCATCCCGCTCATCCTGCTCAGCGCCAAGCGTGGCGTTCTGACGGGTTTTGCCGGGGCTGGGTAGCGGGCCGAAGGCGAGGGTACGGGCGGTTCGCGTCACCCATGCGCGAAGGGACGCGCAAAACCGTCCGCAGATCGGCTACAGAGCGGATCATGACGCTCGTCCGCTTCGCTCCCTCGCCCACCGGCTACCTGCATATCGGCAACGCCCGCCCGGCTTTGCTCAACGCGCTGTTCGCGCGCAAGGCGGGCGGGCGCTTCCTGCTGCGCCTCGACGACACCGACGCCGAGCGCTCGACCGAAACGTTCGCCGAGGCGATCCAGGAGGATCTCGCCTGGCTCGGCATCACCTGGGACCTGTTCGCCCGCCAGAGCGACCGCAAGGCCCAGCACGATGCCGCCGCCGACACCTTGCGCGCGGCGGGGCGGCTCTATCCCTGCTACGAGACGCAGGAGGAGCTCGAGCGTCGGCGCAAGCGTCAGCTCGGCCGTGGTCAGCCGCCGATCTACGACCGGGCGGCGCTGCAGCTCACCGCGGAGGACCGCGCCGCCCTGGAGGCGGAGGGCCGCCGGCCGCATTGGCGCTTCCTGCTGGAGGCCCGGACCGTGACGTGGGACGATCTCGTGCGCGGGCCGGCGCATGTGGATTGCGCGTCGCTGTCCGACCCGGTGCTGATCCGCGCCGACGGCAGCTATCTCTACACGCTGCCCTCCGTGGTGGACGATGCCGACCTCGGCATCACCCACGTGATCCGCGGCGAGGACCACGTCACCAACACCGGCGTGCAGGTGCAGATCTTCGAGGCGCTCGGCGCGGACGTGCCGGTCTTCGGCCACCACAACCTGCTCACCACCGCGGACGGGGAGGGGCTGTCGAAGCGGCTCGGCCACCTGTCGCTGCGCGGTCTGCGCGAGGCCGGCTACGAGCCGGCGGCCGTGCGCTCGCTGGCGGTGCTGACCGGCTCGGCCGAATCCGTGCGGGCGGTACCCGACCTCGACACGCTGGCGAGCCTCGTCGATCTCGGCGAGATCTCCCGGGCGCCGGCCCGGTTCGACCCCACCGAGCTCGACGGGCTCAACGCCCGGCTCGTCCATGCCATGCCGTACGCCGAGGTTGCCCCGCGCCTCACCGCCCTCGGCATCCCTGCCGAGACCGCGGAGCCGTTCTGGCGGGCGGTGCAGCCCAATCTCGGCCGTGTCTCGGAGGCGGGCGACTGGTGGCGCGTGGTGACCGGCCCGATCGATCCGGTCCTGACAGAGGAGGCCGTGATCGCGGCGGCCCGCGAGACCCTGCCGGCTGAGCCGTTCGGGCCTGAGACCTGGAAGGCCTGGACCACCGAGATCCGCAGCCGCACCGGCACGAAGGGGCGGGGGCTGTTCATGCCGCTGCGCCTCGCGCTCACCGGCTTGGAGCATGGGCCGGACCTCGCCGGGCTGCTGCCGCTGATCGGCCGAGACCGGGCGGCGCGGCGGCTCGCGGGCGAGGCGGCCTAGCGCCTACTCCGCCTCCGGCTCTTCGAGCCGCGTCGCCAGCAGCTTGTCCACGCGGCGGCCGTCGAGATCCACCACCTCGAAGCGCCAGCCGGCGATGTCGCAGGTCTCGCCGGTCTCCGGCAGGCGCTGGAACGCCGCGATGACGAGGCCGGCGGCCGTGGCGTAGTCGCGCGAGGGTGGCAGGCGCAGGCCGAGCTGGTCGGCCATCTCGTCGGCCGGCATCGACCCGGCGATCAGCCAGGACCCGTCCGGGCGGCGCACTGCGTCCGGCTCCACGGATTCGGAGTGGAACGCGCCCGCGATGGCATCGAGGATGTCGGCGGGGGTCACGAGCCCGTCGAAATGGCCGTACTCGTCGTGGACCAGCGCCATCGGCACGGTGCCCTTGCGCAGGGCGTCCAGGGCATCGAGCGCGTCCAGGGTATCGGGCAGCACCGGGGCCCGGCGGACATGCCCCCGCAGGTCCAGGGGCTCGCCGCGGGAGAGCGGGCCGATCAGGTCGCGGACCTGCACGACGCCGATCATGGCGTCCGGGCCGCCATCGGCCACCGGCAGGCGGGCATGGGGGCTCGCCAGCAGGCGTGCTCGGATGGCCTCGGGATCGTCCGAAAGGTCGAGCCACACGACCTCGGTGCGCGGGGTCATGACGCCGCGCACCAGCCGGTCGCCGAGCCGGAGCACGCCGGAGATCATCGCGCGCTCGCCGCCCTCGATGACGCCGGCCGTCTCGGCCTCGGCCACGAGGCTGCGGATCTCCTCCTCGGTGACGGCGCTCGCGCTCTCGGTTTCCTGGCCGATCAGGCGGAACACCGCCCGGGTCGAGGCGTCGAGCAGCCACACCGCCGGCAGGGCCGCCCGGGCGACGAGCCGCATGCCGGGCGCCACCGCGCAGGCGATCCCCTCGGGGTTGCGCAAGGCAAGATGCTTCGGGACCAGCTCGCCGATGATCACCGACAGGTAGGTGATCACCCCGATCACCAGGGTGTAGCCCAGCGTGTCGGCCCAGCCCTTCGGCAGGCCGAGGTCGATCAGCGTCAGCGCCAGGCGGTCGCCCAGCGCCGCGCCCGAGACGACGCCCGACAGGATGCCGATCAGCGTGATGCAGATCTGGACTGTGGAGAGGAAGCGTCCCGGCTCCTCGGCCAGCGCCAGGGCCGCCTTCGCCCCCGGCCGGCGGGCATCCGCATAGGCGCGCAGACGGCTCTTGCGCGATGAGACCACCGCCAGCTCGGAGAGAGCGAAGACGCCGTTCAGCGCGATCAGCAGGACGACGGTGACGAGCTCGAGCAGGCGGGCTTGCAGAGCCGCGATCCCGCAGCGCGGGCCGGGCTTCCTCTGATGACACGGATGTCCAACATGGGTGCGAGGCCCGGACCGTTCAACGGCCAAGCCTCCGGGTGCAAATCAGGTCGTGTCCGATCCGCCTTGCCGACCCCGCGACCTCAGGATGAGGGGCGGGATGGGGAGGTCCCACTTCCGGAGCCGCCTTCCGACCGGGATCCGAAGTTCGGAAGAAACCTCAGCGCGGGCGCGCCTCGATCAGCGCGGAATCCAGCAGAAAACTGCCGTCGCCCTCGATGCAGAAGTGCTCTGTGACCTCGACGGGTGCCGAGCCCTGGAGGGCGCGGATCGCCGCGACGTTGACCTCCGGCGTGCGCATCCGGGCGATCCAGCTCGCGAAGTCCATCCGCGGCCGGTAGGCTCGCGTGTCGCCCAGGACGAGGCCGGCCGCCTCCAGCATCGCGCGCCATTCCGAGACCCGGTAGTCGCGCACATGAGAGGGATCGCGCAGCAACTCCACCGCCTGGAGGTGGGTGTCGAGCAGGGGCTCCTCCGGCGCGACGATATCGCAGACCACGAACAGGCCGTCCGGCTTCAGCACCCGGCGCGCCTCCGCCAGGGCGGCCGGAACGTCGCGCCAATGGTGGGCGCTGTAGCGGGTCAGCACCGCGTCGAAGGCGGCGTCCGGGAAAGGCAGCGCCTCGGCGGCGCCCTGGCGGGTCGCGATCCGGTCGAGGCCGCGCCGCTCGGCCTCGGCGGTGACCGCCGCCAGCATCTCGGAGGAGAGATCGTAGGCCGTGACCGAAGCCCCCGCCGCCGCCGCCGCGAACGCCACGTGGCCGCCGCCGCAGCCGAGATCGAGCACGCCCGCGCCCGGCAGCCCGCGAACCAGAGCGCCGATCCGGTCCAGGTCGGCGCCGCCGGCGTGGACCGCGCTCGTCACGTAGGCCGAGGCTTGGGCGCCGAACTGATCGACGACGTGGCCGGAATGGGTGCGCGTGCTCATCACGGGTTCCTCAGCTCGGCAGCGGCGCCAGGCGCGAGAGCCGAATCGCGATGGCGAGGGCCAGACCGTAGAGGGTGCCCACGAACAGCACCACGCCGGTCCAGCCGGAATGCGCGAAGAACCAGCCGCCCGCAGTGCCGAGCACCGACGACCCCAGGTAGTACAGGCACAGGTAGATCGAGGAGGCCTGGGCCCGGTCGCGGAGCGCCCGCCGGCCGACCCAGCTGCTCGCCACCGAATGCGCGCCGAAGAAGCCGATCGTCACGACGACGATCCCGGCGACGATCACCAGCAGGTTGTCCGCCTGCGTCATCAGGATCCCGGCCAGCCCGACCCCGGTGGCGAGCCATAGCACCCGCCGCCGGCCGAACCGGCTCGCCAGCTCGCCCGTGACCGGGCTGCTGACCATGCCGGCGACGTAGACGGAGAAGATCAGGCCGATCACCGTCTGGCTCAGGGAGAACGGCGGATCGAGCAGGCGGAAGCCGATGTAATTGTAGATGCAGACGAAGCCGCCCATCAGCAGGAACGCCTCTGCGAACAGCCACGGCAGCCCGGCATCGCGGAAATGGTGGCCGAAGGAGCCCGGCACGTCGCGCCAGGCCATCCGGCGCGGCACGAAGTTGCGGGCCGGCGGCAGCCAGCGCCAGAAAGCCAGCGCCGCGACGAGGGCCAGGCCGCCGATCGTGGCGAGCCCGATCCGCCAGTTCATGTGGTCGGCCATCACGCCGCTGATCAGCCGGCCGGACATGCCCCCCAGCGCGTTGCCGCCGACCAGGAGCCCCATCGACAGGCCGATCGCCTGCGTGTCCATCTCCTCGGCGAGATAGGCCATCGCCACCGCGGGCAGGCCGCTCGCGGTCAAGCCGGACAGCGCCCGCAGGATCAGGAACCCATGCCAGCCCGGGATCAGGGCGGCCACGATGGTCAGCACTGCGGAGGCGAATAGGGAGGCGAGCATCACCGGCTTGCGGCCCCAGATCTCCGAGAGCGGGCTCACCACCAGAAGCGCCACCGCCAGCAGCCCGCAGGGCAGCGACAAGGCGAGGCTGCTCTCGGCCGGCGAGACGCCGAACGCATCCGAAAAGATCGGCAGCAGCGGCTGCACCGCGTAGAGCACCGCGAAGGTCGAGAACCCGGCCGCCGCCAGCGCCAGCGCGGTGCGGCGGAACACTGGCGTACCCGACCGGATCAGCCGCCCGTCGTCGTCGCTCTCCATGAACCGTCCCGCGCCGCCACCTTCGCCCGGTGGTGGGACGCATGAGCCATGACGTCAACCGCGGCGGACGCATTGCTCCGGCCCGCCGCGGTCAGTGTCGTCAGTCCGCTCAGCGTGGCGGTGGCGCGCCCTGCGGCGTTCCCTGCTGTAGCAGCGGCGTGATCCGCCGGACCGTGACGCGACGGTTCTCCCGGGCCGCGTTCTGCGTGTTCACCTTCAGGTACTGCTCGCCGTAGCCCTGTGTGGTCAGGTTCTCCGGCGGAACCTGGAACTGCTGGGTCAGCACCGTCGCCACCGACTGCGCCCGGCGGTCCGACAGGGACAGGTTGTCGATGTCGGACCCCACCGCGTCGGTGTAACCCTCGATCAAGAAGACCTCCTGCGGGTTGGCGCGGATCGCTCGGTTGATCGCCGCGGCGATCACCGACAGCCGGGCCGCCTGGTCCGGCGTCACCGTGAACGAAGCCGTGTCGAAGGTGATCGTGTCGATGTCGACCGAGCGCATCCGCGCGCGCAGATCCGGGCTGTAGCGGACCTGGTCCAGGGTGTAGCGCCGGTCCACGGCGACCACAGGCGGGGCCGTCAGCGCCTCGTAGACCGCACCCTCGTCCGCCTGCTCGTACTCCACCACGTAGCGGTCGCGGGGGATGCGGATGTCGGGGGGCGGCAGCACGACCACGTCGTCGTAGATCGGGCGCGGCGGGCCGGCGTAGCTGTTGTCGATGATCACCACCTCGCGGCCGTCGCGGAAGCGGCGATAGCGGCGCAGCATCCGCCCGTCATCGTCCGTGACGGTGACGATCTGCTCGCCGCCCGGCCGGTCGATGAAGCTGTAGAAGTCGGCACCGCGCCGCTCGGAGCGGAAGCCGCGTGGGTCGATGTCCCGGAACCGCTCGTTCTCGTCGTGGCGGATCAGGTAGCCGTCGCGGTCGCGGACGATGATGCGGCCGGGCTCCCGGTAATAGGTGCGACCGCCCTCGCTGAATTCCCGCCGGTCGCGCCGGACCTGGTCGTAGTCGCGCACGTCGTCGTCCGCACGGAAGCCGCCGGGGACGTAGCCGGGCTGGCCCGGCGCGTTGAACACGCCGCGCGCCGCCGGACCGCCAGCGGGCGGCTGGCCCCGTTGCGCACCGGGGGCGGGGCGGGACAGGCGCATCCGGCGCCTGTCCGGGGGCTGCACGGGACGGCCGGGTACCCCCGGCGCCATGTTGGCGGCACCGGGCGCCCCGGCTCCGCGCCGGGCTGCGGCTGGGCACCGGGCTGCTGGGCATCGAGGCGCTGCACCGGACGTCCGGGTAAGCCGGGCGCCATATTGGGTGGCGCAGGGCGTCCGGGCTCGGCGCCGGGCTGTGCATCCGGGCGCTGGACCGGACGTCCCGGCACGCCGGGCGCAGCGTTGGGCGGCGGCGGTGACGCGCCGGGCCCGCCAGGACGCTGGGTCGGGGCCTCGCGGTCGGGAGCGGCCTCGCGGCGCTGCGCAGGCGCGTCCGGCGCGCCGCCAGGGTGACGCGGTCCTGATCCGGGCCACGGCGATTGCGATCCGGGCCGCGCTGCGATTGCTCCGTCGCGTCCGGCGCCGGACGATCCTGATCCCGTGTGCGGCGGTCCTGATCGGACCCGCGCTGCGGCTGCACCGGACGCTCGGGATCCCCCTCTGCGCGGGCGACGGATCGCGCTGCGCGGGCGGCCGGTCGGGATTGCCGCGGTCCGGCCCGGGGCGATCGGGTGCGCGCCGCTGGTCCGGCGCCGGACGCTCGGGTGCCACTCGGTCCCGGCCGTCAGGCTGGCGATCCGGCTGCCGCTCCTGCGCGGGTGGCCGGGGCGCGGGCCGCTGCTCGGGGCACGCTCCCGCGGGGCGGCTCGGCCTGGGGCTGCCGCTGGGCCGGCGGCTCGGGACGCTCGCGCGGCGGTGGAGCGCGTTCAGGACGCGGCTCGGGGTGCTCGCGCGCGGCGGGCGGCGGGCCGGGCGGCGGGGCCGGACGCTCCTGCGGCGGACGCTCGGGCCGCGGACCGCCATGAGGCGGTTCGCCGCCGCCGCGCGGGCCGCGCTCGTCCGGGCCGCGCTCGGCTGGGCCACCTTGGGCCAGGAGCATCGGGCTCGGGGATGCGCCCGCGGGCTGCGTCAGGGTCAGGCCCGGGAGCACCGTGCCGGTGAGGAGGATCAGTCGCAGCAGCCGCATCGGAACCTCGTATCGGATCGAGCCGACCCGAACCCGATGCGCGGCGTATGGTTCCGCCCCGGCCGCTCAAGACTCCGTCAGGGCGTGAGGCGCTGGGGCACCGCGATCATGTCCGGGGCGATGATCCGCACCGCCACGTGGTCGGGCTTGGCGACACTCGGCTGAGCCGCGGCGGCCTTGCCGCCCGCCGCCCCGGCGCCCATTTCGACCCCGGCCCGGCCGGCCGCGTCGGCGGCGAGTTCGGCCGCAGTCCGGTCGGCCCGGCCGACCAGGGTCAGGCGCACCTTGGGACGCGACAGGGCCTCGGCCTGCATGGGCGTGACGAAGATGTCGCCCTTGTGCCGCACCAGCATGCTCTCGGCCTTCACCAGGGACTGCGCCCAGGTCTGGGTCTGAGGTTTGCAGGAGCAGTTCGGGACGAATTCCTTGCGGAACTTGAACGCGTTGGCGAGGCTCGCATAGGCGCGGCTGCCCTTCACCGAGGCGGCGTGCTTCAGCGCCTCGTCGCCGTACGGCATGGAGTAGGCCTGCGCCTCGGTGCCGGGGCAGAGCGCCTGGCACATCTCGTCCGCGCCGCCGCGCCCCTCGGGCAGGTTGCGCATCGGGAAGAAGCCGCCGTCGCAGGTGCGCACGCAGACCATCTGCGGGCCGCCCTTGGCGTAGCTCTCGCCGCTGGCCGCATAGGTTTCCCGGGCCGGACAGTTGGCGGCGACCAGGCCCTGCAGCTCGCGCTTGCGGGCGCCGCTGTCGTCGAACACCGCGCCGCCATAGGTGGCCTTGAGCGCGCGGATGCGCTGCTCGACGGCGCCGCACTGAGGCGGGCGCGTGTCGAAGAACAGGAACTTGCCGCCCTCGCAGTTCAGCCCGCGGAAATAGGCTTCCAGCCGCCCGATCTCGTCGTTGAGCGCCCGGGTCGTGCTGGCACCGGTCTGGACGGAGGCGAGCTCGGCCCGGTAGCGCCGGCAGGCGGGCGACGGCAGCTGCGGTGCGCCGGGCCGCGGCTCGCTGAATGCGGGCGGACCGGCCTGCGCATCCTGCGCCCGGGCTGTGTCGAGGCTGAGGGACAATCCGCATGCCAGCGCCGCGCTCAAGATGAGGCGGCCGAGCGAACGGACGATCGGGCGGTCAAGCATCGGCTGCATCGCGTGATCGGGAATGCCGTGGTCCCCTCGGTTGGGCGCTGTCTGCCCCGGCCTCGGGACCGAAGCAGCTTGACTGTACGCCCCCTCGTCAGGCGACGACAGCCCTCCTACATCCGGGTGGCAAGCTTGGGCAGGGAATTGATCCGTGATGTGGTTTCGGAGTCTCACCTATGTTGGGTTGGTTGCCCTCGGCCTCTCCGCGGCGGGGCCGGCCTCGGCTCAGGAACCGGACCGGATCTTCTCCAAATCCACGGTCTGGCGGCCGCTGACGCCCAACGACAAGCTCGTGGTCTACGGCATCGACGACCCGGCCGTGTCGGGGGTCGCCTGCTGGTACACGCAGCCGGAGAAGGGCGGCATCAAGGGGACGCTCGGCCTCGCCGAGGACGTCTCCGACATCTCGCTGGCCTGCCGCCAGACCGGGCCGATCGCCTTCAAGGGCAAGCTGAGCCAAGGCGAGGTCGTGTTCAGCGAGCGGCGTTCGCTGATCTTCAAGTCGATGCAGATCGTGCGCGGCTGTGATGCCCAGCGCAACACGCTGATCTACATGGTTTATTCCGACAAGGTCGTGCAGGGTTCGCCGAAGAACTCGACCTCCGCGGTGCCGCTGGCGCCCTGGGGCACGGAGCCCGCGCCGAAATGCTCGGAGTTCGTCAAAGGCTGACGACGGCCTGCCGGGGCGCCGTTCAGTCCCGGCAGGTGATGCGGATCGGGCGCTCGGTCGGCGTTGAGATCGGCTGCTCGATGGCGCCGGTATATTCGTCGGCGGCCGCGATCCCGAACGTGTTGGCGGCGGCATAGCCCTGCGCTTCGCACCACGCGTTGGCGACCACCTGGCCGCACTCGCTGCCGGGGGTCGTCAGGCAATCGCCGACGCCGTAGCCGTCGCTCGACGGGATCAAGAAGGTCTTCTCGACATGGGCCGGCACCTTGGCGGGCGTCTCGCCGTCGCTGCCGGCGAACGCGCCCTGCGCCAGGCCGGCCGTGGCCAGGGCGGCGGCGATGACGAAGGTACCAACGGCCGTGCGTCGCATGGATCGTCCTTGGGCACAGGATCTTGAGGTTGCGGAGCTTGGTCCGGACGGTCCGACGGCGCGGTTAAGGAAGGCTTACCCGCCGCTTGCGCGGACCATCTCGAATTCCTCACGCTTTTGCGTTAGCCCCATCGGGCGGGCGGCACCGTCGCCGCAGTGCAACAGCGAACCGCCGCGGCGGGACCCGAGCCGTCACGGTTCGGCCGTTCTTCGCGTCGCAGGGCCCGCAGGTCGTTGAAGGCAGGGCCGGTTTTCCGGCGACGGCGCGGCGCCGGGATTCGGCCGCGGCGCCGGAAGGGGATGAGTTTCATGGCGCCGATGTTGCGGCTCTACAACACGCTCAGCGGTGCCAAGGAGGCGTTCGCGCCGATCGATCCCGCCCATGTGCGGATGTATGCCTGCGGCCCGACCGTCTACGACGCGGCCCATATCGGCAACGCGCGCCCGATCATCGTCTTCGACCTGCTGTTCCGCTTGCTGCGCCACCTCTACGGGCCGGGCCACGTCACCTATGCGCGCAACGTCACGGACGTGGACGACAAGATCAACGCCCGCGCGGCCGAGCGCGGCATCACCATCCGTGAACTCACCGATGGCACGCTCGCGCAGTTCCACCGGGATATCGGCGACCTCGGCGTCCTCGGGCCCGAGGATGTGAACGCTCCGGGCGCGCCGCCCCGCTTCATCGAGCCCCGCGCCACCGATCACATCGCCGAGATGCGCGCGATGATCGACGCGCTGGTGGCCGGAGGGCACGCCTACGTGGCGGAGAGGCACGTGCTGTTCGACGTCCCGGCCATGCCCGAGTACGGCCGTCTCTCGAAGCGGCCCCTCGACGAGATGGAGGCCGGCGCCCGGGTCGAGGTCGCGCCCTACAAGCGCTCGCCCCTCGACTTCGTGCTGTGGAAGCCGTCGAAGCCCGGCGAGCCGTCCTGGCCGTCACCCGCCGGCATCGCCGAGCCCGGTCGGCCCGGCTGGCACATCGAGTGCTCCGCGATGTCGGCCAAGCACCTCGGCAAAACCTTCGACATCCACGCCGGCGGCATCGACTTGATCTTCCCCCACCACGAGAACGAGGTGGCGCAGTCCCGCTGCTGCTTCGGGACGCCCGTGATGGCCAATGTCTGGCTGCACAACGGCTTCCTGCAGGTGGAGGGGGAGAAGATGTCCAAATCGCTGGGCAACTTCATCACCATCCGCGACGTGCTGAACGACTGGCCGGGCGAGGTCGTGCGCCTGACCATGCTCAGGACGCACTACCGGCAGCCGATCGACTGGACCCTGCGCGGGCTCGAGGAATCGAGCCGCGTGCTCGACCGCTGGTACAACGCGGCCGGGGATGCCCTGGCCGCCGAGACCGCCCCGGGCACGGTGGTCGAGGCGCTCTGCGACGACCTCAACACCCCGGCGGCGATCAACGCGCTGCACGGACTGACCGACGACGCAGCCGCCCTGCGGGCCGGCGCGCACCTGTTCGGCCTGCTCGCCCGCACCCGCAGCGCCCGCGAGCACGATCAGGTCGCGGCGTCCGGGGTCGACGTACCCGCCGTCGAGGCGCTCATCGCGCAGCGCAAGGCAGCCCGGGCCGCCAAGGACTGGCCCGCCTCCGACCGCGCCCGGGACGCCCTCGCCGCGATGGGGGTGTCCGTGAAGGACAACAAGGACGGCACAAGCACCTGGACCGTGGCGCGCTGACCGCCGCGTCCTTGGGGGAGCCGCGTCCGAGCATCGAATGATTTTTGCGGTTTGGCAGGCGCCCTGAGGTTCAAGCCTTCACCCCGTCATCCAGGGCTCGCCTGCGGCGCCCCGGAACGACGGGGCGATTGAAAGCGTCGCCAGCGGTCATCCTGGCGGCAGGGCCCGTTCGAGGCATCGCGATCGGTCGCTGAAAAAGCCAGTGACGCGATGACCTTGACCGCGTCCTCTCGCCCGCTTGCACCGATTGTGTGTTCGCGCATCTGTGATTGTGGGGCTGGGGGCAGAAGGGTCGCGCGTGACGGCATTCAGGATTATCGGAGCGGGTCTCGCATTGGCGGTCGGGCTCGGCCTCGCCGGGCCGGCCGACGCCATCGACGGCGGGGCGCCGGCGGGACGGGATGCGCTGGCGCAGGCCACCGTCGCCATCGGCACCATCACCCAGCCCGAGGAGGCGCTGAGGCTCACGCGCTGCACCGGGATCCTGATCGCCCCGGACCTCGTGCTCACCGCGGCGCATTGCGTGAACGGCGATCCGCTCGGCGCCCTCGTGGTGTTCTTCCGCGGCACCGAGCCGGCGCGTCCGGTCTACGGCGCCCGGGTCGCGGCCCGCTACAGCCCCGATCCCGGTGAGATGCTGCCGAACGCGGCGCCCGACGTGAGCCTCGCCGATCTGTCCCTCGACCTCGCGGTCCTGCGCCTGACCGAGCCGGTGCGCGACCGGCGCCCGGTGCCGCTCGCGGCCGATCCCCGGCGCGTGCCCAAGAGCCTGCGGATCGCGGGGGCCGGCCTGTCCGGGCGGGGTGTCGGGCGCCTGCGCACCGCGACCCTGACGCCGGTCGCGGCCAGCAACACCGGCCTGACCATCGCCCGGGCGAACGGCGCCCGGATCTGCTTCGGCGATTCCGGCGGCCCGGTCGTCGCGCAGGATCGCGGCGGGATCTATGTCTGGGGTGTCGCCAGCGCTGTGATCACCCGGACCGCGCCGTGCGGCGGCTACGTCGTGGTGGCGCCGGCCGCCCAGGTCTTCTCCGCGACCGGGGTCCGGTAGGCCCCAAAAAGCGAAAACCCCGCGCGGCCGAGCCGCACGGGGTTTTTCGAACGTGGCGGTGATCCGGGAGGATCAGACCGCCATGCGCTCTTCGGCGTCCATCGGCTCGCGCAGCACGTAGCCGCGGCCCCAGACGGTCTCGATGTAGTTCTTGCCCTGGCTGGCGTTGGCGAGCTTCTTGCGCAGCTTGCAGATGAAGACGTCGATGATCTTCAGCTCGGGCTCGTCCATGCCGCCGTAGAGATGGTTGAGGAACATCTCCTTGGTGAGCGTCGTGCCCTTCCGCAGCGAGAGGAGTTCCAGCATCTGGTACTCCTTGCCGGTGAGGTGCACCCGGGCGCCGCCGACCTCGACGGTCTTCTGGTCGAGGTTCACGATCAGGTCGGCGGTGGTGATCACCGACTGGGCGTGGCCCTTCGACCGGCGCACGATGGCGTGGATGCGGGCGACCAGCTCGTCCTTGTGGAACGGCTTGGTGAGGTAGTCGTCGGCCCCGAAGCCCAGACCCTTCACCTTGTCCTCGATCCCGGCCATGCCGGAGAGGATCAGGATCGGCGTCTTCACCTTCGCCACGCGCAGGTTGCGCAGCACCTCGTAGCCCGACATGTCGGGCAGGTTCAAGTCGAGGAGGATGATGTCGTAATCGTAGAGCTTGCCGAGGTCTATGCCTTCTTCGCCAAGGTCGGTCGTATAGGTGTTGAAGTTCTCGGACTTGAGCATCAACTCGATGCTCTGCGCTGTCGCGCTATCGTCCTCGATCAGAAGTACCCGCATCGTCGGTCCCCAGCCCTGCCGGCCGCATCAGCGCGCAGACACGTCCCCACTGACACCCGCCACCGGCCTGTGGACGGGCGCTCCGTCGCTCTTGACGTGGAACGCTATGGATTAATCGTTAACAAAACCTGATTCCCACCCGCAAGCGTCTCGTTCATCGAGCCCCGAGCTTGGCGGGAGGAACCAGGTCCCTCCACCCCCGCCCGGGGCCGCGATTCCGCTCCGATTGCGACCGGTCCGCCCACGCGCTTGGACGTAAGTGTCTCCCCCGTAACGAATCGGTCCCGGCTGTGACCCTGCGGCCACAGACGCACGACTTCGTGAAGTCCGGCTGGCGCCGGAGCCCGGACCGAGCCGCTACGAGCCCGATGACCGCAGTGTTAAGGAGGCCGGTAAACGAAGCGTTGAGAGCCACGCCGATGACACAGGATCCGGCAAGGTCCGTTACCAGTCTCGCCGCGGCCCAGGCGGCCCTCGACCGCGTCGAGGTGCTGGAGACGTTCGGCCGGGTCGTCGCGATCCGCGGCCTCCTGGTCGAGGTCGCCGGCCCGGTGGCGGCCATGCGGCTCGGCGGCCGGATCGACGTGGAGGGCGCCAACGGCCTCGGGCTGGTGCCGTGCGAGATCATCGGTTTCCAGGGTGACCGCGCGCTGGCGATGCCGTTCGGGTCCCTGGAAGGCGTCCGCCGGGGCTGCCCCGCCTACGTGCGCGACGAATCGGCCGGAGCCATCCGGCCCTGCGGCGCCTGGCTCGGCCGGGTGGTCGACGCCCTCGGCCGACCCGTGGACGGGCTCGGACCCCTGCCGCGGGGGCCGGATGTCTACTCCCTGCGCGCCGACCCGCCCCCCGCCCATGCCCGCACCCGGGTCGGCGGCCCGCTGGATCTCGGGGTCCGGTGCATCAACACCTTCCTGACCATGTGCGCCGGCCAGCGGATGGGCATCTTCGCCGGCTCCGGCGTCGGCAAGTCGGTGCTGCTGTCGATGCTCGCCCGCTACACCGCCGCCGACGTGGCGGTGATCGGCCTCGTGGGCGAGCGCGGCCGCGAGGTGCAGGAGTTCCTGCAGGACGATCTCGGCGCCGCCGGCCTCGCCCGCTCGGTGGTGGTGGTGGCGACCTCCGACGAGCCGGCGCTCATGCGCCGCAACGCCGCCTACGTGACCCTCTCGGTGGCCGAGCACTTCCGCGACCAGGGCGCGAAGGTGCTGTGCATGATCGATTCGATCACCCGCTTCGCCATGGCCCAGCGCGACATCGGCCTCGCGGCGGGCGAGCCGCCCACGGCCAAGGGCTACACCCCGACCGTCTTCTCCGAGCTGCCGCGCCTGCTGGAGCGTGCGGGACCCGGGGTCGGCCTCGGCACGATCTCGGCGCTGTTCACCGTGCTCGTCGAGGGCGACGACCACAACGAGCCGGTGGCGGATGCGGTCCGCGGCATCCTGGACGGGCACATCGTCATGGAACGGGCCATCGCCGAGCGCGGGCGCTATCCGGCGATCAACGTGCTGCGCTCGGTCTCCCGCACCATGCCGCGTTCCTGCGATCCGGCCTACCTGCCGGTGGTGCGCCGGGCCCGTCGGGTGCTCTCCACCTACGCCGACATGGAGGAGCTGATCCGCCTGGGCGCCTACCGGGCGGGCTCGTCCCAGGAGGTCGACGAGGCCGTGGCGCTCATGCCTCAGCTTGAGGCTTTTCTGGGGCAGGGTAAGGAAGAAGCAACGTCCATCGGCGATGGTTACGCACGGCTTAGCCAGATCGTCGGCATAGCCTAGGCATCATGCAGCGAAGCGGTAACCGCTTGGGTGTATTCGATGATGCGGAACTAGGGTCTGAGCAGGTTCGCGTTCGCGATCCTGTTTGGGGCACGGGCCGGGCATGGTCCTTGGCGCGGCCCTGAGCGTTGCGTGGAGTGAGCGTCCCAATGAAATCGCGTGACACGCTGATCCGGCTGCGCCGCTTCCAGGTTGACGAGAAGCGCCGGCGTGTGACCCAGATCGAGATGATGATGGCGGACTTCCAGCGCATGGCGGTGGAACTCGACCGCGAGGTCGCCGTCGAGGAAGCGCGCGCCGGCATCACCGATGTCGGGCATTTCGCCTACCCGACCTACGCCCGCGCCGCCGCCGGCCGCCGGGACAACATGCGCCAGTCCGCTCAGGCGCTCGAAGGCCAGCTGGCCGAGGCCAAGGCCGAGCTCGGAGAGGCGTTTGAGGAACTCAAGAAGGTAGAGATCCTGAACGACCGCGAGCGGACCGCCGAGCGCGCCGCGGAGGCGATCCGGGACCAGGCCGCCATGGACGGGATCGGGCTCAACCGCGCCCGGGGC
The DNA here is from genome assembly GCF_008000895.1 of Methylobacterium sp. WL1. Taxonomy (NCBI): domain Bacteria; kingdom Pseudomonadati; phylum Pseudomonadota; class Alphaproteobacteria; order Hyphomicrobiales; family Methylobacteriaceae; genus Methylobacterium; species Methylobacterium sp. WL1. Next base: position 3,550,900 of record NZ_CP042823.1, on the reverse strand, counting down.
TGACCCGCTGTCCGGCTGCTCGCGCACCCACGCGTTGCATCCTCTTCGGCGGCTCGACCGCAGGGTCCGCGTGTGATGTGCCGGCAACGCGGCACGAAACCGTCACGATCACCTGACAAGGGAAATCGGGATGGCCTCGATCCGCTTGCGGCGCGTTGCATGGCGGCGCATCAGGGGCTCTCCCCGGGGCGTCGGTGTACATGAAGAAGCTCAGCGATTTCATCTGGCCGTTGATCGGCCTCGCAGCGGTCGTGATATCGGGCTACTTCCTCTATCAAGAGTTGAAGACGACGTCGCTGGCGGCGATCTGGTCCGCAATCCTGGCGATCCCGCCGCACCGGATCCTGCTCGCAGCGCTCTCGACCCTCGTGGCTTACGCCGCGCTCGCCTGGTACGACCGGATCGCGTTGCTGCACCTCGGCGTCAACCACATCTCGTGGTTGTTCGTGTCCCTATGCTCCTTCACCACCTACGCGCTCTCGCATAACATCGGCGCCTCGGTGTTTTCCGGCGCCCTGGTGCGCTACCGGGCCTACACGGCCAAGGGCCTCTCGGCCGCGCAGGTCGCCGTGCTGGTGGCCCTGTGCTCCTTCACCTTCTTCCTCGGCACGATCCTGCTCGGCGGCTTCACCCTGGTGGTGGATCCTCACCTGCTGACGCGCCTCGAGGGCCGGCTCCCCGGCTTCCTCACCGACCCCAAGACCGCCCTGGTGGTCGGCTTCGGCATGCTGGGCTTCGTGGCCCTGTACGTGCTCGGCTCGATCCTGCACATGCGGCCGCTGCACATCCGCTCGTTCAAGCTGGAATATCCCCGGCCCGGCATCATGGCCCGCCAGCTGCTGGCGGCACCGCTGGAGCTTCTGGGCGCGGCCGGCATCATCTACTTCGCGCTGCCGGATGCGATGAACCCCGGCTTCATCCCGGTGCTCGCGATCTTCCTGGCCTCGTTCTCGGTGGCGCTCGCCTCGCATGCCCCCGGCGGCCTCGGCGTGTTCGAGATCGTGTTCATCACCGCGATGCACATTACCGACGACGCCCAGAAGGACGCGATCATCGCGGCGGTGATCATCTTCCGGATCTTCTACTTCTGGATCCCGGCGCTGATCTCGGTGATCGTCGTCGTGCTCTTCGAGCGCTCCCGCCTCGCCGCCGCCATCGGCTCGCCGACCGCGGTGCCTTCGACCGTGCCGGAGCCCCCGGTGGTCGTGCCCGGGCTCGACGCGCACGAGCTTGAGCGCGAGCTGAAGCAGAAGGCGGTCTAAGGCGGAGAAGCTGGTTGGGCTGGCGTGGCAGAACGTCTGCCGTGGACGTTTCGTGGGGGCTCGGGTGATGTCCTGAGCCAATGAGGCAACGCCTGGAGGATAAGCCACCGTGTCATTCCGGGGCGCCGGAGGCGAGCCCGGAATCCAGAGGCGCCGGCCGTGCAAGGTCTTGATCCCTCGGCGATTATGGAGCCCGGGCTCCGCTTTGCGGCCCCGGGATGACAAGGTGGGCGCCGCGTCGTTAGCCCAACTCCAAACCCCTTGAGCGACGAGTCTTGCACGCTGAGCCTGCCTTGAGCAGGCCATCGACGCCGCCCCCTTAGATCGAGCCCACGGTGCGCAGCCGCGCCCGCGGGTGGATCTCGGCCTGGCTCATCACCGGGGTCTCCCGGCGGAAGCGCTCGATGATCGAGCGCACGAACGGCCGGGATTGTGCCGAGGTCACCAGCACCGGCATCTCGCCCTGGCGGGCCGCGGCCTCGAAGCGGTCGCGGACCGCGGTGACGAACTCGCTGAGCTTCGAGGGCTGCATCGCCAAGTAGCGCTCCTCGCGCTCGCCCACGATCGATTCCATGAAGGCCTGCTCCCAGGCGGGCGACAGGGTGATGATCGGCAGGGTGCCGTTCTGGTCCTGGTACTGGGCGCAGATCTGCCGGCCGAGCCGGGCGCGGACATGCTCGACCACGTCGCGCGGGTTCTTCACCGCGCCGGCCACCTCCGCGATGCCCTCCACGATCGCCCCGAGGTCGCGGATCGACACGCGCTCGGAGAGCAGGAACTGCAGCACCCGCTGCACGCCGGTGGTCGAGATCTGCGAGGGCATGATCTCCTTGAGCAGCTCGGCGTGCTCCTTCGGCAGCTCGCGCAGCAGCTTCGAGACCTCGACGTGGTTGAGCAGCTCGGAGACGTGCGCCTTGATCAACTCGGTGAGGTGGGTCGAGACCACGGTGGCGGCGTCCACCACCGTGTAGCCCTTGAGCTGCGCCTGATCGCGCAGGGACGCGTCGATCCAGGTCGCCGGCAGGCCGAAGGTGGGCTCCAGCATGTGCTGGCCGGGCAGCTGAACCTGGCCGCCCATCGGGTCCATGGCCATGAACTGGCCCGGGAAGATCCGGCCGGTGCCGGCCTCGATCTCCTTGACCCGCACCACGTAGGAGTTGGCATCGAGCTGGACGTTGTCGAGGATGCGGACCGAGGGCATCACGAAGCCGAGTTCCGCCGCGAGCTGGCGGCGCAGGGCCTTGATCTGATCCGTGAGCCGGTCCTGGCCTTCGCCGTTGACCAGGGCGAGCAGCGCGTAGCCCATCTCAAGCTTCAGGTCGTCGAGCTTCAGGAGGTCGGTGACGGTCTCCTCCTTGGCAGTGGCCGCGGCCGCGACGGCCTTGGCGTCCATCGGGACGCCCTCCGCGTCGAGCGGCGGGGCCTCGTTGGCCGTCTTGTTGGTGCGCCACGCGGCGTAGCCCGCCCCGCCGCCGAGCAGCAGGAACGGCAGCATCGGCATGCCGGGCAGGAGCGCGATCAGGAACATGACGGCCGCCGACATGCCCAGCGCCTTGGGGTAATGTGCGAGCTGCTTGCCCAGCGCCTTGTCGGCCGACCCTTTCACGCCCGCCTTCGACACCAGGATGCCGGCCGCGGTCGAGACGATCAGGGCCGGGACCTGGCTGGCCAGCCCGTCGCCGATGGTGAGCAGGGTGTAGCTCTTGGCTGCGTCGCCGAAGCTCATACCCTGCTGCGCCACGCCGATGACGATGCCGCCGACCACGTTGATGAACGTGATCAGCAGGGCCGCCACCGCGTCGCCGCGCACGAATTTCGAGGCGCCGTCCATGGCACCGAAGAACGACGATTCCTCTTCGAGGGCGGAGCGGCGGGCCTTGGCCACCTTCTCGTCGATCAGGCCGGCCGAGAGGTCGGCGTCGATCGCCATCTGCTTGCCGGGCATCGCGTCGAGGGTAAAGCGCGCCGCGACCTCGGCGATGCGCCCCGAGCCCTTCGTGATGACCACGAAGTTCACGATGATCAGGATCGCGAACACGATGATCCCGATGACGAAGTTGCCGCCCATCACGAAGTTGCCGAACGCCTCGATGACGTGGCCGGCCGCCGCCGTCCCTTCGTGGCCGTGGCCCAGGATCAGGCGGGTCGAGGCGAGGTTCAGCGCCAGCCGCAGCATCGTGGCGATCAGCAGCAGCGTCGGGAAGACGGTGAATTCCAGCGGGTTGTCGATCGACAGGCCGGTCATCATGATCAGCACGGAGGTGATGATCGAGACCGCCAGCAGCAGGTCGAGCAGTACCGCCGGCAACGGGAAGATCAGCACCGCCAAGATGCCCATGACGCCGGTGGCGAACATGAGGTCCGAGCGCTTGGACAGCGCGTGGAGGTCGCCGCGGGTGGGCAGCGCGAGCTGGCTCAGGACCGACGATGCAGCCCCGCCGAAAGACCCGCCCTTAACCGGCGCGCTCGCCGACTCCGCCATCGTGCTCGATCCATCCCGCGTGCCCGCGGGGAATCCCGGGAGCGCACTCGGCAAGATCTGCCGAGCGGATGGTTAGCGCGCCGTTAAGAAACCCCCAGGCCCAGGCGGGAACCCGCACTGCGTTCGCCACTTGATCGGGGGGCGATCAGATCGTCCCGGCGGTCGGGTGGGATGCCCGCTGCCGCGTCACGAAACCGGGCGGCAGCCCGCCGATCGAGAGAACGTCCATGGCCGCCCGCGTCCTCACCGCCCTGTTCGACGAGTACGATACCGCCACCACCGTGGTCGAACAGCTCGAGGCTGCGGGGATCCCGCATAGCGCCATCAGCATCCTGGCAAACCGCGCCGAGCCGGCCGTGCCCCGGGACGAGCCCTTCGGCGAACCCCAGCTCGACGTGGTCGACCCGGTGGATGCGGCCGGGACCGGCGCCACCGTCGGGACGGTCCTGGGCGGGGCGCCGGGCTGCTGGCGGGGCTCGGGCTGCTGGCGATCCCCGGACTCGGGCCGGTGGTCGCAGCGGGCTGGCTGGTGGCGGCCGCCGCGGGAGCCGGGGTCGGCGCCGCCGCGGGCGGGCTGATCGGTGGGCTCACGGGCGCCGGCCTCAGCGAGGACGAGGCCCAGACTTATGCCGAAGGCGTGCGCCGCGGCGGAACCCTCGTGACTGTGCAGGCCGAAGATCACCAGGCCGACCGGGTGATGGCGATCCTCGACCGCGGCGGCTCGATCGACCTCGACGAGCGTGCCGAAGGCTGGCGGGCCCAGGGCTGGACCGGCGACGCGTCCGCCAAGGCCGCCTCGGGCGCTTGAGCGCCTGAGCGCGCGACGCGCCCTATCCGTGCCGAACCGGGCGCCCGTCCTCAGGCCATCATCTTGCGGGCGAACATCGAGGCCGCGAACAGGACGGCGGCGCCCGCGGTGACGAGGCTGATCATCAACATCCGCCGCGGCTCGACCGAGGATTGCGCCTTCACCGGCTCGACGATCGGGCTGAAGAACTCGATCTGCCTGGCGGCGACGATGCGGGCCCGCTCGTGGGCGGTCAGCACCTGCTGGTAGTACTTCTCGGCGTTCTTGCGGTCGTTCTCGAGCCCCTCGAACCGGGTCAGCGCGTCCGACAGAAGGCGCTTCTGCTCAGGGTCCTGGCTGGCCGATTGCCGCTCGATCTTGGCGATGTTCTCGTCGAGATCCTTGATCTGCTGCTTGATGTCGATGATCCGGCGCGATTCCGGGCCGAGGTCGCGCTGGCCAATGGCGAGCTGGACCGCCAGGTTGATGCGGGCCGCCCGCAGCTCGGACACGACCTTGAGGTTTGCCTCGTTGGACTTCTGCGCGTCCAGCACGCCTTCGCGATTGCGCAGGTCGCGCATCGCCAGGCGGATCTTGGTCATGCGTTCCTCGGCGAGCTTCAACTCGCGCGTGCTCTCCGCGACGGCGTCCTCGCGGGACTTGACGCTGAGGTCGTTCACCATCCGCTCGGCCTCCTTCATCACCGCCTGGGCGATGGCGAGGGACTCGCTCGGGTCGAAGGCCTCGACCTGGAGCGACATGATGCCGGATCCGGATTCGACTTCGATGCCGACCCGGCGCTTCCAGTAGCGGAGGAACTTCTCGATCGGCTTATCGGGATCGAAGCGGGAGAAGTAGTCGATGCTGTCGCGGCTGAACCACTCGCGGATCGGCAGCTTCGACTCGATGATCTCCAGCATCGGCCGGCTGAGGATGTACTCGTAGGTGATCAGCGTGTCCTGGGCGACCATCTGATTCGAGACGCCCGACGAGGTGCCGACCGAATCCGGCGTCGCCTTGTCGGCCGTGCCGAGCGCCGGGCGGATCGCGAACCGCGCCTCGCTCACGTAGCGATCCGAGGCGATCAGGCCGAAATACAGCGCTCCGGCCAGGGCCGGCAGCACGAAGCAGACCACGAACAGGATCGGGATCCAGGGGTCGTTCTTGACGTGGCTCTGGTAGGACCGGATGCCCTTCTTGCGGTCCACGAACCGCGACATGCGGGCGATCTGGCGCAACGATTCGGTGATCGCCTGCTGCCGGTCCGCAGTGGTGACCGGCTGCCCCTCGGCTTTCCGGATCTCCATGTTCATGACGTGATCCCTGGCCTCCACGGCCCCCACGGTCCGCCCGTCGCCGGGCCCTCGACCGCGCCGAAACGCTCGTGTCGCACGCCTCTCTCATGAAGAGGCGGCAAAAGCATGTCTTCCCCGGTCGGGTCGATCACGCGTTGAGGCGCCGATAGACCTCGATGGCGTCGTTGACGTCCTCGTAGATGATCGCCCGCCCGTTGAGCAGGACGAGGCCCTGCGTGCACCATTGGCGGATCGTCTCCATCGAGTGCGAGACCATGATGATGTCGGCGTTCTTGCGCCGCTGCGAGAACACCTCGTCGCAGCGCTTGGAGAAGCGCGCGTCGCCGACCGAGGTGATCTCGTCGATCAGGTAGCAGTCGAACGGAATCGCCATGCTCATGCCGAAGGCGAGCCGGGCGCCCATGCCGGACGAGTAGGTGTAGATCGGCACGTCGAGGTAGCTGCCGAGCTCCGAGAAATCCTCGACGAAGTCGAGCACCCGGCGCGGATCCTCGCCGTAGATCCGGGCGACGAACATGACGTTGTCGCGGCCGGTCATCTTGGGATGGAAGCCGCCGGCGAAACCCAGCGGCCACGAGATCCGCAGGCCGCGATGGATTCTTCCGCGGGTCGGATCCTCGGTCCCGGCGATCAGCCGCATCGTGGTCGACTTGCCGGCGCCGTTGATGCCGAGGATGCCGTAGGAGATGCCGGGCTTCAGGGTGAACGACACCTGCTCCAGAATCGTCCGCTTGTGGCCGTCGGTGCGGTAGACCTTGCTGACTTTCTCGAAACGGATCACCGAGTGGTCTCCAGGGCGGGTTGCCGAAACGCCGGCCCGTGATGTCTGGCTGACCGGCTCCTGCCCCCGGAAAGCGGCGAATCTGAGAAGACCGGGCGCCGGGCCGACCGCGCCCGTAGGGGAGCCGGATGAGGGCCCCGGCTTCACCGTGATCCCGAGCGCAGCATGGCGACCTGGGACAGCCCACGGGTTTCAAGGCTGGGCTGATCGCCGGGGCGCCCGGCTTCCCTTGGGATGACGACGCGGGTGGATCGGCCCTCCGTTGCACGCCACCGTACTCCCAGCGGGTGATACGATTGATCTGCAACAAAATGCCAATTTGAACCCTTGCGGTTGACGTTACTCGGTATCTGGCATACCAGATGCCAAGACGCACAGCGAGACGCGGCTAGGGGCTCCGGACCATCCGGAACTTTAGCGCCGTATCCGCAGGGAGACCGCAATGCCGGACCCGAGCTTCGTTCGTTCCGACCAATACAGCATCTCGACCGTCGAACATCGGCAGCGCAGGGGTCGGACTGTCCGTGGCCGGCGCTGAGACCGTGCTCGACCGTCCGCCCGCGGACGATCTCGCGGGCTTCGTTGCGGCCATCGGCGATGCCGTGGTGGTGGCGGATCCGGAGGGCGCGATCACGGTCTGGAACCCCGCCGCCGAACGGATCTTCGGCTTCACCGCCGCGGACGCCCTGGGGCAGACTCTCGACCTGATCACGCCCGAGCGGCACCGGCGCCGTCACTGGGACGGCTACGCCAAGACGATGCGGACCGGAATCACCCGCTACGGAGCGGAGACCCTCCGGGTGCCGGCAATCCATAAGGACGGCCACCAGCTCTCCATCGCCTTCACGGTCGGGATGATCCGGGATGCGTCGGACCAGGTGACCGGGATCGTTGCGGTGATCCGCGACGAGACCGAGCGCTGGGCCGAGGAGAAGCGCCTGCGCCAGCGGGTGGCCGAACTCGAAGCCCTTCCGAACGGATCCTGAATACCAAACGGGACCGTCCGAAGACCGCAAACCTCACCGTGCATGGGAGAACGCCAGATGAGCAAGCCGTTGGATGGGATCAAGATCATCGACTTCACCCACGTCCAGGCCGGTCCCGCCTGCACGCAGCTGCTGGCGTGGTTCGGCGCGGACGTGATCAAGGTGGAGCGGCCGGGCTCCGGCGACGTGACCCGCACGCAGCTGAGGCACGTCGAGGATGCCGACGCGCTCTACTTCACGATGCTGAACTCCAACAAGCGCTCGCTGACGCTCGACACCAAGACCCAGGCCGGCAAGGAAGTCCTGGAGAAGCTGATCCAGGATTCCGACGTGATGGTCGAGAATTTCGGTCCCGGAGCGCTCGACCGGATGGGCTTCTCCTGGGCCCGCATCCAGGAGCTCAATCCCGGGATGATCCTGGCCTCCGTGAAGGGCTTCTCCGACGGGCACCATTACGAGGACCTGAAGGTCTACGAGAACGTCGCCCAATGCGCCGGCGGCGCCGCCTCGACCACCGGCTTCTGGGACGGGCCGCCCACCGTCAGCGCCGCAGCGCTCGGTGATTCCAACACCGGCATGCACCTCGCGATCGGCATCCTCACGGCGCTCCACCAGAAGAACAAGACCGGCACCGGCCAGAAGGTCGCCGTGTCGATGCAGGATTCGGTTATCAACCTCTGCCGGGTGAAGCTACGCGACCAGCAGCGCCTCGACGCGCTGGGCTACCTCGAGGAATACCCGCAATACCCGCACGGGGAGTTCTCGGACGTGGTCCCGCGCGGCGGCAACGCCGGCGGCGGCGGCCAGCCCGGCTGGGTGCTCAAGTGCAAGGGCTGGGAGACCGACCCGAACGCCTACATCTACTTCACGATCCAGGGCCATGCCTGGGCGCCGATCTGCAAGGTGCTCGGCCGGGAGGAGTGGATCACCGACGCCGCCTACAACACCCCGCGGGCCCGGCAGGACAAGATCTTCGATATCTTCAAGACCATCGAGGAATGGCTGGCCGACAAGACCAAGTTCGAGGCGGTGGACATCCTGCGCACCTACGACATCCCCTGCGCGCCGGTGCTGTCGATGAAGGAGATCGCCGAGGACAAGTCGCTGCGCGCGAGCGGCACCGTGGTCGAGGTGCCGCATCCCAAGCTCGGCTCGTACCTGACCGTCGGAAGCCCGATCAAGTTCTCCGACATGACCGTCGAGGTGAAGGCCTCGCCGCTGCTCGGCGAGCACACCGACGAGGTGCTCACGGGCCTCGGCTACAGCGCCACGCAGATCCAGGCGATGCACGAGGCCCGCGCGGTCTGATAAGCGGCTCCCGACCTCTAATCCTGAAGCGGGACGGCGCACCCTGCGCCGTCCCGTCTCGTGTGCGAGATCCGGACCCGATGCGATCCTTGCTCAGCCGTCTCCTTCCGGAGCTGACCCCCGTCAGCCAGCGCGAGCGGTTGCGCTCGGCCGCCGGCGCCCTGCTCGGGATTCTGGCCACCGGCCTGGTCTGCCGCGCCGCGATCGGGCCCGCGGCCGCCCCCGTGCTGATCGCCCCGATGGGCGCCTCGGCGGTCCTGCTCTTCGCGGTGCCGGCGAGCCCACTGGCACAGCCCTGGTCGATCCTCGGTGGAAATTTCGTGGCTGCCCTGGTCGGCGTCACGGCGGCTTTGTGGGTGCCGGACCCGTTCGTGGCCGCGTCCGTCGCCATCGGGCTGGCGATCGCCCTGATGATGGCCCTGCGCTGCCTGCACCCGCCGAGCGGCGCCGTCGCCCTCACGGCGGTGCTGGGCGGCCCGGCGATCCGGGAGCTCGGCTACGGCTTCGTGCTCTGGCCGGTGGCGGTCAACTCGCTGCTGCTGCTGGCCACGGCCCTGCTGTTCAACAATCTCACCGGCCGCGCCTATCCCCACCTGCGCCCGGCCGGCCCGCGCACCGACGACCCGGCCCCATCCTCCCGCCTCGGCTTCCTGGCCTCGGACCTCGATGCGGCGCTGGAGGATTTCGACCAGCTGCTCGACGTCGACCGCAGTGACCTGGAGCAGATCCTGCGGCGGGTGCAGATGCGCGTCTACGGGCGCCGCCCGGGGCAGACCACCTGCGCGGCCATCATGTCCCGGGACGTGATCGGGCTCGCGCCCCACGATTCCCTGGCGGAGGCCTTGCGGCTGCTGCGCCGCCACCGGATCAAGGCCCTGCCGGTCACGGACGAGCGCGCCCGGGTACTCGGGATCGTCACGCAGACCGACCTGCTCGACAAGGCCGCCTGGGACCGGAGCGGCCCGCGGCTCGGCCTCGGCCGCCGTCTGCGGCTGACCGTGGAGCGCGGGCGCGCCCCCCATGGCTGCGCCGCCGACATCATGACCGCGGTCGAGCCCGTGACGCCGGACACGCCGCTCACCGATCTGGTGCTGCGGATGGCGGAGGCGGCCCTGCACCATCTGCCGGTGGTCGATCCGGATGGCCGGCTCGTCGGGATCGTGTCGCAGACGGACCTGATCCCGGCGCTCATGGCCGATGCCGGGGCCGGCGATCCGGCCCGGGCCAGCAGGCCCGTGGACGCCGTCCCGGCCTGACCCGCCCGCTCAGCCCTTCTTGACGTTCCAGAATACCGGCACGCCGTCGAGCACCCCGGTCACCGAAGGCTTGTACGAGGTCTGGTTGAAGTACTGCCCGAGCGGCAGGTAGGGCACGTCCGCGAAGGCCTGCTTCTGCAGGGCGTCCGCCAGCGTCTTGCGCGCGGCGGTATCGGGGGCGTCGAGCCAGTCCTGGCGGAGCGTCTCGAGCTTCGCGCTGGTCGGCCAGCCCACCGGCGCATCGGCCCCGGTCCCGCGCAGGAAGGCGCTGACGGCCGGGTTGGCCTGGTCGAGCCCGGCCCAGAAGGTGCAGAAGACGCTCCAGCCGCCCTGGGCGATCGGGTCGCGCTTGGCCCGCCGCTGGACCACCGAGCCCCAATCCATGACCTGATAATCGACGTTGAACCCGGCGCGGGTCAGCATGTCGGCCGCCACGTCGGCCAGCGCCTTCAGGCTCGGGAAGTCGGAGGCGCCCATCAGCACCACCTTCTCGCCCTTGTAGCCGGCCGCCGCGAGCGCCTTCTTGGCGGCGTCGAAGTCGCGCTTGCCGGTCAGCACGTCGAGGCCGGCCTCGCTCGCCATCGGCAGACCGGGACAGAAGAAGCCGGTCGGGACGTGCCTCAGCTTCGGGTCGTCGCCGGTCACCGCCTGCATGAAGTCGGTCTGGTCGACCACCTTGAGCAGCACCTGCCGGATCGCCGGGTTGTCGAACGGCGGCAGCAGCTGGTTCATCCGCAGGCAGCCGATCAGCCCGGTCGGGTCCTTGATCGAGGTCTTCAGGCTGCCCAAGGTCGGCACGAGGTCGGCGGGCGGCTGCTCCCACCAATCCATCTCGCCGGTCTGCATGGCCGAGGCGGCGGTGGCCTGATCGGGGATCACATGCCACTCGACCCGGTCGAGGAACGCGCGCTTGGGACCCGAGGTCCATTGCGGCTCGCCGCCGTCGCGGGGGACGTATTTGTCGAAGCGCTCGTAGACGACGCGGGCGCCGACCATCCGCTCGTCCGCCTTAAACCGGAACGGGCCGCTGCCGACCATCTCGGTCACCTGCGTGAACGCGTCCGTCTTGGCGAGCCGCTCCGGCATGATGGCGCAGATCGGCGAGCCGACCTTGCCGAGCGCGTCGGGCAGGAGCGGGAAGGGCTTCTTCAACCGGAACTGGATGGTGCGGTCGTCGGGGGCCGAGAGCTCGTCCGTGTAGGCCATGAGCGTCTGGCCCATCGGGTCGCGCTTGGCCCAGCGGCCGATGCTAGCGACGCAATCGCGGGCCAGGACCGGCGTGCCGTCGTGGAAGATCAGCCCCGGTCGCAGCGTCAGCCGCCACAGCTTGCCGTCGTCCTCGACGACGTGGCCGGCGACCATCTGCGGTTGCGCGGCGTAGCTGGCATCGGTCCCGTACAGCGTGTCGAACACCGCGAGCCCGTGGTTGCGGGTCACGTAGGCCGTCGTCCAGATCGGGTCGAGCACCGTCAGGTCGGCCTGCGGGATGAACTTGAGAACCCGGGAGGCCGTGCCTTGCGCCAGCGCCGGGGCGGCGAGCGCCGCGCCCGAGAGGGCCACGAAGGATCGTCTGGTCAGCATGTCGGCGCACCTTTGAGGTGAATATCGCCGAAGCTTAGCACGAGGCGGGCCATGGGGAGGGGCGGGGGGTCGTTTCTCATGTGCAGGCTAAAGACATTACTTTGCCGACAGATGAGCGCTATGGCCCGGCCCACTTGCATACCCCTCCCCCCTCTGCGGGGGAGGGTGGCCCGCGAAGCGGGTCGGGAGAGGGGAGCGCCGCTTCCGGACAAGGTGCGACGGGTGCCACACCCTGCACCGTCGCGCTGCCCCTCTCCCGACCCGGCCTGACGGCCGGCCCACCCTCCCCCGCAGAGGGGGGAGGGGGCCCGCGGGTCCTCAAGACGGGTTTTGTCCGGCCGACCTCACACCGCCTTCTTCTTGATCCCGCTCTGCGGGTTGAGGCTGCCGATATTGCCGCTCTCGCTGCCGGCGGCCGGGTCGATCACGGCGTTGATGAGCGAGGGCCGCCCGGAATCCATCGCGGCGTTGACCGCACGGGTCAACTCGTCCGGCGAGGTGACGTGATAGCCGTCGCCGCCGAACGCCTCCATCATCTTGTCGTAGCGGGAATCCTTGACGAACACCGTGGTGGCCGGGTCGCGCCCGGTCGGGTCTGAATCGGTGCCGCGGTAGATGCCGTTGTTGTTGAACACGACGATGCAGATCGGCAGCCCGTACCGGCAGACCGTCTCGACCTCCATGCCGGAGAAGCCGAAGGCGCTGTCGCCCTCCACGCACAGGACCGGCTTTCCGGTCTCGATCGCGGCGGCGACGGCGAAGCCCATGCCGATGCCCATGATGCCCCAGGTGCCGACATCCAGGCGCTTGCGCGCCTGGTACATGTCGATGATGCCCCGGGCGAGGTCGAGGGTGTTGGCGCCTTCGTTGACCAGGATCGCGTCGGGCCGCTCCTTCACGATGGTCCGCAGGGCGCCGAGCGCGGCATGGAAGGTCATGGGCGAGGCGTTGCTCATGAGCTTGGGCGCCATCTTGGCGATGTTCGCCTCGCGCTTCGCCTTGAGCGTGTCGATCCAGTCGGCCGGGGGCTGCTGCCAGCCCTGGCCCATGCCGTCCAGCAGCGCCTGCACGCAGGACGCGATGTCGCCGACCACGGGCGCCACGATTTCGACGTTCGAATCCATCTCGCGCGGCTCGATGTCGATCTGGATGAACTTGGTCGAGCCCGGCTCGCCCCAGCTCTTGCCCTTGCCGTGCGACAGCAGCCAGTTCAGCCGGGCGCCGATCAGCAGCACCACGTCCGAATCCTTCAGCGCCGTCGAGCGTGCGGCGCCGGCCGAGAGCGGGTGCGTGTCGGGTAACAGGCCCTTGGCCATGCTCATCGGCACGTACGGGATGCCGCTGGTCTCCACGAGGCTGCGGATCGCGTCGTCGGCCTGGGCGTAGGCGGCGCCCTTGCCGAGCACGATCAGCGGACGGCGGGCATTTTTCAGCACGTCGAGCGCCCGGGCGATGGCGTCGGGGGCAGGGCGCTGGGCCGGAGCCGGATCGATCACCTTCACCAGCGACTTCCGGCCGGCCTCGGCCTCCATCACCTGCGAGAACAGCTTGGCCGGCAGGTCGAGATAGACGCCGCCGGGCCTCCCCGAGCAGGCCGCACGGATCGCCCGGGCGACGCCGATGCCGATATCGGCGGCATGCAGCACCCGGAAGGCCGCCTTGCACAGGGGCTTGGCGATGGCGAGCTGGTCCATCTCCTCGTAGTCGCCCTGCTGAAGATCGACGATCTCGCGCTCAGAGGAGCCCGAGATCAGGATCATCGGGAAGCAATTGGTGGTGGCGTTGGCCAGCGCCGTGAGGCCGTTCAGGAAGCCCGGTGCCGAAACCGTGAGGCAGATGCCCGGCTTCTGGGTGAGGAAGCCCGCGATCGCGGCGGCGTTGCCCGCATGCTGCTCGTGCCGGAACGACACGACCCGCATCCCCGCGGCCTGGGCCATGCGGCCGAGATCGGTGATCGGGATGCCCGGGACGCCGTAGATCGTCTCGATGCCGTTGAGCTTGAGCGCGTCGATGACGAGGTGGAAGCCGTCGGTGAGATCCGGCTCGGCCTCGATCTCGGGGGCGGTCTGTACGATCTTTGCCAGTGCGGTCATCGCGGTGTCTCCCGGAAATTCGGCTTCGGTTCTGGCGTTCCGACCCGGTGCAGGCTCCGGGCCATCGGTGTGTCGCGGGTATCGGGGTGGCTCAGACCACCCGGATCGGCTGGACGGCGAGCGCCGCAGGATGCTCGGCCTCGGCGAGGTAGCGGGCGCGCAGCGGCCGCAGCAGGAAGATCGCGAGCGCGGCGGCGGCGACGTTGAGCCCGATGATCAGCGAGAACACCGCCGACCAGCCGTAGGCCGCCGACAGGAGGCTGGCGAACGGCACCAGGAACGCCGCGGTGCCCTTGGCGGTGTAGAGCAGGCCGGCATTGCTGGCGGCGTATTTCGATCCGAACGTATCCCCGCAGGTCGCCGGGAACAGCGAGTAGATCTCGCCGAACACCCCGAAATAGACCGCGGTGGCGAACACGAACACCATCGGGTGGTGGCCGTAGGTGAGGAGCACGATCACCGCGAGCGCCGCCGTCGAGAAGGCGATGAACATCGTGTTCTCGCGGCCGATATGGTCGGAGACGTAGCCGAAGAACGGCCGGCCGAAGCCGTCGAAGATCCGGTCCAGGGAGATCGCCAGGGTCAGCGCCGCCATCTGGAGGCCGAACAGGCTCACCGGGACGCCGGCCACGTGGAAGTCCTGGGCGATCGGGGCGATCTGCGCCGCCGCCATCAGGCCGCCCGAGGCGACCATGACGAACATCGCGTACATCACCCAGAAGACCGGCGTGCGCACCGCCTCGCGGGGGCTGCGGTCGACCTTCGTCTGAGGCAGGCGCAGGCTCTTGCGCTGGATCGGGGCGGCGGAGACGGGTTTACGCAGCAGGAAAGCGAGGGCGAGCACGATCGCACCCTGGCCGATCCCGAAATACAGGAACGCGTCCTGGTATCCGCTCGTGGCGATCATCCGGGCGATCGGCACGACCGTGATCGCCGCACCCGCGCCGAACCCGGCCGCGGTGGCGCCGGCGGCCAGGCCGCGGCGATGCGGAAACCACTTCAGCGCGTTGCCCACGCAGGTGCCGTAGACCGAGCCGGCGCCGATTCCGCCAACCACCGCGCCCAGGTAGAGCAGCGCCAGGCTGTCGGCGTAGGCGTCGATGGTCCAGGCCAGGGCGATCATGACGCCCCCGAAGGCGACCACGAGGCTCGGACCGTAGCGATCCACGAACCAGGCCTCCACGGGCACCAGCCAGGTCTCGGTGGCGACGAACAACGTGAAGGCGAGCTGGATCGCCGCCCGCCCCCAATGGTAGCGTTGGTCGATGGGATCGACGAAGAGCGTCCAGCCGTATTGCAGGTTGGCGATCATGGCCATGCAGATCACGCCGAAGGCGAGCTGCCACCATTTCGCCGACGGCGAATCCTGGCGTTCCATCCCTGAGCCTCTCTCGTGGGCGGCGCGTCCTTGAGCCGGCGCGTCTGTCTCGTGCCGGCTCAATCATGCATATTCGGCCCAGGCATGCAATATACCAGACCGTGAAGGCTTCGGCTCGCTGTCAGTCTCGGAAATATTGTTCCATCGACATCAGGCCGGCGTGGGACCCCAACTGCCGAGCGTCGGCTCGTCCGCCGGGACCAGCGTCTCGTCCAGTTCCGGAATCCCAGATTGATCCTCGGGGATCCCGATCACCGCCCGGGCCGCGTCCCAGTCGGGATCGCCGTCGGCGTCCGCAAGGGCCTGGCGATCCAGGCCGGTGACCCGGCCGCGGTCGAGGCGCAGGAACACGCGACCGGTCTCGGCGCGGGCGAACCGGACCGCGTCCATCCTGCGCAGGCAGTCGCGCAGGAAGCGCGTGTTGGCGCCGGCTGCCAGATCCACCCCGCGAAACACCGCGTCCGGGGCGCGCGCGAAGATATCGACCTTGCGGAAGCGCTCGACGTCGATCAGCCCCTTCACGTCGAGGATGTTCAGGACGCCACCGGCCCCGAACGCGATGGTGCGGGGGCGCTCGCCCTGCGGCACGCTGTTGTCCAGAAACTCGCAGACGACCTGCTTGTCCCGGGCGAGCGCCCAGTTGAAGAACAGGCGCGGCATGCCGGTATAAGCCTCGACGTTGTGGGCCAGCAGGTCCTCGACCGCCTTGAACCGGCCGAACTGCTCGCCGCGTTTGTAGGCGCGCTCCACCGTGTCGGCCGGCGGCGTGACCATGAATTGCATGTAGACCCGCTCGCCGAATCGGGTGAGCAGCTGGCCGCCGCCATCCGAGCCGGCCTCGGCCTGGAAGCTGTCGAACCGGAAGCGGTCGATCAGCAGGTTCGAGATCCGCCGCTCGGCCGCCTTGCGGGTGACGTAGCGGTCGAGCTTCATGTCGATCATCTCGACCTCGTAGCCGGTGAGCGTGCCGGCATACCGGGTTGCCGGTCCGAGGCTGTCGTAGTCGAGCAGGAACTTGCGCCAGACGTCCGGCGTGATCACCGCGAAGTCGGACCACGCCATCCCGAGGCGGCGCGCCAGCCCGAGCTGGTAGGGTCGGATCGTGCTCTTGCCCGAAGCCGAGGCGCCCTTGACGTTCATCACCACCGGGTGGGCCTGCGGAGCGAGCCGCCGGTAGCCGCGGGCCTCGACGACGGCGGCGATCCAGGGCTCGATCAGCTCGCCGATGCGGCGGCTGCCGTAGCCGTTCGAGACCAGGGTCCCGGCGATGCCGCGCAGCAGGGCGGGATCGCGGATCAGCGTGTTCTGCCGGGCCAGGATGCCGGAGACGACGCTGCGCAGGGCCTCGCAGGCGGCGATCTCCAGTCCGTCTCCGGCCAGCATCGCCCGGCTTTGCCAGGCTTCGAGATGGTTGAGCGCCCGGGTGGCCGGATCCTGGCGGGGCGGTGTCCTCGGCGGCGGCGGGCGGCGTCCGAGCAGCCGGTCGAGCCATCCGGGCTCCGGCGCGGCCGGGGCCGGCGGGTCGTCGAGGATCGCGGCGATCTCGCGCCGGAGCACCGCGTCGGCCTCGGCACGCAGCGCCGCCAGCGCCGCCTCGACCTCGCCGAGCCGGGGCTCGACGCCTTCGCGCAGGATTGCCGACACGATCGACCGGAAATTCACGCCCAGATCGGCGTAGACTTCGCCCACCGGCACCGACAGGTCGGACATGACCCGGATCAGCACCTCGTGGACGACCAAGCGCCATGGCTTGATCCGGGTGAGCTGGCGGGCCGGCAGCCCGCACAGGTCGCTCATCTCCAGCGCGTCGCGCAGGGGCGTCTCGACGTGCTCGGGCCGGTAGACGGTGATCAGCGGCGTGAAGGCGGCTGGCAGGTCGGACTGGACGCCTGGATTCCAGGGGCCGGCAGCTGTTTCCGGTGAGCTGGCTGCCGCTTCCGTCATCCGCGCGTCTCCCTTTCCCTTCTGCGGGTCAGGGCGGCCCCTGCCTTGGCAGGGGTCGGGAGAGGGGCGGGGCGACGGTTCAGGACTTCACCTCTGGCGCACTCTTTCCGGACGCGGCGCTCCCCTCCCGACCCCCGCCGCAGAGGGGGAGGGGGATGCGCGGCGGAGGGCACGAACCGGGCATACAGCCCCCGCTCTCCGCCACGCCAACACCCTAGAAGACCTTCTGGAACCAGCCGTGCGAGTCCTCGGTGGTGCCGCGCTGGATATCGACCAGCATGCCGCGCAGCCGGCGCGCAACCGGGCCCGCCACCGCGTCGCCGATGGTGAAGTTGTCCTCGCGGCCCTTCACGGTGCCGATCGGTGTGATCACCGCGGCGGTGCCGCAGGCGAAGGCCTCGGTGAGCCGGCCGGCGCGGACGTCGGTGCGCCAGGCGTCGATCGTGTAGGGCTCCTCCTTCACGGTGAGGCCGGCTTCCCGGGCCAGGGTGATCACCGAATCGCGGGTGATGCCGGGCAGGATGCTGTCGGAGAGCGGCGGGGTTTGCAGCGTGCCGTCCGCGAAGACGAAGAACACGTTCATCCCACCGAGCTCCTCGATGTAGCGGCGCTCGGCCGCGTCGAGGAACACCACCTGCTCGCAGCCCTGGCGCGTGGCCTCCGCCTGCGCGGCGAGGCTGGCGGCGTAATTGCCGCCGCACTTGGCGGCGCCGGTGCCGCCCGGCGCCGCCCGGGTGAAGTGCTCGGAGACCCAGACCGTAACCGTGCCGGTCGGATCCTTGAAGTACGAGCCCACCGCCGAGGCGATGGTGATGAACAGGTATTCCGAGGCCGGCTTGACGCCCAGGAACGCCTCGTTGGCGATCATGAACGGCCGCAGATAGAGGCTGCCGTCGGGCGTGTCGGGGATCCAGGCGCGGTCGATCTCGACCAGCTTGCGCATGGCCTCGACGAACGCGTCCTCGGGGAACGGCGCCATCGCCATGCGCTCGGCCGAGAGTCGGAAGCGGCGGGCGTTGGCATCGGGGCGGAACAGGGCCGCGCCGCCATCGGCGGTGCGGTAGGCCTTGAGACCTTCGAAGATCTCCTGCGCGTAATGCAGCACCGCGGCGGCGGGATCGAGCGGGATCGCCTCGCGCGCCTGGATCCGCGCGTCGTACCAGCCGCGGCCGGCCGAGTACCGGGCCACCACCATGTGGTCGGTGAACACCTTGCCGAAGCCCGGATTCGTCATCAGCGCGGCCCGCTCGGCGTCGGTCCGGCGGGCGGGATGGGCTTGGGTCTCGAACGTCAGGTCGCTCACGGTAGGGTCCTCATAGACACAAGCCCTTATGCCGCGCTCCCGCGGATGAATCTACGGAGCGTGCGCATGGCTCATGCGGCGCATGTGTCGTGCCGCCTACTTGTGCGGGCGTGGCCTCACGCGGTCGGCGTCGGATCCGACAGCTGCATCCGGTGCAGGCGGGCATAGGCGCCGCCGGCCGCGATCAGGTCGTCGTGCCGCCCTGTCTCGATCACCCGGCCGGCCTCCATCACGGCGATGCGGTCGGCCTCCCGCACCGTCGAGAGGCGGTGGGCGATGACCAGGGTGGTGCGGCCGCGCATGAGACGCGTCAGCGCCGCCTGGACGAGGCGCTCCGATTCCGAATCGAGCGCGGAGGTCGCCTCGTCGAGGAGCAGGATCGGCGCATCCTTCAGGAAGGCCCGGGCCAGGGCGATTCGCTGCCGCTCGCCGCCAGAGAGGCGGTTGCCGGCCGGCCCGACCCGGAAATCGTAGCCCTCCGGCAGGGCGGTCACGAAGTCGTGGGCGGCCGCGGCGCGGGCGGCCGCCTCGATCTCGGACCGGCTCGCCCCGGGGCGGCCGAAGCCGATATTGACCGCGATCGTGTCGTCGAACAGCACGACCTCCTGCGAGACCACCGCCACGGCGGCCCGCAGGGAAGCGAGCGTCACGGCGCGCACGTCCTGCCCGTCGATGGTCACCCGGCCGGCGGTGACGTCGTAGAGCCGCGGCACGAGGTTGAGCAGCGAGGACTTACCGGAGCCCGAGCGCCCGACCAGCGCGGTGGCGGCGCCGGCGGGGACCGTGAGGTCGATCCCCTCCAGCGCCGGGGCGTCCGGGCGGTAGCGGAACTGCACGCCCGCGAACCGGATCTCCCCCGCAGTGACGACGAGCGGCGCCGCATCCGACGCCTCGCGGATCTGGGGTGCCTCGTCCATCACGTCGAAATAGCGCCGCAACGCCGCCGCCGCCTCCTGCAGGATGGCGTTGAGGTTGCCCAGTGCCCGGGCCGGCTGGGCGGCGAGCAGGAGCGCCGCCACGTAACCGGTGAAATCGCCGACCGTCCGCTCGCCGGACAGCACCCGCTGCCCGACCAGCACCAGAACCCCCGCCACCGCGATGCCGCCGCCCACCTCCAGCAGCGGGTCGAGGCGCCCGCGGGCGTTGGCGGCCTTCATCTTGAGGCGGCGCACCTCGTCCAGCGCCTGCGCGGCCCGGCCCTTGAGGTAGCCCTCCATGGCGTAGGTCTTGGCGACCCGGGCGCCCTGCAGGCTCTCGGAGATCAGGCTGGCGGTGGCGCCCATCTGCTCCTGGGTGGTGGTCGAGACCCGCCGGAGCTTCTTGCCGATCCGACCGATCGGGCCGGCCACGAACGGCACCGTGAGGCCGGCGACGAGCGTCAGCACCGGGTCCATCCAGACCAGCGCCGCCACGAGGCCGATCAGCATCGCGATGTCGCGCAGCAGGACCGTGGAGATGCGGGTCAGCGCCTCCTTGATGAAGGCGAAATCGGTGGTGAAGCGCTGGGTCAGCGCAGCTGGGCTCTCGCGGCCGAGCTGGGCGAGGTCGGAGTCGATCAGGTGGCCATAGAGCGCCGCCTGCATGTCGGCCTCGACCCGGGTCACGACCCGGTTGGTCAGCACCGTCTGGCCGAACAGGGAGAACCCGCGCAGCGCCGTGACCACGATCACGACGAGCGGCCCGTAGGCGATCGCCGCCGCGTCCTTGCGGTCGAAGGCGTCGAAGGCGGCCTTGATCAGGGCCGGGTACAGCCCGGTCGAGCCGCCCACCAGCGCGATCAGCACCAGCACGACGGCGAGCGTCCCGCGGTGGGGATAGAGCCAAGTGCGCCACAGCCGGGCGAGGAGGGGGACGGTGTCGCCGGGCAGGCGCGCCATGGAGCTTACCGGTTCGGGCCTTTCACCGGGCTCCTTTGGCAAGACCCGCGGCGGCAGCGGTTTGCAGCCGCTGCCGCCGCGGATCAAGTTTTTTGGTTCTTCTGGATTTTTAGCTTTTTTAGGTTTTTGATCGGGCGCCGTGCCGTCAGCGGTCGTCGCCGCCAGGGCCGCGCTCGCCGTCGCGGTGGTGATGCCAGCCGCCGTGGCGATGGCCGCCCATCGGGCGGGCGAGGATCATCGCGCGCCGCTTCTGGCCTTCGTCGAGGCTCGCGTAGAGCGGCTGCGAGGCATCGGCGAGCTTGCGCAGGGCCTCGCCCCGGGCGGTCGTCGCGTCTGCCATCGCCCGCAGGGCGGCCGGCGCGTCGTCGGCGATCTTCGGGCGATCGCGCATTGCCGCGCGCCGATCCTGGCGCAATTTCACCATGTCGCGCAGGGCGGCCTCCACCGGCGGCCACAGCTTCTCTTGGTCGGGATTGAGCTTCAGCCCGGCATGCAGGCCGGCGATCCGGGCATCCGCGAAGGCGGCCCGATCCTCAGGGGTCAGGGCGCTCCAACGCCCGTGGCCCCGCGCGCCGTCGGCACTGCGGTCATGCGCTGCGGCGGCGCCGACGAGGCCTAGGCCGAGAACACCGGTGACGAGAAGGGCGGCACTCAAACGTCCAGACATAGCATGCTCCATCTTACGCTCGGCTGCCGCGGCGATGACCCGGCGGCGGCCCACGATCCGCATCAGGGGGCCCCCGTGTATCCCGCTTGTGTATGTAACATTGTTACACTACAGGCTCGCTGGCTCCGGTGGATTGGGAGGACGACAGGTGCGCGGGACGGTTCGGTTGGCGTGGCTCGCGGGCCTCGCCCTGTGGCTCGGCGTGTCTACCCCGGCCCGGGCGGCCCCGGACGGCGAGAAGGTCCGCGCGGTGGCGAGCTTCTCGATCCTGGGCGACCTCGTGCGCGCGGTCGGCGGGCCTCACGTGGCGGTGACCACCCTGGTCGGCCCGGATTCCGACGCGCACGGCTTCAGCCCGTCTCCGGCCGACGCCAAGAAGCTCGCAGGAGCCGACATCGTGTTCGTCAACGGCCTCGGTCTGGAGGGCTGGCTCGACAGGCTGATCCGGGCCTCCGGCACCCGCGCCCCGGTCGTCGTCGTCTCCGCAGGGGTGAAGACCATCGCGGCCGTAGACGATCACGCGCATGCGGAGGACGGGCACGACCACGGCGCCCACGCGGTCGATCCGCATGCCTGGCAGAGCGTGGCCAACGTGCGGATCTACGTCGCCAACATCCGCGACGGCCTGGCGAAGGTCGATCCGGCCCATGCCGACGCCTACCGGTCGGCTGCTGAGGCCTACACGGCGGAGCTCGATCGTCTCGACACGGCGGTGCGACAGGCCGTGGAGAAGATCCCCCCGGCAAACCGCCGGATCATCACCACCCACGATGCGTTCGGCTACTTCGCCGACGCCTACGGGCTGCGCTTCATCGCGCCCCAGGGCGTGTCCACCGACAGCGAGGCGAGCCCCCGGGACGTCGCGACGATCATCCGGCAGATCCGCCGGGACAAGGTGCCGGCGGTGTTCCTCGAGAACATCAGCGATCCGCGCCAGATGGAGCTGATCGCGCGGGAGGGCGGCGCCCGGATCGGCGGCAAGGTCTATTCGGACGCCCTGTCTGGTTCGGACGGGCCGGCGGCGACCTACCTGGACATGATGCGCTCGAACCTGCGGGCGTTCGACGCGGCCCTGGCCCCGGGCTGAGCCGCCCGAGACGCGGCTCTTGCCCCGGGCTGAGCCGCCCGAGCCGCGGCTTGCGCACCCCGATCCGCCCCGGTGCTTCAACCGGGGCGTGCGCAAGCCCGCAATCTTTCCCGCCCCGGGAATGACACAGCGTAAACCGCCGGTTAAGAGGCCGCCTCTACCCTGAAACGAAACGGGTGCCAGCCGATCCTCGTACCCGGGGGCTCGGGCCCTTGGGGCCTGGCGAGATCGCGTGGCTCGGAGATCGCGTGGCTGGGATATTGCGTGGCTTGGGGGCCTGACCGCTGGCGCTTTTATCGGCTCGTGGGGCGCGAGGCCGCGCGGACCCTCCGTGCCGTCGGCGCCAGCCTGACCGCCTCGCCCGACATCCTGACGCGGATGCGCGTAACCGGGCTGGTGATCGCCCCGCAGGACCTGCGCACCTCCGACGCGACCTTCGCGGACGACATCTATTCCGGCCTGTTCGTCTTCGCCGGACGCTCGCTGGCGGCGAGCGGCGGCTCGCCCTTCGACTACGCGGCGCCTTCGCCGGAATGGGCCGATGAGCTCTACGGCTTCGGCTGGCTGCGCCACCTCCGGGCGGCCGACACCGCGCTCGCCCGGGCCAATGCCCGCGCCTTCGTGGCCGATTTCATCGCCGGCCGGGGCGATGCCGCGTTGGCCCGCCACACCCCGGTGGCGGCGCGGCGGCTGATCTCGTTCCTGTGCCAGTCGCCCCTCGTTCTCGAGGGCGCCGACCACACCTTCTACCAGAACTTCCTCAAGGCCATCGCGCGCAACGCCCAACAGCTCGAGCGCGACCTGCGGCGGGGCGTGCCGCCGCAATGGCGCCTGAGCGCCGCCGTGGCGCTCTGCTACGCCGGCCTGTGCTGCGACGGCATCCAGCCGATCCTGCGCCGGGCGACCCGCATCCTGTCGCGGGAGCTCGACCGGCAGATCCTGACCGACGGCGGCCACCGCTCCCGCGACCCGCGCTACGCCATGGAGCTGCTCCTCGATCTTCTGCCCCTGCGCCAGAGCTATCTCAGCCGCAGCGTCGAGCCGCCGGCCGCGCTGCTGCGGGCGGTGGACCGGATGCTGCCGCTGCTGCGGCTCCTGCGCCACCCGGACGCCTCGCTCAGCCACTTCAACGGCATGGGCGCCACCGATGCCGACCATCTCGCGACGCTCCTGGTCTACGACGGCGCGCTCGCCCGGCCGATGATGCACGCGCCGAATTCCGGCTACGAGCGCCTGGAGGGCGGCCGGGTCATCGTGGTCGCCGATGTCGGCAAGAGCCCGCCGCTGCCCTACTCGCTCAACGCCGGAGCGGGCTGCCTCGCCTTCGAGATGTCGAGCGGGCCGCAGCGCATCGTGGTCAATTGCGGCCTGCCCGCCAGCGGGCCGGACCTGCGCCTGCTGGCCCGCTCCACGCCGGCCCATTCCACCGCCAGCGTCGCCGACGCGTCCTCGTGCCGATTCCTCACCGCGACCGGGTGGTGGGGCGAGCGCCTGGCGGCCGCGTGGCTGATTCGCCGGCGCGGCGCCGTGGTCCTGCGCGGTCCCGCCGCCGTCGCGTCCGAGCGGGTCGAGGAGGCCGACAGCGTGATGCTCGCCGCCCGGCACGACGGCTACGCCCCGGATTTCGGCATCGTGCACGAGCGGCGCTGGCAGCTGTTCCCCACGAATACCCGGCTCGAAGGCCGGGACGCGTTCCTGCGCCAGGGCAAGGCCCGGGTGCGCGGCCACGACGTGGCGATCCGCTTCCACCTGCATCCCGGCATCGCCGTGCGCGGGGTGCCGGATGGGCTCGAACTGGCCTCCGCGCTGGGCGAGGTCTGGGTGTTCCGGGCGTCGGCCGCGGAGATCGCGATCGAGGAGAGCGTGTACTTTTCCGGCCTGACCGGGCCGCGCCGTACCGACCAGATCGTTCTGTATCTGCGCGTCTCCGACGACGTCGAGGTGCGCTGGAGCTTCGAGCGCCTGGCTTCGGCGCCGATGCGGGGCGCCATCGCGCCCTGACTCTGGCGGCTGGCCCCCCGCACCGGTTCCATGCTACCGCGCGCCGAAATCACAAGGTTCGGCAAGCAGCTATGGCGCACGATCAGGTGCGGGTCTCCCGCGCGCTCCTCTCGGTCTCGGACAAGGCCGGCCTCGTCGATTTCGCCCGGGCACTGCATGCCCGCGGCATTGCGCTGGTCTCGACCGGCGGCACCCATCGCGCCCTTCAGGAGGCCGGCCTGCCGGTCACCGAGGTCGCCGACCTGACCGGCTTCCCCGAGATGATGGACGGGCGGGTGAAGACCCTGCACCCGGCGGTGCATGGCGGCCTGCTCGCCATCCGCGACAATCCCGAGCACCAGGCCGCGCTCGCCGCCCACGGCATCGGGGCCATCGACCTGCTGGTGGTGAACCTCTACCCGTTCGAGGCGACTATCGCGGCCGACAAGCCGGAGGCCGACTGCATCGAGAACATCGACGTCGGCGGCCCGGCGATGATTCGCGCGGCCGCCAAGAACCACGCCGACGTCGCGGTCGTCACCGACGTCTCGGATTACCCCGCGGTGCTGGCGGCGCTGGAGCAGACCGGCGGCGCCATCGGGTCCGAACTGCGCCGGCATCTGGCCCAGAAGGCCTTCGCCCGCACCGCCGCCTACGACGCCGCCATCGCCAACTGGATGGCGGTCCAGTTCGGCACCGAGACGCCCGGCCAGTTCCGCGCCTTCGGGGGCGCGCTGGCGCAGGGCCTGCGCTACGGCGAGAACCCGCACCAGTCGGCCGCCTTCTACCGGGCGCCCGGGAAGGTCCGGGCCGGCGTCGCGACCGCGCGCCAGCTGCAGGGCAAGGAGCTGTCCTACAACAACTTCAACGACACCGATGCCGCCTACGAGTGCGTCGCCGAGTTCGATCCGGCCCGCGCCGCCGCGGTGGCGATCATCAAGCACGCCAATCCCTGCGGCGTCTCCGAGGGGGCGAGCCTGCTCGAAGCCTACGAGCGGGCGCTGAGCTGCGACCCGACCTCGGCCTTCGGCGGCATCGTCGCGCTGAACCGGACGCTCGACGCGGAGGCCGCCCGCCGGATCGTCGAGATCTTCACCGAGGTGATCATCGCCCCGGACGCGACCCCGGAGGCCGCCGCGATCGTGGCTGCCAAGAAGAACCTGCGCCTCCTGCTGGCCGGCAGCCTGCCCGACCCGCGGGCACCGGGCGAGACCGTGCGCACCTTGTCCGGCGGGCTGCTGGTCCAAGGCCGGGACGCAGTCGTGGTCGACGACATGCCGCTCACGGTCGTGACCAAGCGCGCGCCGAGCGAGGCCGAATTGGCCGACCTCCGCTTCGCCTACCGGGTCGCCAAGCACGTGAAGTCGAACGCCATCGTGTACGCCAAGGGCGGCGCTACGGTAGGAATCGGGGCGGGCCAGATGTCCCGGGTCGATTCCTCGCGCATCGCCGCCTGGAAGGCCGCCGAGGGTGCCAAGCGCCTGGGGCTCGCCGACAGCCTGGCGGTGGGATCCGTCGTGGCCTCGGACGCCTTTTTCCCGTTCGCCGACGGCCTGCTGGCCGCGGCCGAGGCGGGGGCGACGGCGGTGATCCAGCCGGGCGGCTCCATGCGCGACGCCGAGGTGATCGCGGCCGCCGACGAGGCGGGCTTGGCCATGGTGTTCACCGGCCACCGTCACTTCCGTCACTGACGGCCCCGATCCGGCAGAGATCGCGACGTTCGCGCAAACGACGGAGCGGAGGTTCGCCGCCGCCGCTCCGGGGGCGGTCCGGCGTTAACGCTTTGCGGAGAAACGTGCGCCGCTGCGAAGGCTTGAGACGCGGCGGATGCGCCCGCCGGTAGCTTGCTGACCGATCTATTGGCGCAGCCTCGACCAGCGACAAGCCGGTCTAGCAGAATCGATTTTACAGAACAGAATAATAGATAGCCGAATACGCGGCATTTGACACGATTTGCGTCGGATCTGTCCGGGGCTTGATATTTTGGCGCCCGGGCGTCATGAAAAATTTGCCGCTCGACGGAACTTTGTCGTCGGACTACGCGCTCTCTTCATGGATCGCGTGTGCGGTGCCCGTGGCATTGGGCTTCGGAGCCCCCATTTCGGGGATGTTGTTTCAGTGTCGTGCGCTGAACAACCTTGGGCCAGGTGACGCGATGTTACTCGCTGCAGTTCTGTTCGTGATCGGATTGCTGATCGGCTGGGCTTATACCATGCTGGTCATGATCGCGACGTCGTTTCTGATCCTGGTCGGCGCCGTGCTTCTGTTCGCGTTCGGCCCCGGTCTCGACCTGCTCCACGTGCTGATCATCCTCGGCTATCTCACCGCGCACCAGTCCGGATACCTGTTCGGCGCCTATTGCAGCGGGTATTTCGATGGTAAACGCAATCGCCAATCGCCGCTACCATAGCCAGACCGGACCGCCGGCGAGGTTGTAGATAAGCGCCCAGACGGCAATCATGGTTGTGTTGGCACCGATAACTGCGACGAGCGGCGGCCTGCGTCCGGCCCTGCGATGTAAGTGCGTCACAGCCTCGTCCACGATCCGTTCCCTCTTGTGTCTCAAAGCGTATCGAAGACGGAAGAGAACCGCTTTTGGTTCCACCAAGACTGATTCTTGATCGGCAACAAGCGGTTGTCAGCATACA
The DNA here is from genome assembly GCF_008000895.1 of Methylobacterium sp. WL1. Taxonomy (NCBI): domain Bacteria; kingdom Pseudomonadati; phylum Pseudomonadota; class Alphaproteobacteria; order Hyphomicrobiales; family Methylobacteriaceae; genus Methylobacterium; species Methylobacterium sp. WL1. The sequence goes on along the minus strand of NZ_CP042823.1, from coordinate 3,524,164 downwards.
ACCTGTGTGTTTGTGTCGGCCGACTTCGGAGCTGCCCGTACCATTGGGTGCAAAATAATAATAGCCTTTTCGTGGCCGAATTCGCGGCAATGCCAATCTTGAGGCTGCCCGTCCCTTCTTCATGAGGCGGGATCCTCAATAGGCTGCCGATCAGCCAGTACCGAAGTTGTCGGAGCGGATGCGTGACGAAGCGCACCGGAGGCAGCAGCCCCCGAGCCCGCCCGCGCAGGTCCCACCGCGACCCTGGAAACGAAAACACCCGGACCGCGTCGGCGGCCCGGGTGTCGTCACCTGAGGAGGGTCGTGGGTCGGATCAGGTATCGGCGAAGATGTCGCGATCCTTGGTCTCGGGCACGAAGATCAGCCCGATGACGACCGTCGCGACCGCGATGACGATCGGGTACCAGAGGCCGTAATAGATGTCCCCGGTCTGGGCCACCATGGCGAAGGCGGTGGCCGGCAGCAGGCCGCCGAACCAGCCGTTGCCGATATGGTAGGGCAGGGACATCGAGGTGTAGCGGATCCGGGTCGGGAACAGCTCCACCAGCATGGCGGCGATCGGGCCGTAGACCATCGTCACGAACACCACGAGGATGAACAGCAGGCCGATCACCTGCGCCACCTGGGGCCGGAAGATGTCGAACGGGTTCGCCATCTTGACGATGTCGGCGTCGCCGGCCTTCGGGTAGCCGGCCGCCTGGAGCGCAGCGGTCACGGCCTTGTTGGCCTCCGGCGCGCCGCCCTGCGGATAGGCGATCTCGGTGTCGTTCACCCGAATCGTCGCGGGCTGGCCGGGGGCGCCGGGCGCGGTGGCGTATTTCACCGAGGCCTTCGACAGGAAGTCCCGGGCGAGGTCACAGGGCGCCGTGAACACCCGGGTGCCGACCGGATTGAACAAGGTCCCGCAGGCGGCCGGGTCGGCCGAGACGGTGACCTTCACGTTCTCGATCGCGGCTTCGAGCTTCGGGTTGGCGGTGGCGGTGATGCCCTTGAAGATCGGGAAGAACGTCGCCGCCGCGATCGCGCAGCCCGCCAGGATGATCACCTTGCGGCCGATCTTGTCCGACAGCCAGCCGAACACCACGAAGAAGCCGGTGCCGAGCAGCAGCGACCACGCGATCAGCAGGTTCGCCGTGTAGCCGTCGACCTTCAGGATCGATTGCAGGAAGAACAGCGCGTAGAACTGGCCCGTGTACCAGACCACCCCCTGGCCGGCGACGAGGCCGAACAGGGCGATGATCGCGAACTTGGCGTTCTTCCACTGGCCGAACGCCTCGGTGAGCGGCGCCTTCGAGGTCTTCCCGTCCTCCTTCATCTTCTGGAAGGCCGGCGATTCGGACAGCTGCAGCCGGATCCAGACCGAGATGCCGAGCAGCAGGACCGAGACCAGGAACGGGATGCGCCAGCCCCACTCGGCAAAGGCCGCCTCGCCGGTGAGGCTCCGGGTCGCCAGGATCACCAGCAGCGACAGGAACAGGCCCAGCGTCGCCGTGGTCTGGATCCAGCTCGTGTAGAAGCCGCGCCGGCCATTGGGGGCGTGCTCGGCCACGTAGGTCGCCGCGCCGCCATACTCGCCGCCGAGCGCGAGGCCCTGGGCCAGCCGCAGGACGATCAGGATGATCGGCGCCGCGATCCCGATGGTGGCGGCGTTGGGCAGGATGCCGACGATGAAGGTCGACAGGCCCATGATCAGGATCGTGATCAGGAAGGTGTATTTGCGCCCGACGAGATCGCCGATCCGCCCGAACACCAGCGCGCCGAACGGCCGGACGATGAAGCCGGCCGCGAAGGCCAGCAGCGCGAAGATGTCCCGGGTCGCCGGCGGGTAGGCCGAGAAGAACTGGGCGCCGATGATCGCGGCGAGCGACCCGTAGAGATAGAAATCATACCACTCGAACACGGTGCCGAGTGAGGAGGCGAAGATCACCCGCTTCTCGGCCGAACTCATCGGCCTCGCGGCGTCCCCCGCCCGTGGGATCGCAGTTGCCCCAGCCATGACCCGGTTCCTCCCTGACGACACGTGCGGCCGATGGCGTCGGCTGCGAATCTACGGACTGCGGGCCCTGCACGGGGCGCAGATCACGTATGCGTGACTGTAAGGAACCTGTTGGTCAATCCGCAATCTGGCGGTGGGGCCGGTCATCAACATGGCGGCTTGCGGTGGGTGCGATCCGCCGCTCCGGCGCCGGCCCGGGCGCTCGAACGACGAAGGGCGCGGCTCGCGCCGCGCCCTCCGATCCGTCTGCGTCGGCTCGGCTCAGTGAGCGTGCGCGCCCACCGCTCCGATGCCGGTCTCGGAGCGCACGAACTGCGCCTCGAAGGCGGCGCGCTCGCGCTGGGCCTTGCGGGACCGGTCGAGGCTCGACACGGCCCAGATCGTGAAGAAGGCCAGCGGCATCGAGAACAAGGCCGGGTTGTCGTAGGGGAAGATCGATGCGGCGTTCCCGAACGTCACCACCCAGACCGCCTTGGACAGCACGACCATCCCGACCGCCGAGATCAGCCCGACGAGGCCACCCGCGAGCGCCCCCCAGGTGGTCGTGCCGCGCCACAGGATCGACATGGCGAGCACCGGGAAGTTGCAGCTCGCCGCCACCGCGAAGGCCAGCCCGACCATGAAGGCGACGTTCTGGTTCTCGAACACGTAGCCGAGATAGATCGCCACGATCCCGATCACCACGGCCGAGAGCTTCGACAGGTTGACCTCGTGCTTCTCGGTGGTGCGCCCGCGGGCGATCACCTGGGCGTAGAGGTCGTGGCTGACCGCGGAGGCGCCAGCCAGCGTCAGGCCCGCCACCACCGCCAGGATGGTCGCGAAGGCCACCGCCGAGATGAAGCCCAGGAAGTACGGGCCGCCCACCGCGTTGGCGAGGTTGACGGCGACCATGTTGGTGCCGCCGATCATGTCCTTCAGCTTGTCGAAGGTGCCCGCCGCGCCGAGCTTGAAGTAGCTCGGGTCCGACATCAGCAGGGCGATGCCGCCGAAGCCGATGATGAACGTCAGGATGTAGAAGTAGCCGATCAGGCCGGTGGCGTAGAACACCGACTTGCGTGCGGCCTGCGCGTCCGCGACCGTGAAGAAGCGCATCAGGATGTGCGGCAGGCCGGCGGTGCCGAACATCAGCCCGACGCCGAGCGAGATCGCCTCGATCGGGTTCGAGACCAGGCCGCCGGGCGCCATGATGGCGTCGCCCTTCGGGTGGACCTGAACCGAGCTGGCGAACAGCGCCTCCGGGTTGAAGCCGTATTTCAGCAGCACCGCGCCGGCCATGAAGGTCGCGCCGCCGAGCAGCAGGCAGGCCTTGATCACCTGGACCCAGGTGGTGGCCTTCATGCCGCCGAAGGCGACGTAGACGATCATCAGCACGCCGACGATGATCACCGCGTAGAGGTAGGGCAGGCCGAACAGCAGCTGGATCAGCTTCCCGGCGCCGACCATCTGGGCGATCAGGTAGAAGGCCACCACCACCAGGGTGCCCACCGCCGAGATGATGCGGATCGCGGTCTGGTCCAGGCGGAAGCTCGCGACGTCGGCGAAGGTGAACTTGCCGAGGTTACGCAGGCGCTCGGCGATCAGGAACAGCACGATCGGCCAGCCGACCAGGAAGCCGGTGGAGTAGATCAGTCCGTCGAAGCCCGAGGTGTAGACCAGGCCCGAGATGCCCAGGAACGAGGCGGCCGACATGTAGTCGCCGGCGATCGCCAGGGCGTTGGTGCCGGCCGAGATGCCGCCGCCCGCGGCGTAGAAGTCGGCGGCCGACTTGGTGCCCTTGGCGGCCTTGTAGGTGATGCCCAGCGTCAGCAGGACGAAGAACAGGAACATGCCGATGGCCGGCCAGTTCGTGGCCGATTGCGAGACGGCGCCGAGGTCGGGCCCGGCCGCATAGGCCGCGCAGGCCGTGATCGTGGCTAGCGTGAGGCCGAGGAGTATGCGGTTCATCGGCCGACCTTCCGCTTCAGTGCGTCGCTCAGCGCGTCGAAGCGCGTGTTGGCCCGGGCCACGTAGATGCCGGTGAGCGCGAAGGCGAACAGGATCACGAACACGCCCATGAACAGCCCGAGCGAGGCGGTGCCGCCGCCGACCTTCACGGCGAGCAGCGACTTGTCGAAGGCGATCAGGCCGATGAAGCCGAAATAGACCACCAGCATTAGGATCGTCAGGATCCAGCCGAACCGGGTGCGCTCGGTGACGAGCTGCTTGAATTCCGGGGTTCGGACGATCCGGTCGATCTGCGGATCGACCGTCGCGGCGGGCTTGCGGGTTGATGGGGGCGCCGTGCCCCCGCGAAGGCCGAGTGTTGAGCCGCTCATGGCGTATTCCTCCCGCGAGGGCGCTTCGGCCCTCCGGTTCCTCTTGAGACCAAGGTTCGTGATTTGTGTTGGTAACGGGCGCCGGACCGGCACCCGCCTCGTCGTTCCTGCGCGGTCCGGCCGATCAGGGCCGGTTCTGCCGGTTCTCGATCAGATCCTCGACCACGGCAGGTTCGGCCAGGGTCGAGGTATCGCCCAGCGAGCCGAAATCGTCCTCGGCGATCTTGCGCAGGATGCGGCGCATGATCTTGCCGGAGCGGGTCTTGGGCAGGCCGGGGGCGAACTGGATCAGGTCCGGCGAGGCGATCGGCCCGATATCCTTGCGGACCCAGGTCACGAGCTCCTTGCGCAGGGCGTCGTCGCCTTCCTCGCCGTCGTTAAGGGTGACGTAGGCGTAGATGCCCTGGCCTTTGACGGTGTGTGGGTAGCCGACCACCGCCGCCTCGGCGACCTTGGGGTGGGCGACCAGCGAGGATTCGACCTCCGCGGTGCCCATCCGGTGGCCCGAGACGTTGATCACGTCGTCGACCCGGCCGGTGATCCAGTAATAGCCGTCCGCGTCCCGGCGGGCGCCGTCGCCGGTGAAGTACTTGCCCGGATAGGTCGAGAAGTAGGTCTGCTCGAACCGCTCATGGTCGCCGTAGACCGTGCGCATCTGGCCGGGCCAGGAATCCGCGATGCAGAGGTTGCCCTCGCACGGGCCCTGCAGAACCTTGCCTTCGGCATCGACCATCTCGGGCTTCACGCCGAAGAACGGCCTTGTCGCCGAGCCCGGCTTCAGGGCTGTGGCGCCCGGGAGCGGGGTGATCAGGATACCGCCGGTCTCGGTCTGCCACCACGTGTCGACGATGGAGCAGCGCCGATCGCCGACGACATTGTAGTACCATTCCCAGGCTTCCGGGTTGATCGGCTCGCCGACCGAGCCGAGCACCCGCAGCGAGGCCCGCGAGGTCTTCTTCACCGGACCTTCGCCGCCGCCCATCAGCGAGCGGATCGCGGTCGGCGCGGTGTAGAAGATGTTGACCTTGTGCTTGTCGACCACCTCCCAGAACCGGGAGGTCGACGGGTAGGTCGGGATGCCCTCGAACATCAGCGTGGTCGCGCCGTTGGCCAGCGGCCCGTACACGATGTAGCTGTGGCCCGTGACCCAGCCGACATCGGCCGTGCACCAGTACACGTCGCCCTCGCGGTAATCGAAGACGTATTGGTGGGTCATCGAGGCGTAGACCAGGTAGCCGCCGGTGGTGTGCACCACGCCCTTCGGCTGGCCGGTCGAGCCCGACGTGTAGAGGATGAACAGCGGGTGCTCGGCCTCCACCGGCTCGGCCGGGCAATGGTCGGTCACCTGCTCGGCGGCCTCGTCGTAGTAGACGTCGCGGCCCGCTTCCATGGCGATGCTGCCGCCGGTGCGGCGCACGACGATCACGTGCTCGACCAGATCGGTGCCGATCCGCTTGATCGCCTCGTCGACATTGGCCTTCAGCGGCACCTTGCGGCCGCCGCGCAGGCCCTCGTCGGCGGTGATCACCACCTTGGAGGTGCAGCCCTGGATGCGCGATGCCAGCGAATCCGGTGAGAAGCCGCCGAACACGATGGCGTGGATCGCGCCGAGCCGCGCGCAGGCCAGCATCGCGTAGGCGGCCTCGGGGATCATCGGCATGTAGAGGGTGACGCGGTCGCCCTTGCCGACGCCGCGGTTGCGCAGGACGTTGGCCATCCGGCAGACCTGCGCGTGCAGCTCCCGGTAGGTGATGTGCTTGGATTCGTCCGGGTTGTCGCCTTCCCAGATGATCGCGGTCTGGTCGCCGCGGGTCTCCAGGTGCCGGTCGATGCAATTGTAGGCGACGTTGGTCTTGCCGTCCTCGAACCACTTGATCGAGATCTTGCCGGGCTCGAAGCTCGTGTCCTTCACCCTGGTGAAGGGCGTCATCCAATCGATGCGCTTGCCGTGCTCGGCCCAGAAGGCGTCCGGATCGGCGACCGACGCCTCGTACAGCGCGCGATATTGGGCGTCGTCGACGTGAGCACCCTCACGCCACGCAGCCTGCACCTCGACGACCTTGCCTTCCATGGCGTTCCATCCCTGTTTGGTGCCCGATCGTATCGCGGCGTCGGCCGCGCAGCCAGGACTTCCAAAGTAACGTAGCCTACATCGTGCGATGTCGGTATCGTCGCCAAGCCGCTTTCCCCGCCGACAAAGACGCGGAAATAAGTTGGGCGCAATTTAAGGCTTGAGTGAAGGTCGGCCGATGCGCTGTCAAGCGGAGCTTGGCGGCATGCACGTCAGCCGCGGCCGGGTGTTTCCGAATACTTCGCGGAAACGGTCAGGTGAGTGCGCCGGGGGGCGAACTCACCCGTTCGCCGCCCGCCGCGTCGGCATGATGATCTCCACAAGCGTGCCGTCCTCCGGCCGCGCCGAGAGCTTGAGACGGCCGCCATTGGCCTCGACCAGGGCACGGGGCAGGGCGAGGCCGTCCTCGACAGCGCCGGCCGATCCGGCGGCGGGCACCGTTGCCCCGGCGCCGGTATCTCGCACCCGCAGGGCGATCGCCGCGCTCTCGGTCGAGCCGGTGGAGACGATCACCTGTCCGCCCGCAACCGAGCGCCGGATCGCGTGCTCGATCACGAGGCAGGCCGCCCGGCTGACCGAGCGCTCGTCGGCCTCCAGGTCGTCGAGGTCGGTGGAGAAGCTGGTGCGCACCACGATCCGGCCGCGGGCGGCCTCGCTCTGGAGCCGCGCGACGCAGCCGGCCACCACGTCGTTCAGCGCGATGCGGCGCGGATCGAGCCGCAGGGCACCGGCCTCGACGGTGGCGAGGTCGAGGAGTTCGCCGACGCGCTCCAGCATCAGCTCGCCCGATGTCCGGATCTGGGCGAGGCAACCGCGATAGCGCACGTCCCCGAGGGGGCCGAACGGCTCCTTCAGCATCGCGTCCGCCAGCTCGATCATCCCGGTCAACGGACCCCGGAAGGCCCGATCCAGGCGCGCCAGCGCCGAGTCGAGGCCGCCGCCGGAGGCCGCGGTCGGCCCTCGGCGCTCGGCTCAATCTGGGCGGCAAGGGGCGGCGCGGCGTTCAGGACGGCGACCCGGCGCCCGTCGTCCCGGGCGGGCGAGACGCCGAGCGTCAGCGCCCGTCCGGCCACAGAGACCGAGCCCGGGCTACCGGCCGCACCGCGCGCAGGACGTCGGCCACGGCCAGCACGCTCCCCCGATCGAACAGCGCGACGAAGCTGCCGCCGACGATCTCGCGGGGATCGCAGCCGAACAGCTCGGCGGCCGCCCGGTTCAGCGCCACGATCCGGCCGGCGGCGTCGAGGGTCAGGACGCCCGCCTCCAGCGCGTCGAGGGCGGCTTCCGCGGCGGCGGTGCGTTCGGCTTGCGCGGCGCGCGCGAGCCGCTCGGCCGTGAGCGCGCCGGCCGGGTCGGCCTCGTCGAGGGGCGCAGGACCAGGCAGGTCGCCGCCCGGCCTTCCCAGGTGCAGGCGCCGCCCATCACTTCGACCGGCCGGCTGCTGCCGTCGGCCGCCGCGACGGCCGTCCGCCGCGCGGCCGGCTCCGGACCGTCCGGCTGGGGCACCCCACGGAACAGCCGCTCGAGGCCGGCCGTCGTGAGTGCCGGAACGTCGGCGTAGCCGGTCAGCGCAAGGGCGGCCTGATTCGCCGCCAGGATCGCGCCGTCGCGATGCACCAGCGTCGGCAGCGGCAGCCCGGCCAGGAAATCGGGATCGCGCGAGACCGCGGGTTCGCGGGCCTCCGGGCCGTCGGCGAGGGAGCCAGGAATGGAACCGGCAAGGGAGCCGACAAGGGAGCCGGCGAGCGAACCGGCATGCGGGCCGGGGAACGGCATGACCGCGCCGCCCCGGGGTGCCGGGATGTCGGTCTCCGCGTCGTCGCCGGCGTATCGGGCTCCGAGCGCCCGCGCGATCTCTCGGAAGGCGGCGTGCTCGTCGGTCGAGAGCGGCGGCGGCTCGACGACGGTTGCGGCAGGGGAAGGCGGCTCGGAGAACGGCTCGGAGGGCGCGGGAGCGGCGTCGGCCGGCGTCTCGGTCGGCTCCTCAGCCGCCTCCGGTTGCCCTCTCCACGCTGGTGATCGCGGGCTTCGGCCCGGCCGGGATCGGGGCGGAAGCTCGGCCGGCGGGGACAGCCTCGGCTGCCGCCGGCTCGACGCTCGCGGGTTCCGGCGCGGTCGGCACCGGTACGGACAAGGCGGAGGCATCGGGCGCCGGCACCGGCTCGGGCGACCGCTCGGGAGCCGCGGCCGGCGCGATCGGGGCCGTGGCCGCCTTCGAACCCAGCGCTGCCGGCACGCTGCGCACCAGCCCGAACCCGCCGAAGCCGGAGAACGCCGCATCCCCGCCCCAGTGGTGCGCCGGACAGCTCCACCTGGAACGGGCCGTCGCCGAGATCCAGGCAGGCCGGCTCGGCGCGGAAGGTCATGCGTTCGGCAAGCGCCGCGAACATCCCGTCGGCGCCGGTGATCCGGCCGGTCCCGGCGAGCTCCTGCCAGCGCTGGCCGATGAGGCCGGTGAGGCCCTCGGACCCGGTCAGCGTCGTCACCGCCCCGGAGGCATCGCTGCGCCACAGGAAGCGGTCCCCCGTGTTCAGGGCTGGCGCCTCGACCGGGACGGCGGCGGGCGCCGGTTCGCTCGCGGGTGCCTCCGGCTGCCGCGCCGCCGGGACACCGTGTCGTGGGCGCGGCAGCTTCACCGGGGCTGTCGGAATCACCAGGAAGACCGGCCGGCCGTCGTCTCGGGTCCCGCGGACGACCTGGCAGAGCGTTGGCGGGGCGATCCGCCTCGCGTCGAGGGCGAGGCGCGCGAGCCGGGGCGCGGTGTCGTGCGGGTTGGCCCGGGCGACATGACCGGCGAGGGTCGCGCGGTCGGCCTGCCCGAGTGCCGCGCAGAGGGCCTGTCCCGCCGGGGAGGCGAGCAGGATCCGCCCGTCGACCGGGTCGATCACGAAATGAAGGCCGTCTCGGTCGGCCAGCGCGGCGGCCAGGCTGGGCAGGCGCGCCCAGGCCGCGAACGCAGCGACGAGGTCGGCCTCGGCTGCTCCAGCGGTCGATGTCTGTCTCGTCTGCAAAGCCCGCGACCCCGAACCCACGCCCGATCCCTCGTCCCCCGGCCCGCTTTGCCCGAGAAACACGCCCAACCGTACCCCTATTGTAAAGCCACCTGGGTTGCGACGCTGGACTCTTGCGCCGAGCGTCACACGTTTACGTCATGTCAACCTTAATGATGACGGCGCAGGTGGCATATGGCGGCGAATCAGTTATTGTGCAGTGCACAAGGCGCCATCAACAGCCGAATTGAGAGGAGACGTCCATGAGCAACCCCCCGAATTACGAAGTCCCGACCGAGATGCGCGACTTCGCCGAGAAGAGCGTCGATCAGGCCCGCAAGGCGTTCGATAGCTTCATCGGCGCGGCCCGCCGCACCGCCGACACCGTTCAGGGTTCGGCCGAGGTCGCCCGCACCAATGCGCAGGACGTCTCGTCCCGCGGCTTCGAATATGCCGAGCAGAACGTGAACGCCGCGTTCGACTTGGCGCAGAAGCTGGTCCGCTCGCGCGACGTGCAGGAGGCCATGCAGCATCAGGCCGAGTTCGTGCGCAGCCAATTCGCCGCCATCCAGGCGCAGGCGAAGGAGTTCAGCGGCATCGCTCAGAGTGCGATGCAGCAGGGCGCCGAGCGGGCCAAGACGGCGATGCAGCAGAGCGCCGACGAGACCCGCAAGGCCATGGAGCAGGGCCAGGATGCCGTCCGGCAGACGACTCAGAACGCCCAGGACGCCGCCGACCGCTCGTCGCACTGACGCCGTCCGCGCTTTGAACTGTCTCTGCGGCCCGCTTCCGGTTTCCCGGAGGCGGGCCGTCTCGTTTTCGCCGGTATTGCCATCGAGAGCCGCCGGAGCAGGAACGATGCGCCTGCGTCGCGCGAAAGGATCACGGATGCGCCTCACCTCACACGGCCGATCCGGGCTGCGGGCCCCGTTCCGGCTGACCCTCGCCGCCTTGGCGTTCGCCGCCGCGCTTCCGGGCTCCGTCGCCCTGGCTCAGTACGGCGGTGGCTATGGTGCGCCGCCGCCGGGTTACGACGATCCGGCCGACGAGGGCCCCTATCGCCCCGCCCCGCGCCGCCGTGAGCGCCAGCCGGTCGGCTACAATTGCGATGCCATTCAGCAGGGCCTCACCGGGCCGAAGCCGTTCGCATGCCCGCTTCCGGGTCCGCGCCCCCTCGGGGTCCGCTGCTTCTGCGACCTCCCGATCGCCTCGTTCAGCCCGCCGCAGACCGCGGTCGGCCGCGTGGTCCCCTGAGAGGACGCGGGTTTTCAAGCCCAACAGGATCGCCGCTGCGCCTCCACCCAAATGTCTCCGGGGCCTGGAATTCGCGCATGAAGCGCGAGTCTCCTCTCCCACGCGAACTGTCGGATTCACACCTCGGGGACCGCAGAAGGCACGGGCGACACCGCGACTCTCCCTCCCCCCTCTGCGGGGGAGGGGGCAACGCGCGCCCTTCACGAGCCGATGCGCGAAAAACCTGGCACTTCCGCAGGCAGATTCCACCCGCATCGGGTCATGCGTGACTCTGCAATGTCCTGTCGAGCGGATCGGCGCGTTCCATCAAAACGCCGTCCGTCGCCCCTGTCATAAGCCGGCTTTCGTTCGCCGCCCACGCACATCCCACCTTGCGTAATCCGAAGCCCGCCACCTACAAGTTGGGCAAGGGAAACGTCGCCCTAACCGGGTGACGACGGGACGGCGCGGGCCGCGTGGCACCGCCCCGCAGGGAGAGAGACGCGTGACATTCGCTCGGTACGGCGCAGCCTTGGCGCTGCTCTGCGGACTCGGCTCGCTGTCGCCGGCGCGGGCCGCCGAATGCGCCAATCGCGGCCAGCTCGACGACACCTATTGCGACACGAACCAGGATCTCGTCGCCGACATCCCGGCCAAGACCCGCGATCCGAGCGTCATCGTGTTCGCCTACACGCCGGTCGAGGACCCGGCGGTCTACGAGAACGCGTTCAAGCCGTTCACCGCCCACCTGTCGCAATGCACCGGCAAGCGCGTCGTCTACTATCCGGTCCAGTCGAACTCGGCCGAGATCGAGGCGATGCGCTCGGGGCGGCTGACGGTGGCGGGCTTCTCCACCGGGCCGCTGGGCTTTGCCGTGAACATGGCGGGCGCGGTGCCGTTCGCCGCCAAGGGCACCGAGAAGGGGGCCGAGGGCTACAACCTGATCGTCGTCGTGAAGGCGAGCAGCCCGTATAAGACGCTCGCCGACCTCAAGGGCAAGCGCGTCGCCCACACTGCCCCGTCGTCGAATTCCGGAAACCTCGCCCCGAAGGCGCTGTTCCCCGAGCAGGGCCTCAAGCCCGGCGAGGATTACAAGATCGTCTATTCGGGCGGTCACGACAAGTCGGCGCTCGGCGTCGGCACCGGCGATTACGACGCCGCGCCCGTGGCCTCCGACGTGTTCAACCGGATGGTCGCCCGCGGCACGATCAAGGGCGACGATTACCGCGTGATCTACACCAGCGAGAAGTTTCCGAGTTCCGGCTTCGCCTACGCGCACGATCTCAAGCCGGAACTCGCCGAGAAGCTGAAGCAATGCTTCTACGACTTCCGCTTCCCGCCCGACATGGTGAAGGATTTCGAGGGCGATGACCGGTTCGCGCCGATCACCTACCTCAAGGACTGGGCTATCGTGCGCAAGGTCGCGGAGGAGTCGGGCACGCCCTACAACAAGGCGGCCTACGAGCGCGAGGCCGCCCGCGAGGCCGAGGCCGCGCGCAAGAAGGCCGAAGGCGCGCCCAAGCCGTGACCGCGTCCGCTGCGCTGCGCGCGCCCGGGACCGAGGTGCGGGCGGAGGATCCGCGCGCCCTGGTGATCCGCGGGCTCGTCAAGGAATACCGGGCCGGGCAGCCGGTCCTGCGGGGCATCGACCTGGTGGTGCCGGGCACGGGCCTCACCGCCATCATCGGGCCGTCCGGCACCGGCAAGAGCACGCTGATCCGGTGCATCAACCGATTGGTGCAGCCCACCGCGGGCGAGATCCTGTTCCGCGGCGAGGACTTGGCCAAGCTGTCCGGCCGCCCCCTGCGCCGGGCGCGGCGGCGGATCGGCATGGTGTTCCAGGAATACAACCTGGTCGAGCGCCTCTCCGTGATGGAGAACCTGTTGTGCGGGCGCCTCGGCTACGTGCCGGTCTGGCGGGCGTGGCTGCGCCGGTTCCCCGAGGCCGATATCCAGCGCGCCTTCGATCTCCTCGAGTCCGTCGGGCTCTCCGGCTTCGCCACGCGCCGGGCCGACGCCCTGTCGGGCGGCCAGCGCCAGCGGGTCGGCATCGCACGGGCGATCATGCAGGAGCCCGAGATCGTGCTGGCCGACGAGCCGACCTCGTCGCTCGACCCCAAGAGCTCGGTGGAGATCATGGAGATCCTGTCCCGGCTCGCGGCCGAGCGCGGGGTGCCGGTGGTGGTCAACATCCACAACGTGGCGCTGGCCCAGCGCTTCGCCACGCGGATCGTCGGCATGTCGGGCGGGCACGTCGTCTATGACGGGCCGCCCGATCGCCTGAGCGAGCGCGACCTGCGCGGCATCTACGGCGGCGAGAACTGGCTCGAATGAGCGCCGTCCCCCAACCGGCCGACCGGAGCGCGGCCGCCCGCGTCGCCTTCCGCCCCAACTGGACCGCCCGGGCCGGCTGGCTGCTGCTTGCGGCCTACGCGGTGTATGCCGCCAGCCAGCTCGGCTTCGCCCCCGAGCGCTTCGCCACCGGGCTCACCCACGGCCGGCAATTCCTGGCCCGGATGTTCCCGCCGAACTTCTCCCGGTGGGAGCTGATCCAGTCCGGCATCGTCGAGAGCGTGCAGATCGCCGTGATCGCCACCGTGATCGGGATCGTGATCGCCCTGCCGATCGGCTTCCTGGCCGCCCGCAACCTGATGCCGGCCTGGGTGACGTGGCCGACCCGGGCGCTGATCGCCCTGTGCCGGTCGTTCCACCCGATCATCGTGGCGATCCTGTTCGTGAAGGCGATCGGCTTCGGGGCGCTGGCCGGCGTGATGGCGCTGATCGTCGCGTCCGTCGGCTTCATCGCCAAGCTGTTCGCCGAGGCGATCGAGGAGATCTCCCTGAAGCAGGTCGAGGCAGTGCGGGCCACCGGCGCCGGGTTCCTGTCGACGCTGATCATGGGCGTGCAGCCGCAGGTGTTGCCGCGCTTCATCGGCTTCGCGACCTACCAGCTCGATTCCAACCTGCGGAACTCGACCATGGTCGGGATCGTCGGCGGCGGCGGCATCGGGGCGACCCTGTTCACCGCCTACCAGCGCTTCGACTACGACGTGGTCCTGGCGATCCTGATCGTCATCGTGGCGCTGATCATGGTGGCCGAGATCGTCTCGGGCTGGGCCCGGAAGGTGTTCCAGTGAGCGCCGGCACGGCCTTGGCGGCCCCCCCGCGGCGCTGGCAGCGCTTCTCGCCGTGGAAGCGCGTGGCACGGCTCGCCTTCACGCTGTTCGCCGTGGCCGCCTTCGTGGCGAGCCTGCGCACGATCGAGGTGATCCCGGAGTTCCTCTACGACGCCCCCGACCAGATGGCCGACCTGTTCGGCCGGATGTGGCCGATGGATGCCGGCTATATCGGGCCGACGCTGCGCGCGCTGGTGGAGACCCTGCACATCGCTACGCTGGGCACGCTGATCGCCATCGTGATCGCAGTGCCGATCGGGCTGCTCGCCGCCCGCAACATCACCCCCAGCCTCCCCCTGAACCTGTTCGCCAAGTTCGTGTTCGTGACCTCCCGGTCTGTGAATTCCCTGGTCTGGGCGCTGCTGTTCGTGGCGGTGTTCGGCCCGGGACCGCTCGCCGGAACGCTGGCGATCGCCCTGCGCTCGGTGGGCTTCACCGGCAAGCTCCTGGCCGAGGCGCTGGAGGAATCGAACCGCGGCTCGATCGAGGCCCTGCAGGCTGCGGGCGCGGGGCGGCGGGCCACGCTGCTGATGGGCTACTGGCCGCAGGTGAAGCCGGCCTTCTGGTCGATCGCGCTGTTCCGGTGGGACATCAACATCCGCGAATCCGCCGTCCTCGGCCTGGTCGGGGCAGGCGGCATCGGGGTCGCGCTCGATACGGCGCTGAATCTGCTCTACTGGGATCAGGTCGCCGTGGTGCTGGCCGCAATTTTCGCGGTGGTGATCGTGGCCGAGATCGTCGTCACCACGGTGCGGGCAAAGGTTCTCTAGCCTTCATCGAGATGTGGTGAACGCGGGATAAGGCGCGTTCTCAGTCCGGGCTTCGCATCGGAGAACCGGAACGATCGGTGCGATGCATGGACGGGGCGCCGATCCGGACTCCACGGGCGGAACCTGTCGAAGCCCACGATCGCCGTGTTCGCCTGACGCCGCCGTTCCGATACACGCGCGGCACGCGGCATTATCAAAAGTTGTAAAATGGCGGCGCAATACGCGTGCAGTCGCGATAAGGCGCCGCCAACTTTTAATCCCCACCGGTGCGTGCGCGCCGGCACGTCACGATGGCGTTGGCGTCCCCATATCAGTCTCAAGCAAGAGGAAGCGGGTTCGACCAATCGAACCGTACTTGTAAGAGCGTGAGTTTATTTATGAAGACCCGTATCGCCGCCGCCGTCACCGCCCTTCTCCTTGGCGTTGCCCCGGTCTCGTCTGCCATGGCCGATAACGGTGCCCGCTGGACCGGCTTTGCGCCCTACGACGTCGAAGCCACGCATTCGCTCGGCCTCGGCGTCCACGACAACCCCTACTACGAGGGCTGTCCGATGAGCTCGGCGGCCGAGGGCAACGCCAACCAGCAGACGCGTCCCGTGAAGCAGTACGGCCAGACCGCCGGTGGAAACCGCTGCTGATCGGTCGCGGGACCCGTCCCCCGCCCGGGATCGGAACAGCGTGATGGGTGCGACCCCGGCGTGAGCGGCGCGTCTCTCACCCCAACCCTCCCGCGCTTGGGAGGGGGAGCGCGTCGCAGCCGCCATGAGCGATGGCGGCCTCTTGATGGAAGACTTCGCCATCAACCCGAAGGGCATTGAGGAGCCGTCGCGCCATGACACGCACGAGCCTGAAGCGAGCCGGACTGATCCTCGGCCTGATCGCGTCGCCGGCGTGCCTCGATGCGGCGCAGGCCGACCCCGTCACCGGCACGGGCGGCGGGCCCGAGACGACCGTGAACGCGCCCTACCGCTCGTCGGTGGGCCAGACGGTTCCGCCGGGGCGCGCGGCGGCTCCCCTGCACGATCCGAACGCTTGGACGACGCGCCAGAAGGATCTCGACCCCGTCCTCGGCAGCATCTGCGACGCTTGCTGAGCCGGCGTCCAATCAGCCTGATACCCGATCGAAACCAACGGGATAGGTCATTTGGATTGTTTGCACCCCTCCGGGGCCCTCGACAGTCAGGGCCAGGAGGTCGCCCTGCGTCGGGGTGGCGGGCCGCGGTAGGCACAGTCCGACGCCGCGGCCCCGATGGTCCTTCAACGACGGTGGGTTGCCATCGCCCCCTGGCCGCGGCTCTTCGGCCGCTCGCGGTGGTCGAAGTGCTGTCGCCCTCGGCGATGGACTATGACAGGGGCGGCAAGCTCAAGTTCTACAAGTCCCTGCCGACGCCGCGCCACGTCGCTCCGATCTACCGGGACCAGATGCGCGTCGTACCCTTTGAGCGGACGGATGAGGGGTGGCGCCTTCATGTTTCGACCGCACCAGAAGGCGTCTTGAGGTCCGATGCGGTCGATTTCGAGATCGACCTCGACCGGACCTGTTTCGATGCCCCCGTGCGGCGACCGATCTTGGACGGCGACGAAGCGCGCTGAGCCTCGTTCCGTCCGCTATCCGCGACGGCCGGGGTCGAGGGATGGTTTTGGGCCGAGGTGGAAGCGCGGAGACTTACCGTTATGCGGGCGGTCGTCCAGACGACGACGCGTCGTCCCGGCGACGATGCTGCGCCGACAGGTGCTCGGCAACGAAAAAGCCGGCCGGTCACGACGGTGACCGGCCGGCTTCATGCCTAGAAAGCTCTGTGCGCCCAAATCATCTCACCTTCAGCCTCACGATGAGGCGGGTACCGAAGATCCGGATCCGTCGTCAGCTCAGTTCAGCACGACGACCTTGGCGCCGACCTTCACACGCTCGTACAGATCGGTGACATCGTCGTTGGTCATCCGGATGCAGCCCGAAGACACCGCCTGGCCGATCGTGTCCGGCTCGTTGGAGCCGTGGATGCGGTATTCGGTGCTGCCGATATACATGGCGCGGGCGCCGAGCGGGTTCTCGATGCCGCCGGCCATGTAGCGCGGCAGGTCGGGGCGGCGGGCGATCATGGCCTTCGGGGGCGTCCAGGACGGCCACTCGCGCTTGGCGGTGACCTTGTTGACGCCGCTCCAGCTGAAGCCCGGCCGGCCGACGCCGACGCCGTAGCGGATCGCCTCGCCGTTACCCATCACGTAGTACAGGCGGCGCTCGGCGGTGGAGACTACGATCGTGCCCGGTGCGTAGGGGGCGTTGAACGCCACGATCTCGCGGGGGATCGGCTGGACCTGCGCCTGCGGCGCGTCCTGCACGCCCTGGCCGTAGCCCGGGGTGCCCTGGTACCCGTACTGGCCCGGATCCGAGTAATACTCCTCGGCGCCGTTGGTGCCGAAGGGATCGTAGGCCGGGGCGGCCAGCGCCGGCGCGGCGGACAGAACAGTTGCGGCAAGGAGCGCCGCGAGGGCGGTGGCCGAGGTCTTCATGGTGTGCCTGCCTGTGCGATAACCTTTGCTATTACAAGCGTGAGCATAGGTTGGCAGTTCCACCCGCCGAAGAAGATTTTCGCTGACGTTGGAATACGTAAGCGGGTTCGCGCGTGCCGCGCGCCACACTCTGCGCTCTGCATCGCCCCGCTCCGAACATCAGTAACCATCGTTCGTGATCACCGACGCGTCACGCGACCTCGTCGGTGTGGACGTCGAAGCGCGCCAGGTGGGCGTAGCCGAAATTGGTCGAGATCGCGCAGTCGGTGGCATCGCGGCCCCGGGCCATGACGATGCGGCCGATCCGCTGGCGATTGTGCCTCGCGTCGAACGTGTACCAGCGCGGGCCGTCGGGTCCCTGGAGGTAGACCTCGAACCAGGCGGAGAAATCCATCGGCGCCGGGTCCTTCGGCACGCCGATGTCGCCGAGGTAGCCGGTGGCGTAGCGGGCCGGGATGTTCATGCACCGGCAGAACGCCACCGCGAGATGCGCGAAGTCGCGGCAGACGCCCTCGCGCTGCATGAAGCCGTCATGGGCGGTGCGGGTCGCGTCGGCGCGCTGGTAGTCGAACCGGATGCGCTCGTGCGTGTAGGCGACGATCGCCTGCACCCGGGCCCAGCCCTCGGGCGTGTTGCCGAACAGCGACCAGGCCGTCTGGGAGAGCTTGTCGGTGTCGCAGTAGCGGGAGCCCAGCAGGAAGACCATCACGTCGTCCGGCAGGTCCTGGACCGGGATCTGCTGGGCCTCCGGGACGTAGGCGTCGAGGAGCCCGGAATCCTGGATCGTGAAGTCGGCCGAGATCGTCATCAGGCCGGGCGGCGCGACGATGCGATGGCAGACGTTGTCGTACACGTCCCGGTACGTATGCGACGGGACCCACGGATCGAACCGGATCTCCTGCGGGGTCAGCAGGTCGGGCATCCGGGAGGGATGGACGCTGAGCATCAGGACCATGGGCGTGGGCTGGGTCAGGCTGAAGCCGATATCGTAACCCGTCCTGATCTTCATCGCGGCCACCTGCTGTCCTCTCGCCCCGGCGGGTCGCCCCGCATGTTCCATCCGGATCCGCGGGCTCAACGCGCCACGATCGGCGGATGAGCTTCAAATCCTGGTGTTCGTGCCTCGTCGTCAGGCAATTCGACCACGTCGACGTCCACCCGCATGCCGAGATCGTCGCTGGCGAGCCCGAAGAACGAGCCGTGCAGCGGCACGGCCTGCGCCGGATCGCGCGCCACCGCCACGCGGATCAGGTCGCGGTTGCCGACGATCCCGTTGGTCGGGTCGAACTCGATCCAGCCGGCGCCCGGCAGGTAGACCTGCAGCCATGCATGGGTCGAGCCGCCGCCGACATGGCGGGCGCGGTCGTTGCGCGGGTTATACAGGTATCCGGAGACGAACCGGGCGGCCATGCCGAGCGCCCGGACCGCCTCCATCATCAGCACCGCGAAGTCCCGGCACGAGCCGCGCTTGCTGCGCAGAGTCGTCAGCGGCTCCTGCACGCCCTTCTCGGAGCGGGCGAGGTAGGTGAAGTTCGCCCGCACGCTCCGGGTCATGTCGGCGAGCAGCTCCTGGGTCGGGATCCGGCCGTCGGCCGGGATGAAGCTGCGCGCCCAGGCATCGACCTCGTGGCGCGGATCGGGCCATTGCCGCTCGATCGACCGCGACAGGTCGGGCATGTCCTCGACCCCGTACCCGAACGGGTAATGGGTGGCGTGGGGCGCCAGCGGGAAGACCGGGGCGTGCTCGGGGGTGTGGTCGAGGGTGATCCCGCACACGAAGGTCAGGGTCTCGGCCCGGCCCCCGAAGGTCGCCACCGCGACGCAATTGCCGAACACGTCGAACATCCAGCGCAGGGCCGTGGGCTCGGGTGTGATCTCGAGTGAGGCCTCGATCAGGCGCTGGTCGTAGCTGTCCCGGGGCCGGAACATGATCCGGTGCTCGCCGAAGGCGACCGGGCGCCGGTACCGGTAGACCGTGCGGTGACGGACGGACAGGATCGGCAAACTGGAGGCTCCTCGCGCCGATACGTCGACCGTCAATGCAAGGGCCGGGCCTGTCGCCGTCTCAGGTGACCGGCGGTGCCGGATCCGTGGTCGCCCGCTCGGCCTCCACCAGCACGTCGAAGGGGCGCCAGGGCTTTGCGATGAACACCGCTTCGCTCGGCAGGTCCGGCCGGCGGCCGCCCTGGCCGGTGGTGACCACCAGGCGGGCCCGGGGCCACAGGGTCGCCACCGCGCGGGCGAGCTGAAGACCGGTCATGGCGCCCGCGAGCTGGATGTCGGCGAAGACCAGGGCGACGTCGCCGCCGCGGGCCTGGAGCACGACCAGGGCGGCCTCGGCGCTGTCGCAGCCGACGACCTCGAGCTCGGTCTCCTCCAGCAGAGTCTCGGCCAGCGCGCGCAGCTGCGGGTCGTCCTCGACCACCAGCGCCAGGCGCGGGCTCGCCGCCTCGGCGGCCTGCGGGCTCGGCGTCGGAGCGACGGACGGCTCGACCTCGGCCTGCCGCACCCGGCGCACCAGGGCGGCAAGGTGTTCCGGCACGCCCTCCGACATGAGGTCGTCGTAGATCGACGCCAGCGTCTGCCCGATCTGGTCGAGCGGCATGCTGCTCGGCGAGAGCGTATCGGTGAGCGGCGCGGCCGTGCCCGTCAGAGGCTTTCTCAAGAACTTCCCCCGAAGTCTCCGTGTCACGCCGCAGGTGAGCGCGGCGCTTGTGGACGAACGTCGACGGGACGCCGGGAGTTGCGCGCGAGACCGCGAATAGAGGCCCGCTCGCCGTGCTGTTACTGCGTGGCGACGCCGGTGGCGGCGTCCGCGTAGGCCATGATCCCCGAGACCGCCTGGACGTTCTGGTACCGCGTGCCGCGGGTGCTCATCATCGCCTCGAACTTCTCGTGGACCTGCGCCACCGAGAGGCTGGCCGGCTTGCGGTGCCGGCCGCGGCCGACGAAGCGTCCGGCGGCGAAGAAGATCGAGCGGTTGGCCCGGGCCGGGCCGGGCAGCAGCACGGCCGCGGCGGCGGCCGGCTTGTTGACGACGTTGGCCAGGAACTCCCCGGCATCGTCCGCGCCCAGGAAGTGGGCGAGGTAGACCTCGCCGAGGGTGAGTTCGCGGCCGATGCGCTGGGCGATGCGGCCGGCGTCGCGCTTCAGCATCTCGCCGGCCATCAGCGCCGAGAGATAAGGGTCGCGGCGCAACTCGAGCACCCGGGCGCGCTCGGCGGCGTCGGTGATCGCCGGCCGGTCGTTGGCGTCGGCGGTGACCAGCGCGGCCTCCTTCTCCAGCCCGTACTTGGCGCCGAAGTCGCGGACCACGCCGAGCCAGGTGCGCTCGATGAACTGATAGAGGCCTGTGGCCGAGGAGGTCTTGGCCTGGACCGCGGTGACGAAGCTCGACTCCTTGTCGGCCACCGCCATGAGCAGGACCGGGTCGGTCTGCACCGCCTGGGCGGCCCGCACGATCGTCTGCACCAGGTGGCGCCGGATCTTCATCGGGCCGAATTCGAGGATGTCGTTCGGGTCGCCGCCGGCGCTCTCCGAGAGCAGGAAATCGTAGGACACGCGGTCGACGCCGTTGGAGCCTACGGCGGTGTCGAGGTCGTGCACGGCGGCAAAGCTCGCAGACGCGCGCAGCGGGGTCCGCTCCAGCTCCTCGCTGAGAGCGACGGTGTGGATGCGCGGGCGCGGCATCGGCGGCTCGGTGGCGGCCTGCGCGGAGGAGACCGCCTGGCTCAGCCCGACCTTGCCGAGATCGACCCCCGAGCCGATCAGCGCGGCGCTGAGGCCGCCGGCGATCAGCGATATCGTCAGCACCGAGCGGGCCAGCGCCGGGACGCTCCCGTGGGCACGGCCGAGCATCGGCTGTGCGGTGATGGCATCGGCCCGGCCGGAGCCGAACCGGCCCTGCTGACCCGTGACGTTCCTCGGCGATCCGACCGTGCGGCCCTGCATCGTCTACCCGAATCCTCACGCGCCCTTGACGGCGCCACGGACACACCATCGCTTGACAGATGTGGCGACAACACGGCCGTGCTTGTGGCGGCGATGGGGCGGGCCGGGGTGATTTCGCGGCGGGGCGCCCGTGACTTGGGCCTGATCCGTCCTTAAGAGGGCGGCATGCGGGTCGCGCCTGAAACGGGTGGCGGCCCAGTCCCTTGAGCCCTGCTTAGAGTTCTGCCCCGATGAGCGGCGTCAACGAGATCCGGTCGACCTTCCTCGACTTCTTCGCGCGTGCGGGACACGAGGCCGTGCCCTCCTCGAGCCTCGTTCCGAAGAACGATCCCACGCTGATGTTCACGAACGCCGGCATGGTGCAGTTCAAGAACGTCTTCACGGGCATCGAGAAGCGCGGCTACGACCGGGCCACCACGGCGCAGAAATGCGTGCGGGCCGGCGGCAAGCACAACGACCTGGACAACGTCGGCTATACCGCGCGCCATCACACGTTCTTCGAGATGCTCGGCAACTTCTCGTTCGGCGACTACTTCAAGGACCGCGCGATCGAGCTGGCCTGGACGCTGATCACCAAGGAATTCGGCCTCAAGCCCGACCGGCTGCTCGTCACCGTCTACGCCGACGACGACGAGGCCGCGAACCTGTGGAAAAAGATCGCCGGCTTCCCGGATGAGAAGATCATCCGGATCGGGACCTCCGACAACTTCTGGCAGATGGGCGACACCGGCCCCTGTGGCCCGTGCTCGGAGATCTTCATCGACCAGGGCCCGGCGCTCCAGGGCGGACCGCCCGGCTCCCCGGACGAGGACGGCGACCGCTTCCTCGAGTTCTGGAACCTCGTGTTCATGCAGTACGAGCAGCTGGAGCCGGGGGTGCGCAACCCGCTGCCCCGGCCCTCGATCGATACCGGCATGGGCCTGGAGCGCATGGCCGCGATCCTCCAGGGCGTGCACTCGAACTACGACACGGACCTGTTCAAGGCGCTGATCGACGCCGTGGCGCACGCCGTCTCGCGGGCGCCCGAGCCCGCCACGATGGCGTCCTACCGGGTGATCGCCGACCACCTGCGCGCCGCCTCGTTCCTGGTCGCCGACGGTGTGCTGCCGGGCAACGAGGGGCGCGGCTACGTGCTGCGCCGGATCATGCGCCGGGCCATGCGGCATGCCGAGATCCTCGGCGCCCGCGAGCCGACCATGTACCGCCTGGTGCCGACGCTGGTGCGCGAGATGGGCCAAGCCTATCCCGAGTTGATGCGCGCCGAGGCGCTGATTGGCGAGACCCTGAAGCTGGAGGAGACCCGCTTCCGCCGCACCCTGGAACGGGGTCTATCGATCCTCGATTCCGAGACGCGCGATCTCAAGGCCGGCGAAAACCTCTCGGGCGACACCGCCTTCACCCTGTACGACACCTACGGCTTCCCCCTCGACCTCACCCAGGACGCCCTCAAGGCCCGGGGCATCGGGGTCGACACCGAGGCGTTCACGGCCGCGATGCAGCGCCAGAAGCAGGCGGCGCGCGAGGCCTGGAAGGGCTCCGGCGAGGCCGCCACCGAGACGGTCTGGTTCGGCATCCGCGAGCGCGTCGGCGCCACCGAGTTCCTGGGTTACGAGACCGAGGCCGCCGAGGGCATCGTGACCGCGCTGCTGCGCGACGGCGCCGAGGTGAAGAGCCTCGAGGCGGGGCAGACCGGCCTCGCGCTGGTCAACCAGACGCCGTTCTACGCCGAATCCGGCGGACAGGTCGGCGATACCGGCCTGATCCTGGCGGCGGGCCTGAAGGTCCGCGTCACCGGAACCGAGAAGAAGCTCGGGGACCTGTTCGTCCACCACGTCAGCGTGGAGGCGGGTACCCTCGGGCTCGAACAGGCCGTGGAGCTGAAGGTCGACCACGCCCGCCGCAAGGCGATCCGTGCCAACCACTCGGCCACGCACCTCCTGCACGAGGCCCTGCGGCAGGTTCTCGGCGACCACGTCGCCCAGAAGGGCTCTCTCGTCAGCCCGGAGCGGCTGCGCTTCGACATCAGCCATCCGAAGCCGATCGAGGCGGACGAGCTGGCCCGGGTCGAGGACATCGCCAACGCGGTGCTGCTCCAGAACGCCCCGGTGGTGACCAAGCTGATGGCCGTGGACGACGCCATCGCGTCCGGCGCCCGGGCCCTGTTCGGCGAGAAGTACGGCGACGAGGTCCGGGTCGTCTCGATGGGCCTGCCGGTGGACGCGTCCGGCGCCGAGACCGACCGCGGCCGGCTCAAGAACTTCTCCATCGAGCTGTGCGGCGGCACCCATGCCGGGCGCACCGGCGATATCGGGGCGATCACCATCGTCAGCGACAGCGCGGTCGGGGCCGGCGTCCGCCGGATCGAGGCGCTTACCGCTGACGCGGCGCGCCGCCACCGGGCCGAGGAGGCCCGCACGCTGGCCGCGCTGGCCGGCATCCTGAAGGCCCCGGTCGCGGAGGCGCCAGACCGCCTCACCGCGCTGATGGAGGACAAGCGTCGCCTGGAGCGGGAGCTCGCCGACACAAGGCGCAAGCTGGCGATGGGTGGTGAGACCGGATCGGGGTCCAACGCCCGCCAGAGCGAGATCGGCGGCGTGGCATTCCGGCGCTCGGTGGTCGAGGGGCTCGACATGCGCGACCTCAAGCCGATCATCGACGAGGAGAAGAAGCGCCTGGGCTCCGGCATCGTGGCGATCGTCGGGGTCGCGGCCGACGGCAAGGCGGGCCTCGTGGTCGGCGTCACCGAGGACCTGACCGGCCGTTACGACGCGGTCGGGCTGGTGCGGGCCGGGGCGGGCGCGCTCGGCGGCAAGGGTGGCGGCGGCCGTCGCGACATGGCTCAGGCCGGCGGCCCCAACGGTGCCGGTGCCGAGGCGGCGCTCGACGCGATCGAGCAGGCGCTGACCGACGCGGCTTGAGGCGGGACGGTCCCGCCCACGGCCTCATCGCGAGGTGGCGTAGCGCAGCGAAGCCCTCGAAGGAGGGCTCCAGAACGCTCAAAACTTCTTGAAGCCTACGAACCACTTAGGTTCGAGGCGCCCCCTCCGCCCTGGGGGGGGCGACCTGCGAGGGCTGGTTGGCGTTGCCGGCCGCGGCGGAATCGTTGGAGATCGAGGCCGCCGGCCGTCCCGTCGGCGAGTCGGCGAGGGCGCTCTCGGCACCGGTGGCGTTCGATTGCGGCGTCACCACCCCGGGGGGCCGGGCGGCACGACGACCACGGTGCCGGTCGGGGATGCGATCACTCGGGCGGAGGCCGGTCCGACCAAACAGGTTGCGCGGGCGGCGGCGCGAATCGTCCGGGTCACGAAGCGGGTCAGTTCACCCGCGTCCAGGTCTGGCGCTTGCAGAACACGCTCATCACGCACCCCGAGACTTCGAGGGCGTTCGGGCCGGTCAGCCGCAGCGCGCCGGAATAGGTCTTCCCGTCGTTCGGGTTGTAGAGAGAGCCGCTGTAGCCCGATCCGTCCGCCTGGGGGGCGTTCAGGATCTGCACGCCGACGACGCTGCGGACCCGCAAGGCCGGGTCCGGGTTCTTGGCGTCCAGCGCCTTGCCGGGGGCGCTGACGATGGTGCCGCAATAGCCGCCGCCGCAGGGGGTGACCTTCACCCGGGAGCTGCCGGTCTCGGTCAGCCAGAGGCCCGCCGGATCGGCCGCCAGGGCCGGACCGCCGGCCGCCAGAGCCGCCAGTGCCGCCGAGACCGCAAGTAGCGCCGAAACCGAACGCCGCATCCTCATCCTCCCGAACCGATTCTGTGGGACGCCGTCTTACCGCGACGCTTCGGGCAGCGCACCGCCCAGATAGGTCTCGGCGACCTCGCAGAACGGTTGTCCGGCCCCGGTGGAGAGCACGGCGTCGATCTCGAACAGCTTGTCGTCGGGGCCGGGTGCCGCCGGCTGCGCGAAGGGGCGGACCGCGATGGTCTGCCGGGTCGGCTCCAGGGGGCGCACCACCCGGCCGAAGGGCGTGCGGGTGCCGTCGAGGGTCGCGTTCATCTCGGGCGTCAGGCGCGCCGGGACGTACCAGTTGTCCGCCTCCGATAGCACCCGGTCGCCGCAGGCCAGCCGGACCCGGCGGTAACGCACGGGCTCGTCGGGGCCGATCGCCAGGCGGGCACGCTGGGCGGCGCTGAGCGGCTTGTCGGCCACGTCCATGCGCCGGGCGACGAGATGCGGGTCGCCGGCGAGCTTGTGGTCGGCGCACCAGCCTCCAGCGCCAGGGTCGCGCTGTGCGCCGCCAGCACGCGGCCCTGCAGCGCGGCGATCAGCGCGGCCTGCGGCTGGGTCGCGGCCGGAGCCTCCGCCGCGACCGCCGACGGCCTCATCGGAAGGCCCGCCAGCGCCGCCGCGAGACCGAGATGGAGCGCCCAGTCGCGCCGGACCAGGAAGGCGACGCAGCGTCTGACGGCCCGTGGATCAAGGGCGGCGAAGGTGAGTCTGGGCATCGGGAATCCCCGGAGAGCGTAATTCGGTCCACCGCATCGTCTCGGCCCGAATCCCCCCGGGTGGAGGCGTCCTGTTGGTCTCACGCCCGGTCGGGCGCGTCCGGCCTCGCGGGCGAACGTTTACCCAACCTCGGCCTTTGGGTCGAGGCCGCTGCTACCGCCGGGCTGGCGGCAGGTCGGTGCAGAGGCCGAGCGCCGCCTCGGCCGCGAGCCCGATGGTCTCGCCGAGCGTCGGGTGCGGGTGGATCGTGCGGCCGATGTCGGTGGCGTCGGCGCCCATCTCGATGGCGAGCACGATCTCGCCGAGCATGTCGCCCGCGCTCGGCCCCACGATGGCGCCGCCGACGATCCGCTGCGTCTCCGCGTCGAACAGCAGCTTGGTCAGCCCGTAATCGGCGCCGTTGGCGATGGCCCGGCCCGAGGCGGCCCAGGGGAAG
Source organism: Methylobacterium sp. WL1 (assembly GCF_008000895.1). Taxonomy (NCBI): domain Bacteria; kingdom Pseudomonadati; phylum Pseudomonadota; class Alphaproteobacteria; order Hyphomicrobiales; family Methylobacteriaceae; genus Methylobacterium; species Methylobacterium sp. WL1. Next base: position 3,498,271 of record NZ_CP042823.1, on the reverse strand, counting down.
CGCGCCACCGCGACGGCCCGGCCGGCGGCTTTCGCGGCGGTCTCGGTGAGGCCGGCCCAGGCGATCTCGGGATCGGTATAGGCCACCGACGGGATCACCGCGGCGTCGAACCCGGCCTTGTGGCCGGCCGCCACCTCGGCGGCGACGTGGCCCTGGTGGACCGCCTTGTGGGCCAGCATCGGCTGCCCGACGAGGTCGCCCACCGCCAGGATGTGCGGCACGGTGGTCCGCATCTGCGAGTCCACGGGCACGAAGCCGCGCTCCACCGCGACGCCCGCCGCGTCGAGGCCCAGCCCATCGCTGTTCGGACGCCGACCCGCGGCCTGGAGTACGAGGTCGTAGACCCGCGGCTCCGGCTCGCCCGCGAGCGTGACGGCGATGCCGTCCGGGGTGGCGGTGGCCGAGACAACCTCCGCGCCGGTCAGGACCCGGTCGAACCGTTGGGCGTTGCGCTTGGTCCAGACCGCCACGAGGTCCCGGTCCACCCCCTCCAGCAGGTTCGGCAGGCGCTCGACCACGTCGACCCGGGCGCCGAGCGCGCTGTAGACCGTCGCCATCTCCAGGCCGATGATGCCGCCGCCGATCACCAGCAGGCGGCGGGGCACGAACGGTAGCTCCAGCGCGCCCGTCGAGTTCACGATGCGGGGGTCGTCCGGCAGCATCGGCAGGGACACCGGCGACGAGCCCGCCGCCACGATGGCGCTCCTGAACGCGACGGCGCGGCTGCCGCCCGCCTGCAGCGCGACCGAGACCGTGTTCGCCCCGGTGAAGCGCGCGGTGCCGCGCACGACCTCGACCTTGCGCTGGCGCGCCATCTGGGTGAGCCCGTCGGTCAGGCGCCGCACGGTGCCGGCCTTGAACGTCCGGAGCTTGTCGAGGTCGATCGCCGGCGGGCCGAAGCTGATCCCGTGGGCGGCGAGGCGACCGGCTTCTTCCGTGACGGCGGCCACGTGCAGCAGCGCCTTCGAGGGGATGCAGCCGACATTCAGGCAGACGCCCCCCAGCGTCGCCTCCCGCTCCACCAGGATTACGCGCTGCCCGAGGTCCGCGGCCCGGAAAGCGGCCGCGTAGCCGCCGGGCCCGCCGCCGATCACGAGGACGTCGCAGGACTCATCCGGGGGCGCGACGGCGGGCGCATCGACGGACGCTGTCGTCTCCGCCTCCCTGGCCACGCGGGCGATCAGGGTCCCGGCCGACACGGTGTCGCCGAGGCCGACCAGGATCTCGATCAATCGGCCGGCGAAAGGCGCGGGGATGTCGAGGGTCGCCTTGTCGGATTCAACCACCAGCAGGGTCTGGTCGCGCGCGATGGCGTCCCCCGGCGCCACCGGGATCTCGATGACGGGCACGCCGGAAAAGTCGCCGATATCGGGGACGCGGATCTCGCGGGTCTCGGTCATGGCGGCGTCCGTCACAGCACGGCCCGGCGCAGGTCCGACAGGACCGACGCGATGTGGCCAAGGAAGCGGGCGGCGGCGACCCCATCCACGACCCGGTGGTCCCAGGACAGGCTGAGCGGCAGGATCAGGCGCGGCTGAAACGCCTTGCCGTCCCAGACCGCCTCCGTGCGCGAGCGCGCCGCGCCCAGGATCGCGACCTCGGGGGCGTTGATGATCGGGGTGAAGCCGTCGCCGCCGATGCCGCCGAGCGACGACACCGAGAAACAGCCGCCCTGCATCTCCGAGCCCGAGAGGCTGCCGGCCCGGGCCTTGTCGGCGAGCGCCGCCATCTCGGTGGCGATCTCGATCAGGCCCTTGCGGTCGCAATCGCGCACCACCGGCACCATCAGGCCCTTCGGGGTGTCCACCGCGAAGCCGACATGGACGTAGTCCTTGAGGACGAGGTCGGAGCCCTCCAGGGAGGTGTTGAAGCGCGGATAGGCCCGCAGCGCGAGGGCGGCGGCCTTGATCAGGAAGGCCACCATGGTCACCCGCGCCGGCGGTGTCCGCGTCTCCGTGTTGAGTCCGACCCGGAACGCCTCGATCTCGGTGACGTCGGCCCGGTCGAAATTGGTCACGTGTGGGATGGTCAGCCAGTTGCGGCTGAGATTGGCCCCGGAGATTGTCTGGATCCGCGACAGGGGCTCGCGCCGCACCGGTCCGAACTTTTCGTAATCCACCTGCGGCCAGGGCGGCAGGCCGGCGCCGATGCCCGAGGGGGCGGCCGGCGCCTGGGCCGGGGCCTGGAGCGCCGCCTTGACGAAGGCGTGCATGTCCTCCCGCAGGATCCGCCCCTTGGGGCCGGTGGCGGGCACCCGGTCGAGGGTGATCCCGAGCTCGCGGGCGAGCTGGCGCACCGACGGGCTGGCGTGGACGTCGCCGGTGTGGGCGGTGCTTGGGTTGTCACGCCCCACTGCAACGCGCGCGCTCCCTCCCCCCTCTGTGGGGGAGGGTGGCCCCCGAAGGGGGTCGGGAGAGGGGAGCGCCGTATCCGGAAGAGTGGCGACAGGTGTGAAACCCGCCCCGTCGCGCTGCCCCTCTCCCCCCCTGCTTCGCAGGGTACCCTCCCCCGCAGAGGGGGGAGGGAGAGGCGCGTCGGCCGCCTCACCGCCCTCCGCAGGCTCGACCAAAAGTATCGGCGTCCCCTCCGAGACCTTCGATCCGACCCCGACCAGAATTTCCCGCACGGTGCCGGCCACCGGGGAGGGGACCTCCATGGTCGCCTTGTCGGATTCGATGCTGAGGATCAGGTCGTCCACGGCGAGGCGGTCGCCCGGCTTCACCAGGAGTTCGATCACAGGCACGTCCCGGTAATCGCCGATATTCGGGAGGGCGATCTGCAGCGCGGCGCTCATGCGGGCGGGTTTCCGTGGCTTGTCTGGAGCGGATTGTCGTTTGGTGCGGGCGGGGCCCGGGGGCCTCGCGAAGCGACTGCGACGTCCGGTGGCTTCCCACCCGCGACCTCATCCTGAGGTGCTGCGCAGCAGCTTCGAAGGAGATCTCCAGGGATCGCGCGGCCGGCTGGAGGGCTCCTTCGAGGCATCCGCTACGCGGACGCACCTCAGGATGAGGTCGCGGGTGGGAGTTCGTCAGGTCGCACTGGCCGTCAGATCGTCCAGGGCGCCGGCGTGTCCGCGTCGATCCCGTAGCGCCGGATCGCCTCGGCGACCGTGGCGCGCGGCACCGTGCCGGCCTCGGCCAGCGCGTGCAGGGCGGCCACCACCACGTGCTGCCGGTCCACCTCGAAGAAGCGGCGGAGCGCGTTGCGGGTGTCGCTGCGGCCGAATCCGTCGGTGCCGAGCGTCACGAACCGGGCGCCGAGATAGGAGGCGATCAGTTGCGGGTAGGCCCGGACGTAGTCGGTCGCCGCCACGATCGGCGTCGCGCCCGGCAGCAGGGCAGCCACGTGGCTCTTGGGCGCTTCGGCCTCCGGGTGGAGCATCGCCCGGCGCTCGGCCTCTCTCGCGTCGCGTGCGAGCTCGCTGAAGCTGGTGACGCTGAACAGCTCGGCCGCGATCCCCCAATCCTGCGCCAGCAGGGCTGCGGCTGCGATTACCTCGGGCAGGATCGCGCCCGAGCCGATGAGCCGCACCGCCGCAGGGCCGATGTCCGGGCCCCCCAGGCGGTACATCCCCCTCAGGATGCCCTCTTCCGCGCCCGCCGGCATCGACGGCTGGGCGTAGTTCTCGTTCATGGCGGTGAGGTAATAGAAGGCGTCCTCACCCTCTTCCATCATCGCCCGGGCGCCGCGATCGATGATCACCGCCATCTCGTACGCGAAGGCCGGATCGTAGGCCCGGCAGTTCGGGATACCGGCGGCGGCGAGGTGGCTCGACCCGTCCTGGTGCTGCAGGCCCTCGCCGCCGAGCGTCGTGCGGCCGGCCGTGGCGCCGATCAGGAAGCCGCGCGCCCGCTGGTCGGCCGCCGCCCAGATCAGGTCGCCGACGCGCTGGAACCCGAACATCGAGTAGTAGATGTAGAACGGCAGCATCGACAGGCCGTGGACGCTGTAGGCCGTAGCCGCCGCGGTCCAGGACGAGATCGCCCCGGCCTCGGTGATGCCTTCCTCCAGCAACTGACCGTCCCGCGCCTCGCGGTAATACAGCATCGAGCCGGCATCCTCCGGCTCGTAGAGCTGCCCCTCGGGGGCGTAGATCCCCACCTGCCGGAACAGGTTGGCCATGCCGAAGGTGCGCGCCTCGTCGGCGACGATCGGGACGATGCGCGGCCCGAGATCCTTGTGCTTCAGCAGGTTGCCGAACAGGCGGACCACCGCGGTGGTGGTCGACATCTCCTTGCCGGCCGCCTCGAGGGCGAACCCAGCATAGGTCGAGAGCGGCGGCACGGTAACGGTCGGCGCCGTGCGGCGGCGGGCCGGCAGCACGCCGCCCAGCATCTCGCGGCGTTCGCGCAGGTACCGCATCTCGGCGCCGTCCTCGGCCGGCTTGTAGAAGGACAGGCCCTCCACCTGCGCGTCGGTGAGCGGCAGGGCGAAACGGTCGCGGAAGGCGCGGAGCGCATCCACGTCCAGCTTCTTGGCTTGGTGGGCGGTCATGCGCGACTCGCCCGCGCCGCCCATGCCGTAGCCCTTCTTGGTCTTGGCCAGGATCACGGTCGGGCGGCCCTTGGTGGCCTTGGCGGCGGCGAAGGCCGCGTAGAGCTTGCGGAAATCGTGGCCGCCACGCTTCAGCCGGTCCACGTCGGCATCCGACATGTGCGCGACGAGTTCGCGGACCTCCTCGTCCTCCCCGAAGAAGTGGGCGAGGTTGTAGGCGCCGTCCTTGGCACCGAGCGTCTGGTACTTGCCGTCCACGGTGTCGGCGAAGCGGCGCAGCAGGGCGTGGTTGGTATCGCGGGCGAAGATCCCGTCCCACTCGGAGCCCCACAGCACCTTGATGACGTTCCAGCCCGCCCCGCGGAACAGGCTCTCGAGCTCCTGGATGATCTGGCCGTTGCCGCGCACCGGGCCGTCCAGCCGCTGCAGGTTGCAGTTGATCACGAAGGTGAGGTTGTCGAGCTTCTCCCGGGCGGCGAGCGCGAGGCCGCCGATCGATTCCGGCTCGTCCATCTCGCCGTCGCCGAACACGCCCCAGACGTGCCGGGCGGAGGTGTCGGCCAGCCCCCGGTGGCCGAGATAGCGCATGAACCGCGCTTGGTAGACGGCGTGGATCGGGCCGATGCCCATCGAGCCCGTCGGGACCTGCCAGAAATCCGGCATCAACCAGGGATGCGGATAGGAGCACAGGCCGTCGCCGGCGATCTCCTGGCGGTAGTGCTTCAGCTGCTCCTCGGAGAGCCGGCCTTCCAGGAAGGCGCGGGCGTAGACGCCCGGCGCCGAGTGCGGCTGGAAATAGACGAGGTCGCCGTCCGGACCGCCCTTGAAGAAGTGGTTGAACCCGACCTCGAACAGCTCCGCCGCCGAGGCGTAGCTCGCCACGTGCCCGCCGAGCTCGCCGTAGGCCATGTTGGCCCGCACCACCATGGCCAGCGCGTTCCAGCGCATGATCGAGGTGAGCCGTTCCTCGATGTCGAGGTCGCCCGGGTAGCGCGGCTGCTTCTCCAAGGCGATGGTGTTGCGGTAGGGCGAGTAGGGCAGGGCCTCGTCGAGGATGCCGATCTCCTTCGAGCGCCGCTCCAGCCGGTCGAGGATGAACCGCGCCCGGGCCGCGCCCTCAGTGCGAAACAGCGATTCGAGGGCGGCCAGCCAATCCTGGGTCTCAGCCGGATCGTGATCGACCTCGGCGGACCGCGCGATCGTCGTCCTCGGCGGTATGGCGTTCATGGGTGCGGCTCCCGATTTTGATCGGAGCATACGAGCTTCCCGGCGGCGGGATGTGCCGAATTTTTGTCATCGAGGGCCGATGATTGGAATGTTTTGCTCGATATTTGCGTTACGACGGTCAATCGTACCGATTGTGAGCCGCTGAAGTGGCTTCAAGATGAGCGACCCGGTCATTTCGCGGCGCCGCAGGCAAACAGGAACACTGGCAGAGCGAGATCCTGCACCCTCGGCGGCTCCGGCATGACGGGGCGGCGTTTGGGTTTGGGTGCAAGACCCAGGGCGGTCGGACGAACAGAGGATCGAAGGCGCTTGCCCGGCGCGCAGCGGTGCCGCCAAAAAACTTTCCTGCCGTCACGTGCTCAGCGGCATGCTATGCCCGTGGCAAACCGGAGAGCGAAACAATGGCCTCCCGACCGGCCCATCTCGACCCAGCCAGCCTGCGCATCCTCGAACGCCTGCAGCAGGACAGCGAGATCAGCATCGCCGACCTCGCCGAGCAGGTCGGGCTTTCGACCTCGCCGTGCTGGCGCCGGGTCAACGACCTGAAGGAGGCCGGAATCATCCGGGGCTGCGTCGCGGTGGTCGATCCGATGAGCCTCGGGCTCGCGGTGAACGTCTTCGTCCACGTCTCGCTGGAGAAGCAGACCCAGGCGGCCCTCCAGGCCTTCGACGAGGCGGTCCGCAGCCGCCCCGAGGTGATGGAATGCTACCTGATGAGCGGCGAGGCCGACTACATGCTGCGGGTGGTGGTGGAGGATCTCGGCCAGTACCAGCGCCTGGTGCTCGACCACCTCACGCGCATTCCGGGCGTCGCCAACATCCGCTCCAGCTTCGCGCTGGGTCAGGTGAAGTACACCACGGCGCTGCCGCTCGGGCACCTGACGCGGTGAGCCGGCCGTTCGCGGAATAAAGTATTGTCAGATCGGCCAGCGGAGCCGGCCTGAACCGGCGGCGTCACGCTGAAAGGAAAATGGTGGAGCCTAACGGGATCGAACCGATGACCTCTTCCATGCCATGGAAGCGCTCTCCCAGCTGAGCTAAGGCCCCACTTGTCCGCCGCGGTTTGGGTCCCGCAGGGTCTCGCCGACCGGCTGGCGTCCGGCGAGGCCGGTTCTATAGGCGGCTCTTTCCGCGGACTCAACCCCCTTTTTCGGGATTCTTCGTCGAAACGCCGACCGTCTTGGACTCTCCACGGACGCTTCGTGAACTCTTCGAAGTCTGGGCGCCGGAACGGGTCGAGTTTCTTCGTCAGTCTCGAGATCGCTGCCGATCAGACCGCAAGCGTCGTCGCCGGAAGCCTCCTCCCCGACGACGGTGTCGCCCCCGGCCGAATCCCGTCCTGGGCGTCGGCTGGCCGCGCCTCAGGGGTGGCGCCGCGACACGCCTGCTCGCCGCGAGGTATACCGCACCGCATCTCGGGCAGGCGGAAGCTCGCGGGCGCCGTCGTCGAACGTCGCGCCGCCACGCGGGCATTGGCGCGTCATGCCAAGTTCGTGGCGGGCCACGCACTGATACCTCGTCGCCTCCGCTGCCTTTAGAAGTCGCTCCCGGTAGTCGCGGCTCCCGCACCTGTCCATCGCGCTGCAGACCCCGTTTCCGGCGGGACGTCGGGGGAGCGCGACGGATGACGCGGGCCGGTGCGCGTGTTAACCGCGCCGCCAGCTCACGGTCCGATTGCAGCGCCGCGGCGCACCCGCACGACGCGCCGGATCCCGTCCCACCTGAGATTCCCGAACGGACATCCCGTGTCGCACGACTCGCCTCCACAGCCCCTCTCCGCCGCACCGGGCAGTCCGCTCAAGGGGCGCCTGCGTCCCCCGGGCGACAAGTCGATCTCCCACCGGGCCATGATCCTCGGGCTGCTGAGCCAGGGCGAAACCCGGGTCGAGGGCTTGCTCGAAGGTGACGACGTGCTGCGCACCGCCGCCGCCGCGAAGGCGCTGGGCGCCGGGATCGATCGACTCGGCGAGGGGCGCTGGCTCGTGCGCGGCGTCGGCATCGGCGGCCTCACCGACCCAGCCGACGTGCTCGACTTCGGCAATGCCGGCACCGGCTCGCGGCTGATGATGGGTGTGGTCGGCGGCCAGCCGGTCACCGCGACCTTCGACGGCGACGCGTCGCTCCGCTCGCGCCCGATGCGCCGCATCCTCGATCCGCTGACCCGCATGGGCGCGCAGGTCCTGTCCGAGGCCGAGGGCGGGCGCGTGCCGCTGACCCTGCGCGGCCTCAACGAGGCGATTCCGATCACCTACGAGACCCCGGCAGCCTCCGCGCAGATCAAGTCCGCAGTGCTGCTTGCCGGCCTCAACGCCCCCGGCATCACCACGGTGATCGAGGCGGCCGCCACCCGCGACCACACCGAGCGGATGCTGCGCCTGTTCGGCGCCGAGGTCCGCGTCGAGCCGCACGGCCCGGGCGGCCACGGCCGCAAGGTGTCACTCACCGGGCAGCCAACCCTGCGCGGGACCGACGTCGTGGTCCCGGCTGATCCGTCCTCGGCGGCGTTCCCCCTCGTGGCGGCGCTGATCGTGCCCGGATCCGACGTGACGATCGAGGGCGTGATGATGAATCCGCTGCGGACCGGGCTGATCACCACCCTGCTGGAGATGGGCGCGCAGATCGAGCGCGTGGCCGAGCGGGAGGAGGGCGGCGAGACCGTCGCGGACCTGCGTGTGCGCGCGAGCCGCCTCTCTGGGGTCGATGTCCCGGCCGAGCGGGCGCCCGCGATGATCGACGAGTACCCGGTGCTGGCGGTGGCCGCGAGCTTCGCCGAAGGCCGGACCCGGATGAATGGCTTGCACGAATTGCGGGTGAAGGAATCCGACCGGCTCGCTGCCGTCGCGGCGGGCCTTGCCGCTACCGGCGTCCGGCATAGCGTGGAGGGGGACGACCTTGTCGTCGAAGGCGACGGCACGGCAGCGCCCGGAGGCGGCACGGTTGCGACGCATCTCGATCACCGGATCGCCATGGCGTTCCTGGTGATGGGGCTCGCAGCGAAGGCTCCGGTCACGGTGGATGACGGGGCAATGATCGCCACCAGCTTCCCGAGCTTCCTGCCGTCCATGCAGGCCCTCGGCGGCCAGATCGGGGCCTGACATCATGCCGCTCGTCATCGCGATCGATGGACCGGCCGCCTCCGGCAAGGGAACGCTGGCTAAGCGACTGGCCGACCATTACCGGCTGCCGCATCTCGACACCGGGCTCCTCTACCGTGCCGTTGCGCTGTCCATGATCGATTCCGGCCTGTCCCTGGACGATTCGGAGGCCGCGTCCCGGGCGGCCCAGGCCCTCGACGCCGACAGGTTGGATGATCCGCGCCTTCGCGACCGCGCCATGGGCGAGGCGGCCTCGCGGATCTCGGCAGTCCCAGAGGTGCGCGCCGCCCTGCTGGCTTGGCAACGCCGCTTCGCGGCCGATCCTCAGGGCGCCGTGCTGGACGGTCGCGACATCGGCACGGTGGTTTGCCCGATGGCCAGCGTGAAGCTGTTCATCACCGCCTCGTCCCAGGAGCGCGCCCGCCGTCGCCACCTCGAACTCAGCGGACGCGGCGAAGCCGCGACCTTCTCGGCGATCCTGTCCGACATCGAGGCCCGCGACGCCCGCGACGCCTCCCGGGCCGCAGCGCCGCTGCGCATGGCCGACGACGCGGTCCGCTTGGACACCACCACCCTCGACCCGGACGCAGCCTTCGCCGAGGCCCGGAGCATTGTCGAGCGCGCTCGCGGGGACGGCGAATAGGCACCACCCACAACCACGTGTTGACCCCCCGGCCCCGCTCACCTATTGCGAACGCGCCGTCCCCGCGCGGCCGCCGCAGGGCGGTCCCCGGACGCGAGCGCGTAGCTCAGCTGGTAGAGCAACGGACTTTTAATCTGTAGGTCCTGGGTTCGAGTCCCAGCGCGCTCACCATGCAATTCACGATGATGAAGACCCGAATGAGATCGGGCTCCGGCTTGATCCGATCGCGTACGGATGACCAAAGCCGGCAGACGAGAAGTAAATAGTTAGAAAATCAGAAAAATTCTACGTTGTCCTTGTGTGTGCTTATCTTGTGTGCCGCGAAGATTGCGATTCGCAGTTTCGGGCCAATCGGTTCTCACACGCAGAACAGAACCCCGGCCGTCCGCTCTTTCCGCCAGATTAGTTTCACGGCGTAGCGTATTTCGGTATTCGCCAGCACGAGGTCGAACGCCGTCTCCAACGTGACAGCCTGGGAGCCGAGGAATTCCAGCATAGCGCCGCCGTCGGAAAGGTTCTGGATCCGGCAGGGAAAGCGCGATCCGTCGGGGTGCTGCGCGAAGGCCAGGAGCGCCGTTGCCTTGCGGTCGCTGGTGCGTCGCTCGACGAAGCCGCTCGGGGGCCTGGCGGTGCGGGGCATGGCCGAATGACCCTGGAAATCTCGGCCGATATGCCGCGATGTCAGTAAAAATGCGCCGAAAACACTAATGATCGATTGACTATGGTTGTATCTTCACGAAATTAAAGTTCCGGATTGAACCTCCGACGTTGTGCGCGGATCGGCGCACGCCGCCCTCTGTCACGAGCGGCGTGCATCCGGCGATGCGCTGCGGCTGCTACCGACGCTCATCCTTGGGCATTGGCGGTCCTTTGCCCGCCTTGATGAAGCGGCCGACGAACAACCCGACCGGGATCGACAGCAGGAACCAGTTCCGCAGGAATCGCAGCGACTTCGACACAGGTCGCTCTCCTCATCTCGATGTGTTGCGCATCAGATCACGATGCTCTGTGGGACCCAAACGCACGGTCCGACCACCGCGTTCGAGCCAGTTGCCGGAATCATGGCTTTTCCGATGCCGAGCCGGCAGGCTCGGCGCACAACCTCGACGCCCCCAGCACCCACGGGGCCCCGGAGACGATCCATGCGCATCCGCCCCCGCCTCGCAGTCTTGTCATGTCTCGTCTCGGCCGCCTTGCCGGCCACCATCCGCGCCGAGGCGCCCGGCGTCGCGCCCACCCCTGCAGCGCCCCCATCCTGGACCACGGGGCTCTCCCACGATGTCCAGGGCAGCGGCCTGCCGGGCCTCGACGGCGGCCACGCATTCCTGTGGAACCGTCCAGGGGGTTTCGATCCTGCTTCGACGCTGCGGGTCGACCGGCACATCCCGGAGGGGTCGGGAGAGCCGGGCCACACCTACAAGGCGCTGTGGGCGCTGGGCTCGTCGGGCCCGCAGAATGCTGGCTACGAGTGGACGATCACGGGCGAACTGCACAACCGGAGCCTGGCCAGCACCGGAGCGCAGAACGTTGCCGTTAACGGCACGATCTTCAAGGAGCCCAACGGCATCGGTCCGGTGGGGCCGTCCTGGGCCGGAAACTTCAACTGCGTGGACATGACCCAGGAGGCCGACCCGGTCGCCTCCTGCATCGGAGCCGAGATCGACGTTTCCGCGCAATCGCCGACGACGGATCGCAATCGCCAACGGGTCGGCCTTCAGATCTCCACGGGCGGCGTTCCGGGCGCCCACACCGGCTACGGCGTCCTGCTGGGCAACCTCCCCGGCTCGGTGACCGACCGTGGTTTCTCGTTCCAAGGGGAGGGCACCTACGGGATCGGGATCGACACCGCGGCCGGCCGTTTCACCGGTGTGCCGATCCTGCTGGGCGCGGGCCAGTCGATCGCGCTCGACGGCAACCGTGACGGTGCCTTCGCGCGCACCTTAGGCTTCGATGGCCGGGATCTGGTCTACGGGACCGGGAACGGTCCCGTGTTCCGGGTGAGCGATGGGGGACGGGTTCAGGCCGCCTCCGTCCGGGAGACGCCATCGAACCCGCCGCGGAGCAGCCGTGAGACCTGCTCGCCGGGCGATCATGCCTGGGACGAAGCCTTCGAGTATCGCTGCGTCGCCCCCGACCGCTGGAAGCGCGCTGCGCTCAGCGACTGGTGAGTGTGGTGCTCAGGCTCGGCGGAAGGGCAGGATCGCCACAAAGGCGGCAGCCGCGGCGCCGATCACGCGCAGGAGCGCAGAGACCGGACTGTCCGGCGAGATCACCATCCACTCGAACAGCATCGCCCCCGACAGGAGGAGCAGCACCGAGACGAGCAGCGCTTCGCCCGAGACCACGTATGGCTTGGCCTTCATGTATTTCCCCCTGGCGCTTTTCTTGATCGTTCGCACCAGGGTGTTAGCGGATCGGCGACCGGAAGGCGAACCAGCGCCGGTTCAGGCTCAGCGGTCGAAGATGCGTACCACCGCGCGGGTCGCCGGATCCACAACCACGACTTTATCACCGGGGGCCACGAAGTAGCCGTAGCGGCGCAGGCGCGGGTTCTGTGTATCGGTGAACGGCGCAAGTTCGACATCAGCCGGCACGATGGTACCCGGCCGAAGCGGGATCGATCCGACGATCGGGCCCGGGCCGACCGGACGGCGCACGATGTAGTCGCGCACGACGACCTCATCGTCGGGACCGAAATCGTCCTGATCCACGATCACGCCCTGCGCGAAAGCGGATCCGGTGAACAGCGCGGCAAGCCCGAGGGCTGCGGCGAGGCTTGCGCGTGTCGACATGCGAGGCTCCGTGACGTCCAGGACCCGCGGAAACACCGCCCATCACGAATGCGTTCCCGCACGCTACAACGCGCGGCGTCAGCGCCCGACCTGCGCGGCCTCGGCCAACGGCACCGGCGACCAGCGGGTGATCTGCACGTAACCGTCCAGCGCGGCGATCACGACGTGCCGGCGATGGCGGTGCACGACGGTGCCGGGCGTGTGCGGGTGGCGCTCGCGCCAGCCCTGCGCCGCGGCGACGTAGACCCGCGCGTCGCCCAGCCGGGCGATGGTTTCGACGGTACCGAATGCCCTGACCCGGCGCAGGATCGACTCGACATCCTGGCGGAAGTCGAGGGTCCGGTCGCCGTCGGTGGCCCGGGGCCAGTACGACCCGTCGCCCTGAGGCTCGGCACGTCGCCAGCGTGCGGCAAGGTCCTTGCCGATCGGTCCTGACGCGAGACGCCGGGCCGCCATCTGGCACTTCGCGAGCACGGTCTCGTGGGACTCGGCCGATTCGAGGCCGAAGATCTCCTGGGCCAGGATATCGCCGGTGTCGAACCCGTCGGCGAGCACGTGAGCCGTGACACCCCAGGTCTCGTACCGGTCCAGCACCGCGCGAAACAGCGGGTAGGGGCCGCGTCCGGTCGGTAGCGGTGAGGGGTGGATGTTCAATCCGTAGGCAACCCGTCCGCGCCAGCCCTTCACAAGCCAGGGATAGCCGGCGACAACCAAGGCCCAATCCTTGCCATGCTCTGCCTGAAGGGCCTCGATGTCGCGCTCGCGGATACGCGACAGTTGGATCGGCAGGCGCATCGAACGAGCGCGGGCGACCAGCACGTCGTTGTGGTCGTAGACGCCGTCGCAGGGCCGGGTGAACAGCTTGACCGGCTTCCAGCCGGCCTCGACGAGGCCCTCGAACACGCCGCCGAGGAAATCGATGCCGGCGAACGCGAACTTCATGCTTGCCGCCTGCGACCTTGTGCACGTGGAGAGGGTGGGCCGGCCGCCTGCCCGGCAACAGCACCGGCCTTACTTTGTCCGGGTCAGGTTGGGTAGCAAGAGGCCCGTGCGTGCGACAGGTTCTGATCTACGGAGGCACGGGGGGAATTGGCCTGGCGACCGCCCGGGTTCTGCGGGCGCGCGGCTACGCCCTGCATCTCGCGGCCCGGGACGGCGACCGGCTGGCGCAAGTGGCCGACGAACTCGGCGATACGACCTTTACGGCGGGGGACGTCGGCGATCCGGACTTCTTCGCAGCTGCCAGCGAGGCGGCGGGGCCTTGTCTCGCGGGTCTGGTCTACGCGGTCGGCACCATCAACCTGCGGCCGCTCGGACGGCTGACCCGGGCCGATGTGGAGGCCGACTTCCGCTTCAATGCGCTCGGCGCCTTCTCGGCCGTGCAATCCGCCGCAGCCGCACTCAAGTCCGGCGCCGGCGATTCGGGCTCCGGTGTCGTGCTGTTCTCGACGGTGGCCGTGGCACAGGGCTTCCCGGCGCACGCCTCGGTGGCGATGGCCAAGGGTGCCGTCGAGGCGCTCGGCCTGTCGCTTGCGGCCGAACTGGCACCGCAGATCCGGGTCAACGTGGTTGCGCCTTCACTGACCCGGACGCCGTTGGCCGCCGCCATCACCGGAAACGAGACTTTGGCCCAGGGAATCGCCGCCATGCACGCACTCCAGCGTCTGGGGCGGCCGGAGGATATCGCGGCGCTCGCGGCCTTCCTGGTGTCGGACGAGGCCGGCTGGATCACCGGGCAGGTAATCGGGGTCGATGGTGGGCGCGCCAACCTGCGCACGAAGGGCTGACGGGGTGCCGGCGAAGCTCGCTCGGCGGACCGGAGGGGTCTTACGGTTCGTCCTCGGCGATCAGCTGAACCGGCGCGTGTCGAGCCTGCTCGACCTTGATCCCGAACTCGACGTCGTCCTGCTCGTCGAGGTGCGGGACGAGGCGACCTATGTCCGCCACCACAAGCAGAAGATCGCCTTCCTGTTCGCCGCCATGCGCCATTTCGCGGCCGAACTGGAGGCCGAGGGTATCGCAGTCGACTACGTCCGCCTGACTGATCCCGGCAACACCGGCAGCTTCACGGGCGAGCTGGAGCGGGCTGTCGCTCATCATGCACCCGATACCGTCGTCGTCACCGAACCCGGTGAGTGGCGGGTCTGGGAGATGATGCAGGACTGGCGCGAGACGCTGCCCGTCCCGGTGGAGATCCGATCCGACAACCGCTTCCTGTGCCCGCGGGCGGATTTCGACCGCTGGGCCGAGGGGCGTCATCATCTGCGGATGGAGACCTTCTACCGCGGCATACGGCGTCGGACCGGACTCCTCATGGATGGTGGCGAGCCAGTCGGCGGTCGCTGGAACTTTGATCCTGATAACCGTAAGCGCCTACCGAAAGGGCACCAGCTGCCGGACCGGATCGGGTTCCAGCCCGATGCGACCACCCGGGATGCCATCGCGCTGGTGGAGCGTGAGTTCGCCGGCCATTTCGGCGATCTCGCGGCCTTTTCCTGGCCGGTAACGCGGGCCGACGCGCTGGCCGCCCTCAAGCACTTCATCGAACAATGCTTGCCCACCTTCGGCGATTACCAGGATGCCATGAAGGCCGGTGCGCCGTACCTCTACCACGCGCTGCTCTCGCCGCCGCTCAACGCTGGACTGTTGACCCCGGAGGAAGTCTGCTGGGCCGCCGAGCGCGCCTATCGGGACGGCACTGCGCCGCTCAACTGCGTCGAGGGGTTCATCCGGCAGATCCTCGGGTGGCGGGAATATGTCCGCGGCGTCTACTGGGCGCGGATGCCCGAGTATCGGGAGACCAATGCACTGGATGCTGGAAGGAACCTCCCGTGGTTTTATTGGTCGGGTGAGACGAAGCTGAATTGCATCGCCAATGTGGTCGCCGATACCCGGCGCCACGCCTACGCCCATCACATCCAACGCCTGATGGTGACCGGAAACTTTGCCCTGATCGCAGGCCTGGATCCGGCACAGGTCGAGGAATGGTACCTGATCGTGTTCGCCGATGCCTACGAATGGGTCGAGCTGCCCAACGTGCACGGCATGGTGCTGTGGGCCGATGGGGGCGTGATGGGCTCGAAGCCTTACGCGGCCTCAGGCGCCTATATCGACCGGATGTCGGACTACTGCACGGGTTGCGCCTACGACGTGAAGGTCAAGGCGGGGCCGGACGCCTGCCCATTCAACTACCTGTACTGGAATTTCCTGATCGAGAACGCGGATACGCTTTCCGGGAACCCGCGCATGACGATGCCGTATCGGACCCTCCGGGCCATGAGCGACCAGCGCCGGGCCGAGATCCGTGCGGATGCGGGCCGTTTCCTCGGCGCCCTCGAATCCGAGCGCGCTCACCAGGGCGACCAGACCGCCAACGCCACGTAGGGTGAGGCGCTTCGCCGGGCCGTCTCGGTTTGGAGACCGGCCGACACACGGAAGCTGTAGCGGGCGATGGCGAAATCGGTTGCGTGCAAGCCGAGATTCCATTTCCGATAGCCCGTCTCGTCTCCGTAGACGCTGATTTCAGGGCCGAGATAAGCACCGCCTATCCGATAGCCCCAGGCCAGCCGTGTCCATAAACTGTCGCGCGTCGAGCCGGCGACAGCGGTCGCCTGCAGGAGCGTATTGTCCGTCGGGCGTGCCCAGATTTCGGCGTGTAGGCGCAAGCCATACGCGGCTGGCGAGACCGCCACGGCGCGCCCGTCGGCCAGCATCTCCATCGAGCCTTCAGGCCCCGCGAAGATTGCGGCCGTTCCCCAATCGAAGAACCATTGGTAACCCAGCACCGCGGCCGCGTTGAACGCGTAGCGCGTGCGCGGAAGGCCGAAATCGCCGCGTTCGCGTTGCAGGCCGCTTCCGACGCTCGCGAGTATGACGAAGCCGTCCTGATCGAGGGGGCCGAGCCCGAGCTTCGCGCCGATGGTCAGGAACGTCGCAGCGCCGGCGTCGAGGCTGCCGAACAGAAGCGCATCGATCTCTCCGCCGCATGCCGGAGAAGCCTGCGCAAAGAAAAGAAAAGCCGCAAGGGCGGGTCCGAGCCGTCTGTTCCGGCTTATTACGAAGGCTTTGCTCCTGCACACGGATCCGTCCTGTGTGGAGAGCCTTATACCTACAGGCAAACGACGTAGAAAGCCGCTCTACTCATCGTAGGTTCACTGGAAAATTACCTGAAGCTGCGCCAACGTGCTGTCCGAGATCTGCGCCGATTCGAAAATATGCTTTGATTGACTTAAGATATGCTTCAGGGTGAATCGGGCTGACCTCAGGTAGGGATCTCCGGCCGGGCGCCCACGATAAATTCGTGCGGCAGCCCCGCGCTTGGCCTGCCGGGTGATCTCGGCTAGAGCCCGCGCCAGGACAGCGAAGGTTGGCGGATCCTTGACTGCCGGTTCACGAACGTCGGACGTCCTCACTGTGCTGGCGAGCCAGGAGGGGGAGCGCCTTACCGTGGGCGACATCGTCGCGGTCCTGCGGGATCGCGCCTTCGCGCTGCTCGTGGTGCTGCTCGGCTTGCCGAACTGCTTGCCGATGCCGCCGCCGATCCCGCTGATCTGCGGGCTCCTGCTGCTGCTTGTGGCGGTTCAGATCGCGGCCGGCATGTCGGCGCCGTGGCTGCCCCGGATCCTGCTCGGCCGATCGATCGCGCTCACCGATGTAAGGCGCGCCGTCACCCGGGCGGTGCCGATCCTACGGCGTCTGGAGCGCTGGTCGCGTCCCCGCGTCAGCGTGTTCGAGACCGCGCTGGGCATGCGCGGGATGGGGATCGCCCTGTTGGCGCTGGCGCTGGCGCTGATCGTGGCCGCACCGATCGTCGGGCAGATCCCTCTGGGGCTCGCCGTCTGCCTCGTGGGCCTCGGCCTCGTCGAGCGCGACGGCCTTGTCGTCATGGGCGGATTGGTGATCGGCCTCTTCGGCGTCGCCATCAATGCGGGCTTCGCCTACGCGGTCATCGCCGGGATCGTCAGCCTCCTGAACCTTTAAGCCGCACGGATCAGAGCCGGTAACGGATCTGGTCGGTCCAGAAACGCTCGAGGCGGCCCAGAGCCGTATTCAGCCGGCCGAAGTCGTCGTCCGAAATGCCTCCGATCGGCGCGATCGTGCGGGCATGCTTGTCGTAGAGCCCCTGGATGATCTCGTGGACCTGCTGGCCCTTCTCGGTCAGGCTGATCCGGACCGAACGACGGTCGGTCTTCGAGCGGGCGTGGTGCAGGTAGCCGGCCTCGACGAGCTTCTTGACGTTGTAGGAGACGTTGGAGCCGAGATAGTAGCCCTTCGTCCGCAATTCGCTCGCGGTCAACTCCTTGTCGCCGATGTTGTACAGGAGCAGCGCCTGGACGCTGTTGACGTCTTCCCGGCCGCGGCGCTCGAACTCGTCCTTGATCACGTCCAGCAGCCGGCGGTGCAGCCGCTCGACCAAGTGAAGCGCCTCCAAGTAGGAGCCCTTGGCGGACGGGGTCTCCTCGGGGGCCTCGCTCTTCGCGACACGGGCGCTCTGGGTCTTCATCGTCTGCCTCACCGTCTGATGCCGCGGCGCCCGTTCGATGCGGTGCCGCTGATGATGGCTAAGCTACGTACCGGGAATGAAAGGCGATTTAAGCGACAGGATGAATTCCCGATTTACTCTTCGCGGTAAAGACAAACTGAAGCGAAGATCAGAACGCTTCGTTCACCGTGCTTCCTGGGCGGCCAGCCAGGACAGCATGAAGTACATCAGCACGACGGTGAGGCCGAATACGAGCAACGGCACCGGCATCGGCACAAGTTGCGGGGTCAACACCGCCAGCGTCATCGCGGATGTCACGGCCAGCAACCAGATCACGCCGCCCCACGCGCTCGTCAGCCACAGGCCGATGGCGGCCGACGCGTCCACCACGGCGAAGTAGACGATCGCGGCCTGGCGGCCGAACGGCTCGATCTCGAAGGGGCGCGACTCTGGCATGACGTCGAGGATCGTCGCCCAGGACGCGATGCTCTTGGCCAGCCAGAACAACGCGGTGATCCGCATGAACCAGACGAGGACCGTATCCCATGTCCCGGGAGCGGGCCCCGGCGCGCGCTCGATCCGGTCGGTGGGCGTATCGCCCGGCCGAACACCCTTGCGCCGGATCGGGAAGGAGGCGGGCACTACGGCGTGTCCGTGGGTGAGAAAAGCCAATGCATCGTCGGGGGCCGCGATTGATGGGGGATGCGCTGGGTTGAATCGGTTCCGGCGCCCTGCGTCAACGGTCTGATTTCACCGTGCTCGGAGGGTGTGCTAGTCCGACAGCCCCAGCGCCGATGCGCCGCGCGACCCACGCTTCACCGCGCGCACGATACCGAAGCCGCATGTCAGACACCTTGCCAGAGCCGCGCCCGATCGCCCTGGAGGCCGCTCGCGAGAGCGCGCGTCCGGACGTGCTGAAGATCACGCAGCGCCCGCGCCGCAACCGAAAGGCGGAGTGGTCGCGGCGGTTGGTGCGTGAGCATACGCTCACGGTCGACGACCTGATCTGGCCGATGTTCGTGATCGAGGGCGAGGGCCGGCGAGAGCCGATCGCCTCGATGCCAGGGGTCGAGCGGCTCTCCGTGGACGAGATCGTACGCGACGCGGAACGTGCGGCGCGGCTCGGCATCCCGGCGGTGTCGTTCTTCCCCTACACCGAGGTCGCGCTGCGCGATCCGACCGGCTCCGAGGCGCTCAACGCCAACAATTTGGTCTGCCGCGCGGTGCGGGCCGTGAAGCGGGCGGTGCCCGAAATCGGCGTGATGACCGACGTGGCGCTCGATCCCTATACCAGCCACGGCCACGACGGGCTGATGAAGGACGGCGCGATCCTGAACGACGAAACGGTGGCGATCCTGGTGGAGCAGAGCCTGATCCAGGCCGAGGCCGGCACCGACATCATCGCCCCTTCTGACATGATGGACGGGCGCGTCGGCGCGATCCGGGCCGGGCTCGACAAGGCCGGTTTCCTCGACGTGCAGATCATGGCCTACGCGGCCAAGTATGCGAGCGCATTCTACGGGCCATTCCGCGATGCGATCGGCACCCAGGCAGCGCTGGTGGGCGACAAGCGCACCTATCAGATGGACCCGGGCAACTCTGCGGAGGCTCTTCACGAGGTCAGGCTCGATCTCGCAGAGGGAGCCGACTCGGTGATGGTGAAGCCGGGGCTGCCCTATCTCGACATCATCCGGCGGGTACGGGACGAGTTCCAGGTTCCGACCTTCGCGTATCAGGTGTCCGGCGAGTACGCGATGATCGAGGCGGCGGCCCGCAACGGCTGGCTCGATGGTGACCGCGCGATGGTGGAGGCTCTCCTCGCTTTCAAGCGCGCCGGTGCCGATGGGGTTTTGACCTACCACGCGCCCCGGGTCGCAGAGCGCCTGCGCACCATCCGGTGAGGCATGGGCGCCGCTGGCTCCTCGGAGCGGCGGTGGTGGCGGGTTTCCTAGGGGGGCTCGCGGCCTGCCAGGACACGCTCCGCCAGGAACGCGTCGCGACCTGCCGGCGTGCTCTCCCGGCTGTGGCGCCGCAGCCCGGCATCCGGTTGCTGCGCGCCGCGCCGGGGCCAGCCGCGGATACTGTCCGGGTCGATTATGCCGAGGGCAACCGTCAGCATTGGCTGACTTGCCGCTTCGATGCTGGCGCGACGCTCATCGCGCTGGCCACCGAGGGGAGCAGCCTGTCCGGTTCTTCGCTCTACCTGCTGAAGCGGTTCTACCTCGACACGCCGGACGCGGAGGCCGATGATCCGGCGCAGCGCTGAACGCACGCGCATCCGCTCTTGCGGCGGTCGCTTTCCGCACCCACGTTTCGATCGGCCGCCTCGCTTGCAGGACGCGACACCATGCAGAATCCCCAACCCGGTTATGCCGAGCAGCGCTACGAGGCCCCCGGCTACGCGGCTTCGCTGCCCATCCCGTTCGTGCGTGCCAGCCTCGGGGCCCGCACCGTCGCGTACCTCCTCGATATCCTGTTCATCTTCGGCTTCACCGCCCTGTTGACGCTGTTGATCACGGTCGTCGGCGTGGTGACCTTCGGGCTCGGCTGGACCTTGTTTGCGGTGCTTCCGGCGAGCGGCGTGATCTACAGCGCCATCACGGTGGGAGGAGCCAAGCAGAGCACCATCGGGCAGCGCCTGATGGGCCTCCGGGTTGTCGCCCCCGAGCGCGGCGGCCCCGTGGACTTCATCAGCGCGGCTGTCCACGCGCTGCTGTTCTACGTTGCGGTCTCGACCTTCCTTCTGTGGTGCCTCGATGTCGCATTCGGCCTGATGCGCGCCGATCGACGCCTGGGCCACGACCTGCTGCTCGGCCTGGCCGTCGTCCACGACCGCTGAGATCCCGTAGGCGCGACGAAATTCTCATGCGGCGAGCGGCCGGGGGCATTGAGCCCGGCCGCGTCGCCTGTACATTGGTACGCCGGCGCCGCAAGGACCACCCGGTGCAGGGCCAAGACCAAGCGTGACGAGTCACCCGCGCGACACTCCGCAATTCTACCTGACCGCGCCTTCGCCGTGCCCGTACCTTCCGGGCCAGGAGGAGCGAAAGGTGTTCACGCATCTGGTCGGGCGCCGTGCCCGGGACCTCAACGAGATCCTGACCCAGGGTGGCTTCCGCCGCTCGCAGACCATCGCGTATCGCCCGGCCTGCGAGACCTGCCGCGGCTGCATCTCGGTGCGGGTGGTGGTGGATGACTTTCAGCCGACCGCTAGCCAGAAGCGGATCCTGGCGCGCAACGACGACTGGATCGGCGCGCCGGAACCGAATCGCCCAGCCTCGGAGCAGTACGCTCTGTTCCGCCGTTACCTCGACGCCCGCCACGGCGATGGCGGCATGGTCGACATGACGGTGCTCGACTACGCCATGATGATCGAGGACAGCCACGTCGACACGCATCTGGTTTCGTACCGGCGGCGTGGTCCGGACACGGCGATTACCGGCCGCGGGTTCGGCCCGCCGCTCGCCTACAGCCTCACCGACGTCCTCGCGGACGGCCTGTCGATGGTCTACTCGTTCTACGATCCGGAGGAGGCCGGGCGCTCGCCGGGCACCTACATGATCCTCGACCACATCCAGCGCGCCCGTCGCCTCGGGCTGCCGTATCTCTACCTCGGCTATTGGGTCGAGGGCTCGCGCAAGATGGATTACAAATCCCGGTTTCGCCCGCAGGAGCGCCTGATGGGACAGGGCTGGGTCCGCGTGCCCTGACCGGGATCGACATCAAACGGCATGCTCTCGCGTGGCGCTGGCCTGCGTGGACCGCATTGAGCGGCCGGGCCGCCGCATGCTACCGGCCACGCACGAACTCCGGACCGTGCCGAGGCCCCCATGATCCCCCGTTACAGCCGCCCGACGATGACGGCGATCTGGTCGCCCGAGAGTCGCTTCAAGATCTGGTTCGAGATCGAGGCCCATGCCACCACGGCGCTGGCCGAGATCGGTGTCGTGCCGAAGGCGGCGGCGGAGACGATCTGGGCCAAGGGCAAGGATGCGGCGTTCGACGTGGCCCGCATCGACGAGATCGAGGCGGTGACGAAGCACGACGTCATCGCGTTCCTCACCCACCTCGCCGAAATCGTCGGCCCGGAGGCGCGCTTCGTCCACCAGGGCATGACCTCGTCGGACGTGCTCGACACCTGTCTCAACGTCCAGCTCGTGCGTGCCGCCGACATCCTGATCGCCGATGTCGACGCGCTGCTGGCGGCCCTGAAAAGCCGGGCGCTGGAGCACAAGCTCACCCCCACCATCGGCCGCTCACACGGCATCCATGCCGAGCCGGTGACCTTCGGCCTCAAGCTCGCACAGGCCTATGCCGAGTTCGAGCGCAACCGCCATCGCCTGGTCGCAGCCCGCGAGGAGGTCGCCACCTGTGCGATCTCGGGCGCGGTCGGCACCTTCGCCAACATCGATCCGCGGGTTGAGCAATACGTCGCCGAGAAGATGGGCCTGACCGCCGAGCCGGTCTCGACCCAGGTCATCCCGCGCGACCGCCACGCGATGTTCTTCGCGACGCTGGGCGTCGTCGCCTCGTCACTCGAGCGCTTGGCCATCGAGATCCGCCACCTGCAGCGCACCGAGGTGCTCGAAGCGGAGGAGTTCTTCTCCGAAGGTCAAAAGGGATCTTCGGCGATGCCGCACAAGCGCAACCCGGTGCTCACCGAGAATATCACCGGCCTCGCCCGGATGGTCCGGGGCTACGTCGTCCCAGCCATGGAGAACGTGGCGCTCTGGCACGAGCGCGACATCTCGCATTCCTCCGTGGAGCGGATGATCGGCCCGGATGCTACGGTGACCCTCGATTTCGCGCTGGCCCGCATGACCGGGGTGATCGAGAAGCTGCTGATCTACCCGGCCAACATGCAGAAGAACCTCGACCGCCTTGGCGGCTTGGTCCACTCGCAGCGGGTGCTGCTGGCGCTCACCCAGGCCGGCGTGTCCCGCGAAGATTCATACCGGCTGGTCCAGCGCAACGCGATGCCGGTCTGGCGCGGGGAGGGCGACTTCCTGGCTCTGCTGAAAGCGGATGCCGAGGTGACGGCGGCGCTGACGCCCGAGCAGATCGAGGAATGCTTCGACCTCGGCTATCACTTTAAGCACGTCGACACGATCTTCGCGCGCGTCTTCGGCGCAGCCTGAAAACCGCTGCACGAATCCTGCTTGGGCCCGTGACGAACACAGGAAGGCAATCCGTGACCGCTCCCCGCATCGTCTACCTCAACGGCGTATTCCTTCCTTTCGAGGAGGCGCGCGTACCGATCATGGACCGTGGCTTCCTGTTCGCGGACGGAATCTACGAGGTCTCGGCGATTATCGACGGCAAGCTCGTCGACAACGCCGCGCATCTCGCCCGCCTGGATCGCTCGCTCGGCGAGATCGGCATCCGCAACCCGCACGACGCGGCCGGATGGGAGAAGCTGCAGACCGAGCTCGTCGCGCGCAACGGCGTCCGCGAGGGGCTCGTCTACATGCAGGTCACCCGCGGTGTCGCCGAGCGCGACTTCGCCTTCCCGAAGGCCGGGACAGAGCCGACCGTGATGATGTTCACGCAGGCCAAGACCGTCCTGGCCAACCCGCTCGCCGAGACCGGCGCCCGGGTCATCACCGTCGAGGACCTGCGTTGGAAGCGGCGGGACATCAAGTCGGTCGCCCTGCTGGCGCAGGTTCTCGCCAAGCAGCAGGCCGCCGAGGCCGGTGTCGCCGAGGCCTGGATGGTCGAGGATGGCGCCGTGACCGAAGGCTCGTCGTCCACAGCGTTCATCGTGAGCCGCGAGCGCGTGCTCGTCACGCGGCCGCTCTCGACGGCGCTGCTGCCGGGCATCACCCGGGCCTGCGTGTTGAAGCTCGCCGGGGAGGCTGACCTCAAGGTCGAGGAGCGGTTGTTCTCGGTCGCCGAGGCCTACGACGCCCAGGAGGCGTTCTACACCAGCGCCTCAGCCTTCGTGATGCCGGTGGTCGAGATCGACGGCCGGTCGATCGGCGAGAGCGGCCCCGGTCCGCTGACCCAGCGCCTGCGCGAACTTTATATCGAAGCCGCGCGTCAGGGTTGAGTGGCCCGGGCCACGCAGCAACCAGGAACGGATCCGACACAAGTCTGTTGCTCTCGGAACTCGTGTTCCAAGAGAGGAGACCAACCTTGTCGCGGAAAATCCTGCTCGCCGCTTTTGCGGCGGCCCTGTTTGCTGTTCCCGCCTATGCCCAGAACCCGGATGCGCCGCTGAAAGGGCGCGATACCGATCCGGCCCTGCCGCCATCGACCCAGACGCCACCGGATCGCGTCCGCCCCAGCGCCGACGCGCCACCCAAGGATCAGTCGCTCAGCGACAAGCTCCAGAAGAACGACGGTGTGATCAAGCCGCCGGAGTCCGGCACCACCGGCACCGTGGTGAAGCCGGACGAGACCGGTTCGATGCCGGTGATCAAGCCGCAGGAACTCCCCGGCCGGAACTCCGGCACCGAGGCGAAATAAGCGCGTTCCGCGGAGCGTGCGGGCTGCCATGTGGCAGCCTTGCTTGATTTCGCCGCGCGGATCGCGGAAACGGCTCACGACGTACGCAGCCCGCACCCGTGGGCTGCTCCGTCCCGGTTTCCGTCGCGGGTAAGCAGGCAGGCATGGCCAACGTCGTCGTTGTAGGCGCCCAGTGGGGTGACGAGGGCAAGGGCAAGATCGTCGACTGGCTCTCCGAGCAAGCCGACATCGTCGTCCGGTTCCAGGGCGGCCACAACGCCGGCCACACGCTCGTCATCGACGGGGTGACGTACAAGCTGGCGCTCCTGCCATCCGGGGTCGTGCGCGGCGGCAAGCTCTCGGTGATCGGCAACGGGGTCGTGGTCGATCCCTGGCACCTCGTGGACGAAATCGAGCGCATCAAGGCGCAGGGCGTCGAGGTTTCGCCTGCTTCGCTGCGGATTGCCGACAACGCCACGCTGATCCTGCCGCTCCACCGCGAACTTGATCATTTCCGTGAGACTGCCAACGCCGGCCTGAAGATCGGAACCACGAAGCGCGGCATCGGGCCCGCTTACGAGGACAAGGTCGGCCGCCGCGCGATCCGGGTGGTCGATCTGGCCGATATCGATGCGCTGCCGGCCAAGATCGAGCGGGTTCTGACCCACCACAACGCGCTTCGGCGCGGCCTCGGCATCGAGGAGGTGAACGCCGAAGCGCTGCTCGCCGAACTCACCGCGATCGCGCCCAAAATCCTGCCCTTCGCAGACACCGTCTGGTCGCTCCTCGACGACCAGCGTCGGGCCGGCAAGCGCATCCTGTTCGAGGGCGCGCAGGGCGCGCTGCTCGACGTCGATCACGGCACCTACCCCTTCGTCACCTCCTCGAACATCGTGGCCGCTCAGGCGGCGACGGGGTCCGGCCTCGGCCCGGGCGCGATCGGCTACGTGCTCGGCATCGCCAAGGCCTACACGACCCGGGTCGGCGAGGGGCCGTTTCCCACCGAGCTGCATGACGAGATCGGCGAGACCATCGGTGCCCGTGGCCGCGAGTTCGGCGTCAATACGGGCCGCAAGCGCCGCTGCGGCTGGTTCGACGCGGTCCTGGTGCGCCAGACGGTTCGGACCTCCGGCATCCATGGCATCGCGCTCACCAAGCTCGATATCCTCGACGGGTTCGACGAGATCCGCGTCTGCACCAGCTACAAGCTCGACGGGCAGACGATCGACCACCTGCCGGCGAGCCAAGCCGCGCAGGCCCGGGTCGAGCCGGTCTACGAGACCATTCCGGGCTGGTCGGAGACGACTGCGGGCGCGAGATCCTGGGCAGATCTGCCGGCGCAGGCCATCAAGTATGTCCGCCGGATCGAAGAGCTGATCGGGGCGCCGGTGGCGCTGCTGTCGACGTCGCCCGAGCGTGACGATACCATTCTGATGCAGAATCCCTTCGAGGATTGAGGCCTGAAGCCCTATCCCGTTGATGACGCACCTTTTCTGCTGTTCGGCATGTATCCAGCCCGCGTCCGCTTGATCTAGAACCAGCCTATGGCGGGCGTCGGTCTCATGGATCGACCGCCCGATACGATATCGGAGGAACCGACTCGCGGGTGCCGATCCGCGCGGCGGGCAGACATCACCGGCCGGCGGCCGATCCCGATCGTCGGTTCGGGAACGAACGTCGGTCCTCGGCCATCGACCGGTCCTGCCGGGCGACGGCCGAAGGCGCGGACCTGGGCAACATGGCCGATTATTACCCGCTTCTGGCACGCGCGCTCGATGCGCTGCCCGACCGATCACCCGCCCTGCGCAAGGCGGTCTACGACCGCGCCCGCAACGCCCTCATCAGTCAGCTCCGCTCGCTGGATCCCCCGCTCTCGGAAGCGGATATCGATCTCGAACGCCGGGCGCTCGACACTGCGATCGAACGGCTCGAAGTCGATCACGGGGGGCTTCCGGCGCCGGCCAACGACGCCGCGGTCGCCCCGCTGGAGACAAGCCCCCGGCCGGCCCCGCCCGCGGAGATCCCAGAGCCGGCGCCGCCCATTCCTTCGCCGCCAACCCCGTCCCCGAGCCCATCCCGGTCCAGGCGCCGGAGCCGGTTCTACCGCCGCGCCGCCGCCCTTCGCCCCAGCGGCTGCGCAGGAGCCGGAACTACGCGACGCGCCGATCGCGATTTCCTCACGGCGGCCGGGGCCGTCGCCGGCCGCTGCGACCTTTGAGGAGCCGCAGCCCGAGGCCGATCTGGCCCCCGACACCGGGGATGACGCGGATCCCGCGGCGGCATCAGGCGACGGCGGCAACGGTCGCCAGCGTCCACGGATCGAGGTCGTCCCGCCGCGGTCGGGGCGCTCGCGCATCCTGCGCAACGCCTTCGTGGGAAGCGTCCTGGCGATCGTGATCGGATTGATCGCGGTGGCGGCGTTCCTGCTTCGCGACCGGCCCCAGAATCTGCCGTCCAGCTCGACCGAGACCGCAGATTCGCAGCAGACGGACAGCGAAACGAAGTTCGGCGACCGGGTCGGCGGCGAGTCCGCACCCGCACCGCGGACGCCCCCACGTGCGGAGAACGGCACGCCGCCTCGCGTCGCGCCGGCGCCGGCCCAGTCAAACCTTGCCGTCGCCCAGCGTGCGGAACTGATCGAGGAGGGGACGGGCACCGACAATGCGCAGCCGACGCGGACGACCGGCCGGGTAACTTGGCGGCTCGACACGGTGAATGGCGAGCAGGGTCAGCCGCTCCAGAACGCCGTGGTCGCGACCGTGACGATCCCGGATGCCGGGCTGACGCTGGTGATGACGATCCAGCGCAATCTCGACGCGACGCTGCCGGCCTCACATACGGTGAGCCTCGCCTTCACCCAGCAGAGTGGGACGGGGCGGACGGTGCAGGATGTCGGCCTGCTCCAGTCCAAGGACGACGAGAACGGGCGCGGCTCGCCGGTCTCCGGCCTGCCGGTGCGGGTCCGAGACAACCTGTTCCTCATCGGTCTGTCGTCGCTACAGAACGACGTCGATCGCAACACGGACCTGCTGCTCCACCGCAACTGGTTCGATCTGGCCGTCCGCTACACCTCGGGCAAGCGCGCGGTGCTAACCTTCGAGAAGGGCAGCGCCGGCGCCCAGGTGTTGCAGAGCGCTTTCGACGCTTGGCAGTAATCGTGGCCGGCGCGCTCCGGCGCGCCGGATTGCACGGTCAGTGAGCCTCGATGCCGGTGCGCGGCAATTCGCGGTTGGCGATGTTGCGCTTCACCGCCTCCTGCACCTTCTCGAACGCCCGAACCTCGATCTGGCGCACACGCTCACGTGAGACGCCGAACTCGCCGGATAGGTCTTCCAGCGTGATCGGATCGTCCGCGAGGCGCCGGGCCTCGAAGATCCGCCGCTCCCGCGGGTTCAGCACGCCGAGGGCGTCGCGCAGGGCCGATAGGCGGTTCTGCCCCTCCTGTTCACGGGCCAGCACCGTCTCCTGGCTCGGGGCGTTGTCGACCAGCCAGTCCTGCCACTCACCTTCGCCTTCCTCGCGCAGGGGAGCGTTGAGCGACGTGTCACCGGACAGGCGCCGGTTCATGTCGATCACGTCCTGCTCGGGCACGCCCAGGCGAGTCGCGATCTGCTTGACCTGATCCGGCCGCAGGTCGCCCTCGTCCAGCGCCGAGATCTTCCCCTTCGCCTTGCGGAGGTTGAAGAACAGCTTCTTCTGGTTGGCGGTGGTCCCCATCTTCACGAGCGACCAGGAGCGCAGGATGTATTCCTGGATCGCCGCCTTGATCCACCACATGGCGTAGGTCGCAAGCCGGAAACCCTTGTCGGGATCGAAGCGCTTGACCGCCTGCATGAGGCCGACATTGCCCTCGGACACGACCTC
The DNA here is from genome assembly GCF_008000895.1 of Methylobacterium sp. WL1. Taxonomy (NCBI): domain Bacteria; kingdom Pseudomonadati; phylum Pseudomonadota; class Alphaproteobacteria; order Hyphomicrobiales; family Methylobacteriaceae; genus Methylobacterium; species Methylobacterium sp. WL1. Next base: position 3,470,227 of record NZ_CP042823.1, on the reverse strand, counting down.
GCCAATCGGCAGGCCATAGCCGCGATAGCCCATGGCGATCTTGGCCACGAGACGCAGGTGCGAGGTTACCAGCCGATGTGCGGCCTCACGGTCGCCGGCATCCCGCCAACTCTTGGCCAGCGTAAATTCTTCCGTCGGCTCCAGCATAGGGAACTTGCGGATCTCGTCGAGGTAGCGCGAGAGGCCACCTTCATTGGCGAGCACGGGCAGCGTACCGGCCATGGCATTCTCCTGGACTCTTGTCCCCCTGACGGGCGGACGCGACGGGCAACAGTGCCGTCCACTCGGGCCGCTCTTGAGCCGACCCTCCCGACCACCCATGTCATACGGGTACGTCGGACGGGCCGGTCGCGGTTGGGCACCCCCATATTGCCATCAACGCGCGACCGGCCGATTGGTCGTACCATGTCACGATCTGACGCGGCTCGCCGTGACCTTTCGCACGCCGCGCGGCTACGGTTTCATCCCCGATTCTAAGCCGTCAAGCTTTCGCCAGGGCGTTCACCAGCGCGGCGATATCGGGCGGGATCGGGCTTTCGAACCTGAGGGTCTCGCCGGTGCGCGGATGCCTGAAGCCCAGCAGTTCCGCGTGCAGCGCCTGACGTCCCAGCGTGGCGAGCGCGTCGCGTGCATCCGGCGACAGCCGGGCCGCCTTGGTGCGGAACGCGCCGCCATAGACCGGATCGCCCAGAAGCGGGTGGCCGCGATGGGCGAGGTGGACGCGGATCTGGTGCGTTCGGCCCGTCTCGAGGCGGCAGCGCACGAGGGCGACCTCCGGGTAGGTCTCGGCGACCGCGTAATGCGTGACGGCGTGCCGCCCGGCCTCCTCGGAGACCACGGCGATCTTCTCGCGGTTGTGGCGCGACCGGGCCAGGCTCGCCTGGATCGTTCCCGCTCGCGGATGCGGCACGCCCCAGACCAAAGCCGCGTAGGCCCGCTCCAACGGCCCCGTCCGGCCATGGTCCGCGAACTGCGCCGTCAGTCCCTGATGGGCTGCATCGTTTTTCGCGACCACGATCAGGCCGCTCGTGTCCTTGTCGAGGCGATGGACGATGCCGGGCCGGCGCACGCCGCCGATCCCCGACAGGCTCGCGCCGCAATGGCCGAGCAACGCGTTGACCAGGGTTCCGCTCTCGTGACCCGGCGCCGGATGCACCACCAGCCCGGCCGGCTTGTCGATCACGACGAGGTCGTCGTCCTCGTAGGCGATCACCAGGTTCACGGCCTCGGCCGCGGGTTGGGCATCCGCGGCCGGTGGCACGTCCAGGCTGATCTGTGCTCCGACGGCGACCTTCGCAGATGGGTCGCGCACCTGCGTGCCATCCCGGCGCACGCAGCCCGTGCGCACGAGATCCTGGAGCCGCGCCCGCGACAGATCCGGAAACAGCGCCACCAGCGCCCGGTCGAGCCGGATCCCCCCCTCGGCCACGGTCCCGACCCGCTCTTCGTCGTTTGCGTTCACCACGACCTCAATCTGCGCTCCACCGCACCGAACCGTGCGGAATCTCGAGAGAAGGCCCTTGCTCCCCCGGCGGGGCGTGGCTATAGCACCTGCGCGCCGCCGGAAAGCTCCCATCGTCTAGCGGTCTAGGACGTCGCCCTCTCACGGCGAAAACAGGGGTTCGATTCCCCTTGGGAGCGCCAGTGGTCTTCTCTAAGCCACTGTAAGCGCAGTAGGAACAGTCACTTAGCCTCCGTGGTGCCCTAAATTGGGGATACAAACGGGGGCATCAAGTGAGCCTTCTGTTCCGTCGCATGCCCTACCTCATTCAGTCCCGACATGGCGTGTGGAAGTACCGCCGGGTCATCCCTGAGCCTCTGAGGAGTCGCGCAGGGAAGCGAGAAATTGTCGTTAGCCTCGGGACCAAGGATGAGCAGGAAGCCGAGCTTCGGAGCCTCAAGGTCCATGCGGATGCTGAGGCCCACCTGAAGGCCTGGAAGCTCCTGGAGAGCGATAAGCCGCCTCGGGACACCCAGGAGCAGGGGAGGGGGCAATCGGCGCTCACGGTCGCGTCCGTGGTCACTCAGAACCACTCTGCTGTGGATGATTGGTATCGGGGCCTTGGGTTCCTTGAGACCCATGGGCTGCCTTACAGGCCGCACCGCAAGGGTATGGATTAGGCTGAGGCTCAGTTTCGTGAGACCATCGTCTCTGAGAAGCTTGGCATTGATCCCCACAATCCTGACACCCGAGACCAGGAGCTTGAGAGGAGCCCCGAAGCCCGCGCGCTCCTTGGTGTCCTCAAGAAGCCTGATCCGACACTAGATGAGGCCGTGACGGTCTACCTCCGGCTCAAGGAGGGCGAGACCTCGGGTATGGGCGTAATGGTGAAGCGCAAGTGGGTGGCCGAGAAGGTCCGTGTCATCGCTTACCTCAAAGAGGCCGTAGGAGCGGACCACACTGTCACATCCCTGACCAGAGACGACGTGCGGATTTATGAGCGCCACCTGAGGGCCAAGGGTCATTCCCCCGGCAGCATTAGGAAGGCCTTCAAGCTATCCAGGGCGATCATCGAGAAATCCCTCCAGGAGTTTGACATCCAGAGGCGGAACCCATTCGACCGCCACACCATCGCTGATCCCACGCCAGACCGTGAGAAGCGCCTGCCGCTGACCAAAGACGAGCTTGCAAAGGAGAGGTGGCTCGGGAAATCTGCACAGTGGGGCTGAGTGGAGTTTCTGCCTGACGGCGGCCAGGATGGCTGCGGATCAGGAGCAATGATGAGCAAGCGACAGCGCCGGAATCACCTCCCGGCCTTCAAGGCGAAGGTGGCTCTGGCTGCCCTGCGAGGCGAGAAGACCCTGGCTGAATTGGCTCAGCAGTTCGATGTCCACCCCAATCAGATTACGACCTGGAAGCTCAGCTTCTCGACGGGGCTGCCGGGGTGTTCGGAGCCGCGGCCAGGCCGGAGGCGGCACCAGCGATCGACGTGAAGACGCTGCACGCCAAGATCGGCGAACTGACGCTGACCAACGATTTTTTGTCCGGCGCGCTCGGCAAGGCCGGTCTTCTGAGCGCAAAGCGATGATCGATCGTGGGCACGACCTACCTGTCGTCCAGCAGGCCAAGGCACTCGGGATCAGCCGGGGCAGCGTCTACTACCTACCGCGCCCGGTCTCAGACGATGATCTCGCCGTGATGCGACGCATGGACGAACTGCATCTCGAACTCCCCTTCGCAGGCAGCCGGATGCTGCGGGATCTCCTCAACAAAGAGGGCATCGCGATCGGGCGTTGCCATGTCGCGACGCTGATGAAGCGCCTGCGCATCGAGGCGCTCTACCGCAAGTCAAACACCTCGAAACCGACGCCTGGGCACAAGATCTACCCGTATCTGCTGCGTGGCCTGACGATCGACCGGCCCAATCAGGTCTGGGCCATGGATATCACCTACGTGCCCATGGCGCGCGGCTTCGTCTACCTCGCCGCCGTGATCGATTGGTTCAGCCGCCGGGTTCTGTCCTGGCGGCTATCGATCACCATGGAGGCTGACTTCTGCGTCGAGGTTCTGGAGGAAGCGCTCGCCCGGCACGGTAAGCCGGAGATCTTCAACAGCGACCAGGGTTCGCAGTTCACCAGCCACGCCTTCACCAGCGTGCTGCGGGAGGCGGGGATCGCTATCAGCATGGACGGCCGAGGCGCGTGGCGGGACAACGTTTTCGTCGAACGGCTGTGGCGGTCGGTCAAATACGAGGAGATCTACCTGCGGGCCTACGACACTGTCAGCACGGCGCGCGCCTCAATCGGCCGGTACCTCGCCTTCTACAATGAGCGCAGGCCTCATTCGAGCCTTGACCGGCGGACCCCCGACCAAGCTTACTTCGACCGGCTGCCGCATCCCGCGGCGGCCTGAAATCGGCAGAAGATCCACTTATCCAAGCCCAGGTCGCTGTTCAGACGAACCAAGCCACCTCTTTCACCGGACCGCTTAGCCATCTGAGATCTCAAAGGAGTAGAACGAATCAAGAAGCTACCGCCTAGAGTGGCACCCCGGCAATGTGCCGTTGGTGAATATCCTCAACTCTCTCGTGTATAGGGCCAGGGCCGCTTACAGAACGTCTGAGGGGGTACACAGCCGACCCACTTTGGGGATACAAAAGTGGACCCTTCAGGGACCGCCGGTCAAATGCCTCAGATCAAAAAACTCCCTGATTATAGCGGCTTACACGGCGATGACTCACGGCGAAAACAGGGGTTCGATTCCCCTTGGGAGCGCCAAAAATATGAAGCACTCAGCTTAGACTGTTCTGGCCGGCGTCCAGTTTGTGCCCAGTCGAGCGGGATGGACGACCCTGGACGATGGTGGCTTCGGTCGGCCATCAGCATGTCGCCAATTCCGACCGATGGAGCGTCGCGCTTGCCTGAACCGTGGGCGTTGGCTCGGGATGGGTTCAAGCTATGCTCAGCGGCACGGTTCCGATCTTGCGGTTTAACCGGCCTCGTCCCCCCTTCATCCCTGCTGCCTCGCAGCCGTGCGCCTATGAAGGTGCACACTGTCGGGCGGCCAGCTCCTGTTCCACCCGATCGGCAAGCTCTCCGAGACCACCTCGATCGTGGTCACCACCAACCTCGCCTTCGGGGAATGGCCCAGCATCTTCGCCGGCGACGCCAAAATGACCCGGCGCTGCTCGACCGGCTCACCCACCATTGCGGGATCGTCGAGACAGGCAAGGAGAACTGGCGCTTCAAGAACCGCGCCTGAGGCCGGCACACGCATCGCGTCCGCTGGCCCCCGATCTGACCGGCTGTGCCCCCTCGACTCGCTTCGCAGGGCTGATCAGGGGCGTCCCGCCACACCCATCCTAGGGGTCAATGATCAACGCTGTTTGACAGCAGGTAGACCGGGCCATGGGGTAAGCGCAGTCGGAGCCCCTATCTAGGAGTGTGCAGGAGCTTACGGAGGACAACATGGGTAGCGAGAGAGCGGTGCTGGCAGGCGGATGCTTCTGGGGTATGCAAGACCTGATCCGGCGTCAGGAAGGCGTGCTGTCGACCCGGGTCGGCTACACCGGCGGCGACGTGCCGAACGCCACTTACCGCAACCACGGCACCCACGCTGAGGCCATCGAAATCGTCTACGACCCGACACGGACGAGCTTCCGGCGCGTGCTGGAGTTCTTTTTCCAGATCCACGACCCCACCACCCCGAACCGCCAAGGCAACGATCGCGGCCTGAGCTACCGTTCGGCGATCTACTACACCGACGACGACCAGCGTCGGGTGGCGGAGGACACCATCGCCGACGTCGACGCGTCCGGCCTGTGGCCCGGGAAGGTCGTGACCGAGGTGGCGCCCGCCGAAGACTTCTGGGAGGCCGAGCCCGAACACCAGGATTACCTGGAGCGGCGGCCCGATGGGTACACCTGCCACTTCGTCAGACCGAACTGGGCCCTTCCCGTACGGTCCGCGGCCGCGCAGAATTCCTGATCCACCGAAAGGCGTTGGCGCACCTGAGCGTCAACGCCGCAACGAGGGGCCGCGATTATCGTAAAGTCGCAGATTCCCCGTCCTCCAGGCGCCGTTCCTCCCCATCGGGACCGCCCCGTGCGACGTGGTCGTTCAGGCGGCCCAGGTGCTCGAAGACGTGTTCGAACGCCGCCGTGACAGCGTTCTCGAATGACCCGTCGCCCTTGCCGTGGGCGTCCTTGAGGGCGCCAAGCAGGGCGCGGTGCTTCTCAGTATCGGCAGACATGCGTTTCTCCCGGCCGGCGACCGTACCGACTTGGTGAGCCAAGCTCCTTCATCGGTCCCGGTTCCTGTCGGGTGACACCCGCTCCGACCGCAGGGTGCCGTTCACCACCGGTCACGCGAGGAGCGGGGCCTGGTAAAGAGCCTGCCGCTCTTTGGGATAGAGGACCGAACCGGATGGTTCGTGCCGAATGCGTTCAATTGCGGCATCAAGCACCTGATCGTTGCAATCTCATCGCTGGCGGCATGACTGCTTCCCGCCAACTGGGGGAAAACCCACGCCATGCTTTTGCCGCCCGTCTCACCGTTGACGTGACCTGACCCCTCAAAAGTCGTCCTCCCTGAGGTATGGCTTTGAGCCATGCTGGCGTTGACCCCGTTTGCCAACCGCGGCCTGTGCAAGGTCTCGGGCTGGTGAGGGTCCCCGGGTCTTGGTCCGGCCGAAAGGTGAGCCTCCGGGTCTCACTCGGCGGCCTGTTGCGGGCGCCGAACACTCTGTGCCCCCGGTACCCCAAGACCGATCGCCTTCGCGATCGCCGAGCGTTGCTCGGCGTAGCTGGGGGCCACAGTCGGGTAGTCGTTGGGCAGGCGGTAGCGGGCACGGTACGTCTCAGGCGTAAGGCCGTGGGCGGTGAGATGTCGCTTTAGGGTTCTGTACAAACGTCCGTCGATAAAGCTCATGATGTGGTCATGCTGGACCGACCTGCGGATCTGTGCAGGACTCGGGACTTCAGTGGTTGCGATGGCTGAACGGAGTTCGTCGGATGGCTGCTCCAGGTTGCAAAGTGCCCAGTGAATGGACTCGAACAAACCTGGCAGATCGGTCGCCGCGATGTGATTGTTGGTGACATAGGCGGCCGTGATCTCAGCTGCCAGCTCAAGGCATGAGTGTGGCAGTGATTCTTGAGAAGACATTTTGGGCATTGGATTTTTCCTTGCATGGCCTTCTGCTGTCGGCGAAAGCATGAGACTGATTCCTCTTGCTGGATCTTGGCATGGCCAGTAAGTATTTTCAGGAATCAGGGGCCTGCCGCTGGATTTTCGGCCGGTTCCAGCGGCAGGACGATGATATTGGTCGGCAACGTAAGATGTGCGGTGGCGCGATTCTTAGGTTCCGCTACCTGGAGATGTTGTGCAGGACGATCGTCATTTCAGCTTGGAAAGGCGAAATCCAAGTTCGATCAGTACAACGTCAACAAGTTCGCGTAGCTGCGGATCGACCAGTTCGTTGACGGTCTGTCGCAGATCCAGGGCCTGCTCGGCGGCGCGCCTTATGAGCTCACCCCCGTTGTCGACATGGCTGCCATCGGCCAACGCGTTGCTCATGAAGGCGGCCTTCTTCAGCTTGCCAACCGGGCGGCGACCCGGCTCTCCGGCGCCAAGACCGAATCCGTGCTCCCGCGCATCTTCTGGAGTTGTCGGAGGCTGCGGCCGTCGAAGCCGGCATTGACCGCGACGATCTCGACGTCATCGATCGTCTGCGGAAGCCCAAGGGGCAGGGCATGGATGTGCAGCTGAAGCAGCCGTAGAAGCCAACTCGTTGGCATCTCGGAGACGAAGCCTTTCAGGCCACGAGGCAGCCCCCACTCGACGATGCCCGTGAGAATGGCCAGAGCGGTTGGATTGAGCCGACGGCCCGAGGTGCGGGCGGGGCCGGCGACGCCGATCCGACTCCACTCGACGATATGCGGCGAGGCGGGTGGCACGCCTTCGCAAAGCTGCGGCAAATGCGTGGACAGAACGTAGGGGCGTAAAGTTGGGAGGAGCCTGGAGTATCCCACAACCTCATCGTCGTCGACTGCGAGAAGATGGACGGCATGTTCATCGTCGAACTCGTCGATCTCACGCTCGTCATCGCGCGCGATTGCCGCCCAGCCCATCTCCTCCACGAAAATTCTATGCCGCAGGCGCCACGCTTGCTCCATTAGCTCTCGGTTATGATCGATATTCGCGGCAGTGATGACTTTAATCATGAAACACCTCCGTGCTTGGTGTGCCCGCCCGACGCGGCGCGCGACACCACGCGAACGCGTGGTGTCCGCCTGTTTGTTGCGCGGTGCGGGCTATTTCCGGAGATGAGGTCTCGGTGCTATCGTCGGTTGAACCGCGGCTCGAAGCTTTCGAGAGCAGACGATAGGGGCTGTCGTGAGCCGAAAATCACTCGATCACACGCTCAAGTTGCTTAAAGAGCTTGACCGAGCCGGCAGCGTTCCCGAGGTGGTTTCAACGGTACACCGCCAACTCGCGGGTTTTGGGATCGACGCGATCATCGCCGGGCTTCTCCCTACATCGTCCGCCTTAACCAGCTTCAATCGGCAGTTCCTGGTGATGGAAAGCGTTCCCGACGAGTGGCGGCAACGGTACCTGCATCGGCGCTACGCCGCACACGATCCGATCGTCGTGCAAACCCTGCACAGGCAGACGGGATTTGGCTGGCGCGACCCCGCACTTCCGTCGCCGACGTCGGAGACCGCTGTTCAAATTATGAACGAGGCGGCCGAGTTCGGCCTTCGCGACGGCTACACGGTCCCCCTGACGACCGTCGAGGGTGAGATCGGCGGGATGAGCTTTGCCGGCCGCCGGCTCGAGATAGCCCCCGAGCATCGCGGAATGCTGACGCTTGTCGCCAGCTACGCCTTCGGTCACGGCCTACTTGTGCGCGGCCAGCCAATCGAACAATCCGCTGGCCTTTCACCGCGCGAGCGTGAGACCCTTCAGTGGACCGCTGAGGGCAAAACCGACTGGGAAATCGGCGAGATCATGGGCATCTCGGAACACGGGGTCGACTCACACCTGCGCGGGGTGCGCACGAAACTTCGAACACGCAATCGGGCTCAGTCTGTGGCCGAGGGTTTCCGGCTCGGTTTGATCGTCTAGGTAGGAGGCATCCCGCATCGGCCGACAGAGGATTCGGATAGCCCTTGGCGCACGACGAGCGAGACGATCATCTCCTGCGATTGATTGCGGCAGCCCTCAGCGTGCCTGCGCAAGTGTTTGCGACTGAAAGTGCTGTCGAACTGGACAAAGCCGGTGATCTGCACGGCACCTACCTGCTCGCCAGGTTGATCCGGGCTTTCCGCGCACTGCCGAACGACGATGAACGGCTTGAGGCGCTCCGCATAATCGAAGCGCGCATAACGCGGACCTCTTGATGCAGGCCGCACATCGCAGGCCGCTGAAGATGGGTCCGGTCACCACCGTCTGAGCGGCCATGAACGACGGGATCTGGCCGAAAAGAAACCGGTTGCGTTCGGTGTTCCGTCGAGAGGAAGCAGCCCTCGTTCCGCGATTCGCACAAGCCTCGCAGGCTCGTCCGAGTGGGCGATGCACGGCAGTGAATCATAAAATTCGGCACATGAAAGAGCTTCAGCTTATTGCTTGGCCATGCTCCGAGCGAGATGTTCGCCGATCATCACGCAGGTGAAGTGCAAGTTGGCCCGGCAATCACTGGGCATGATCGACGCATCGCAGACGCGCAGTCCGCCAATCTCGCGAACCTTGAGATCCGGGTCGACGACGCCGGATGCGTCCTGCCATCCGCTCATGCGGCAGGTGCCGGCCGCGTGCTGGATATCGCCGGCTTCGGCGAGCATCAGGGCATCGAGTTCGGTATCCGGGAGGCGCGCGGCCTCGCCGATCGCGAGCGGGCTTTCTCCGAACCGGATCGCCGTGGCGAGATCGGCCAGGGCCGGCTGCGCCATCAGGTGCGCGAGGCGTCGCACCGCATCGCGCATGCGCAGGCGATCGCGCGGATCGTCCAGCATGTTCTCCTCGATGACCGGATTGATCTCGGGATCGGCCGACGTGAGGTGCAGCGAACCGCGCGAGAACGCATCGTACAGCCCGACGCCGACGGCCCCTTGCGGGGTCGGCTCCGGACCCGTCAGGCCCCGGTGATTGTAGGCGACGAGGATCATGTCGCGCTCGCCGCCGCCCGCGAGACCGCTGGAATACGTCACGCAGCAGTTGGTGTGTCGCGCGTCCGGACCGAACGCCCGGTGGTCGGGCCGCAGATCCATCGTCGCCCGCAGGATCGGGTGATCCATGAAATGGCCGCCGACCGCCTCGCGGGCCTGAAGAACGGGGATGCCGAGGGCGTGGAGCTGCGCGGCCGGGCCGATCCCGGAGCGCATCAGGATGGCCGGGCTATGGATGGCGCCGGCGCACAGGACGATCTCGTGGCCGTGAACTTCGGTCCAGGGCCCCGTCCCGAAGCGGACGCGGATCCCGACCGCGCGGCGTCCCTCGAACAGGACGCGATCGACGAGGGCGCCGCCGCGGATCTCGAGATTGGGCCGCCCGCGTGCCGGCTCGAGGTAGGCGTCGTTGGTGGTGACACGGTGCCCATCGCGACTGTTGATAGGATTGCACGAGACGCCTTCGCCCTCCGGAGCGTTGAGGTTCGCCTTCCAGGGATGGCCGACAGCGAGGGCTGCGTCCCGCAGCCCGAGATCCACCGCGCCCCAGGCCTCCGGCGGCGCACGGTAGACCGGGAGCGGACCGCCACGACGGATGCCGGCCTCCGTGCCGAATTCGGCGTCGTCCTCGATCCGGTCGAAGAGCGGCAGCACGTCACGGGCCGACCAGCCGGTGCAGCCCTGTTCCGCCCAGGCATCGAAGGCCGCCGGGACACCGCGGATCGCGATCTGTGCGTTGACCGTCGAGCTGCCGCCGAGCGCACGCCCACGCCAATAAAAGCGGGGCTCCTGCACGCGCGTCCGCCGGCTCATCAGCCCGGGCCATTGCCAATCCGCCTGGTGGTCCGGATCGTACATGAACGGGACGATGTTGGCCGAGCGCAAGGCCGGCGGGGCCTCGCCGGTGCGCCAGTCGCGCCCCGCCTCCAGCAGGAGCACACGTCGCTTCGGATCTTCCGAGAGGCGTGCGGCGAGCGCGGCCCCCGCGGATCCGGCGCCGACGACGACCACATCGTACAGGGCTGCGCTCATTTCTTCTCAACGTTCCAGAACAGCGGGATGGCGGACGGGATCAGGCCGGTGAGCGTGGTCCGGTAGGCTGCGGGCTGCGCGAATTGGCCGAAGGGCACGACCAGGCCTTCGCCGTAGATGACGGACTGAATCTCGCCCGCGATGTCACGCCGTTTGTCCGGATCGGGCTCGCGGGAGAACCGGTCGAACAGCCCGACCATGCGTGGGTCGCACATGAACCCGGAACTCGCTGCATCCTTGCAATTGAAGTTGATCGCCGAGTTCGTGAGCGGGGAGCTGAGGTCGAGGCCGAGGGCGTGAATGCCGAAGACGTTCCACCCGGCCTTCTTGGTGCGACGCGCGAGCAGGGCCGCCCAATCCATGACCTGGAGATCCACGGTGAAGCCGGCCTGTTTCAGCCGGTCGGCCAGGATCGTCGAGGAGACGCGCGCCGCCTCGAGATCGTTGGCCGCCATCACGATCACGGGCTCGCCCTTGTAGGCGGTCGCCTTCAGGGCGGCTCGGGCCGCCGCCACCGACGGATCGCGCAGGAGTTCGGTCCCGGCATGCGTCTCGTAGGGGGAGCCGCAGATGAAGAAGGCGTCGCAGGTCTGCGAGAAGCGTGGATCCAGGCCGAACCCGTCCAGGACCTCGCGCTGATCCACGAGGCTCAGCAGCACGCGCCGGATCGCCGGGTCGTCGAAGGGCGCGGCCGCCGTGTTGATGCGGTAATGCCCCGTGAACCTGTGCGGGCCGGTGAAGTTCAACACCGCCAGGCCCTTGTTGCGCTCGATCTGTTCGATCAGATCGAAGGGCGCGTACTGCATGAGATCGATCTCGCCCACGCCGAGGGCGCCGACGGCCGTCGCCCCGTCCGGAATGACGCGAATGTCGAGGGCGTCGACCTTCACGACCTTGCCGCCGGCCAGGAAGTCCGCCGGCTCGGGACGCGGCCGATAATCGGCGTTCTTGCGCAACAGCATGTGGTCGCCGGTGATGTGCGCGGCGCGGTCGTAGACGAAGGGACCCGATCCCATGACCTCCGAGAGCTGCGTCGTGGCCGGCGTCGCGGCGAGCCGGGCGGGCATGATGAAGGGCGTCGGGCTCGACGTGGTGCCGAGCGTGTCGAGCACGAGGCCGTAGGGCTCCCGCAGCGTCAGCACGAAGGTTTTGTCGTCCACGGGCTCGAGCGCGTTCGCCACGTCCATCAGCCGGCCGCCGAGTGCGCTGCGGGCTGCCCAGCGCTTGAGCGAGGCGACGCAGTCGGCGGCCCGGACGGGCGTGCCGTCATGGAAGCGCAGGCCGTCGCGCAAGGTGAAGCGCCAGGTCAGGCGGTCATCCGACACCGACCACGTGTCGACCATTTGCGGCTGGAACAGGCCCCGCGCGTCCGGCGCGAACAGCGTGTCGTAGACCATGAAGCCGAAGGTTCGGGTGATGTAGGCCGTGGTGAAATAAGGATCGAGGGTGACGATCTCCGCCTCGAGCACGGCCCGCACCGTCGTCTCCGCACCGGCCGGTGCCGGCGCGAGGAGCGCACCCGCGGCTGCAATCAGCCCGGGAAGCCAGAATCGTCTCATGCGTATTCACCCTGTGTCCGAGCCGGCTAAGCAAGCCGGATACCAGCAAAAGATGGCGTGCCGATCCAGGGGCGTTCGGCGCGATCCGCGAGGGCACCGTGCGGGCCTCCTCACCCACGAATTGGAAGGTTGCCGGGTTAGCGCCACCAGAAGTGGCCTGTTCGATGCATTCGGCTGGAACGGCCCCAGCTCGCCGTGGGGATTGCCGGATCGCCCCGGAGGGCTCCGAGCCGCTTGAAAAGGTCCCGGATGAATCGACGCGATTTCGCCAAGCTCGTGCTCGCCGCAGGTGCGGCGGGGCCGATCCCCTTCGGCGTCACGCGCGCCGCAGGCCAGACCCGCGGCGGCGTCCTCAACACCGTGATCCAGCCCGAGCCGCCGATCCTGGTCTCGGCGCTCAACCAGCAGGCCCCGACGCTCACGGTCTGCGGCAAGATCTACGAGAGCCTGCTCACCTACGATTTCGATCTGACGCCGAAGCCCGGCATGGCCCAGAGCTGGGAGCGCAGCCCGGATGGCCTGACCTACACGTTCAAGCTGTTTCCCGGGATCACCTTCCACGACGGGTCGCCGATGACCTCGGAGGATGTGGTGTTCTCCGTCACGAAGGCGCTGATGGAGGCTCATGCGAGGGCGCGCGGCACGTTCTCGCGCCTTGCGTCCGCCGAAGCGCCGGACCCGCTCACCGTGGTGTTCAAGCTGAAGGAGCCGTTCGCGCCGTTCCTGCACGCTTTCGACGCCACCACCGCGCCGATCATCTCCAAAGCGCTCTACGAGAACACCGATCTGCGGCAGAACCCGAACAACGCCCGGGCGATCGGCACCGGCCCGTTCAAGCTCAAGGAATGGGTCAAGGGATCCCACATCCACCTCGTGCGCCACGAAGGCTATTACCGCAACGGTGAACCCTATCTCGACGAGATCTACTACCGCGTCATTCCGGACGCGGCCTCCCGGGCCGTCGCCCTGGAGAGCGGCACGATCCAGCTGACCCAGTGGAACGACGTCGAGGCCTTCGACGTGCCGCGCCTCAAGGCGCTGCCGAACCTCGACATGACCACGAAGGGCTACGAGTTCTACGCCCCCCATCTCTGGCTGGAGATGAACACGCGCATCGCGCCGATGAACGACCGGCGATTCCGGCAGGCGGTGCTCTACGCCATCGACCGGGAGGCCCTGCGCAAGCGCGTCTTCTTCGGCCTCGGCAAGGTCGCCACCGGCCCGGTCTCCTCGAAGACGCGGTTCTACGAGCCGGACGTGAAGACCTACGAGTATGCCCCGGCCAAGGCAGCGGCGCTCCTGGACGAGATGGGGCTGAAGCCCGGCGCGGGCGGCAAGCGGGTAAGCCTGAAATACCTGGTGCCGCCCTACGGCGAGCTGTGGCAGCGGGTGGCCGAGTACGTGCGCCAGTCCCTCGGCAAGGTCGGGATCGACATCGTGCTGGAAGGCATCGACGTCGGCGGCTGGGCGGCGCGATGCGGCAACTGGGAGTTCGAGATCTCCGCGCCCTGGACCTACCAATACGGGGATCCCGCTCTCGGCGTCTCGCGCTCCTACATCTCCACGAACATCCGCAAGGGCATCCTGTTCTCGAACACCTCCGGATACAGCAATCCGGAAGTCGACAGGTTGTTCGAGGAGGCTGCCGTGGCGCGGGACGACGCGACCCGGCAGGCGCTCTACAGCCGGGTCCAGAAGATCCTGGTCGAGGACGCCGCGGTGGCCTGGCTCACCGAACTCGATTTCCCGACCTTCACCGACAAGCGCATCAAGGATCTCGTCGTCACGGGCAGCGGCGTGAACGACACCTTCGCCCGGGCCTATCGCGCATGAGGACGATGGCCGCCCTGGCCGCCTGGATCGCGCGGACGCTGGCGGTGATCCTGGTCATCGCCAGTGTGAACTTCGCCCTCGTCCACGCGGCGCCCGGCGATCCGGCCCAGGTCATCGCGGGCCAGTCCGGCGCCTCGGACGAGACGCTTCTCCGGCAGCTCCGGGCGGAATACGGCCTCGACAAGCCCTACCCGGTGCAACTCGCGACCTATCTCGGCCGGGTCCTGCGGCTCGACCTCGGCTATTCCTACCGGCAGCAGCGGCCGGTGCTCGGCCTCGTGCTGGAGCGCCTGCCCGCGACCCTGCTGCTCACCGGCACGGCCTTCGCCCTGGCGCTCGGGTCCGGGATCCTGCTCGGTACCCTGTCGGGCGTCCGGGCGGGCCGGTGGTCCGACACGCTGATCGGCCTCGTGGCGCTGGTGCTCTACGCCATGCCGGTCTTCTGGCTCGGCCTGATGCTGGTGCTGGTCTTCTCGGTCCAGCTCGAATGGCTGCCGGCCTTCGGCTACCGCAGCGTCGGCGCGACCCTCTCGCCGCTGGGGCAGGTCGGCGACGTGCTGGCCCATCTGATCCTGCCCGTCCTGTCGCTCGCCGCGGTCTATCTGGCGGTCTACGCCCGCCTGATGCGGAGCTCGATCGTCGAGGTGGCCGCCCAGGATTTCGTGAAGACCGCCCGGGCCAAGGGGCTTACCCGCGGACGCGTGATCCGCGACCACATGATCCGCAACGCGATCCTGCCGGTGGTCACCGTCGCCGGCATGCAGGCCGGGGCGCTCGTGGGCGGCTCGGTGGTGGTCGAGACCGTCTTCGCCTGGCCGGGGCTCGGCCGGCTGGTGTTCGAGGCCCTCAGCCAGCGCGACTACCCGGTCCTGCTTGGGATCTTCCTCGTCATGTCCGTGCTCGTGATCGTCATCAACATGCTGACCGACCTGCTCTCGCGGCTCATCGATCCGCGGATTGACGCCTCCGCGAAGGCCGCGTGATGGGGTTCGTCCGGGCGTTCCTGCGCAATCCCGGCGGGGTGATCGGCCTCGTGCTGCTCGTGGCGGTGGTCGTGGTGGCGATCTTCGCGCCGCTCCTCGTCCCGGTCGATCCCTGGGAGATGGTCGGCGCGCCCTTCGAGCCGCCGCTCAGCCCCGATCTGCCCTTGGGCTCCGACACGATGGGCCGGGACATCGCCGCCGGCCTCGCCCATGGCGCCCGGGTCTCGCTGGCGATCGGCCTCGCCTCGACGCTCGCAGCGCTGCTGATCGGCGTGGCGATCGGGGCGACGGCCGGATGGTTCGGCGGCGTCGTCGACGCCGTGCTGATGCGGATCGCCGAGCTGTTCCAGACGATTCCCGGCTTCATCCTGGCGGTACTGCTGGTCGCGACCCTCGGGCCGTCGCTCGCCCACGAGATCCTGGCGATCGCGGCGATCAGCTGGCCGCCGCTGGCACGCCTGACCCGCGGCGAGTTCCTGCGGCTGAAGAACCGGGACTTCGTGCGGGCCGCCGCCTGCCAGGGCGAGCGCCCCGCGGCCCTGGTCCTGCGCCACATCCTGCCGAACGCCCTGGCGCCGATCATCGTCACCGGCTCGCTCACGGTGGCCACCGCGATCCTGATCGAGAGCGCGCTGAGTTTCCTCGGTCTGGGCGATCCGAACCTGATGTCCTGGGGCTACATGGTCGGCGCCGCCCGCACGGTCATCCGGCAGGCCTGGTGGACGAGCGTCTTCCCCGGCGCCGCGATCCTCGTGACGGTGCTCGCCATCAACCTCGTCGGCGAGGCGCTCAACGACGCGCTCAACCCGCGGCTTGCCCGGCGGAGCGGCGCATGAGCCCGCCGGTCCTCACGATCTCGGACCTCTCCGTAAGCCTGCCGCGGGGCGCCGACCGGGCCCAGGCGGTGAGCGACGTCTCGATCACGGTGGGCGCAAACGAGATCGTCTGCCTCGTGGGCGAGTCGGGGTCGGGCAAGTCGATGATCGCCCACGCGATCCTGGGCCTGCTGCCGTCGGGGGTGACGGTGGCCGGCGGCGCGGTCGCGCTGCGCGGGCGCGACATCGCCACCGCCTCCGAGGCGGAGATGCGCACCGTCCGCGGACGCGAGGCCGCGATGATCTTCCAGGAGCCGCTCAGCGCACTGAACCCGCTGAAACGGATCGGCGAGCAGATCGCCGAGGGCATACGGGCCCATGCGCCGGAAACGCCGCGCTCCGCGGTCGGAGCACGGGTCGGCGCGCTGATCCAGGATGTCGGCCTGCCCGACCCGGCGCGGATCCGGGCCAGCTTCCCGTTCGCGCTGTCGGGCGGCCAGCGCCAGCGGGTGATGATCGCCATCGCCATGGCCAACAATCCGGCGCTGCTGGTGGCCGACGAGCCGACCACCGCCCTCGACGTGACCACGCAGGCGCAGATCCTGGCGCTAATCCGCCGCCTCCAGAGCGAGCGGCAGATGGGCGTCCTGCTGATCACGCACGATTTCGGCGTGGTCGCCGAGATGGCCGACCGCGTCGTGGTGATGCGCGACGGCCGGGTCGTCGAGCAGGGCAGCGCCGAGGCGGTCCTGACCGCGCCGCGCGACCCCTACACCCGGGCATTGATCGCCGCGGTGCCGCATGGCGGCGGCCGCACGCCCCGCAGGACGACGGCGGCGTCGCCGCCGCTGCTCGAGATCGAAGCACTCTCCAAGACCTTCATCACCCGGCAGGGCTGGTTCCGTCCAGCCCGGCGCGTGGTCGCCGCGGACGGGATCTCCCTCACGCTGTCGGCCGGCGAGACGGTGGCGGTGGTGGGCGAGTCGGGGTCGGGCAAGTCGACCCTGGGGCAGATGATCCTGCGTCTGGCCGAGCCGGATTCGGGCCGTGTCCGCTTCGAGGGCCAGGATCTCCTGGCCCTGCGGGGCGAAGCCCTCCGGGTCGCACGCCGCCGCCTCCAGATCGTGTTCCAGGACCCGTTCGCGGCGCTGAACCCGCGCCAGAGGGTCGGCGAGGCGATCGCCCGCGGCCCGATGGCCTACGGCGTGCCGAAGGCCGAGGCCGTCGCCGAGGCACGGGCGCTGCTCGACCGGGTCGGCCTGAAGGCCGGCGCGGCCGACCGCTTCCCGCACGAGTTCTCCGGCGGCCAGCGCCAGCGCATCTGCATCGCCCGGGCGCTGGCGCTCAAGCCGCGCGTCCTCGTAGCGGACGAGGCGGTTTCGGCGCTCGACGTTTCCGTACAGGCCCGCGTGCTCGACCTGCTGGCGGAGCTCCGCGCCGAGTACAACCTCGCGATGCTGTTCATCACCCACGACCTGCGCATCGCGGCCCGGATCGCCGACCGGGTCGCGGTGATGCAGCAGGGCCGGATCGTCGAGGCGGGACCGGCCGCTGCGATCTTCGCCGCGCCCGAGCACCCCTACACGCGCGGCCTCGTGGCCGCGATGCCCGGCCGCCGCCTGTTCGGCGGCCTCGACGCGTCGGCGCCCGAGGCGCGGACCGCCTGAGCGCGTCCGCCGGTTCGGCGACGAAGGCCCGCGGCACCGGCACGGATGATGCACCAGGCGTGTGTTTTTCGAGGCGCCTGCAACTCTCGGGGAGATCCATGGCTTCGGCGAGCGGACGAATTCTGACGGGCGCGGAGGTGAAGGCGCTGTCGCAGCGCTCGGACCTGCGCGGTGCGATGCGCCTCGGCGCGCATGTCCTGATGTTGGCCGGCTCCGGCTGGCTGGTCTGGCGCTCCGGGCCGTGGACGCTGCTGCCCGCCATGCTGCTGCTCGGCATCGTGCAATCGGCGTTGTTCGCGCCGATCCACGAGACGATCCACCTGACCGCATTCCGCTCGCGCCGGGCCAACGCCGTCGTCGGCTGGCTGGTGGCCTGCCCGTCGCTCCTGAACTGGCACTTCTACACGGCCTTCCACTTGGCCCATCACCGCCATACCCAGGACCCCGAGCACGATCCGGAACTCGCGTTGCTGCCCCCCTCCACCCTCGACGCCTATGTCTGGCGCGTGATGGCGCTGCCCTACTGGCGCACCCGCCTCCAAGTGGCTGCGGCCGGCCTGCGCGGCGATCTTTCGGCCTACCCTTTCATCACGGAGCGCGCCGCGCCGCGCATCATCCGGTCGCTCCGGCTGATGTGCGCCGTCCTGCTCGGCGTCTCGGTTCTGGCCATGGTGCTGGTCGGATGGTGGGCGCCCCTGGTGTTCTGGATCGGTCCGCAGCTCCTCGGGCAGCCGTTCCTGCGGCTCTACCTGCTCACCGAGCACACGCTCTGCACTATGGACGACAACGGCCTGACCAACACCCGCACGACCTTGACCAACGGCCTGATGCGTCTGCTCATGTGGAACATGCCGTTCCACACCGAGCATCACCTCTACCCGTCGATCCCGTTCCACCGCCTGCCGGACGCCCACGCGGCGATGCGCGAGCGGCTCGTCGTGCTGCAGCGCGGCTACGCCAAGTGGCATGTCGGCTTCGTCCGGACGTTGCGCCCGTGACCGGCTGGGCCAGCGCCGCCGGAACCTTCGCCCTCGGCGATCTGCCCCTCCAATCGGGCGGCGTGCTGGAGGGGGCGCAGCTGCGCTGGAAGACGCACGGGACCCTCGCCCCCGGGCGCGACAACGTCGTGCTCTACCCGACGAGCTATGCGGCCCAGCATCCCGACCTCGAATGGCTGATCGGCCCGGACGGCGTGCTCGATCCGGAGCGGTGGTTCATCGTCATCCCGGACATGTTCGGCAACGGCCTGTCATCGAGCCCATCCAACACGCCGGACTGGCCCGGCCTCGTCACCGCCTGGGACAACGTCCACGCCCAGCGCCGCCTCCTCGCCGAGACCTGGGGGATCGCGCGGCTGCACGCCGTCTACGGCTGGTCGATGGGCGCGCAGCAAGCCTACCATTGGGCGGCGCTGTTCCCCGAGCAGGTCGCCCGGGCGGTGATCATTTGCGGCAGCGCCCGCACCGCCACCCATAACCGCGTGTTCCTGAAGGGCCTCATGGCGGTGTTGGAGGCTGCGCCCGCGTATCGCGGCGCGGGCCGCTTCTCGGCCGAGCCCGCCGCGTCCCTCCGGGCCTTCGGGCGCATCTACGCCGGCTGGGCGCTCAGCCAGGACTTCTACCGGGCGGACCTGCACCGGACCGCGCTCGGCGCGCCGGACCTCGACACCTTCCTGCGCACCGACTGGGAGGAACGCTTCGCGCGGCGCCCGGCGGCCGACCTCTACGCGCAGCTCTGCACCTGGGACGCGGGCGACATCAGCCGCGATCCACGCTTCGACGGCGACCTGACGCGGGCGCTCGGCGCGATCACGGCCAGGCTGCTGCTGATGCCCGCGGAGACCGACCTCTACTTCCGCGTCGCCGACAATGCGGCCGAACTGCCCGCCCTGCGCGACGCCATCCTGCGGCCGATCCCCAGCATTTGGGGCCACCGCGCCGGCAATCCCTCCACCAACCCGGCCGATGCGGCTTTTCTCCGCGACACGGTACGGGCGTTCCTCGGATCATCCGAAGACATATAAGCGCCGGACCTTCGCAGGCTTGCGAAGCGGCACGTTCCCATGTCCGTCCCGAGCCGGGAACCAGCGTTCCCGTGATCCGACCCACGACGTTTGTCTCAGCGTCCGCCTTCGCGATGCTGCCGGGCTTGGATGGACGGCGACATCGGGCGCGAAACCGAAGGGCCGGTGTTACGCCGAGTGGCGATCCAGCATCGCGTAGTCTGGCCGGAAGTGGCCTGTCCGCTTCGAAGCAGAAACGCGGACGGCCCATCCTCGCCATGATGCGATCAGGACATGGCGTTGCGTGCGATTTGGAAGGCGGACGATTGCTCAGAGGAACGCCATAGCCGACGCAAGGCAGCGGCGAATGCCCGACCGTCCGACGTTACGCCTGTAACCTTATCGCCGACGGGCGAAACGCTGCGGTCATGCGCAAGGCGCAGACACCCGGTCAGGAGCAGGGACCGTCGTTCACCACCGAGCACGGAACAGTGCAGCGCGTGCGACCGACCAGAACCTGCTTTGTCGCCGTCACGGGTCCTCCATGAAAATCCTCTTTGCCGCTACGCCGGCCGCCGGCCACCTGAATCCGCTGCTGGCCATCGCGCGCATGGCCTTGGCGCGCGGCGACGAGGCGCTGGTGGCCACGGCCGGGTACCTCCGCCCGTCCGTCGAAAAGTCCGGTGCCCGCTTCCTGCCGCTCGCCGCCGGCGCTGACATCGACCTCACGCGGATCGAGGACGTGTTACCCGAGCGCGCAAATCTACCCCCGGGCCCGGAGCAGCTCCGCTACAATTTCGAGCGTATCTTCCTCGACCCGATGCGGGCTCAGGCCGAGACGCTGCGCAGGATCATCGCGTCCGAGCGCCCCGACATCATCGTCGTGGACAATCTGTTCTTCGGCGCGACGGCCCTGTTCCTGGACGAGGGGACACCCCGGCCACCGATCGTCGCCTGCAGCATCACGATCCTGGTGGCCGACAGGCCGGATGGAGCTCCGACCATGATCGGGTTGCCGCCGGCACGCGACGAGGCCGCGCGCGCGGCATACGCGGCCATCGCCATCGAAGCCGAACGTCTATTCGGTGCGCCGGTCCGCGCTTACGCGGATGCCAAACTTGCCGAGATGGGCCTGCCGCCGTTGCCGTGCTCGGTGCTGCATTCGCGCCATCTCATGGCCGACGCCGTCCTTCAGACGACCGTACCGGCGTTCGAGTACGATTTCGGGCGGCTGCCCGACCACGTCCGGTTCGTAGGCGCCCTGCCCCCTCCGCCTCAGCGGGACGCTGCCCTGCCGGACTGGTGGGGCGAACTCGACGGGTCCAAGCAGGTCGTGCTCGTAACCCAGGGGACAGTCGCCAACGCCGATCTCGGCGAGCTGATCGAGCCGACCCTATCGGCGCTCGGCACGCGCGACGACCTGCTGGTGCTCGTCACCACCGGCCTCCGACCGATCGGGAACGTGCGCGGACCGATCCCGAAGAACGCTCGTCTTGCCGAGTTCCTCGATTTCGCGGCGCTCCTGCCGAAGGTCGACGTGCTGGTCACCAATGGCGGTTACGGGACTGTGCAGCTGGCTCTTCAAGCCGGCGTACCGATCGTGGCAGCGGGGCGCACCGAGGACAAGGCTGAGGTCGGCGCCCGGGTGGCGTGGTCGGGCGTAGGCCTCGAGATCCCGTCGCAGCGGCCGGAGGCTCGAGACCTGCGCGTGGCGGTCGAGCGGGTCCTGACCGTGCCCTCCTTCGTCGAGCGCGCGCGGTCGATCGCGGCGGATATGGCGGCGATCGATACGTCGGCAGTGATCC
Source organism: Methylobacterium sp. WL1 (assembly GCF_008000895.1). Lineage (NCBI taxonomy): Bacteria > Pseudomonadati > Pseudomonadota > Alphaproteobacteria > Hyphomicrobiales > Methylobacteriaceae > Methylobacterium > Methylobacterium sp. WL1. The sequence continues at coordinate 3,448,926 of NZ_CP042823.1, read as the reverse complement.
TTGGAACGCTGGACCGCCTCGTCGCCGAATCCAAGGCGACCTGATCCGGTCCGAGATTCCCGGCACCACGAGACATCGTCTCTGCCCTGACGGAGGCACGCCGGCGACGCCGGAGCGGCCATCGAAGGGCCGTGAGCCCGTCAGGGCGGGACGGCCGCCCGTTCGGGACCCGGCGTCCCGGCGCGTGGCCTTCCCCACAAACCGGTGGTGCTGCGCTTGCAGGGTTGGCGACGGGCCGCCCCGTTTCCCCGAATGCTGACCGGAAGCGCCCAGAGGCGATCGCGCGGCATCCGCCGGCATTCCCCCGTCGACCGTCCTCCCGCACGCTCGCAGCGACGGTTTTGACGCCGGCCCTCGATCGGCGCGTCTCTGCCTCAATGCCCGGTCGTATCGACGATCAGCAACCCGCGCGTCTTGCCCGAGGTGCTGTCGCGCGTCGCGACGGCGCGCCACAGGCGCTCGCTGTCGACCAGGAACGGCCGGTAGTCGCCGTTGACATCGCCGACAAAGACGAGGTCCGCGTCCGGCAGATATCCGAGGATCGGCGAGAAATGCCCGGCGCCGCGTCCGAACAAGGGGCCGCGATGGAAGTTGACGACCAGCCGCTTGTCGGGGTCGTTGCCGCCCTTCATCAGATCGCGGAACGCCGGCAACGTGAGATCGCGCACGACATGGACCGGGCGGTCGAGCCGCCTTCGCATCAGGTCGGCCAGCTCGTCCAGCGTCAGCCCATTCACGAGCACGCCGAACCAGGGCTGGAACGCCGTCCCCCGGAGCACGTCGGCTTGCGAGAAGTCGACGCCGAGGGAGCGGAGCAGGTTCGCCACAGTGGCAGGACCGCAGAAGCTCGGATTGCTCTGGTACTCGTAAGGCCGTCTCCGGTAAGCCGCCGCCACCGGTAAGGCCCAGGCCCGCGCCAGCAGCGCAGGATCATGAAAGTCCGGCCGCGTGGCGATCGACGTGACGGACGCGTAGGCGTTCGGCCTGAGGAGACGCGGGCCGACGCTGGCCGCGCCGGCCAGGAGAACGGCCGATCCGAGGAATGCGGCCACACGGCGCTTCCAGACCCGGTCTCGACGAACCTGTTCGGCAACCATGCGGAGGAATCCCGATCCCTTTGAGATTGCGCCCGGCCGCTCTGAGGCCAGGGCGATGGCGAACAGGCGCAGGACGACGCGCGCGCCGCGCACGGGCTGAACCGCGCCGATCCGCGCCGCGCCGGATGTCGCAGACCGGCGCGCCTCGACGATCGCGCGCATGAAATCCTGTTGGTGCAGCCGCCGCCGCTTCGAGGTTCGGGATGTCTTCCGGTCCGAAGGTGAAGCTCGGCAGTCGGGAGCCTTCGTAGGCGAGGTGCGTGAGGCGGGGGATGCCCCCCATGCGGCGGACCGAGGATGTCGGCGCGAGGACCCTCGGATGCCGAAGCTACACGATCATGTCGGACGTGGAGCCGATGGTTACCGTTATAACACGCGGTCCGCCGGGGAGTCGGCTGCGTGCCGAAGGACACGTCCGGCGCGCACCGGACGCGCGCGTCAGATGTTCCGGCATCGCGCGGTGAGCCGAGCGGCGGTGCAGCGCGGCCAGCACGTGGTAGTCGGCGAGCGCGGTCACCATCGCTACGCCGATCAACAGCATCGCCAGGTTCAGGACCGCCATGCTCCAGTGGAGCAGGCGAGCCGGCAGGTTGAAGCGGGTGGAGCGGTCATAGGCCAGCTCCTTGGGCCGTCGCTGCAACTGCAGCACTCGGGGTCTTCGCCTCGCCTGCCCGGCGCGTGAAGGATCGGGAATAGGCAGCTGGGCGGGCGCGCAACAGCGGGTCGTCGGATGGCCCGATTCCGTCTGGCAGGACGAGCGGATCGAAATCGATGTCCCGGCAGTTGCCCGCCTCCTCGGGCGTGCGCACCGGAAAGACCGGGATGGTGTTCACGCCGGTGCGCTATTCCTCCCCGTGTGGGAGCCGAAAGCGCCGGGCGAGGCTTCGCACAGTCGCTTCACCGTTGGCCGCGGGGGGCTGCCCGCCGGCCGGAGCCACCCGCCCCCCGATGGGTGTCACGCAGCCTTCCGGGCGGACTGGATCCCCTTGAGACGAACGAGCCCGAGAAATCGGGCGCCGCGGCATGAGCGAGGACTTCAACGGCGGCGTCCCCATCGCCGCTCGATGCGGGGATTCCGATCTTCGAATTGCGGCACCCTGGCCCCCTTCATACCCGGCGTCTGGCGCTAGCGGCCCCGGAGAACGGCCGACATCTTGGCCGCCGTGCCGAGGACAGCCATGCCGAGCGAGATCACCCTCTTCGAGGCCCGGCGGGTCATCACGATGAACCCATCGCGGCCGTACGCGACGCACGTCGCCGTGCGTGACGGATGCGTGCTGATGGTCGGGACGGAAGACGAGTTCGACGGGCTCGATGCAGTTCCCGATCGGCGTTTTGCCGACAAGGTCATCCTTCCTGGCTTCGTCGAGGGACACGCCCACGTCATGGAGGGCACCCTCTGGCGCCAGACCTATGTCGGGGCCGGCGACCGCCGCAGTCCGGACGGACGCCGCGTGCCGGGCCTGCGCGATATCGGGGCCGTCGTCGCCCGGCTTTCGGACGCGGACCGGTCCATCGCCGACCCGGACCAGCTGCTCTACGGGTGGGGCTTCGATCCGCTGCATCTCGGCGGCGCACGCCTGACCCGGCACGATCTCGATCGGGTCTCCACAACCCGGCCGGTCATGGTCCACCATGCCAGCCTGCACATCACCAACGTCAACAGCCTCCTCTTGGAGATGGCGGGCTTCGACGCCACCACCGCGATCGATGGTGTGCCGAAGCTGGCGGATGGCACCCCGTCGGGCGAGTTGCAGGGCATCGCCGCCCGGCTGCGCCTATTCCGAGCGCTCGGCTACAACCCGATGAGCGGGCATCTCGATTCGGCCGATGTCGCCCGGTTCGGCTCCGCCGCGCAGCTCCAGGGCATCACCACCATCGCGGACCTGCACAACGACCTTACGGAGGCGTCCGTGGCGGTCTATCGGGCCGCCTGCGTCGACGGCCTGCCGGTGCGGATCGTGCCGGCGCTGGCCTCGGTCTCCTGTGCGCCGGAAGAGGGCGTCGCCAAGATCGGCCGCCTCAATGCCGCCAACACCGACCGCCTGCGCTTCGGCATCGTGAAGATCGTCGTCGACGGTTCGATCCAGGGCTTCACCGCCCGGCTCCTGCCGCCCGGCTACCATAACGGCGCACCAAATGGCCTCTGGTACGTCGCCCCGGACGACCTCGACCGGATCGTGGGTGTCTACCACGCCGCCGGCATCCAGCTCCACATCCACACCAACGGCAACGAGGCCACCGAGGCGGCCCTCGACGCGGTCGAGAAGGCGCAGATCGCCCATCCGCGTCCCGACCACCGGCACACGCTCCAGCACTGCCAGATGGCGACCGAGGCACAGCTGCGCCGGATCAAGGCGCTGGGTTTGTGCCTCAACCTGTTCTCGAACCATCTCTATTACTGGGGCGATGCCCACCACGATCTGACCATGGGGCCGGAACGCGCGGCCCGGATCGACGCCGCCGGGAGCGCGGCGCGCCTCGGCATCCCGCTCGCGATCCACTCGGACGCGCCTGTGACGCCACTGGGGCCGCTTTTCACGGCCTGGTGCGCCGTCAACCGGACCACGTCGTCGGGGCGTGTGCTCGGCCCCGACGAACGGCTGAGCGTCGCCGAGGCTCTGCACGCTGTGACGCTGGGGGCCGCCTACACCCTCCGGATGGACCATTGCGTCGGCTCCATCGAAGCCGGGAAGTTCGCCGACTTCGCCGTCCTCGACGCGGATCCGTTCGAGACGCCGCCAGAGACCCTGAAGGACATTCCCGTCCACGCCACGGTACTGGGCGGCCGCGTCTTCGCGGTGCCGTCGGTATGAGGCAGGAGCTTCGCGCCCCCGCGACGCGCTGCCCGCTCACGGTGGTCGGCGGCTTCCTCGGCGCCGGCAAGACGACGCTGCTGAACCGGTTGCTCGCCGGCGCGCAGGGCCGCTACGCAGTGCTAGTCAACGATTTCGGCGCGGTGAACGTCGATGCCGGCCTGATCCGCGACCATGACGGGCAGACTTTGCGGCTGACCAATGGCTGCGTCTGCTGCAGTCTGGCCGACGGCTTCCTCGACACGCTGATGCGCGTGCTCGCCGAGCCCGAACCCTTCGATCACATCGTCATCGAGGCCAGCGGTGTCGGCGATCCCGGCGCCATCGCGGAGATCGCCCTGGTGGAGCCTGGCCTCGTCCTGCGCGGCGTCGTCGTGCTGGTGGATGCCGAGCGCCTGCCCGCCCTCGCCGCCGATCCGCGGATGGGCGACACGATCGCCCGCCAGATCCGCGCGGCCGACATCCTGGTGCTGAACAAGCGCGACCTCGTGGATGCATTCGGCCTCGCGGCGTCGCACGCCACGCTCGCCGCCCTCGCGCCCGCTGTCCCGGTGGTCGATACCGTGGCGGCCGTGCTGCCGGAGGCGCTCTTCGCCCTCGGCGGCGAGGCTCCGGAACTGGTGGGGCGGGGCTCCTCCCGGCTGCGTGCCGAAGCGGTCACGCACGAGGACACGTTCCAGCGCCTGCTCTACCGGCGCACGGGGACGTTCGACCGCGCCGGTCTCGGACGCGCACTCGCCGGCATGCCGACCCCGCTCTTGCGCCTGAAGGGCCGGGTCCGACTGGGCGACGCCTCCGGGATGCACCTGCTTCAGATGGTCGGGCGCCGGTGGAGCCTCTCGCCGCTGCCGGAGGCTGCACAGGGCGGCATCGAACTCGTCGGCATCGCAGCGGCCGACACGGAGGCCGGTCCGACGCTGAGCGACCTCCTCGACGCCGCGCTGCTCCCGCCGCAGATCCCCCACGGAGACCGACTCGGATGCGACTGACCAAACGCACGCTCCTCGGCGCCGGCCTCGCGGTGTTGACCGCCCCCTTGGCCTCCCCGATCCTCGGTTTGCCCGCGGCTTTGGCCGACGACGCGAACTCGCCGTTGGTGATCGGCACCAACCAGGTGCCCCGCCATTTCAACGGCGCGGTGCAGTCCGGTATCGCCACCGGGATGGTCTCGACGCAGATCTTCGCGAGCCCGCTGCGTTACGACGACGCGTGGAACCCGCTTCCCTATCTGGCGAAGTCCTGGGAGGTCGCCCCCGACAACCTCAGCGTGACGCTCCACCTCGTGAGCGATGCCGTGTTCCACGACGGCCATCCGCTGACCTCGGAGGATGTCGCCTTCTCGATCGGGGTGATCAAGGCGAACCACCCGTTCCAGACCATGCTGGAGCCGGTCTCGACCGTGGAGACCCCCGACGCCCATACCGTCGTGATCCGGCTTTCGCGGCCGCATCCTGCGCTGCTGCTGGCCATGTCACCCGGCCTGATGCCGATCCTGCCCAAGCACGTCTACGGCGACGGGCAGGACATCAAGACCCATCCGGCCAACCTGAAGCCGGTCGGATCGGGCCCGTTCAAGTTCGTCGCGTACAAGCAGGGCGAGTCGATCCAGCTCGAGCGGTTCGACAAGTTCTTCATCGCCGGGCGGCCCAAGCTCGCGCGGCTTGTCTACCGAATCTTGCCGGACCAGAACAGCCTCGTCATCGCCACCGAACGGCGCGAGATCGGGATGCTGCCGTTCCTGTCCTCGGTGCGGGACATCGAGCGCCTGAGCAAGGCGCAGACCCTCACGGTGACCGATCGCGGCTTCGAGGGGATCGGCCCGATCAACTGGCTGGCCTTCAATTGCGGGAAGAAGCCGCTCGACGACGTGCGGGTGCGCCGGGCCATCGCTCTTGCCGCCAACCGCGACTTCATCACGGGCAAGCTGCTCGGCGGCGTGGCGAAGCCCGCCACCGGCCCGATCGTGCCGGGCTCGCCGTTCTACGAGCCGGCCGTCGACCCGTACAAGCTCGACATCGCCAAGGCGGAGAGCCTGCTCGACGAGGCCGGGCTGAAGAAAGGGGCCGACGGCACGCGGCTTCAGCTCACCATCGATTACATCCCCAACGACAACGACCAGCAGCGCAACGTCGCCGAATACCTGCGGGCCGGCCTCAAGCGGATCGGCATCGCCCTTCAGGTCCGGGCTGCGCCGGACTTCCCGACCTGGGCGCAGCGCGTCTCGAACTTCGATTTCGACCTGACCATGGACAACGTCTTCAATTGGGGCGACCCCGTGATCGGCGTGGCGCGAACCTACCTGTCGACCAACATTCGCAAAGGCGTAATCTGGTCGAACACCCAGCAATACCAGAATCCAAAAGTCGACGAATTGCTTAACGCGGCCGCAATCGAGACCGACGTCGCCAAGCGCAAGACGCTCTACGATGACTTCCAGAAGATCGTCGTGTCCGATGCGCCGATCGCCTACCTCAACCTCACGCCCTACAAGGCGGTCTACGACAAGCGCCTGACCAATCTGCCGCTGTCGATCTGGGGCCCGCTCTCACCCCTCGACGAGGTCGCCTGGGCGCAAGGCGCCGCGGGAGCCGAGAGATGACGGCTCTGCGCAGCCTCGGTTCGACCGCGCTGAACGCGGTCGGATTGCTGCTCGCCGTCGTGGTGCTGAACTTTTTGCTGATCCAGGCGGCACCCGGTGACCCGGCGCAGGTGATCGCCGGAGAGATGGGTGGTGCTTCGCCGGAGATCATGGCCGAGATCCGCACGCGCTACGGCCTCGATCGCAGCATCCCCGAACAGCTCGCGACCTATGTCGGCAAGGTGGCGAAGGGCGACCTCGGCTACTCGTTCTACTTCAACGAGCCGGTTTCGCGCCTCATCCTCGGCAGGCTGCCAGCCACCGCCCTGCTCGTTCTGAGTTCCCTCGCCCTCGCGGTGCTGATCGGCGCCGGCCTCGGGATCCTGAGCGCGCGCAAACCGAACGGCCTCCTCAGTCACGTCGTCTCGCTGGTGGCGATCGCCGGCAATGCCGCACCGGTCTTCTGGACCGGCCTGATGCTGCTGGTGGTGTTCGCCTCCCTGTGGCCGGTTCTGCCGGTCGCCGGGATGGAGGATGTGGCGACGCCGCGGCGCGGCCTCGCCCACGCCCTCGACGTGGCCGAACATCTGGTCCTGCCGATGCTCACCCTCGGCATCGTCTACGTCGCCCAATACAGCCGTCTGATGCGGGCCAGCATGATCGATGCGCTCAATGCCGACTACGTCCGCACCGCCCGTGCCAAGGGCCTGCCGGAGTGGATCGTGGTCGGCAAGCACGCCCTGCGCAACGCGCTGATCCCGCTCGTCACCATGGTCGGACTCCAGTTCGGACAGCTCTTCGCGGGCGCCATCCTGGTCGAGACCGTGTTCGCTTGGCCGGGACTCGGCCGCCTGACCTTCGACTCGATCCTGCGGCGCGACTACCCGACGCTGCTCGGCATCCTGTTCTGCTCGGCGCTGTTGGTCGTCGCCGCGAACCTTGTCACCGACCTCCTCTATCGCCTGATCGATCCGCGCATCCGTGCCGGGAGGCCCGCATGAACGTCGCCGCCGCGACCGGCTCGACCTTGCCATCGGAGGCGACGCGCCCCGAGGCGGCCCCGCCGATGCCGCGCCCGGCCGTCACGCCCGGGCTCGCCACGCTTCGCCTGTTCCTGCGCAACCCCAGCGGCCTCCTCGGTCTCGCCATCCTGCTCGGCCTCCTGTTCGCCGCGCTGGTCGGACCGCACCTCTACGGGGTCGATCCGTTCGACATCGTCGGCGCCCCGTTCCAGCCGCCCGGCGGCGATCCGCTGCTCGGCACGGACTACCTCGGCCAGGACATCCTGGCGGCCCTGCTGCAGGGCGGTCGCGCGACCCTGCTGGTCGGTTTCTCCGCGGCCCTGATCACCGTGGTGATCGGCGTGACCTTCGGGGCGCTGGCGGGCTTCTTCGGAGGCCGGACCGACACGCTGCTGATGAAGGTCACCGAATTCTTCCAGGTGCTGCCGACCCTGCTGTTCGCGATGGTTCTGGTCACCCTGTTCGGCCAGAGGATCGCCATCACCACGATCGCGATCGGGATCGTCTCCTGGCCGCCCACGGCGCGGCTGACCCGGGCGGAGTTCCTGCGCCTGCGCGGCCTCGACTTCGTCAAAGCCGCGCGGGCGGCCGGGGCCGGACCGCTCTACCTGATCGGCCGGGTGATCCTGCCGAACGCCGCACCGCCGATCGTGGTCTCGGCGACGCTGGCGATCGGCACCGCCGTGCTGTTCGAGGGGGCTCTGAGCTTCCTCGGGCTGGGCGACCCCAACGTGATGAGCTGGGGGCTGATGATCGGCCAGAACCGCGCCTACGCCCTGGAGGCGTGGTGGACGGTGCTGCTGCCCGGGGCGGCGATCTTCCTCGCGGTCCTCGGCGTCAGCCTCGTGGGCGACGCCGTCAACGACGCGGTCAACCCGCGCCTGCGCAAGCGGAGCTGAGCGATGCCCCCCGTCCTCGCAGTCGAAGACCTCACCGTCACCTTGCGGCAGGCCGGAGCCAGCGTGCCGGTGCTGGAGCACCTGAGCTTCTCCGTCGAGGCCGGCCGCACCATCGCGCTGGTCGGCGAATCCGGCTGCGGCAAGAGCATGACCGCGCTGGCGATCATGGGCCTGCTGCCGGAGGGATTCGCCCGTGCCGGCGGTCGCATTCGCCTCGCCGGGGAGGATCTCGCGGCGGCCAAGCCGGCCCGGCTGCGGGCGTTGCGCGGCAGCGCCATGTCGATGATCTTCCAGGAACCGATGACGGCCCTGAACCCGGTCTACACGGTGGGCGACCAGATTGCCGAGGCGCTGCGGCTGCATCAGCGGCTCGGGCGCCGCGACGCCCTGGACCGGGCCCTGGCGATGCTCAGGGCGGTCCAAATCCCGGCCGCCGATCGGCGCCTTCACGCCTACCCGCACGAGCTCTCCGGCGGCATGCGCCAGCGCGTGATGATCGCCATGGCGCTGGCCTGCCGGCCGAAGCTGCTGATCGCCGACGAGCCGACGACGGCGCTGGACGTGACCGTGCAGGCGCAGGTGTTCGATCTGCTGAAGGCCCTCCAGGACGAGATGGGCACCGCCATCGTGCTGATCACCCACGATCTCGGGGCGGTGGCCGACATCGCCGACACGGTGGCGGTACTCTACGCCGGGCGGTGCATCGAGCAGGGCGAGACCCGCGCCGTGATGCGCGCGGCGCAGCATCCCTATACCTACGGGCTGATGGGCTGCACGCCGCACCTGCGCCTCGGCGCAGCGGCGGACGCCGGGACGGGCGCGTTGCGCGAGATCCCAGGCCTCGTCCCTCCGCTCGGCCGTCGACCCGCGATCTGCGCCTTCGCCGACCGCTGCGCGCGGGTCGACGCCACCTGTCTGGACAGTCCCCAGCCGGCCCTGGCCGAAACCGGGTCCGCCCGGGCGGTGGCCTGCTGGCACCCGGAGGCACGAGCGGCATGAGCGGCAAGAGCGGCCAGAGCGGCATGAACGCGAGACCCATCCCGGCCCCGACGGGCGCCGCCATCCTGCAGGTCAACGACCTCAGGGTTCATTTTCCGGTCCCGGGTCGCGGCGGCTCGCGGGTACACGCGGTCGATGGCGTAAGCTTCGTCGTGCGTCGCGGCGCGAGCTTCGGCATCGTCGGAGAGTCCGGATCAGGCAAATCCACCACAGCGCAGGGCATCATGCGCCTCGTTCCGGCGACCGCCGGCCACGTCGTCCTCGACGGCGAGGACATCCTCGGCCTCCGGGGCGCCCGGTTGCGGCAGGCGCGCCGCCACATCCAGATGGTGTTCCAGGACCCGTTCGCGTCGCTCGATCCCCGCCGCTGTGCCGGCGACCTCGTGGCCGAGCCGCTCCGGCTGCTGGAGGGGCTGTCGCGCAAGCAGGCCGCGGCGCGGCTCGACGCGCTGTTCGCCGCGGTGGGCCTGCGACCGGAGGCCAAAAGCCTGTTCCCGCATCAGTTCTCGGGGGGGCAACGCCAGCGCCTGTGCATCGCCCGGGCCCTGGCGACCGAGCCCGACATCATCGTCTGCGACGAGGCGGTCTCGGCCCTCGACGTCGCCATCCAGGCGCAGATCCTCAACCTCCTGGCCAGGCTCCAGGCCGAGCGAGGACTCGCCTACATCTTCATTTCGCACGATCTCGGCGTGGTGCAGCACCTCTGCGACGAGGTCGCGGTGATGTATCTCGGCCGGATCGTCGAGCAGGCGCCGACGCGGACGTTCTTCTCCGCCCCGCGCCACCCCTATAGCTGGTCGCTGATCTCGGCGGCGGTGCCGGCCGGTCCGGCACGGGAGGCCCTGAAGGCCCGCTACCTCGTGCGCGGCGAGCCGCCGAGCCCGATCGATCCGCCCGCGGGCTGCCGGTTCGCCGGGCGCTGTCCGTTCGCGGTCGAGCGGTGCAGGGCCGAGGATCCGGCCCTGCTCGCGACGGGCCACGGTCACTACGTCGCCTGTCACCGTGTCGGCGAGATCGAGGCGCCGAACTTCGATCAGGCACAGGCTGCCTGACCATCCGGCGGTACCTCCCGACATGACAAGGGCCGCCCCGAACCGACCGGGCGGCCCATCCGAAGAGGGCCGGGTTATCCGTTCCCGCAGACAGCCGGGTCAGGCCGCCTCGTCGCGGTGGTGGTACCAGCGATACAACATCCGCTGCCCGAGACGCCGGAATGGCGCGAACGGGTGGCTCGGCAAGGATCCCTCGAAGATCGGCAGACCCGCGAGCTTGCGACCTGCCACCAGCCCGGCGAGCCGGCGGCCAGCCTGAGCGGAGAACGAGACGCCGTTGCCGCCATAGCCCAGGGCGTAGAACAGCGGCTGGTCCGGCTCCGGCTGAACGATCCGGGGCATCATGTCGTGGCTGACATCGACCCAGCCCCACCAGGAATAGTCGATCGCAATGCCTTCGAGCGCCGGGAATTTCTGGTGCAGGCCATCGACCAGGAGGCGGAGGTGGCGCGGGTTGGTCGCGTCCGCCCCGGTGATGGCGCTGCGGCTGCCGATCTGGACCCGGTTGTCGGGTAGCCGGCGGTAGTAGAAGCGCAGGGTGCGGGTGTCCGTGACGAAGGTGGTGGTCCGCAACGTCGCGGCGATCTCGTCCTGCGTCAGCGGGCGGGTGACCAGGGAATTGGACAGGATCGGCATGATCCGGCTGCGCAGGCGTGGGTGCAGTCCCTGGCTGGTGTAGCCCCCCGTGGCGATCGCGACTGCACGGGCCCGAACGGTTCCGTGGGGGGTGCGCACCCGGAATCCGGCGCCGTCGCGGTCGATCCCGAGCACCGGGCTGGCGGGGTGGATCCGCGCGCCCGCCGCCCGCGCGGCCCGGAGATACCCGAAGGCGAACTTCGCCGGGTGGATGCCGATACCCAACGGCTCATGGAGTGCACCGACCGCCCCGGCCTCGTCGAGCCAGTCGCGCCGCAACTCGTCCGGGCCGAGCATCCGGGTGCGATACCCGAACACCGCGTTGGCGACCTCGCATTCGGCTGCCAGCTTGGCGAAGGTGCGCGCCCGATGGGCGACGTAGATGTGGCCGCCAGGCTGCGGATCGGGGTCGAATTCGCGGACGAGGTCGGAGAAGTATGAGAACCCGTCCTGGATCTCGGCGTGGAGCCGGAGCGCGGTCTCCCGACCGTAGCGGGCGATCCATTGCGAGCGGCTGAGCCGGCCCGACGCGTTCTGGCCCTGGCCCCCGTTGCGGGTGCTGCAGCCCCACGCAACCCGGTTGGCCTCCAGCACGGTGGCTTTGATGCCGTGATCGCGGGCGAGGCTGAGGGCGCAGGACAGGCCGGTGAAGCCCGAGCCGACGATCACCACGTCGGCATCGACGTCGCCCGTGATCGGGCCGTCATCCTCCGGCGGAGGGCCGGCGGTGGCCACCCAGTAGGTCGGCGCGTAGGCGCGGTTCGTGCCAGGGGTCGCGCTGGTCAGGGGATCGTAGGTCGGATCGTAGGGCGCGCCGGTCGGGCGTGGCACGGGATCGGGGGTCAGGCTCACGGTCCGCCTCCCTCAGGCCGCCTGGACCGGGCGGTCCTTGCGGAAGGCGCTCTTGCGGGCGATCAGCCTTCCCTCGAACACGAACAGGTCGACCCCCTCCACGGCGACCCGGCCGCCATCGGCCCGGGTGCCGGTGAACAGCCATTCCGACGTGGCGCGCTCCCCCGCCAGGGTGTGGCGGGTGACCGTCCAGGCCACGTCCGGCATGTCGGTCCAGACGGCCACGAAGGCCGCCCGCACCGCGTCCTGGCTGGTCAGCCGGCGCCCGTGCGCCTCCGGGCCGGCGGCGGTATCGAACACCACGTTCGGCGTGAAGCAGGCCATCACCCCGTCCGCATCGTGGCGGTTGAAGGCTTCGAACAGGCTGTCGAGCACCGCGTGGCGCTCCGCTTCGGTCGTCGTTTCATTCATGGAACCGCACTCCCCTGGCTCGCCCGCGGGCGGCTGTCGTCGCCACGACCTAGCGCCGGCGCCGTCAGCCTCGCGAGGTCCAGAGCGGTGTCAACGACGCATCCAGTTGGCCGGCCCTGGGGAGCGACCGGCGCGGGGGAGCCATGCGGGGGGAGATTTAGGCATCGTCTGGCCCCTTGTGCACGGAGCTTGCCTTGTCGGACCCTCCGGTCGGACCGCTCATCGGGAGCGATTCGGGGTCCCGGAGGGGATGAATGCTCATGGACAGCGTACAATCGCGACCAAAAGCCCGCCCCGCCGCGCGAGCAATCTTAGCCGCTCTGGCGGCCCTGGCACCGCTGTTCCTCGGCATCCTCTCGCCTGACCCCGCCCTGGCCGCCGAGAAATCCGTCACCTTCGCGCACCAGGACATGGTGGTCCCGTTCCGGGCCCTGATGGCCTCGGGCGCCATCGAGAAGGTCACCGGCTACACCGTGACGTGGCGTAAGTTCGGCGGCGGCGGCGACGTGATTCGCGCCATGGCGTCGGGCAACGTCCAGATCGGAGAGGCGGGGTCGAGCCCGATCGCTGCGGCGGCCTCCCAGGGACTCGACATCCAGCTCTTCTGGATTCTCGACGAGATCGCCGACGCCGAGCAGCTTGTCGCGCGCAACGGCAGCAGCGTCAAAACCGTGGCCGACCTGCGTGGCAAGACCGTCGCGGTGCCGTTCGTCTCGACATCCCACTATCAGCTGATCGCCGCGCTGGCGGAGGCCGGGCTGAGCCAGAAGGACGTGACGATCCTCAACATGCGGCCGCCCGAGATCGCCGCCGCCTGGGAGCGCGGCGACATCGATGCGACCTTCATCTGGGACCCTGTGCTGGCCCGCGTGAAGAAGTCCGGCACGGTGCTAATTTCGGCGGGCGACATCGCCCGCAAAGGCAAGGCGACCTTCGACGGCCTCGTGGTCGACCGGGCCTGGGCGGCACAGAACCGGGACTTCCTCGTCACGCTGGTGAAGCTGATCGCGGCCGAGGACGCGGCCTACAGGACTCGGCCGTGGGCTGCCGATTCAAGCGAGGTGAAGGCGGTGGCCAAGATCACCGGTGCGACCCCCGCAGAGGTGCCGGCGAGCCTCGCGAGCTACCGCTTCCCGGCCCTCGACGCGCAGGCCTCCCCGGCCTGGCTTGGCGGCGGGGCCGCCAGGGCCCTGACGGAGACCGCGGAGTTCCTGAAGGCGCAGGGGCGCGTGCAGGCGCTGGCACCCGATTACGGCCGGTTCGTCACCGGCGATTACGTGGCGGCGGCCGGACAATAGCCCGCGGCGAAGCCGGAGAGATCCATGATCGAGATCCGCAACCTCAGCGTCCATTACGGGGAGGGCGAGACCGGCATCGTCGCCCTCTCGCAGGTGAACCTCACGATCCGGCCGGGGGAGTTCGTGGTGGCGCTCGGCGCCTCAGGCTGCGGCAAGACCACCCTGCTCTCGGCGATGGCCGGCTTCCTTGAACCGACCGAGGGTAGCATCCTGCTGGACGGGGTGCCGGTCCGGGGTTCGGGGGCCGACCGGGGGGTGGTGTTCCAGCGCCACGCGCTGATGCCCTGGCTGAGCGTGGCCGAGAACGTGGCCTTCGGTCCCAAGATGCGCGGCGTTGCGCGCCCGGAGCGGCACCGGATCGCCCTCGCCATGCTTGAGCTGGTCGGTCTCGCCGAGTTCGCGGACCGGAAGACCTACGAGCTCTCGGGCGGCATGCAGCAGCGGGTCGGCATCGCCCGGGCGCTGGCCAGTGACCCGCGCGCCCTGCTGATGGACGAGCCGCTGGGCGCCCTGGATGCATTCACGCGCGAGCAGGTCCAGGAGCTGATCCTCCAAGTCTGGCACCGGACCGGCAAGATGGCCTTCTTCATCACGCACGACGTCGAGGAGGCGGTGTTCCTGGCCACCAAGCTCCTGATCATGAGCCCGCGGCCGGGCCGCATCGTCGAGACGATCGACCTGCCCTTTTCGCGCGCGGTCGTGGCCGGGCGGGCGGCGCGGGCGGTCAAGTCGGATCCCGACTTCATCGCCGTGCGCGAGCGCGTGCTCGGGCGCATCCATCACCGGATCGAACCGGCGTTCGGAGGCTCCCGATGAGCGGCCTTCCCCTCGACGCGGCGGTTCCCGAGGCGTCGCGCTCTCGCCCCGGGCGCCGTGGCCGCCGCGACGAGTCGCTGGTGCCGATCATCAGTCTGGCCACCGTGCTGGCCTGCCTCGGTCTCTGGGCGGTCGCGACCCATGTCGGCTGGATCAAACCGCTGTTCCTGCCGCCGCCGGAGGCGGTCCTGACGGCCCTCGGGCAGGCCTGGAACGGCGAACTCGACGGCGCCCCCCTCGGCCTTCACGTGCGCGACAGCCTCTTGCGCGTCCTCGGCGCCTTCGGGCTCGCAACGCTGCTGGGTGTCCCGGCCGGTTTGGCCATGGGCATGAGCCGGATCGCCCGCGGCATCCTCGACCCGCTGATCGAGTTCTACCGGCCGCTGCCGCCGTTGGCCTACCTGCCGCTGATGATCATCTGGTTGGGGATCGGCGAGTTGTCGAAGGTGCTGCTGATCGTCCTGGCCTGCTTCGCCCCGGTGGCCTTGGCGACCCGATCGGGCGTGCTCTCGGCCTCTGTCGACCAGATCAACGCGGCGCGCGCACTCGGGGCGAGCCGCTGGCAAGTGCTCCGCTACGTGGTGTTCCCGGCCGCGATGCCGGAGATCCTGATCGGCCTGCGGATCGGCATGGGCGTCGGCTGGACCACCCTGGTCGCCGCCGAGATGGTGGCGGCCCAGGCCGGGCTCGGCCAGCTCGTCCTCAACGCCTCGAACTTCCTGCGCACCGACGTGGTGGTGATGGGCATCCTGCTGATCGGCCTGTTCGCAGCCCTTTTCGAGTTCGGCCTGCGGCGGCTCGAACGCGCGCTGGTGCCCTGGAAGGGCAAGGCCTGACGGCGCCTGGATAGTGCCCTGGTCCGCTCACTCGCCGCCGCCTGGACCTGTCGCGGCGCCCGCACCGGTTTTATCGACGGCGGGACGCCCGAGTCCGATCGCGAGTGACCCGCCCATGTCGAACGAACCCGAGAGCCTGACGCGCGGCAGGGCGCGCCTTCCTGGGAACGCGCGCGACCTCCTGGCCTCGCTTGCGGGACGCCACCTGATCGGGAACGCGCTGGTGGGCCCGGTGGACGGCACATGCCTGACTGTTCTCGATCCGGCGACCGGCGACGCACTGGGGCAGGCGCCGGCGGCCGGCCCGGCGGATGTCCAGGCGGCGGTCGCGGCCGCCCGCGCCGCCGGAAAGGCCTGGGCGCGGGTGCCGGCGCGCGAGCGCGGGCGGCTGGTCGCCGAGGGCGGGCGCCGGATCGCGGCGGCGTCCCCGGACCTCGCCCCGCTCCTCGCCGCCGAGACCGGCAAGGCGATCCGCACCGAATGCCGACCCGAGATCGCCACCGCCGCCGACATCCTCGCGATGTTCGGCGGCCTCGCCACGGAACTCAAAGGCGAGACGCTGCCGTTCAGCCCGGACATGCTGGCGCTGACCACCCGGGAGCCCCTGGGCGTGGTGGCGGCGATCCTGCCCTGGAATGTGCCCCTCGTGCTGATGGCGCTCAAGATCGGCCCGGCCCTGGTGGCGGGCAACACCGTGGTGGTGAAGGCCTCCGAGGAGGCTCCCTTCGCGACGATCGAGGCCGCGCGCCTGCTGGCGGAGCTCCTGCCGCCCGGCGTCCTCAACGTGATCTGTGGCACCGGAGCCGGATGCGGGGCGCCGCTGGTCCGCCACCCCGACGTCGCCAAGGTCACCTTTACGGGCTCGCAGGCGGTGGGTGAGGCGATCTACCGGGAGGCCGCCGACAAGCTGATCCCGGTGAGCTTGGAGCTCGGCGGCAAGAGCCCGATGCTGGTCTTCGCCGACGCCGATCTCGACCGGGCCGTCGCGGGCGCAGTGGCCGGCATGCGCTTTACCCGCCAGGGTCAGAGCTGCACCGCGTCGAGCCGGATCTACGTCGATGCGGACCTGCACGACCCGTTCGTGGAGCGGCTGGCCGCTGCCGTCTCGAACCTCCGGATGGGCGACCCGCTCGACGAGGCGACCGATATCGGCACCGTCATCAACGCCCGGCAGCGTGCCAAGATCATGGACTACATCGCGCAGGGCGAGGCGACCCCGGGCGCGCAGGCCGTGCGTTGCGGAACCCTCCCCGAAGCGGCGGAGCTCGCCGGAGGCCTCTTCGTCGAGCCGGTCCTGTTCACCGGTCTTACCGAGGACAGCCCGCTCATGCGCGACGAGATCTTCGGGCCGGTCGCCTGCATCGTGCCGTTCTCCGACGAGGAGGCCGTTCTGGAGGCGGCGAATGCCGGGGATTTCGGCCTCGCCGCGACAGTGTGGACCACCGACCTGCGTCGTGCGCTGCGAGTGTCGCACGCGCTCGATGCAGGCTATGTCCAGGTCAATCAGAACCTGACGATCCAGCCGAACCTGAGTTACGGCGGGTTCAAGAAGTCCGGCCTCGGCAAGGAAGCCTCCCTCGAGGCGATGCTGGAGCATTTCACCCGCAAGAAGACAATCGTGGTCGACATGCGCTGAGGCGATGGAAGCCGTTCCCGCCCTGCTGGCGGCCGCGCCCCAGCCGGGGACCCTGGTCGCCATCGCGGCGGCGGTCTTCGCGGCGGCGTTGATCCGCGGCTTCACGGGCTTCGGATTCGCCCTGGCGGCCGTGCCGCTGCTGGGCTTCTCGCTGCCGCCGAGCCAATGCGTCCCGCTCGCCGTCGCCCTTCAGTTCTGCGCAAGCCTGTCCGACCTGCCCCGGGCGCGCCGGACCTGCCACTGGCCCTCGCTCGGCTGGCTCGTCGCCGGTGCGGTGGTCGGATCGCCGCTGGGCGTGGCCGCGCTCGCAGCGGCGAGCCCCGACGTCGCGCGGCTCGGCATCGCGCTGATCTGCGGTGGGGGAACCGTCGCGCTGGTGCGGGGCTTCCGTTTCGTGGTGCTGCCCCGCGGCGGCGCGACGCTGGTGGTCGGGCTGGCGGCCGGCCTGTGCAACGGGCTCGCGGCGATGCCCGGCCCGCCCGTGGTCGCCTATTATCTCGCGACGCCGCTCTCGCCTCAGCAGGGGCGCGCCTCGTTGCTGGTGTTCTTCCTCGCCACGTCGATCGCCAGCGCCGTCAGCCTCGCGACCGCGGGCCTCCTCGGGGTATCCCTGGCGATCCCGGTGGCGATCGGCATCCCGCTCATCGTCGCCGGAAGCCGCGTCGGCGAGGCGCTCCTCCAGCGCGGCGCCGGCCGCGGCCATCGGGCGTTGTCGATCCTGCTCCTCTGTACCGTGGCGATCACGAGCGTGGTGCAGGCGGTCTCAGACCTGCTCGGCCATCCTCTGTGACAGCGGAGCGCCCGCCGGGCCGATCAGCTCCGACAGGTGGGTGAGCCCCGCCTCGATCCGATCGGTGCGGATCGAGGCGAAGCCCAGCCGGAAACAAGCCCGGCCGGCATCCGGATCGGCGAAGAAGATGTCGCCCGGCTCGATCAGGACGCCGCGGGCACGGGCGCGCAGACTGAGATCCCGGGCATCGAGGCCTGCCGGTCCCTTCATCCAGAAGCTTGTGGCTCCCGGATCGCGCCGCCAGCTGAACCGGGGCATGAGGCGGGGCAGCAAACCGGCAATGCGCGACGCGCGCTCCTCCAGCACGCTGGCTGTCCGGCGGAGGTGCGTGCGGTAATGCCCGAGCGCCACGAACATCGCGGTGGCGCGCTGATTGTTCGACGGCGGGTGGCGCAGCATCAGCCGCCGCAGCACGCGCAACTCGGCGATCACGGCCCGGGGTGCCACCACGTAGCCAACGCGCAGGCCCGGGGCCAACACCTTCGAGAAGCTGCCGACATAGACAACGCGCCCGTCTGCATCGAGGCTCTTGAGCGCGGGGATCTCGTCCGCCAGCGCGAGGTCGGCCTCGTAATCGTCCTCCACCAGGACGACGTCGTGGCGCCGCGCGGCCTCCAAGAGGGCGCGGCGTCGCTCCAGCGGCATGACCGCCGTCGTCGGGCACTGATGGCCCACGGTGACGAAGGCGACGCGCCGGCTGGCGAAGGTCGCATCCGGCACGACCCCCTGCCGGTCGATGGCGAGTGTCGCCAGGTCGTCGGTGGCCAGCGTCAGCATGTTGCGGGTATCGGGATAACAGGGGTCCTCGACGCCCGCCGGGGTGTTGCGGCCGACCAGCAGCTGGATCAGCAGCGAAAGCGCCTGTTGCGAGCCGATCGTGACCATCACCTCGTCCGCGCTCGCGAAGATGCCCCGCCGGGGCAGTACCTGCAGGCGCAGCTGATCGACCAGGGCGGGGTCGTCCTCGTCGATCAAGTCGCCCGCCCAGGCGTTGATCTCGGACACGCCGGAGGCGGCCCGCACGCTCTCGCGCCAATCATTGGCCGGGAACAGGGACGGATCGAACTGGCCGAACAGGAAGGGATAGGGGTAGTCGAGCCAGTCCCGGGGCTTGGTGATCTGTCGTAGCCGCGCAGGCCGAAGCGCGAGGCGCTCCGACCAATCGATGGTCCGGCCGCCGGGGGCCGCGGTTGCCTGGGAGACGGCCAGGTCCGGTGCCAGGAAGATGCCGCTGCGTTCGTGGGCGACCAGAAATCCCTCGTCGATCAATTGCTGGTAGGCGTTCACCACCGTGTTCCGGGCAACCCCGAGCAGCGTCGCCAACTGGCGTGTTGACGGTAGTCGGGCCTGCGCGGTGAACAGGCCCCGTTCGATGGCGGTGACGATTGCCCGGCGGATCTGAAAGTGCAGCGCCAAGCCGCTGCGGTCGAGGTCTCCGAACAGCTGCGTCCAGGCGAGCGCTTGGTCTGTGACAGCCATGATTGGTCAGCTCTCGCGTCTGGGGGCAAGCTGGCCCGACGCAAGGATAGCGCCAGCGTGCTGAGACTGACCATCCTGCCCGCGAGCGTCTGCTTCCAACCGAGCGCTCTGGCTCGTTCGGCGTCCGACAAGGGCGCAAAGCCGAATGACCGGCGACGATAACAGCCTTGATCGCGTGCGCCGTGTCCTCGGCGAGCGTGTCCTCGGCGCGCGTGGCCTCGACGTTGGCCGGGTCCGCACCGTGGCGCCAGTCGCCCGGTACCAACTCAACTGCGATCCCTCATTGGGCGGCCATTTTGCTCCACAGCGTGGCGAGATGCCCGATCTCGGACATCAACACTCGGGCGCCCGGCGAGAGCGTGTTGACGATCGTCGCGTCCCACGCCCCCGTTTCGGAGCCAAAAACGGAACGACCGGTCCATCGGTCCGGAAGACCGCCCTGCAACCTTCGCGCATCTCCCGATCCAGCCGGCCGAATTCCGGCCCCGGTGATCGATCGCCTGTCGGTCCATCGCCTGGAGAACACGCTCGGGCACCGGTTTGGGCCGGGGATGTTGAGAAAATGCCGTCCCTGCCGAAGGGGCATGTCGTGTCCTCTTCCAGTGCCGTCGCGGACGAGCCGTGCTGACTGTTGGATGAGAGACCCGACGTCAGGCGTCCGACCAAACCGCTGGCTTCTTGTCGAGGAAGGCTCGAACGCCCTCGGCGAAATCCCGGCTGCCGTAGCAGGTTCGGATACCGGCGCTGCCGTCGGCATCGGGATCGAGGGCGAGCGCAGTCAGCATCTCCCGGGTGACGCGCATGGTCACCGGGGCATGACCGAGCAGGCGCTGGCAGAGCTCCACCACACGAGCGTCGAGGGTCTTGGGACTCTCGATCGCGGCGAGGTAGCCGAGCGGCTCCAGGCTCTCGGCCGTCGGCATGTCGGCGAGCAGAAGCATGCGCTTGACGGTGCTCAGACCCAGCGTCGCCGTCAGGCGACGCAAGTTCGCGGGCGACAGACAATTGCCGAGGGTGCGGGCGATCGGAACGCCGAACCGCGCACCCGGTGTGGCCACGCGCAGGTCGCACGCATTGGCGATCGCGAGGCCACCGCCGACTGCCAGACCCTCGATGACGGCGATTGTCGGGACGCGCACGCGTTCCAGTCCAGTGACATACGCGTCGATCCGCGCCTCGTAGGCCACCCCGTCCTCCCCGGTGAACCCCACGAACTGTTCGATGTCCGTGCCGGCAACAAAAGCTTTGCCGCCAGTCCCGCGCAGGACCGCAATGCGGATCGCCGGGTCAGCCTCGATCCGGGCGAGGCCGTCGGCCAGGTCTTCGTACATCCGCCACGTCATCGCGTTGCGCGCGGCGGGCCGGTCGAAGGTCAGGTGGGCGATGCCGTCCTCGGCGCGATAGCGGACTGCGCCCTCCCGCTCGCACGCGCTCACGGTGCGAACGCGCCTCCCGCGCGCAGCGCCTCGGTTTCGTCTTCGCCGAGACCGAGTTCCCGGAGCAGGCTCTCCGTATGCTCGCCCAGAAGCGGTGCATGCATCCGGGTGCGGGGCGGTGTGCCCGAGAACTTCACAGGGAAACCGATGTTGGGGACGCTACCCTCATTGGGATGCGGGACCTCGATCCGCATCTCACGATGGCGGCCGTGCTCGCTTTCGAACGCTTCCGGATAGGTGTTCATCCGGCCGGCCGGAATGCCGACCGCGAGCAGGTGGGTCACCCATTCCTCGGCGGTCCGTTCGGCAAAGCTCTTCTCCAACTCGCCAATCAGCACGTCGCGGTTGGCGAGTCGGGCCGGGATGTCGACGAAGCGCGGGTCATCGACGAGGTCGGCCCGCGCAAGCACCTCGCATAGCAGCCGCCAGAGCTTCTGGTTGGTCGCGCCCATGACGAAGTAGCCGTCCGAAGCGCGCACGGCCTGATAGGGGGCGCTCATCAGGTTCGCGGTGCCGAGCGGCTTCGGGATGCGGCCGGTACCCCAGTATTCCGAGATGTCCCAGATCGAGAACGCCAGGGCGGAGTCGAACAGCGACGCGTCGATGTACTGGCCTTCGCCGCTCGTCTGCCGGCCGATATACGCGCTCAGGATCCCGTAGACGCAGAACAAGGCGCAGCCGATATCGGCTACCGGCACGCCCGCCTTGACCGGCGGCCCGCCGGGATGGCCGGTCACGCTCATCACCCCGGACATCGCCTGAGCCATCAGATCGTAGCCCGGCCGCATCGCCCAGGGACCGGACTGACCGAAGCCCGAGATGCTGGCATAGATCAGACGCGGATTGTGCGCGCGCAGCACGTCGTAACCGAGCCCGAGCTTCTTCATCACGCCCGGACGGTAGTTCTCGACCAGAATATCGGCGGTGGCCACGAGCGTCATGAATAACGCGCGGCCGGCCTCGCTCTTCAGGTTGATCGCGATGCTGCGCTTGTTCCGGTTCATGTTGAGGAAGCCCATGCTGTCGGGCCCCTTCATCTTGAACCCCATCGCGCCGCGGGTCTGGTCGCCCGTGCCGGGTGGTTCGATCTTGATGACGTCGGCGCCGAGATCCGCCAGCAGCATGCTGCAGAACGGACCCGCCATCACCTGCGTGACGTCGAGAACGCGCAGGCCTGCGAGCGGCAGCGGCCGGACGGGTGCGGTAGCAACCTCATCCTCCAGCGCCTGAGCCGAGCGATCGTCGGAACGGCCGATCTCATCCATTCAGGGCTCTCCTCCCGCGACGCATCCAAGGCGTCGCTTTTTGAATTCTGCATGCATAAGGCGATTTTCGGCGCGTGCAACGAAATTCTGGGCGTCACGCATAAAATGCATTTTGCGTGCAGAATTCATCTTGCGGGGTTTGACGCCTGCGCGCAGTCTGAGCCGAGACAAGCAGCGACATGCGATGGGTGCGGAGCCAACCGCGCTCACGGGAGGAACAGCCGATGAGCCTAGGATCCGGCGGCGTCACGCACGCCTTGCGCCGCACGTTCACGACGACCCGGGGGCGCGTTTTCGCGCTGCTGTGCCTGGTCTACTTCATCACTTACGTCGATCGGGTGAACCTCTCGACGTTGGCGCCGCTGATGGCGGCCGACCTACACCTGAACAACGTGGAGCTGGGCTTTGCCCTCTCTTCGTTCGGCTACACCTACGCGCTGTTCCAGGTCCTGGGCGGAATGACCGCCGACCGGCTCGGCGCGCGTCGGACCCTGGTCCTGTGCGGGATCGTGTGGACCGTCGGAACGCTGCTGACCGGGTTCGTCGGCGGCCTGCTCTCCCTCGTCCTCGCCCGCCTGCTTCTGGGCGTCGGTGAGGGCGCGACCTTCCCCGCCGCGACCACCGCGATGACACGCTGGGTTCCGACGGCTGAGCGCGGCTATGCGCAGGGTGTCGTCCATTCCTGCTCGCGGTTGGCCAACACCGTGACGCCGCCACTGGTCGTCCTCATGGCTGCCTATTTTGGTTGGCGGGGCACCTTCATCGCGCTCGCGGCGGTGAGCCTGTGCTGGATTGTCGTCTGGGCCCTGTACTTCCGAGATGAGCCGAGTGACCATCCGGGCTGCACGCCGGAGGAGCTGGCGGAGTTGCCGGCGCCGCGCAAGTCGGCCGGTGAATCGTCGGAACCCACCCCTTGGGCGGCCCTCCTGCGCCGCATGCTGCCGACGACGCTGGTGTACTTCTGCTATAATTGGACGCTGTGGCTCTACGTGACATGGCTGCCCAGCTACTTCGTCAAGGCGCAGGGCCTTAATATCAAGGAGTCTGCGTTCTTCGCCTTCGGTGTGTTCGGCGCCGGTGTCGTCGGCGACGCCATGGGCGGCATCTGGGCCGACCGCATCTATCGCCGTACCAACGACCTCGCGCGGGCGCGTCGCACGGTGATCGTCGTGAGCCTGCTCGGCTCGATGGTCTGCTTGCTCCCGGTGCTCTTCGTCCACGAACTCGCGGTCGTCGCACTCTGTCTGAGCGGCGCGTTCTTCTTCCTTGAATTGACGGTCGGCCCGATCTGGGCAATCCCGATGGACGTGGCGCCGAAGCATGCCGGCACCGCCAGCGGCATCATGAACACCGGGTCGGCAATCGCCGGCATCGTCTCGCCGCTGGCGTTCGGCGTGATCGCCCAGCTCTCGGGAAGCTATGCCCTGCCGTTCGTCGGCTCGATCGCCTTGCTGCTGGTCGGCGCGGTCCTGGCTTGGCGGGGCCTGCCGCGGGATGAGGTCACAGGGAGCGAGGCGACGTCCAGTCTGTCGCCGACGGTGGCGCCCGGGAACGCGGTTTAGCTCGATGCGGCCACCGAAAAATGTTGCCGGGGGCGCAGGTCCGATATGAAACGGTAGGGCATAGAGACCATCTGACGATCGCGATGATGCAGCCGACGAACCTCATCCGGACCAACCTCCACGACATGCTCGTTGCCGGCATTCGCGAGATGGTGATCGCTGGCGTGCTGCGGCCCGGCGACAAGGTCCCGGAACAAGCGCTCTGCCAGCGGTTCGGGGTCTCGCGTACGCCGTTGCGAGAAGCGCTGAAGGTCCTGGCTTCGGAAGGCATGCTCCAGCTGCTGCCCCGGCGCGGCGCCATCGTGGCGAACGTCAGCCCGGAGGAGATCGACGAGCTGTTCCCCGTGATGGCGGCGCTTGAGGCGCTCGCGGGTGAATTGGTCTGCAAACATGCCAGCGATGAGGACCTGGCGCGCTTGGGCGCCATCCACGATCATATGATGCGCGCTCACGCCGCCGAGGACGAGCCGACATACCTGCAGGCGAACCGCAGCTTCCACGAGACCCTCGTGTCCGCGGCCGGAAACGCCACGCTGACAGCCAGCTACATGCAGATCCTGACGCGGACGCGGGCGTTCCGATTTGTGGCTCGCAAGAGCCCGGAGAACTGGCTCGCCGCGGTGAGCGATCACCACGCGATCATGGACGCTTTGAAGGTTCGCAAAGCCGCTCGCTTGTCCCGTCTTCTGCGACGGCACGTGATGGGTGTGACCGTAAAGATCGCCCGGGATGCCATTTCCGAAGCCGCTCACGAGAACGCCTCCATCGAAGTCGGCGAGCTGCCAAAATCCGCCTGACCGCAGACCGAACTTGGGCGAAAGTCGCTGGCCCGATCCGGCGATCGTCGACCAGACAAGCGGATGCCTCCTTCACCGATGCGTCGGGTCCGGTGCCGGCCTCCGACGGCGTCGCCGCGGTCACAACTTCGATCGAACTATCCATGGCACGAATGGGAAGTTTGATTGATTTGTAGGCCCTCACATATTCGACATGAGTAAGGATCTGCTTTTGACGACTCGCACTATACGTCGGCGGATCGATAAAAAGCCGATGGGATCAGCGACCGTCACACGTTTAGGACAGGTCGCCTATTCCGGGGCGCGGTTACACATTGTCGCGGATTAACTTAGATCAGTAGCTGGTCTTGGACTCGATCTGGAATGCTTCGATATATTTCGAAGGGCATAAACCTCGAATTAAAGATTCACTGCTTATATCCGTCCTGATTTTAGACGACCTGTACTTTCAAGGCGTTTCTGACAGGGCCATTGCGTGATGAATGCTGACCTGCACCACCTCGGCGCAGTGCAACCCAAAATACCGGTGCCGGCGACGCGACCGGACTCAGGTGCGGCTTCCCGCATGACGCCCAACCACTACCTCGACGTCATTCGACACGGCCTGCTCATGATCGGCCGGTCCGGATATGTCATCGGCTTCAACGTCCCAGCCAAGCTTCTCCTGACAAGCCTGAGCGTCGAACTGACAATCGAGCTGTCTGCGATTTCGTTGTTCCGCGCTTTATCTCGCGGGACCGCGTTGACGCGTCGCGCAATATTTCAGTCGCTGCGGCATGCGCTGGATCTTCAGACGGCGGTGTCTTTCGAGGTGACGGGCCAGGATCGTACGCTTCAGATCGAACTCTGTCCTATCGCGGATGGAGGCTGGATCGCAACGCTGGAGGATGTCAGCGCACGCAAGGCGAGCGAGGCGCGAGCCGACGAGATGGCGCGCCTCGATCCCCTCACTGGCTTGCCGAACCGCCTCCTCTTGCGTGAACGTCTGGCCGAGGCTCTGGCGCGCTTGCAGCGCAGCGGCGAGGCGTGCGCACTGCTTCTCATCGACCTCGATCGGTTCAAGCCGGTCAACGACACGCTCGGCCACCCGGTCGGCGACGCACTGCTCGCGAAGGTTGCCGATCGCCTGCGCTCCACCGTCAGGCCCACAGACACCGTGGCCCGCATCGGGGGCGACGAGTTCGTCATCCTGCAAACCGACATCCGTGAGGCCGGGAATACACAAGCGCTGGCCCGGCGCATCGTCGATCTGATCGGCCGCACCTACATGGTCGATGGCCACCTCCTGACGATCGGGGCCAGTGTTGGCGTAGCCCTCGCGCCCGCAGACGGGGAAAGTGCCGACAAGCTCTTGAAGAACGCCGACCTCGCTTTGTACAGGGCCAAGCTTGACGGGCGCGGGACATACCGCTTCTTCGAACCTGAAATGGATGCGCGCATGCAAGCGCGCCGTCAGCTCGAACTCGACATGCGTCAGGCGCTGGCCCGCCGCGAGTTTCAGCTGCACTACCAACCACAGTTACAGCTGGACGATGACAGGCTGATCGGCTGCGAAGCTCTGATCCGCTGGAAGCATCCCGAGCGTGGCTCGGTGTCGCCGCTCGATTTCATTCCGCTCGCCGAAGAAATCGGCCTGATCGTACCGATCGGCGAGTGGGTCATTCGTCAGGCCTGCCGCGATGCGACGACTTGGCCCGCAGGGATGTCCGTCGCGGTGAACGTGTCGCCGGCTCAGTTCAAGAGTGACCGTTTGGTCGAGACGATCATCTCGGCCCTTGCCAGTTCAGGTTTGTCAGCGAAGCGGCTGGAGGTGGAGATCACCGAGGGGGTGCTTCTGCAGGAGAGCGAGAAGACCTTGCAAACGCTGCATCGTCTGCGCGAACTCGGGGTCCGTGTCTCCATGGACGATTTCGGCACCGGCTACTCGTCCCTGAGTTACCTGCGCAGTTTCCCGTTCGATAAGATCAAGATCGACAGGTCGTTCGTGAAAGATCTGTCGAGCAAGCCCGACGGTGACGCGATCATTCGCGCGATCGCCGGCCTCGGCAAGAGCCTGGGCATGACCACGGTCGCCGAAGGCGTCGAGACGCCGGAGCAGATGCAGCGCATCCGCGACGAAGGCTGCACCGACGTTCAAGGCTACCTCATCAGCAGGCCGATACCCGCTGACGATCTGCTGCAGTTCCTTGCGAACTACCGTCCACACCGTTGATCCACCCTATCCGTCGGACAATCCCATGAGCGAACTCTACCGCTTGGTCTATGCCAGCAAGAACCTGTTCCAAGGAACCGAGGCCGAGCTGACAGCCACCGTCAGTCAGATCCTGGCCGCGTCGCAGCGAAACAACGATCGATCCGAGGTGACCGGCGCGCTGATGTTCAACGCCGGCGCCTTCGCTCAAGTCCTCGAAGGCCCGCGCCGGGGGGTCGAAGAGACCTTCGAGCGGATCCAGTGCGATGATCGTCATGGGGACGTGACGGTTCTTCAGTGCGGCCCGACGGAGTCCCGCGGCTTTGCCAATTGGTCGATGGCCTTCGTCGGGCAGTCGGCCGGAGGGCAGGCGCAGTTCAACCAACTTGCGGCTGAGAGTGGTTTTGACCTGTCCAGGCTGGACGGCGATGCCGTGTTCGCCATGCTGCACGAGTTGGTCTTGGAGGAGGAGGGGCTGCCGACCTCCCTCGCCACCGCTCCTTTGGTCGGGCCAACCGATGCCGGCCCCCCGGCAGGACTCGATGTCGAGCAACTGAAAGCGGAAATCGCGCAGCTTCGACCGGATGCCGCAGCGACTCGGATGTCGACGCCGGCGGACGAAAAGCAAAGCGGTGCCTTCACGAACGCGGGGCCGCAATCCCGTCCCGCTGGCGACGTGAGACGCTCGTCGAAGGGAGCAACCGCCGCGGCATTGAATATACTCAAGGCCGCTCTGGCCAGTGAGCGGCAGCGCACGAGCGATCTTCGGACTGAGATCGACGCGTTGCAAGTCGCGTTGGCATCGAGCGAGGATCAGTGCGATGCCCTGCGGATCGAACGGGATCGTTGGGCTGGGCGTGCGCAGCTCCTCGCCACGGCGATGGCCCGAGAAGCGAGCGACGTCCAGAACGTGGCCCCCGGTCTCGGATCGGTGTTAACGCATCCGACGGGACAGCCGAGTTCCGACGACGCGGCAGGTGTCCTTGCCGCTTGAAGACCGTGGCGACGGACGCAGCGGGCGCCGGGTGGGATCGCTACGGGCCACGGTCGAGATCGTGAGTTGGTCCCGCTTCCACGCCCCGGGGGTGCTCCGCGGCGTGCACGAGTCGAACGACGCGGATGCCTCTGCCCTCGAGCGTCTCGACGATGTTCCCCGGATTGGCGGCGATTTCGGCATCGCGCACGGTAGCCGCGCGCGCCGTTCCTTGCGTGCCGCGCGCACCAGGCCCACTGGACGTCGGGCGTGCGTGTCGGTCACGCCGCTTTCCGCGCCTTCTCCGAAGCGGTCTTGGCCGGCGCGCGTTTCGGGGCTGAGTTCGAGCGCTCGGAACTCGATGTTTTCCGACGCGACGGTTTCGCCGGCTTGCCGCTCTTCTCGGCGTCGATGCTGCGCTTGAGGGCTTCCATCAGGTTCACGACGTTGCCGGAACTCGCGGCCCCGGCCTTTGCCCGCCCCCTGCCCTTCGGTGCCTTGGGCGCCTTGCCCTTGACCAATGCGATCAGCGCCTCCTCGTAGCGGTCCTCGAACTTCGACGGATCGAACGTCCGCGTCGCGCGCGTGATCAGCTCCTCGGCGAGCGCTCGCATCTCGGCTGTTGGATCACCGTCGGGCATGTCCTCGAAGTAGGCCGTCGGCGATCGAACCTCGTCCTGATAGCGCAGCAGCGTGGCCAGCAGGCCCTTGCCGTACGGTTCGAGCAGGACGATCCGCTCGCGCTTGTAGATGACGATGCGGCCGAGCCCGGCCATGCCCTTCTTCTTCATCGCATCCCGGATCACGGCGAAAGCCTCCCGCGAGACCTTGTCCTCGGCCGCGAGGTAATACGGCTTGTCGAGGTAGCGCTCGTCGACCTCCGCGCGCCGGCAGAAGGTCTCGATGTTGATGGTGTGCGTGCTCTCCAGGGCGATCTCGCTGAGCTCGTCATCCTCAACGGGGACGAGTTCGTCCTTGGCGATCTCGCAGCCCTTCACCTGATCGTCGCGCTCGACGGTGTCGCCGGTCACGGAGTCGACCATGAGCTGCTTGAGGCGGTTTCCGGTCTCGCGGTTGATCGTATGGCACTTCAGCTCTCTCGAAGAGCTGACCACCGGATACAGTCCGACCGCACAGGAGACGAGGGACAGTCGAAGATGACCTTTCCAGTTGGCGCGGGCTGCCACGTCGCTCTCCTGTGTCCGTCGAAGTATCTCCACCCGTCGATGCATCGGTAATGCGGCGATCGGGAGCTTGGCGGTTCAACGAGAGTCCAACTCGACTCGTTCCTCCACAGGGGCACCTGTGGATAACGGGCCCATTATTGTCGTTCGCTCCGCCGTCCCGGCCTCCCAGGAACCCGATCCGACTGGTCCCGTTTCCTGGAAGCGATGACCGAGCTCCTCAAACCGTATCGGGCCAAGCGGGACTTCGAGGGGTCGCCCGAGCCCCAGGGGAAGCGCGGCCGCAAGGCGGCGCGCGCGCGGTTCGTCGTCCAGAAGCACGACGCGCGGCGCCTGCACTACGACCTGCGTCTGGAGATGGACGGCGTGCTGAAGAGCTGGGCCGTGACGCGCGGACCGAGCCTGTCGCCCGCCGAGAAGCGGCTCGCCGTCATGACCGAGGATCACCCGGTCGATTACCTGGCCTGGGAAGGATCGATCCCGAAGGGCCAGTACGGCGGCGGGACCATGATCGTCTGGGACACCGGTTCCTGGGAGCCGGTCGGCGATCCGGCCGCCGGGCTGGCGAAGGGCCACCTCGAGTTCGCCCTGCACGGCGAGCGGCTCGCTGGCCGCTGGCACCTCGTGCGGATGAAGGGGCGCGGCGGCGAGAAGAAGCAGCCGTGGCTTCTCATGAAGGCCGACGACGAGCACGCCCGGCGTGAGGGCGACATCCTTGTCGCGCACGAAGCCTCCGTCCTGTCGGGGCGGACTAACCGGGATCTCGCCGAGGGCGGGGGCGTCAGGGCCGATCACGCCGCCCGCGCCGAGGTGGCTGCCGCGCGGAGGACGAAACCGCCCACGAGCCGGTCCAAGAGCGCCCGCAAGGCGATCCTGCCGCCCTTCGTCGAGCCCGCGCTCGCGGCCCTCGTCGACGACGTGCCCACCGGCGACGGGTGGCTGTACGAGATTAAGCACGACGGCTACCGCATGCAGGCCCGCATCGACGGGGGCTCGGTGAAGCTCCTGACGCGCTCGGGCCTCGACTGGACCGCGAAGTTCGAAGCGACGGCGCAGGCCCTGAAGGCCATGAAGCTGCCCTCCGCCCTGATCGACGCCGAGATCGTCGTCGAGACGGCGGGCGGCGTTTCGAGCTTCTCTGCGCTGCAGCGATCGCTCGCCGCGGGCGATGCCGCATCGGCGGTCTTTTACGCCTTCGACCTCCTGTACCTGGACGGCAGGGATATACGGGAGCTGCCCCTGACCGAACGCAAGGATCTGCTGCTGCAGAGTCTCGACGACGCCCAGTCGGGCGGCCCAATCCGGTTCAGCGAGCACCTGGCCGCCGACGGCGCGGCCATGGCGCGCCACGCCTGCAGGCTCGGTCTGGAAGGTATCGTCGCCAAACGGGCGGACGCGCCCTACCGGTCGGGCCGGACCGATGCCTGGCGCAAGATCAAATGCACCCGGTCCGAGGAGTTCGTCGTCGCGGGCTACATGCCCTCGACCACGGCGGCGCGATCTGTGGGGTCGTTGATCCTCGGGACGCACGCGGACGGCACCCTCGTCCATGTCGGGCGGGTTGGTACCGGCTTCCGCGACGCGGTCGCGCGGGATCTCTGGACCGAACTGGAGCCGCTGCGCATCCCGGCGCCGCCCTTCGAAGCCGAGCTGCCGCCGCTTGCGCGCCGCAACGCCCGCTGGGTCGAACCCCGGCTCGTCTGCGAGGTAACGTTCCGCGGGTGGACGGGCGACGATCAGCTGCGGCATGCCTCCTTCAAGACCCTCCGGAGCGACGTGCGTCCGGACGAGGTCGTACGGGAGAAGACGCTTGCGGCCCCGAAGGCAAGCACGCGGAAGGCGCCAGGAGAGACCGTGACGCTGACGCATCCCGATCGCGTCCTCTGGTCCGACGTCGGCCTGACCAAGGAGGGTCTCGCCGCGTACTATGCGGAGATCGCCGACCGCATGCTGCCGCATGTGATCGACCGCCCGCTGTCGCTCCTCCGGTGCCCCGACGGCCTCGGGTCCTGCTTCTACCAGAAGCACGGCTGGGCCGGGCTCGACGAGCGGTACCTCCGGGTCGTGGGTGACGAGAAGGCCGTGGTGATCCGCGATCGCGAAGGCCTGCGCACGCTGGTCCAGGGGAGCGTCCTTGAAATCCACCCCTGGGGTGCGCCGGCCTCGGACCCGGAACGGCCGGACCGCCTGATCTTCGACCTCGATCCGGGCGACGGCATCGGGTGGTGCGATCTGGTCGCCGGCGCCCTGGAGGTGCGCGAACGGGTGTCGGCGGCGGGCTTCGCCACGTTCGTGAAGACCACCGGCGGCAAGGGGCTGCACGTCGTCGTCCCGATCGAGCCGAAGGCCGGGTGGGCCGAGGCGAAAGCCTTCGCGCAGCGCATCGCATCCGAGATGGCGAAGGACGCGCCCGACCTCTACGTCGCAACCGTGTCCAAGAAGGCCAGGGACGCCCGGATCTTCGTGGACTACCTGCGCAACCAGAGGGGCGCGACCGCCGTCTCGGCCTTCTCGACCCGTGCCCGCCCCGGCGCGCCGGTTTCCGTCCCCGTCGATTGGGACGAGCTTCCGTCGCTGGGGTCTGGCGCGCGCTTCGACGTCATGAACTTGCCAAGCCGCCTCGCCGCCTTTCAGCGCGATCCCTGGGCCGAGTTCGAACGCGCGGCGCGGCCGTTGGAAGCCGCCGGCCGTCAGCCCCGCCGGCGGGCGTAGCCGGCCGGCACGGGCGATCTGCGGGCATGGGATTGCCTACGATGGTGACGGGACTGCGCGGCGGGCGTGGTCTGTTCCGCCCAGACCCCCACATCGCGGGAACCACCGCGGATGGGCGCGGGCCGACTGGATCCCCCACACCGGTCGGCGGGTCTTTCCTGCGGCGCGCGGTCGAAGCATCGGAATCGGGACGGATCGATCCCGCAGGGGACACGACCGTTCAGGCAAACAGCATGGCGGGTCGGTCATCGGCGTCGATTTCCGTCCGGCTTGGCGCCTGCAGGATCAGGACCCGATCGCCCTCGCCGACCTCGTTCTCCTCGTGATCGACCGAGAAGAATTCGAGGCTCCCGTCGGCCTTGATGGCGAGCAGATGGATGCAGTCCGGTTGCTCGACGGCGTCCGGGCCGGCGACCAGGAACCGCCAGCCGGCCTCGTGCCGTCCGGCCAGCGCATCGAAGCTGGCGTCCGCATCCCCGAAGACCTTGCCGCGGGCATCCCGGCTGACACCGGTGTCGGCGTGCAGCAGGTGGTTTTCGGACGGAGCGACCTGATAGACGCGCTCGCGACCGATCTCCGGGGCCAGCCGCGTGCATACGAGGGCGTTGTAGAGCTCGTCCCGGGTCGCAGCGAGCAGATGGTCCGGAGGATGGTCGGCCATCCCTTCCTCGGCGGATCGGGACAGGAGTTCCGCCTGCAGCGTCGGCACCCCCGCGTCTCGGGCGGCCAGCATGGCGCCGGGGTAGATGTCGATGATTACGACCGGTACGCCGGCCCGATGCAGCGCGATCACCATGTCGCTCGCCCATGGGGATGCCCCGACCACGGCGAGCCGCTGCGTATCGGCCGCGGTCGACAGGCCGAACCTGCGGGCGAGTGGGCCCAGGGAGAAGCCGTGGGCGAGCACGGTCGCGACGATGACTGAAAACACGGTGGGTTGGATCAGGTCGCCTCCGGCGTACCCCGCCTCGCTGAGGCGGGGACCGGCCAGCCCGGCGACGGCGGCCGCGACGATGCCACGCGGCCCGATCCAGCCGACGAACAGGCGCTCGCGCCGGGACAGGTCGCTGCGCAACGTGGCCAACCAGATCGCCGCCGGGCGAACCACGAACAGGATCGCGGCCGTTAACCCGAGGATGGGTGCCGACAGCTTTCCAAGGACCGCGAGGTCGAGGTCGGCGGTCAGCACCACGAACAGGCAAGACACCAGCAGGACGACGAGGCTTTCCTTGAATCGACGGAGTTCGGCCAGACCCGGCACGTGCCGGTTCGCAAGCGCGATGCCGAACACGGTCGCACCGATCAGCCCGGCCTCGTTCATGAGCAGGTTCGGCACGACGTAGGCGATGAGCGCGAGTGCCAGCAGCACGGGCGTCTTCAGCGTCTCGGGGATGAGGTCGCGCCGGAACGCCCAAGCGACAAGGAGTGCCGAACCCACGCCGAGCGCACCTGCCACCAGCACCCCCTCGGCGAGGTGAAGCATGAGCGCCGTTGCCGGATCCTCGCCGGCTGCGCGGGGCACGCCCACAAGCATCTCGATGACGACCGCGGTCAGGATGGCTCCGACCGGGTCGTTGACGATGGCCTCCCACTTCAGGAAGGCGGCTGAGCGCCTCTCCAGTCGCGCGTGGCGCAGGAGCGGCAGGATCACGGTCGGCCCGGTGACGACGAGGATGGCGCCGAACACGGATGCCGGCCCCCACAACATCCCCCCGATCAGGTGGGCGGCGAGCGTGCCCAGGACGAAATTGATGGGCAAGGCGAAGGCGGTCAGCCGTAGCACCCCCTCGCCGGACGCCCGTAACTCGCGGAAATCGAGGGCGAGACCGCCCTCGAACACCACGATGGCAACCGCCAAGCCGATCAGGGGGCGCAGGTTCGGGCCGAAATCGTGCGTTGGATGAAGCAGCCCGAGCACCGGCCCGACCAGGAAGCCGAGCGCGAGCAGGATGACGATGGCAGGGATGCGCAGTCGGGCCGCGAGAACCTGAGCGGCCATGCCGCCACCGACGACGCAAAGGACCGCCGTCGCCAAACCGTGTTCCATGCACGACGCTCCGGACCGACGTTCCGACCCACCCCCTTTGGCAGCCGAACCGGGATCCTACGATGGGGTGGGGGCGGTCGCGTGGTTCCTCCCGGACAGGCGGAGGATGCAGCGTACGCGCACGGTCAATCGAGCGGTCCCGCTACGGTTCCCGTTCAAGCGGCGCAGCCATGGACGCAGCCGCGGGGCTACTCGCTGACGGTGACTGCTTCGGCCACTCGGAGCGTTCGTTGATCGACGGCCGCGCGATCGACGGACCGTCCCGTTTCGTCTTCGGCGCGGCGGGCTGGGGGATCTGCCGCACGCCGGGTGCGATCAACCGCATTGGGACCGAGAGCTTCACCCACATGGACGGCGTCCCCTGGATCGAGGACGCCCGGCATTGGGTGTCGCGAGAGCAGCGAGCGCGTTTCGTCGCCATCCCGCTCCCCGCTCTCCGACGCAACCGCACGCCGGGACGACAAGCTTTCGCCTGGGCTGGTGATCCACCCAACGACGCAGGACGATCGCGCACCGCCGGCGCCCCGCGTGCTCGAGCGGCAAATCGACTATCGGCGCCGGCGTCGATAGTCGATTTGCTGCAGCACCTTGGCTCCGTCCAGGCAAGGTCTGCTTCCGGGTGTGACGTCCGGTGGCCTAACCGAACAAGATGGGCACTTTGCGGAACGTCCGGCTCCGGAGGACGGGTCGCGGCTTGGTGAGGGTTCACTCCGACAGCGAAATGCCGGGTCGCAGCGGGTCACCAAAATCATCGAGCTGCCTAAATTGCATAGGTGCTCGCACTTTGAGTCAGACTGGTGCGGCACCGGCGCAATCTTCTACACCGTTGGGGTAGATGTTTGCTCCCGGCATGTGGTGTGACGGATCGAGCCTGAAGCGTCCGGGCTCTTTCGTCCAGGTCGGGCAGATAAGTTCGTAGGGGGTGAGGCTTCGCAGGGTCTTCAGCCGATGACCGTAGTTGTAGGCCTCCACGAACAGTTGCAGGTGGCGGCGCAGCTCGTCGTTGTCGGTGTAATGGTAGCGCTTGACCGTGGCGTCCTTGA
Source organism: Methylobacterium sp. WL1 (assembly GCF_008000895.1). Taxonomy (NCBI): domain Bacteria; kingdom Pseudomonadati; phylum Pseudomonadota; class Alphaproteobacteria; order Hyphomicrobiales; family Methylobacteriaceae; genus Methylobacterium; species Methylobacterium sp. WL1. The sequence goes on along the minus strand of NZ_CP042823.1, from coordinate 3,414,499 downwards.
TGGTGCGGTTCATCCGCTCGACCTGGCCGTTCGTCCACGGGCAGCGTGGTTTGGTCAGGCGATGCTCGATCTTGCTCTGCTCGCAGGCCCATTCGAACGAATGCCAGCGGTACAGGCGCGGCCCGTCCTGGGTCGCCCAGTAGGCGGCCGCCTTCGCTTCGGCCTCCGCGTTCACCGGCTTGTTGTCGGTGAACTGAATGCCGTTGTCGGTCAGGACCGTGTGGATCGTGTAGGGCACGGCCGCGACCAGATCGCGTGGAAAGGCCGCTGCGATCCGCTGAGTTGCCTTCTCGTGAAATTGAACGAAGGCAAATTTGCTCGTGCGGTCGATGGCAACGAACAGGTGGAGCTTGCCTTGTTCGGTGCTGACCTGTGCGATGTCGATGTGAAAGTAGCCGATCGGGTAGGCTTTGGCGCGCGAACGCTTGGGCTTGTCGCCGTCTATTTCCGGCAGTCGACTGATGCCGTGACGCTGGAGACAGCGGTGCAGACTTGAGCGGGTCAGGTGCGGAATGCTGGCCTGAAGCGCGTAGAGGCAGTCATCCAGTGGCAGCAGGGTATGCCGGCGAAAGGCAACGATGACCGCTTCGTGCTCCAGGCTCAGCACCGTGGAATGAGGCTCCTTCGGTCCCATCCGCGCATCGGTGCAGGACGGACGCGACCGCCACTTCTGCACGGTGGTCGGGCTGATCCCAGAGTGCTTCGCGGCGGCTCTCACGCTCTCTTTACGAGCTTGGATTGCCCGACGGACCGTCTCTGTCGTTGTGGCGCTGCCGTGGAGAATCTGTCCCACAGCGCGTCCCTCGATGTGGCACCAGATGTATCACTACACGGCGGGACCAAACATCTAGGAAGGGCGCGAGCGAGCGCTCGCGCTGAACCTATTGAGCGAGCCGCACCACCTCGCCAGCCGGTTGGGTGCCGGATAGCGGGTTGTCGACCGATGTTGCGGCCTCTGACAGCAGGTTTCCTGCACACCTCCGGAATGAGTTTTCTGCATCTCGGCTTTGAATAATTTTAATCGGCGTTCCAGCCGAGCGCCGGATTAAGCGGCTTGAGCGGACGTCAACACCTCACTGCGCCAGGCTTCGCATCGCCATCCGTCCCGCCTGGCCGAAGAGGAAATCCATGCGTTCTTTCGTTCTCGGCGCTGTTCTCGCCGCCCTGATCCCGCTTTCGGCCCAGGCCCAGGAGACTGGTGACGCGGCTGCCGGCGAGAAGGCGTTCGCCCCCTGCAAGGCGTGCCACAACTTCCAGAAGAACGGGGTGGGTCCGGATCTCAAGGGCGTGGTCGGGCGCAAGGCCGGCACCTACGAGGGCTACAATTACTCTGCCGCGCTGAAGAATTCCGGCCTCACCTGGGACGAGGCCAACCTTCACGAGTGGCTGAAGAACCCGAAGGCAAAGGTTCCCGGCAACAAGATGATCTTCCAGGGCTTCACCGACGACAAAAAGATCAACGACGTGATCGCCTACCTGAAGGCCCAGTCCTGAGGAGGCTCTCGATCGAAGGATCGAGCGCCTCAGCACAGATGAGCTATTCCGTGTCATTGAGGTCGGAATAATCCCTGGTGATCACAAAAAATTTGTGGCAAATATTTCGTTCGGGTAGTCATCAGGATAGATTTACTTCGGTGACTGGTATTGCTATCGTTTGATCGGTCGCCGGCGTAACGCACCGAGCGTCATTTTCCTTGAGCCCCGCCGGCATCTGCCGCGCGGGGTTTTTCTTGCTCTCGAATCTTTGGCGCACCGCGTCGGCGACCGAGATCGCAGAAGTCCAACTTGTCGCGACAGCGGATGACCCTGGCGGTCCTGGCCGTCGCGCGTCACCTGATGCTAGCGAAGGCCCAGCGCTTGATGGACCAGAACGACTGTCCGAAACCCTTCGAGAACCACGGCACCGTCTATCTGATCTGAGGCGGCTTGGCCTTAGAGGCTCCGACCTGTCGGACCCGCTCCGGATGCAAATTTGGGTGGAACCGCCCGACGCATGGTTGCAGGTTTACTGCGCGTTCTGCTTGTTGCGCCGGCTTTTGAACCGTTGGGCGTGTGAGTGCGTTCCCAAAGACTTCGGTCAATCAGGATAAACGATGCCCATTCGCGTTCTCACGGCTGCGGCCGTCGCCAGCCTCTTCCTTGCCGGGCAAGCGTCTGCACAGGCCCCTGCCACCGCGCCCGCGGCCCCTGGAACGCCGGGCGTCGTGGCGCCGCAGAACAGCACCACCGGCGGCAACGCCGCCGTGACGGCATCGCCTACAGGTCAGCCGGCCGATACGCGGTCCAACAGCTCCTCGTCCGCCGGAAATGCCAACCAGCCCGAGCGCGCCGTACCCCAGGGCGGCGGCGGTGGCGGAAGCAGCAAGTAACGATCGAGCCTCTTCGGGCTGCGTCGTTCAGCATGTTGAATGGCGCGCCGATCAAGATGGCCTCGGATCCCGCAGTGACGCGGAGGTCCGGGGCCAGCAGTTCGCCCCAAGAAAAGGGGCCGCGTTTTATATCGGCCGGCTTATGAGCCGCAGCGCGTTTGCTGCCAATCAGCAGCTGAGACGGCGGCCTTCGGCCATTCCGATCTTCCGGTAGTGATACAGACCGGACTTTACCTGCCCGCTGATGACCGCACGGCGGACGTCCGGATTGCAGCGCAGATACTCCATCTCGTCGAACGCATAATCGCCTCGTCCGCCGCGGGGTGCACGATCATAATCCCGCCCGTAATCACGGCGGTCCCGCGAATCGTAGTCCCGTTCGCGACGGTCATAGTCGCCGCGGTCGTAGCCGTAATCTCGGCCGCCATAGGGTTGGGCCAAGGCCGGGGCCACGGCGCTGAGGAGCGCCAGACCCAAAACGGTCGCTGAAATCGCCTTCATGCGGACTTCCTTATCGGTACGAAGCAAGAACGAGTTTAGGGAAATGTGGTTCGACGCCGGAGTTGCAGTCGCTGTCTCTACGTCAGTCGTCATGTTCGTGGTCGGACTTGCAGGACAAAGCGGCGTACCGGAATAATCTCTCATGTGCGCGGGTTCCGTCCAGGACAAAGAGCTGGAGGAGAACCACGAGACCGGTTCGTGCCGTTCACGAATGCGCGGCGTTCTGCATGGTTGGAGGCGCCTGCGGACATCGTGTCGATCATCGCGGTGTCGCGCGGTTAAGTGCGCGCCAGGTGCCGCCCGAAACCACCATCTGTGCTAATCAATCACCTCGTCGGCCGTCGCGAGGAGCGACGGCGTGATCGTCAAGTCGAGGGACGCGGCGGTTTTCAGGTTGATCAGGGTCATGAAGCGCTCGCTCGCCTGCACCGGCAGGTCGCCGACGGACGCCCCGCGCAGGATCCGGTCGATGTAGCCGGCGGCCTGCTGGACGTCCCGGGCCACACTGGTCGTGTAGGCCGCGAGCCCGCCCATGCGGACCTGGGCCGCGTAGGCGTAGACCGCAGGCATGCGATGCCGGGCGGTCAAGTCGATGATCTGCCGGCTGTAGACTCCGGTGATCGCATCCGGCAGCACGATCAGACCGCCATGAGGTTCCTCGGCGAAGGTGGTGATCGCCCGCTCGATTTCGGCCGCGTCGTGGACGCCGCTGGCCTCGGCCTGGATGTGAAGTTCCGGGCCGATCCGGGCGAGTTCGGCACTGTAGCCGGCAAACCGCGTGCGGTAATCCGGATTGATGATGGCGCGCGCCCGCGTCACGCCGGGGCTGAGTTCCTTGAGGAGCTGCAACCACTTTCCGACGAATGTGTAGTCGAAATTTGTGAACCCGGTCAGGTTGCCGCCGGGCCGCGACAGGCTGGCAACCAGGCCGCCGCCGACCGGATCCTGCGCTTGGATGAACACCACCGGTGTGGTCGTGGTCGCCTGCTGAAGGGCCGTCGTCCCGACGACACCTTGCGCGAAGACCAGATCGGGCTTGGCCGCCAGGATCTCGTCGGCCTGCCGGCGCATCTTCGCGCTGTCGCCGTCGCCGTACCGCAGGTCCACGGCGAGGTTCTGGCCCCAGGTCCAGCCGAGCTTCTGCAGGCTGTCCTTGAGCGTGCCGACAATGATCGACACATCCGGATGACCCTCGTCGTAGACCAGGAGGACACCGAGACGGCGCCGAGCCGAAGTCTGGCCGCATCCGGCCGCGGGCCAGGCGATGGCGCCTCCGAGGCCCACCAGGACGTCGCGTCGCCTCATGCGCGTATTCCCGGAGAACTCCGGCTGAGGCAGTCGCGCGGTCGGCCGATCGAAGGACGCGCCATCCCGCCTGCTGCTAGATTGACAGAGAACCGTGTTTCGCGTGTCGGCCATCGCGGACTGCGGGTCGAGGGCATGATCGGGCTCAACGGACTTCGATGCGCGTTCCGGACGCGCCGTTGAGCAGGCGCTTGAGATGGAACGCCGACAGGGCATCGTCGGGCCGAAGCCCGATCAAGGCTGCGAAAGCCGGCATGGCGCCGGCCTCACCCGCCTCCAGCTTGGCGAAGGCATCGAGATAACGGTCCAGCATCGCCGCGTCGTACTCAGCCTCGGTCAACGGCTCGAACGCACGCAGCGCCCCCTGCTTGCCGCGCAGGACGAGATCGCCGACCGGGCGCCCGCGGAACTGCTCCGTCCGGATCACCACGCTCTGGCTGACGCAGATCCGCGTGCCGAAAGCCTTGTTGGCGTTCTCGAGACGTGCGGACGTGTTGATGGTGTCGCCGTAGGCCGTGTAGTCGAAATACCGGCCCCCCCCGAAATTGCCCACGATGGCCGGCCCGGCATGAACGCCGATCCGGGTCGCGCCGATCTCGATCCCCCGGTCCCGCCAGCGGGCCCGGAAAGCCTCGGAGGCGGTGTCGAGGGTGAGCGCGCAGGCGACCGCCCGCGCGGCATGGTCCGGTTGGTCGCCGGGGGCCCCGAAGAGGACGTGGATGGCATCCCCGACGATCTTAGCGACCGTGCCCTCGTGCGCGAACACGAGATCGGTCATCTCGGCGAAGTAACCGTTCAGGATTTCGGCGAGCTGGGTCGGGTCCAGGCTCTCGACCAAACTGGTGAACCCGGCGATGTCGGTGAACAGCGAGGCCACCTCGCGCCGCGCGCCGCCGAGTTCCAGGCCCGACGCGTCGCCGGCCAGGCGTTCGGCGAGATTGGGCGAAAAGTAGCGCGCCAGGGAGGCGTGCGCGCGCTCGGCCAGCATCTGTCTCCGGCGACCCTCGCGCAGTGTCCCGACGTGCCGGAGCGTCCGCGCGATGGTGGTCTCGAAATCGGTGAAATCGATCGGCTTCGTGAGGAAGTCGAACGCCCCGCGATTCATGGCGGTGCGGATGTTGGCCATATCGCCGTAGGCCGAGACGATGATCGTCGAGGGCTTGTCGTCGGATTCCTGCAGCTTGGCGAGCAGCGTCAGCCCGTCCATCCCCGGCATGTTGATGTCGGATACGACCATGTCGACGTCGCAGTTCTCGGCCAGCAGGTTGAGGGCCTCGTTGCCGTCATGCGCGAACAGGAATCCGACCTGGCCGTCGCGGATCTGACGGCGGAACTTCTGGGTGATCAGCGCCTCGAGATCCGGCTCGTCGTCGACGACCAGGATCTTTGCCGGCGGTGCCTCGGCGATCATGCCGTCCCCGCGATGGAGGCCAGGCGACGGTCGATCTCACCCCGCAGCAGGTCGAAGTCGATCGGCTTGGTGATCAGATCCACCGCGCCGCCCGCCAGGACCTTCTCGCGCGTCTCCGCGTCGCCGTAGGCCGTGATCATGATCACCGGGACGTTGGGGCGTGCGGCCCGAACGAGCGGGAGGAGCTCCAGCCCGGTCATGCCCGGCATGTTGATGTCGGAGAACATCAGGATCAGGCTGGCTCCGTCCGCGGCTTTCACGCAGGCCAGGGCCTCGGGAGCCGAATGCGCGAATTCCATAGCGAAACGCCCGGCGCGCAACTCGCGGCGAAACTGCTGCCGGAACAGGTCGGTGACATCGGGCTCATCGTCCACGACGAGGATGATGACGTTCATGGCTCGCTCTTTTCCGCGGCGACGATCAGCTGCGCGGCCTTTGCGCCGTCGCGCGGCAGCGTGATCGTGAATTCGGTGAACTGGCCGGCCTCGGTGGCCAAGTCGATGGCCCCGCCATGCTGCTTCACCAGGATGTCGTGGCTCAGGGACAGGCCGAGGCCCGTACCTTCTCCGGCCGGCTTGGTCGTGAAGAACGGATCGAACATCTTGGCCTTGACGCTGTCCGGGATGCCGGTGCCGTTGTCGCGCACACGGATTTCGACGCTCTCGCCCAGATCGCGGGTCGTCACCGACAGGGAAGGCTCGTAACCCGGCCCGGTTTCCACGGTCTTGCGCTTCTCGGTGGCGTAGAATCCGTTCGACATCAGGTTCAAGAGGACGCGGGTCAATTCCTGCGGGTAAACATCCGCGGCGCCGGCCGCCGGATCGAGATTGCGGTTCAGGGTGATGTTGAAGTCCGGCTGGGCCGCGCGGGCGCCGTGATAGGCGAGGTTCAGGCTCTCTTCGACCAGGGCGTTGATGTCGACCATGCGGTGCTCGCCGGACCCGGAACGGGAGTGCAGCAGCATGTTCTTGATGATTGAATCGGCGCGCTTGCCGTGCTGCACGACCTTTCCGAGGTTGCCCTTGAGCAGATCGGCGATCTCGTCGACCTCCTCGCGGATCTTCGGATCGAGCGCGGCGGGCTGAAGCGCCTCCTGCAGTTCCTCGACAAGTTCGGAGGACAGGGACGCGAAATTGTTCACGAAGTTCAGGGGGTTCTTGATCTCGTGGGCGATCCCCGCGGTGAGCTGCCCCAAAGAGGCGAGCTTCTCGGACTGGACCAGCCGGTCCTGCGCCTTGTGAAGATCGTCGAGGGACTTGTTGAGGTCGTGGGTCCGCTCCTCGACCTTGGCTTCCAGGGTCTCGTAGGATTCCTGGACGCGGCTCGCCATCAGGTTGAACCGGTCGGCCAGGGTCTCGATCTCGTCGCCGGTGCGGATCACGATGCGCTCCGACAGGTCACCGGATCCGAAGCGTTCCGCGCCGTCCTCGAGCTGGCGGATCGGCACGACCAGGCGGTGGGCGAGGAAGGTCCCGGCGACCGTCGCAAGCATCACGCCGAGACCCATCAGGGCTAGGGTCTGGACCACTGAGGCGTAGAGCGGCGCCATCGCCTCGCTCAGCGGCACCTGCACGAACACGATCCAGTCGACCCGCGGGATGGCGGCATGGGCCGCCAGCACCGAGCCACCGTCGAACGCGGTGGCGATCCCGTAATCCGTCGTGTCCGGATTGGCGCCGGTCCGGCGGGCCGCCAGGGCGGTCGCGACCTCCGGCAGGGTGGAGAGGTCCGTGTCCCGCAGGACGAGGCTCAGATCCGGGTGCGCGATCAGCCGCCCGCTGGCTGTCACCACGAAGGCGTAGCCGCCCGCGCCGTTGTGGATGCTGCTGACCACGTCCCAGATCAGCTTCAGGTTGACCTCGGCCACGGTGACGCCGGGGTTGCGCCCGGTATGGGCGACCGAGACGGTCATGTACGGCTCGGATCCCCGCCGGAAATAGACCGGGCCGAACCAGACCTTCTCGGCGAGCGCTTGGATGAAGCGTGGCGCCGTCGAGAAATCCTTGCCGCTGCCGACGACGTCAGGTTCCAGGCGCGAGATCCGCAGCTGCTCCCTGCCGCTCGGATCGAGATAGGCGACCTCCGTGATCGCGGGCGCCTGCCGCAGCAGTCGGATGAAGTCGTAGCGCTGCTGTTCCGGAGTGATGCGGCGCCATTCGGCCCGGGTGGTCCAGCCGATTTGGCTCTCGATCTCGGAGATGAAGGATTCGACCCGCTCGGCAGCCGCGTGCGCCTTCTCGCGCTGAACCTCGATCGCGGTTCGTTTGGCGTCGCCGTAATTCAGCAGCAGGTCGACCACGCCGTTGATGAGCAGCACCAGGGTCACGAGGCCCACAAAGGCGACCGCGAACTTCGCCGCCAGCGGCAGGCGGAAGCGTCGGGCCCGGATCTCCAGGCCCGCAGGCGCAGGGACAGGGTCCACCCGCATCATTCGACGATCTCGTCCGCTTGGGCGAGCAGCGCCGACGAGATCTCCAGTCCCAGTGTCCGTGCCGTCTTCAGGTTCACGATGAAGTCGAACTTCGTCGGCGCCTGCACCGGCAGGGTCGCGGGCTTTTCGCCGTGGAGGATGCGATCCACGTAAGCTGCTGCGCGGCGCACGGCATCCGCCGGGTCGGGACCGTACGACATCAGGCCGCCGCGATGCGCGAAGCGCCGGATCGCGAATACCGCCGGGACGCGATGCTGAGCCGTCAGAGCGACGATGCGGTCACCGTTGGCCTCGCTGAACGTCCCCGGGGCCACGATCAGCCCGGCCTCGCCCCGGCGCCCCAGATCCGCGACGAGCGGCTCGATCGCGTCGGCATGGCTGACCATGACGACATCCGTCTCGATGCCGAGGGAGGCCGCCGCCGTCCGGAGCGCCTCGGAATAGAAGTTGCCGCGCCGGATTTCCGTGTTGGCATTGGACAAGAGCACGACGTGTCTGATCGTCGGCAGCGCTTCCTTGAGGGCCGCCAGCCATTTCCCGGCCAGGGACGCCTCGTACAGGGTGAAGCCGGTGACGTTGCCGCCCGGTCTCTGAAGGCTGGCGACGTATCCGGACCCGACCGGGTCGGAGGCACCGACGAAGATGATCGGAATCGTTCGGGTCAGGGACGACACGGCGGAGAGCTGCGCGTTCAGGAACGCGAAGATCACGCGCGGCTCCGACTTCACGATCTCGGCCGCCAACGCGCGGGTATGCTCCACATCCGCCCCACCCCAGCGGTCCTCGACGCGCAAGTCCGCGCGGCCGTGATCGCGCAGGGCCGCCCGGAACAGGGCCGAGAGGGTGCGGCCCTCGGTGCCGCCGTCCGCGAACGGCCAGAGCGCCGTCACCCGGGCTTGCTCCTCGGCCGGTGCAGCCAGCGGCCATCCCGCAGCGGCCCACGACAACCCGGCAAGGACGCTGCGCCGCCTCATCCGATCACCGCGCCGGTGCTTCCGCCATCGCGACCCAATCCCTGATTCCCCCGACGCCCGATCGAGAACTTATGGCACGCATGGCCGCGCCACCAAGGCCGAGCGGTGGACGCAGTTATCAGAATGCCAGCCGCATCCCCCCGACGATGTTGCGTGGCGCACCTGCGAACACGGACCCCGTGGTGGTCGCCAGCACGGCGGCGCCGTTCTGGAGGCCGGTCGTGCCGCTAAGTGAATTGGCGATCGTCTGGGCCGATGCGGCGTAGGTCGTGTCGAACAGGTTGCGCACCTCCAGGTAGAGGTTCAGCCGCTTCGCGTAGCCGCCGGTCAGCTCCGTCGCATAGTGCACGTTGGCGTTGACGATCGCGAAGCCGGGTGCCTTCAGCTGGTTGGCGTTGTCGATGTAGAAATCGCCCTGCACCACCGTCTCGACGAACGCCCCGAGCCCGGCCAGCGGCCCCGCCGGCACGTCGTAGCCGACCCGGGCCAGGAGCTGGTGGGCCGGCACGCCGGGGATCTGGTTGCCCGCCCGGTCGAACCGGCGCGTGAAGCTGCCGGCACTCAGCTGCTCGGTGTAGCGCGTGTAGATCTGGTCATCGAACGTGTAGGCCAGGACCCCACGCCAGCCCGGCGCGAAGGCCCAGTCGGCCCCGACCTCGAGGCCCCGATGCTCTGAGGCCGGCGCGTTGAACGTGTAGGACAACAGGCCAGCGCCCGGCGATTGCGAGACCAGCTCGTTGCGGAAGAACTCGTAGAAGCCGGTCACGCTGAAACGCAACGTCTCGGTCGGGCTCCAATCCGCCCCGAGGTCGAAGCCGAGATTCTCTTGGGTCTGAAGCTGGGTGTTGTTGCCCGGCAGGCCGGCCGATGTGACGAACAGGTTGCTGGCGGCCGGCGTGGTGTACCCGGTGGCGACCCGGCCCCGGAGCGCCCAGGTCTCGTCCGGCCGGTAGACCAGCGCGATCTCGGGGGCGACGTTCAGGAAATTGCGGTCGGCATCCGCCACCGTCCGGGTCGCTCCCCCGGCGGTGTAGCTGTAGGCGAGGTTGCGGCCGGTGATGGCTGTGCCCTCGGCGCTGATCCCGAGCACGCCGGTCCACCGGTCAGACAGGGCGAGCTCCAGCCGCGCCCGCCCGCCGAGATTCGACTGCACCGCGTCCTGGACGCCGATCAGCGCCCCGAGCCTCGGGCCGCCATAGGGCGCCCGGTTGTAGGTCGTGCTGTGGTTGTCGATCGTGTTGTAGGCGAGCGCGACGTAGCCCACCGCCGGCAGGCCGAACAGGTCGCCGCGCCGCGTCAGGTCGGTCAGGAAGTTCCAGGCCGGGAACGAGCCGCGGCCCGAGGTCGTGTAGAACGGCTGGTTGAAGTTGCGTTCGTCGAAGCCGAGCTGCGTGCGCCAGGTGGTGAACGCGTCGATGTCGTGCTCCCAGCGTGCCGCCACGACCGTGCGCCGGTCCTTGCGGCCGAACGCGCCCTCGTCGGCGGTGACCGGCACGGTCGCACCGAATGCTCCGTTGCGGAACAGGCTGAAGGTCGTGCAGCCCGGGGCAGCGATCGCGGCCGCCGCGCAGCCGCGTTGGTACGGATTGATCCGGTACTGCGCCAGGGAGGAGCGGGCCGCGAGATTCGTGTCGAGGTTGTTGTTGATGACCTTCAGGGTGAAGCGGTTGTCCGGCGTCGGCGTGTAGCTGGCGAGCAGGTTGATGGTCTGCGTGTTGAAGCTCGAATGATCCTGATACCCGTTGGCGCGGACGTCGCTGGCGAACAGACTGATCTCGAACGGCCCGCTGGCCTTGCCGACGGTGAAGTAGGTGTTCAGGTAGCCGAAGCTGCCCGCGTCGGTGCCGATCTCGTAGCCGTCGATCTCGCGGCCGGTGCGGGTGCGGAACGCGATGGCGCCGCCCGTGGCATAGTTGCCGAACAGGGGCGATTGCGGTCCGCGGAACACGTCGATGCGGCTGTAGGCCCGCGGGTCGGTCAAGTCGAAGCGGGACGCGCCATCGGGCTGAGTGAGGATGAAGCCGTCCTCCAGCACCACCGTATTCTTGATCACCCCGGTGGACCGGGCATTGTTTCCCCGGATCGAGATGATCACGTCGCGCCCGCCATTGCCCTGGCGGACGGTGACGCCCGGGCTGTTGGCGAGCACCGAACCGATGCTGGTCGCGGGGCGATCGGCGATAGTGTTTTCGCGGCCGATCCCGGTGACCACCTGGCCGACCGGGTGCTCGATGACCGACGGGGCCGAGCCGGGAGGGGCGGCGATGCCGAAGGGTGACGCGATGGCGGTCCGCCCGGAGCCGGGATTGGCCGCACCCTCTACGGAGAGTTCGTCGAGCGTGACGGATTGCTGCGCCGAGGCGGGGAGGGCGCCGCCGCCGAACAGCAGGGCCAACGCGCCGAACCGCGCGGCATTCTGGTGGATCAACATCCTGAATTCTCGTCTGATCGATCTGGGGACCGGACGGCACAGTCGCCGCACGGGAGCGCACGTGATCAGGCGATGAGGGGCGGCGCCCGGGGTTGGCCGGTGATGCGCTGTGGCGCGTCCGGCCGCGATGGGGGCGGGATCGGCCACGCCACCGCGATCCAGCGCAGCGGCCGGGCGACGGTGGGGCTGCCCGTAAGGGGCGGGGGGACGATCCCGGCGCGACACAGCCGACAGACCTCACAGGCCGGGGGCGCGACCGGTTGCTCCACGGTGGCGCTGATCGCGTCGTCTCCCGCCGGGTGACCGCACAGGATCGCCCCGGGCAGCATCCCGGGTGCGGTCAACGCCATCCGCAGAGCGGCCATCGGGGCGAGCGCCTGCACCCAGAGGGCGAGCAGGATCAGCCCGGCTCCGAGGAATCGGGTACGCGTCCCAGGATGCGCGAAATCGGTCGTCACGGGCGTCGAGCCCGTCAGTCTGGAGTCAGGCGGTCCTACGCCGGTGGGCGACCTGAACGGCGCAGTCGATCGTGAGCATGCCCAGGATCGCGAGTCCGGTCAGGGGAAACAGCACGCCGAGCCCGGCGATCACCAGGGCGACGGTCGCCACCACCCGCCGGTCCCGCGGCCAGGGCGGCACACCGAGTCCGCCGGCTGGGCGCCGCTTCCACCACATCGTGGCGGCGGTGACGGCGAGCAGGATCGTGGCAAGGCAGAACGCCAGCATGGCGAACTGGTTGATCCGGCCCCAATGCTCTCCCTTGTGGATGCCGATCCCATACTGGATCGCGCGCGCGACCGAGCCGAGGTCGGCAAAGTGGACGTCGACCAAAGGTGCGCCGGTGTACTGATCGAGGGAGATCATCCGTTGCTGTGCGACGTCGTGCGGGTAGACGGCGGCCGCGTAGACCCCGTCGACTCCGACCGGGAGCGCGAGTTCGTAGCCCCGCTCCATCCCGAGCCGCGTGAGAATGTCCGCCGCCTGATCGATCCCGATCGGTTCAGCCGTCCGCCCAGCCGGCAGCGAGCGCGGCACCGGCGCATCCTGCAAGGTCCAGCCCGCATCCGGCAGCCGCGCGCGCAGCGGCACTCTCGAGACCGGTTTGCCGGCCCACAGGATCGCCGGCTGGCCAAGGCCTGCGGCGTTCGACCAGGTCCGGAGCTGCTGCCCCCACCAGATCGACCAGGGTAATCCGGTGATCGCCAGGAACAGCAGGCCGCTGCCAGCCACGAGCCCGGTCACCGCGTGTAGGTCGCGCCACCAGACCCGGCGGCGCGGCGTACCCCGCAGGCTGACGATGCCGCCGCCCTGGCCGCGCGGCCACCACAGGTACAGGCCGGTGACGACCAGGATGATGGCGAAGCCCGCCACAACTTCGATCACCGCGTTGGCCAAGGCGCCGAAATAGCTGAGGCTGTGCAGCTGCCGCACCACCATCATGAACTCGCCGTCGCGATCCACACGGTCGAGCACCGAGCCGGTATAGGGATCGAGGTAGACGAGGCGCTTGCGTCCCCCCTCGGACAGCGTGACCACCGCCGATGCGTCGGGTGCGGCCGGGTCCGCATAGGAGACCGGTACCCCATCCGGTTCGGCCTGCAGGGCGTTGAAGATCAGGCGGTCCGGCCCGAGCGGTGCCGTCGCCTGGACGGCCACGCGGGTCCGGTAGGCGAACAGGCTGCCGTTGATCTCGTCCTTGAACAGGTAGAGCGCCCCGGTGGCCGACAGGGTGATCAGGAACGGCAGGCACAGCAGGCCGGCGTAGAAGTGCCAGCGCCACACGGCACGATAGACGGCCTCGCGGGATGCGCGCAGAGCGGCGACGGCCCCGAACGCTGGGGCATCGCCGTGCAGAAGAATCGACATGGGAACGGTCCGGGCCTGAACGATCGGGAAGCGGGATCGTCAGGCGGCGGGCGGACCTCGGGCGGAGGTGGCGGTGCGCGGCGGGCCCGTCTTCGGGCGCTCGGCTTCCGGCTGCCAGGCGAGGCGCGAAGCCGGCGCGAACGGCCACGCGACCACCGCCGGCTCGGACACGGGCAGCGCGACGCTTCCGGCCTGCACGAGCGTGCAACACGGATGGGCGTGGTGCGCGACAGTTTCGTCGTCCGGCGCCCCCGACCCGTGCTCGGCGCACAGGACCGCACCGGGCAGCCCGACCGCGCGGGCCGGCGTCGCAAAGCCGAGGAAAGCCTGAAGCAACAGCGCGTAGAGCGCGACCATCCCGATGATCGCGCGGCCTTGAACCGTCTGGGGCAGGCACCGGCGCATGGCGTCGTTGTTAGGCGTCTCCGCCACCTGCCGTCAACGGGATGCCGGAAGCGCGGAAGCGGCTTCCCACGCGACGTTCGTTCAGCCGGCTGCGCGCAACTCCGGCAGCGCCTCGGCGCTCCAGACTCGGACATGGGCGTCGATAGCCAGCGCCTCGTCCACGTCGGCGGGTGCCGTGCGGTACGGGCCGGCGAAGTGTTCGCAGGCCCGCTCGACGATGTCGCTGATGCCGTAGAATCCGATCCGGCCGGCGATGAAGGCTGCCACCGCCACCTCGTTGGCCGCGTTCATCACGGTGGGCGCCGCACCGCCAGCGGCCAGCGCCGCCCGGGCGATGCGCAGGCACGGAAAGCGCTCCTCGTCGGCCGCCTCGAAGGTCAGCGCGCCGAGCTTCACGAGATCCAGGGGCCGGCCCCGGGCGATGGTCAGGCGGTCGCCGAGCCCGAGGCAATGCGAGATCGGCACGCGCATGTCGGGCAGGGCCAGCTCCGCGGTCACGGCGCCGTCGAGCCAGTAGACGAGGCCGTGGATCACCGATTGCGGGTGCACGACCACGTCCAGGCGCTCGGGCTCGATGCCGAACAGGTGGTGGGCCTCGATCAGCTCCAGACCCTTGTTCATCAGGCTGGCCGAATCGATGTTGATCTTCATGCCCATCGACCAGGTCGGATGGGCCGCGGCCTCGGTGGCGGAGGCGGCGGCGATCCGCTCGCGGGTCCAGGTCCGGAACGGGCCGCCGGACGCCGTGATCATCATGGTGCGGACATCCGCCAGCGGCCGGCCGGCGAGCGCCTGGCTCAGGGCGTCGTGCTCGGAATCCATCGGCAGGATCGTGGCGCCGTAGCGCGCGGCGTCGCGCATGAAGGCGTCGCCGGCACAGACCAGGCTCTCCTTGTTGGCGAGCGCGACCTTGCGGCCTAGCCGGAGCGCGGCGTGGGTCGATTTCAGACCGGCGGCGCCGCTCACCGCGGCGACCACGATGTCGGCGTCCCGGGCGGCGGCCTCCATCACCGCGCTCTCGCCGGCTCCGTTGGCGATGCCGCTGCCCGAGAGCGCCTCGGCCAGCGCCGGGCCGGCGGTCTCGTCGGCCAGCGCCGCGAAGGATGCGCCGAGCTCGCGCGCGACTTTGGCCAGCGCGATGGCGTCGCGACCGCCGACGACGGCGCCGGTGCGGAACCGGTCCGGATGCTGGGCGAGCAGGTCGGCGGTGGAGCAGCCGATCGAGCCGGTGGCGCCGAACACGGTGACGATCTGGGTCACGGGTGAAACTCCCTCATCGTCATGGAATAGCGTCATGGGATCAGGCCGCTCCCGCGCAGGGCGAGATAGAGCCCGGCCAGCACGGCGACTGCGAAAAACCCGTCGAGCCGGTCCATAACGCCGCCATGGCCCGGGATGATCTTGCTCGAATCCTTGACCCCGTAGCGGCGCTTCAGACCGGACTCCACAAGGTCGCCGGCCTGGCTCAGCACGGAGGCCAGGGCGCTCACCCCGGCGACCATCGGCAAGGAAGCGGCGCTCGGCAGTTCCAGACCGGCGAGGTCGGCGGCCATGGCCGCAAGCGAACCGGCCACGACGGCGCCGATCAGGCCGCCGATGGCGCCCGACCAGGTCTTGTTGGGCGAAACCCGGGGCATCAGCTTCGGGCCGCCGATCTTGCGGCCGGCGAAGTAGGCGGCGATGTCGGTGGACCAGACCACGGCGAACATCCAGGCCGGGCCAATGAGGCCGATCCCGGGATCGTCGCGCAGGGCCACGGGCACCGAGGCGATCGCGGCCGCCCCGAGTACGCCGGCGAGCGCACGCAGGCGGCCGGTGGCGGTGCGGGCCACCGTGGCGCAGGCCGCGGCCCCGAGGAGCAGGACGGCGATGCAGGCGAGGGCGGGTGCGCCGCCACGCTGGCACAGCAGGAGGGCGGCGAGCGTCGCCGCGCCGAGCGCGATCAGCACCTCGCGCGGCTCGGTGCGGCTCATCACCATCCACTCGGCGAAGCCGATGATGCCGGCAGCGAGCCAGATCCCGGCGAACGGCCAGCCGCCATAGACGAGGGCCGCCAGGATCGCGGGGGCGAGCACCACGCCCGAGGCGACGCGCAGCCAGAGTTCGCGCCGCCCGGAGGGGCGTGCGGCCGGTGGGGCGGTGGGGGTCACGCGCGTCTCGGCCTTCGCCTCAGACGTGCATGATCTCCTTCTCCTTCGAGGCGAGCACGCCGTCGATCTCGGCGATGTACTGGTCGGTCGCCTTCTGGACGTCGGCGGCCTGGCGCTTCTCGTCGTCCTCCGAGATGGCGCTGTCCTTCAGGAGCTTCTTGAGGTGGTCGAGCCCATCCCGGCGGACGTGGCGCACGGCGACGCGCGCCTCCTCGGTGTACTTGTGGGCGACCTTGACCATCTCCTTGCGGCGCTGCTCGTTCATCTCGGGTATGCGCAGCCGGATGGTCTGGCCCTCGGTCTGCGGGTTGAGGCCCAGATCGGATTCGCGGATCGCCTTCTCGACGGCGGTGACCATGCTACGGTCCCAGACCGAGATCGACAGGAGCCGCGGCTCCGGAACGCTCACGGTTGCGACCTGCGCCATCGGCATCGACGAGCCGTAGGCATCGACCTGGATCGGATCGAGCAGCGAGGGCGTGGCGCGTCCGGTCCGCAGGGATCCGAGATCCTTGGAGAGCGACGCGACCGCGCCCTGCATGCGGCGCTTGATGTCGTTGAGGTCGAATTCCGGTGTGGCCATGGTGGTGGTCCCGACAGATCTGACGTCGTCTTCTCGCCCGGTACGGGCAGTCGCGGCCTCAATGGCGGAATTTTCCCGGTGCCGCAAACCTCTGGAGCATCGTCCCGAAAGGTGACGACCTGTTTTTGGACACCAACGATGCGCGTCGAGGAGCGCGCGTCCCGGGCCGGATCAGGGCGCCACGAGGGTAGAGGGTGCCTCGCCGGACAGGATCCCGGCGATCGAGCTCGGCGGATGCAGCGAGCCGACCACGATCGACAGCCGGCTCTCGCGGGCGAGCGCGAAGGCTGCGGTGTCCATCACCTTGAGGTCGCGGGCGATCGCCTCGTCGTGGGTCAGGCGGTCGTAGCGCGTGGCGTGCGGGTCTTTCTTGGGGTCGGCCGAGTAGACACCATCGACCTGCGTGGCCTTGAGCACGGCGTCGCAGCGCAACTCGGCGGCGCGCAGCACCGCGGCCGTGTCGGTGGTGAAGAACGGGTTGCCGGTTCCGCCGGCCAGGACCACCACCTGACCCTTGTCGAGGTGGTGCAGGGCCGGTTGGCGGGCATAGGTCTCGCAGATCGTCGGCATCGATACCGCCGACATGGTCCGGGCCGGCACGCCCGCAGCGTTGAGCGCGGTCTCGATCGCCAGTGAGTTCATCACGGTGGCCATCATGCCTAGGGAATCACCCGTGGCCCGGTCGATCCAGCCGGCCGCCGAGATGCGGGCGCCACGGATCATGTTGCCGCCGCCGACCACGATGGCGATCTCGGCCCCGGACTCGATCGTGCGGGCGATGTCCTCGGCGAGCGCCGCCAGCGTCGGCGGATGGAGCCAGTAGCCGTCCGGGGCGGCCAGGGCCTCGCCCGACAGCTTGAGGAGGATACGGCGAAACGGCGTCGCTTCCGGCATCTCGATCTCCGGTTCCATACCGCATCACCCGAACCCGCGAGGCTTCTACGTCAGCCGCGGGATCGGCGTCGAGGGGCGGACGTCGATCCCGGCGGGGATCACGGGGACGAAGTCCCACCGACACGCGATCGACGTGCAGCTTTGGCAGAGGAGCGGGGCACGCCATCGGGATGAACACCCGGGATTTCATGCGCATCGCACTCGTCATTAACGTCGCGTCCGGGGCCGTGGCGTCCGGCACGACGCCGGAGGCGATCCGGGAGAAGCTCGTGGCGGCCGGGATCGAGCCCCTGGGGGAGGCCGACCGCGGGGCGGCTCTGCCGGTACGGATCGCCGCCGCAGCGTCGGAGCCGGGCATCGACGCCCTGGTGGTCGCTGGTGGCGACGGCACCATCGCGTGCGCGGCCGCCGCCCTCGTCGGGAAGGCGACGCCACTCGGCATCCTGCCGCTCGGCACGCTGAATCTCCTGGCCCGTGATCTCGGCGTGCCGCTCGATATCGATGCCGCGGTGGCGGCCCTCGTCTCGGGCACCCGGCGGCGGATCGACGTCGGTGAGGTCAATGGCCGCACGTTCCTGATCAACTCTGTGCTCGGCCTGCCGGCGCGGGTGACGCGGCACCGGGAAGTCCATCGCCGGCAACTCGGCTCGCGCAGCCTGCTGCGCTGGATCCACGGGGTTTTGCGCCATCTCGTACGCTATCCGCGGCTGACCGTGACCGGCACGATCGACGGCGTAGCGCGGACCTGGCGGTTCCGGCTGCTGGCGGTGGTGATCGGCGACTATGCCGAGCGGCCCGGCCACGTTCTGGTGCGGTCACCGAACGATGCCGGGCAGCTCACCCTCTACGTCCTGTCGCAGCTCTCGCTGGTGCGAACCCTCCGCCTCGCCCTCGGCTTCGCGTTGGGCGACTGGCGGCGGCTGCCGGACGTGGAACGGCTGCCGGCCGCCAACCTGACCATCGCATCGGAGACGCGGGCGCTGCGGGTCATGAACGACGGCGAGGTGATGCTGCTCCCGACTCCGCTGCGCTACCGGATTCACCGGCGGGCGCTGACCGTAATCGTCCCCGGGATGGGCGAACGCCGGTGAGACGGATCAGTCACATCTCCGACCTGCATTTCGGCCGTACCGACCCGGCCGTGGCGGAGGCCCTGATCAACGAGCTGAACGCCGATGCGCCGGACCTGATCGTAGCGTCTGGCGACTTCACCATGGCTGCACGGCCGTCGGAATTCGCGCAGGCCCGCGCCTTCCTCCATCGCCTGAAGACGCCTTGGATCGGGGTGCCGGGCAACCACGACATCTCGCCGTTCCGGCTGGTCCAGCGCTTCGTGTCCCCGTTCACGCGCTATCGGCGCGCCATCGCGGCCGAGACCGAGCCGTGCTTTGAGGACGCCGAGATCGGGGTCGTCTGCCTCAACACCGCACGGCGCTGGGCGCCGGAGCCGAATTGGTCGCACGGCGTGATCCGCCGCAGCCAGCTCGCCCGAGCGGAGGCCCGTCTCTGTGCGATGCCCGACCAGCTGTTCAAGATCGTGGTCGGCCACCACCCGTTCCTGCCGCCGCCCTGGGACCCGGGAACGCGCACGGTCGGGCACGCCGACCGGGCCTTGGCCTTGTTCCGCCGGTGCGGCGTGGGGCTGACGCTCGCCGGCCACCTGCATCGGCACTATGCGCGCTACGCGGAAGGAGGGGGATCAGTCCCCGATACGCTCGACCGGACTCTGGTCCCAGCACGCCCGGGGCGGCTGCTGACCATTCAGGCCGGCTCGGCGACCTCGACGCGCCTGCGGGGCAACGAGCCCAATTCCTATAATCGCATCATCGTCGCGGAGGGCTGCGCCACCGTCCGGGTCCGGGTCTGGGACGGGGGCGCCTGGATCGATCTAGCGCCGGCATGACTGAAGCGTTCACGCCGGCGCCGTGTTTCAGCTCCCGGCGAACAATCCGACGGAGCCCAAAAGGGTCATGACCAAACCGGACGCGAACACGCCGATCATCAGGTAGGAGAAGGTTTTCAAAGCCATGGACGGCATGTAGCGCGGCCGTATCGAATCGCGTGTGCGCTGCAGCACGGGGCGTCGGGGATGAGGATCCGAACGCAGCCCGCGCAGCGTCTTATGGGCAGCGATGGGCGGAGATCAGCCCGGCCGCTCATAGGCAAGGTTCGGACCGAAGCAGGCACTTCAGTTCTTCGCAAGACCCCGTCCGGACCTTCTAACTCGCCGTATCCGAGGTTACGCTCGCAACCCGGATTGCCACCGCGAAAGGAAGTGCCGTGCCGGACGGAACGACTGCATTGAAGCCAAATGAACCGGACTACGACCGCCTACTTCGGGCGAACCTCGAACGGGTGTTCAACGAACGCGACAGCGCCAAGCGTGATCACGCGTTGGATGAACTCTTCGTTGCCGATCCGGTCATGTATGAACCGGCCGACGTCGTCAGGGGACGCGCCGCAATTTCCGCCGTCGCCGGCAAGCTCCTCGAGGAGTTCGGGTCAAACTTCCGCTTCGTGCCTGATGGCGCTGCGACCGGGCATCACGGGTTCGGCGTTCTGCGCTGGCATGCCGGCCCACAGGATGGCCCGGTCACCCTCAACGGCTCAGACGTTGCGGAAATCGTCGAGGGTCGGATTACGCGCCTTTGGGTGATGCTGGACCCGCCGACAAAGTAGAGGCGCGTGCTGGACGTCGACACGGTGCATCAGATGCCGCGATGAGCGTCCGCTCGAGGGCAGCAATCGATCGGTGTCGAGGGAACGCTTCGAGCCCGCCACCGCCCTGGAACCGCCAAGCCGCGTCGTTCAAATCGTGGCCCCACCCATAAATAACCCCGCCCGGCTCGCGCCGGGCGGGGTTTCGAATTTCCGAACCCAAGGGTCCGAAAAGGATCAGGCGCGGCCGGCCTGCTGGGCGACTTCGGTGGCGAAGTCCGGGCCCTCTTCCTTCTCGATGCCTTCGCCCAGGGCGTAGCGGACGAAGCCGGTCAGGGCGACGGCGCCGCCGACCTTGCCGGCGGCTTCCTTGAGCACCTGGCTGACCGTCTTCGAGCCGTCGTGCACGAAGGGCTGCTCCAGGAGGGTGACCTCCTTGTAGTAGCTCTTGAGGCCGCTCTCGACGATCTTGGCGAGCACGTGATCCGGCTTGCCGGCGTTCTTCTCGCGCAGGATGTTCGACTCGCGCTCCAGGGTTGCGGCGTCGACGCCCGACGCGTCCAGCGCCACCGGGTTGGTGGCGGCGACGTGCATGGCAATCTGGCGGCCGAGCGCCGACAGGGCCTCGACGTCACCCTCGGACTCGAGCGCCACCAGCACGCCGATCTTGCCGAGGCCGTCGGAGACCTGGCTGTGGACGTAGGAGGCGATCACGCCCTTCTTGATCTCGAGCTTGGCGACCCGCCGCAGGTTCATATTCTCGCCGATTGT
The DNA here is from genome assembly GCF_008000895.1 of Methylobacterium sp. WL1. Lineage (NCBI taxonomy): Bacteria > Pseudomonadati > Pseudomonadota > Alphaproteobacteria > Hyphomicrobiales > Methylobacteriaceae > Methylobacterium > Methylobacterium sp. WL1. The sequence continues at coordinate 3,393,750 of NZ_CP042823.1, read as the reverse complement.
GGCGATCAGGCTCTGCAGCTTCTCCGAGACGGTCTCAGTGGCGCCCGGGAAATGGGCGGCCTGGAGACCCTCCAGCGTGCCGTCGGTGTTGAGGGCGATCTTGGCGGCTTCGCGGGCGAAGGCCTGGAAGGCGTCGTTGCGGGCGACGAAGTCGGTCTCGGAATTGACCTCGACGATCGCAGCGTGATGGCCGGCGGATTCCACGGCGACCAGGCCCTCGGCGGCGACGCGGCCGGCCTTCTTCGCGGCCTTGGCGAGGCCCTTCTTGCGCAGCCAGTCGATGGCCGCCTCGATGTCGCCCTGCGTCTCGTTGAGCGCGCCCTTGCAGTCCATCATGCCCGCGCCGGTCTTCTCCCGGAGCTCCTTCACCATCGCGGCGGTGATGTTGGCCATGGCGGTCCCTTTCGTATGGTCTGGATGAGAGAGGCCCGGCACGCGGGTGAGCGGCCGGGCCCGATAAGGTTGGATCCGCGACACCCCGATGGCCGGGGCGTCGCGAGGTCCGGAAGGCTTACACCGCGGCGGCGGCCTCGACGAAGCCGCGAGCCTGCGAGACCCACGAGTCGCGGTCGATGCGGCCGTTGAGCTTCAGGTCGGAATCAACCTTGGCGACCTCCTCGGGCGTCATCGCGGCGATCTGCCAGTAGTGGTAGATGCCGGCATCGTTGAGCTTCTGGACGATCTGCGGACCGGCGCCGTGGAGCTTGGTCAGGTCGTCCGGCGCGCCGCGCGGGGCGGCGAGCAGCTCGAAATGCTCGGTGGTCTCGGCGAGCATCGCCACGTCGGCCGGATCGAGCGCGTCGGACTCGACCGAGACGGCGGCGGCGTCGTTGGCCGGCAGCTCCTCGGCCTGCGGCTCCTCGGAGGCGCCCAGATCGACGCCCGACGACCCTTGGGCCCGCGAGATGCCGTCGATGGCGGCCTTCGCGATCAGGTCGCAGTAAAGCGCGATGGCGCGGCCGGCGTCGTCGTTGGCCGGAACGATGTGGGTGATGCCGTCCGGGTTGCAATTGGTGTCGACGATCGCGGCCACCGGGATCCCGAGGCGGTTGGCCTCCTTGATCGCCAGCTGCTCCTTGTTGGTGTCGATCACGAACAGCAGGTCCGGCACGCCGCCCATGTCCTTGATGCCGCCCAGTGCCTTCTCCAGCTTGTCCTTCTCACGGGACAGCATCAGGCGCTCCTTCTTGGTCAGGCCCGGGCCGCCGGTCTCGAGCGTCTCGGTGACCTTGCGCAGGCGCGAGATCGAGCCCGAGATGGTCTTCCAGTTGGTGAGCATGCCGCCCAGCCAGCGGGAGTTCACATAATACTGGGCCGAGCGCTTGGCGGCGTCCGCGATCGTGTCGGCGGCCTGGCGCTTGGTGCCGACGAACAGCACCCGGCCGCCCTTGGCCACGGTGTCGCTCACCGCCTGAAGCGCGGTGTGCAGCGCCGGGACGGTCTGGGCCAGGTCGATGATGTGGATGTTGTTGCGGGTGCCGAAAATGTACGGCTGCATCTTCGGGTTCCAGCGGTGCGACTGGTGACCGAAATGGGCGCCCGCCTCGAGCAGCTGACGCATAGAAAAATCGACGGCCATATCTTTTTACTCTCCGGTTGGATCCGCCGCGGAGGGATGCAGCCGCCCGAAAGATTCGGTCGGCCACCGGAAGACGCCTCATTCAGGCATGAGGCCGGCTCCGCGTGTGGGATGGGCGGGCGCTTAGCAGAGGACGGGGCTCGATGCAAGGATTTGGGTGACGCGCAGGGAGCGGCTCGAGGCGTTCGCAACCGGTCGCGCTCGGCTCTGATGATGCTCCGATGGCTGCCGTCGCATTCGCTATGCTGACGTTCGCCGGAGGCCGCTTCAAGGGGCGGCAAACACCCTCGCAACATCGGGCTCGTTCATCACCCGATACCCCCCGGCCGGAAGGTCGGTCGGCAGGTCGAGCCCCCCGATTCGGTCCCGATGCAGCGCCACGACATGGTTGCCGATCGCCGCGAACATTCGGCGGACTTGGTGGTAACGGCCCTCGGTCAGCGTGACCGCGCAGTGGGCCGGATCTTCCTGCTCCAACTGCACCGGCAGCAACGGCCGGTCCTCACCCTCCAGCATCAGCGTGCCGGACGCGAAGGTGGCCGCTTCGGTCCCGTCGAGTGGCCGGTCCAGGGTGACCCGGTAGCGCTTCGCCACGTTCGCCTTGGGGGCGATGATCCGATGCAGCAATGCGCCGTCATCGGTGAGCAGCAGCAGGCCCGAGGTCTCCTTGTCGAGGCGCCCCACCGTCGAGAGCGGCGGGTCGCGCCGCCGCCAGCGCTCCGGCAGCAGCCCGTAGACCAGCGGGCCGGCCTCCTTGTGCGAGCAGGTCACGCCCAGCGGTTTGTGCAGCATCAGGCACAGCCCCGGCAACGGATCGACCGGTGCGCGGTCGATGGTCAGCCGCTGCGGGAGGTCCGGATCGAGGGCGATCCGGTCACCGGCATCCGCCACCTCCGCGCCGTCCAGCAGGATCGCGCCGCCCCGCGCCAGATTCTGGATCTCGCGGCGCGATCCGTAGCCGAGGTTGGCGAGCAGCTTGTCGAGCCGGACGGACTTCGTCGCCATCATCGGCGCGCCTCGTAGACCCGGTAGCCGCCGGCCTGCACCGTGACCGCGACGTCGCGGAAGGCCGCCCCTAGGGCGGTCTCGTACGGGAGGTGCGCGTTGGCCACGAGCCACAGCGTGCCGCCCTTCCGCAACGCCTCGGCGGCCCGGGCGATGAACGTCCGGCCGAGCGCCTGGTCCTCGGTGCCGCCATCGTGGAACGGCGGATTCATGACGACGAAATCGAGGCTCCCCGGTACCGTGCCGCCCGCCCGGATGTCGGCCCAGACGATCGTGGCGCGCGGGTCGGCGACGTTGCGATGCGCCATGTCTACGGCGCGGCGATCGACCTCGACCAGCGTCAGCGCCGTGACGGCGGGCGAACCCAGGATTACCCGGGACAGGATCCCGAGGCCGCAGCCGAGATCGGCGCCCCGTCCCTTCATCGCCGGAAGGTTGGCCAGGAGCAGCGCCGTGCCGGGATCGAGCCGATCCCAGGAGAAGATGCCCGGCTGCGTGCACAAGGCCAGGTTGTCGACGTGGCGCGGCCCGCCCTCGTCGATCGCGGCCGCGAGCCCGGTCGGTTCCGGCGGCCGCACCAGCGTGCAGATCCGGTGGTGGCGGCGCGGCTCGTCGGCCGCTTGGCATTCGAAGGCGGCCAACTCCTTGGCCAGCCGGGCACCACCCCGGTCCTTCGGGGCGAGCGCCATCATCCGGCCGCCGGGCACGAGGGCCCGCAACGTATGGGCGAGGACGTAGCGCCGCTCGATAGTGCCGGGCGGTGCCAGCACGGTCGCGGCGTCGAGGCTGCCCTCGGACAGATCTTCGAGCCGGGCAGAGCCGGGGATCAGGGGGGACAGCTGGACGGCGTCACCGGGGACCTCGGCGAGGTCAACCGGCGGCAGGCCGTAGACGGCGTGGCGCATGAATGATTCAGGATCTGGAGAGCTGGCATCGGAACGCGAATCCACGGCGGAGCGGGAAACCCGCGCCCGACTCGGATCATCCGGGGGGAACGATGCCTGTTACACTGGAATGGGCCCGGAAGCCCAGCCTCAGGATCCGCGCACCTCGCCGTCCGATCTCGACCGAGCCTCCAACCGGCAACCGGTGCGTGTGTGCAAACTGACGCGGCCACAGCCGTTCACGAAACCCCGGATCCGGGTCTATCGTGTCTGCCATGACCGTTCCGATCGATCCGCGCCCGTCCCTGCAGCATCCGGACGACGATCCCTATCTCTGGCTGGAGGAGATTGACGGGCCGGAGGCGCTGGCCTGGGTCGAGGGGCGCAACACCGAGACCCTCGCCCGCTACGGCGATGCCGCCTTCGCCCGGGACCGCGACCTCGCACGTGCGATCCTCGATCGGCCGGATCGGATCCCGCTGGTCTCGCGGCGCGGCGGACAGCTGTACAATGTCTGGAAGGATGCCGAGCATCCGCGCGGTCTGTGGCGGCGCACCGACGAGGCGAGCTTCCGGACCGGGGTGCCGGACTGGGACATCCTGCTCGATCTCGACGCCCTCGCCGTCGCGGAGGGCGAGGATTGGGTCTGGGCCGGATCGTCGATCCTGAAGGACGGCCATGATCGAGCCCTGCTCTCCCTCAGCCGGGGCGGCGGCGATGCCAAGGTCGTGCGCGAATTCGACCTGACGGCCTGCCGCTTCGTGGCCGACGGCTTCGTCCTGCCTGAGGCGAAGGGCGGGGCTGCCTGGCTCGACCGCGATACGCTGCTGGTGTCGAGCGCCTACGGCGACGGCATGGCCACACGTGCGGGCTACCCACGCACCATTCGGATAGTATCGCGCGGCTCGGATCCACAGGCCGCTGCGGTGCTGTTCGACGTGCCCGAGACCAGCATGGCCGCATGGGCCTCGGTCGATCGGGAGACGGGCGTCGAGCGGCTCGTCTTCATCGAGCAGGTCGGCTTCTTCGATACGAAGATCCACTTGGGCGACCGGACTGGCCCGCGCACGGAGCTCGACCTGCCCTCCGACGCGGATGTGCAGATCGACCGGGATTACCTCGCCGTGCGACCGCGCCAGCCCTGGCCCGTGGACGGCGTAGAGCACGCGACCGACACCGTGCTGGCGCTGCCGCTCTCCGAGTTCCTGGCCGGACGTCGCGACTTCGCGGTGCTGTGGCAACCGGACGAGCGCCGCGCGCTCCAGGACGTGTTCTGGTCGGCGGGGCGCCTGTTCGTGCATGCGCTCGACGATCTGCGCCCGACCTACACGGTTTGCACGCCGGGGGACGATACTTGGACGACGCAGCCGTTGGAGGGGCTGCCGGCGCTCGGCAGCGTCAATGTCTGGCCCCTCGACGGCGATCCCGAGGAGGCGGACGGCACGCTGCTGGCGCTGGTGCACGACCCCGTGACGCCCGCGACGCTCCTCATCATCGCGCCGGATCTCGGAGCACCCGCGGTCTTACGCGCAACGCCGCCGGCCTTCGACGCGCGTGGATTGCGCGTGACCCGGCATGAGGCGATCTCGGCCGACGGAACGCGCGTTCCCTATGTTCAGACCGGCCCGGAGGGCCAGACCGGCGAGGCCCCGGTGCACATGACCGCCTACGGCGGGTTCCGGATCCCGCTGCTGCCGAGCTACGCGCCGGTTCTCGGGAAGCTCTGGATGGAGCGGGGCGGTACGAACGTCGTCGCCAATATCCGCGGCGGCGGCGAGTTCGGGACGCGCTGGCACGATGCCGGCCGCCGCGAGGGCAAGACCCGGGCGCATGACGACTTCGCAGCGGTCGCGGCCGACCTCGTCGCGCGCGGCGTGACGCGGCCGGGCCGGATCGCCGCGGAGGGCGGATCGAACGGCGGCCTGCTTATCGCCAACATGCTGACCCGCTATCCGGAGCGGTTCGGGGCCCTGTTCTGCACGATCCCGCTGATCGACATGCGCCGCTACACTAAGCTCCTGGCCGGGGCGAGCTGGATCGCCGAATACGGCGATCCGGACGACCCGCAGGACTGGGCGTTCATCCGTGCGATCTCGGCCTACCATGCGGCTGAAGCAGACCGGCCCTACCCGCCGATCCTGCTGGCTACGAGCCGCCGTGACGACCGCGTGCATCCGGGCCACGCACGCAAGATGGCCCGGAAGCTGAACGCGCTGGGCTATGACGCGGCCTTCTACGAGCCGGCCTCGGGCGGACACGGCTACGGCAAGGACAATGCCGAGGCGGCGGCCTTCCTGGCGCTGTGCCTGACCTTCCTGCGCCGGTCGATCGGCTGGTCCGAACCGGACGCCTGACGAACGCGAGACCCCTGAATGTCTCAGGGGCTCAGCCGCCGAACCCCGCCAAAGGGCCTCGCCCCTTGATACCCGGTTCAGCCGCGCGGGAATTCGAGACCCATCTCGCGGTAGCGGGCCGGGTCGTCGGCCCAGTTCTCCCGGACCTTCACGTGCAGGAACAGGTGGACCATCGTGTCCGCCGCCTCGGCGATTTCGATGCGGGCCGCCTGGCCGATCGCCTTGATGGTCTGGCCGCCCTTGCCCAGGACGATCGAGCGCTGGCTCTCGCGCTCGACGAAGATCGTCTGCTCGATCCGCACCGACCCATCCGCCCGGATCTGCCACTGGTCGGTCTCGACCGTGGACCGGTATGGCAATTCCTCGTGCAGCCGGTCGTAGATTTTCTCCCGGGTGATCTCGGCGGCGAGCATGCGCAGCGGCGCGTCCGAGACCTGATCCTCCGGATAGAGCCACGGACCCGGTGGCATCCGGGCGGCGAGCGCCCGACGGAGATCGCCGACGCCATCGCCCTTGAGCGCTGAGATCATGAAGGTCTCGGCAAAGGGAGAGGCCGCATTGAGCTTGGCGGCGAGATCGAGCAGCCGCTCGCGCGGGATCAGGTCGATCTTGTTGAGGATCAGCATCTTCTCGCGCTTCACCCCGCCCAGTCGGCTCAGGATCGCCTCGACCTCGTCGTCCAGGCCCTTGCAGGCGTCGACCAGCAGGCACACCGCATCCGCGTCGGCGGCGCCGCTCCAGGCCGAATGCACCATCGCCCTGTCGAGCCGACGCTTCGGCGCGAAGATGCCGGGGGTGTCGACCAGGATGACCTGGGCTGATCCCTCGATCAAGATGCCGCGCACCAGCGCCCGGGTCGTCTGCACCTTGCGTGAGACGATCGATACCTTCGTGCCGACCAGGTTGTTGAGGAGCGTCGACTTGCCGGCATTCGGCACGCCGATGAGCGCGACGAAGCCCGCCCGGGCATCGGCGGGCGTGCCCGGGAGCGCCGAGGGGCCCTTCGGTGCCGAGCCCTCGGCCGGGCCGTCATCCTGTGCGTCGTCGTGATCGTGATCGGTCATGCTGTCTCCGTCGGTCCCGCCTCGGGGACGGTACCGATACCCTCGCGCTCCATCAGCGCGCGGGCGGCCTCCTGCTCGGCGACACGCTTCGAGGTGCCCTCGCCGTGTCCCGGCTCGAGCCCCTCGACCTGTACGGCAATGCGGAACCGGGGCGCATGATCCGGGCCGGTGCGCTCGACCACCGCGTAAATGGGGATCGGCAGGCTCCGGCCCATTGCCCATTCCTGCAAGGCGGATTTCGCGTCGCGGCCGCGATGGGCCGACAGGGGCTCGGTCGGGTGGAAATGCGCCTCGACGATCAGGCGCGCCGCGTCGAAGCCGGCATCGAGGTAGACCGCCCCGAGGATCGCCTCGCACACGTCGGCCAGGATCGTCTGGTTGCGGCGGCCGCCGCCCATCACCTCGCCCTGGCCGAGGATCAGGTGCGGCCCGACCTCCCAGGAGGCCGCCACCGCCGCGCAGGTCTCCCGGCGCACGAGGCCGGCCAGGCGACGCGATAGGTCACCCTCGTCGGCGTCCGGAAAGGCGGCATAGAGCCGGTCCGCCACCGCCAGCCCGAGCACGCGGTCGCCGAGGAATTCCAGGCGCTGGTAGCTGCCGCCGCGTCCGATGGCCTTGCTGGTATGGGTCAGGGCCCGGGTCAGCAGGTTCTGATCGGCGAAGGTGTGGCCGATCCGCTCCTCCAGGACACCGAGCGGCGGCCTGGGCTTGTGGGAACGCCGCGCCCGGGAAGACGGTCGGGCCTGTCCAGCCTCGTCCAAGTCCGGGCCGTTCAATGGATGGTCGAGAACAGGCGCGACCAGCGCACGTGGGCCGGCCAGTTCCAGAGCTGCCAGGCCGGGGTGCCCTCGTCGATCGAGAAGAAGATCATCTCGGCGCGCCCGACCAGGTTGGCGAAGGGCACGTAGCCGACGCTGGCGAGATCCCGCGAATCGGTGGAATTGTCCCGGTTGTCGCCCATCATGAAGAAATGACCGCTCGGCACGGTGTAGAGTTCGGTCTTGTCCCAGAACCCGTTGTCGCCGTCCCGCTCGATCACCCGGTGAACGACGCCGTTCGGCAGCGTCTCGAGGTATTGGGGCACCTTGGTCGCCTGGCCGTAGGGATCGGTCGTCTCGTAATCGGCGATCCGCTCGCGCTTGACCGCCTTGCCGTTGATGTTGAGCACGCCGTCGATCATCTGGATCTTGTCGCCCGGCAGCCCGATCACGCGCTTGATGTAATCGGTCGCATTGTCCTTGGGCAGCTTGAACACCGCGATGTCGCCGCGCTTCGGCTCGGCCGCCCAGACGCGCCCATCCGCCTGAATCGGAATGTATTCCGACAGCGGAAGCGAGTACTTCGAGTACCCGTAGGAATACTTGGAGACGAACAGGTAATCGCCGATCAGCAGCGTCGGCACCAGCGAGCCCGACGGGATGTTGAACGGCTGGAACAGCAGCGTGCGCACCACGAGGGCGATCAGCAGCGCCTGGACGCCGACCTTCAGCGTCTCGCGGATGCTGGCCCAGGTGCCGGTCTCGACCGGTTTCGTCAGCGGCTTGCCGTCGTGATCCACGCGTGCGCGTTCCATCTTCAGACTCAGATTCCGTCGCCGGAGCACGCCCCGGCTCTTCCGTTATCGTACGATGGTCCCGGAAAGCCTGCTTCCGCAATCCCGCATCATACGGCCGCCGCCAGCAGGGCACGGCCCCGCCGCTCGCGGCGGATCAGCGGTTGTCCCGAGGAATGCGCCGCAATCGTGTCCGCTGCGTGCGGCGGTCTAGACCAAGCGCGAGCCCCCCGCAACGCGCGAGGGGTGCGGGATAATCCGCCATCCCGGATCTTAACCGGATGACGAAGTCGGCAGCGCCTCGATGATCACGAAGGCTTGAGCCATCGGCGGGTCGTCCGTCAGGCTGACGTGCAGGCGGCCCTCATGCCCCGCGGGCAGCAGTTCGGAGAGGCGTGCGGCGGCGCCGCCGGAGAGCCGCAGGGTCGGCTGGCCGGAGGGCAGGTTCACCACCTCCATGTCGCGCCAGAACACGCCGGCGCTAAGGCCCGTCCCCAGGGCCTTGGCACACGCCTCCTTGGCGGCGAATCGCCTGGCATAGCCGGGCGCCCGCGCGGCGCGGCGATCGCAGCGCGCCCGCTCCCCGTCCGTGAACACCCGGTGTGTGAAGCGATCGCCGTGCCGCTCCAGCGTCCGGGCGATCCGGTCGATGTCGCAGAGATCCGAGCCGATGCCGATGATCATGCGCGCCGCCCACGATCCATCGCGGCCCGCATGTTCCGGACAGCCTGGGCGAGCCCTACGAAGATCGCGTCGGCGATCAGCGCATGGCCGATATTCAGCTCCCGGATCTGCGGCAGCGCCGCCACCGGGCCGACGCTGTCGACCATGAGCCCGTGGCCGGCATGGATCTCAAGGCCGAGGCCGGCGCCGTGCTGGGCGGCCCGCGTGATCCGGGCCAGCTCGTGGGCGATGCGCCCGTCGTCCCCCGCCACGGCGGCCTCGCAGTAGCTGCCGGTGTGCAGCTCGACGACCGGAGCGCCGAGCGCGGCGGCCGCCTCCATGATCGCCGGTTCGGGCTCTACGAACAGCGACACCCGGATGCCGGCCTCGGCGAGGGCCCGGATGCGGGAGGCGAGATGAGCGCGGCCGCCGACGATGTCGAGGCCGCCCTCGGTGGTGCGCTCCGCACGTTTCTCCGGCACCAGGCAGGCGGCGTGGGGCCGGGTCGCCAGGGCGATCGCCACCATCTCGTCGGTCGCGGCCATCTCGAAGTTCAGCGGCACCGTGAGGTCGCGCTTCAGCGCGGCGATGTCGGCGTCCCGGATGTGGCGGCGGTCCTCGCGCAGATGCGCGGTGATCCCGTCCGCTCCGGCCTCGACCGCCAGGAGGGCCGCGCGAACGGGATCGGGATACTGCTCGCCGCGTGCATTGCGCACGGTGGCGACGTGGTCGATGTTGACGCCGAGGCGCTGCTTCTCGAAGGTCGTGTTCTCGGACGTCATGGGCTCATCGGTCCCGGGGCCGGCCTGCTCCGGCAGGCGCCCTCGAACCGCCGATATGCTGGCGGCGCGCCCCATCGGCAAGACGGACTGGTACGTTGGCCGAGCGGACGCGTCCGGACCTGCCGCCCTTGCCAGTGCGGGAAAAAACCAGTATGCGCCGCCCCTCGCGTTCGCTCCGGCCGGGGGCTGAACGGACGGTGCCGCTCGCGGCATAGGGTCTTGAACGACCCGTCGTCCGGTGTCTCCGCCTTCGATCAACCGCTCGGGCCTGAAAATCGGCTCGAAGGGCTTGGCGCCGAGCGTCTCGCGAAATGAACCGGCCCGAACCAGCTGCCTTCGGGCGGCCGGGCTCCTTTTGACACTGAAAGGCCCGAATATGCCTCTCTACGAGCACGTGCTCTTGGCCCGGCAGGACGTGACGTCCCAGCAGGTCGAGACGATGATCGACACCTACAAGGGTGTGATCGAGCAGAACGGCGGCCGCCTCGAGAAGATCGAGATGTGGGGCGTGAAGTCCCTGGCTTACCGCATCAAGAAGAACCGCAAGGCGCATTTCGCGCTCCTCAACATCGACGCCCCGCCGGCTGCCATTGCCGAGATGGAGCGCCAGATGCAGATCTCCGAGGACGTGCTGCGCTTCATGACCGTCCGGGTCGAGGATCTTGATTCCGAGCCGTCCGCGATGATGCAGAAGCGCGACCGCGACGACCGCAAGGATCGCGAGCGCGGCCGGCGTCGTGACGATGACGGCTTCGGTGGTGGCGGCGGCGGCTTCGGCGGCGGCGACCGTCCGGACCGTGGCGATCGCGGTGGCGATCGTCCCGAGCGTACGTTTGGCGGGGAGGCCTAAGCCATGGCATTTGGTGCTGGTGCGGGTGCTGGCGGCGGACGCCGTCCCTTCTTCCGTCGTCGCAAGACCTGTCCGTTCTCCGGCGCGAACGCGCCGAAGATCGACTACAAGGACGTCAAGCTGCTGTCCCGCTACGTGTCGGAGCGCGGCAAGATCGTGCCGTCGCGCATCACTGCGGTGTCGGCCAAGAAGCAGCGGGAGCTCGCCCAGGCGATCAAGCGCGCCCGCTTCCTCGGCCTGCTGCCCTACGTGATCAAGTAGGCTGATTCGACCGTCCGGCCCGGGCTAGACCCGGGCCGGTCCTCACAGAGCGATCTGGCATCGCTCGATCGTTGGGGCGCAGTGTCGCCTCTAACCCTGCCTTGATGGCAGCGGGACAGCGGAAGCCATGGCACAACATATCGGCATCGGTATCGGCGCGGGCCTCGTCTCCGCACTCTTGTTCGGAGTGTTGCTGAAGGCGACCCCGCTGGCGATCGTGCTCTACCTCGTGGCGCCGCTGCCGATCCTGATCGTCGGCCTGGGCTGGAGCCACAAGGCGGCGTTGGCTGCTGCAGCCGCCGGCAGCCTGGCGCTGGCCCTGGTGATCGCGCCCTTCATGGGCCTCGCCTACGCCGCCTACATCGCCCTTCCGGCCTGGTGGCTCGCTTATCTGACCCTGCTCGGCCGCGAGACGTCTTCCGGCCTCGAATGGTACCCCACCGGCCGCCTGCTCGGCTGGACCGCCGCCACCGCGGCGCTGGCGTTCATCGCCATTGCGGTTCTGTCCTCGCCGAACCACGCGGCCTTCGACGCGCAACTTCGCGGGCTCGCCCGTACGCTGGTCCAGGTCCGCGATCCCGCTGCCCGTCCGACGCCGGACCGTCGTGCCGAGGTGCCCCAGCCGGAGGTGACCGAGTCCGGTTCGGACCCCGCGCCGGACACGGAGCAAGCACCCAAGGCCGGCGCCGACGAGGCCGAGGTGACCCGGACCGAGGTCGCGGACGCGCTCGCGCGCGTCGTCCCGGCCTTCGCGGCCAACGGTCTGGCTTTGCTCCTCACCTTCTATCTTTGGGCCTCGGCCAGGATCGTGAAGATCTCCGGCCGGCTGCCGCGGCCCTGGCCGGACCTGCCGGCGACCGCAATGCCGCGCACCACCCTGGTGACCCTGGCCGCGGCCGTGCTGATGTGCTTCGCCCCCGGCTACGTCGGCGTGTTCGGCGTGGCGCTCGTGGGGGCGTTCAGCGCGGCTTTCGCGCTCCAGGGTCTCGCGGCGTTCCACGACCGCTCGCGCGGCCGGCCCGGTCGCGGGCTGATGCTGTTCGGCATGTACCTCATCCTGTTCGTGACCCAGGGTGTGGCCCTGGTGGCACTCACCCTGTTCGGCTTGGCCGACACCGCCCTCGATCGCCGACGTCCCAAGGACAACCCGGCGCCGTGAGTCCCCGGCCCGCGAGGCCGACCAACTGAAGGAGAAAAACGATGGAAGTGATCCTGCTCGAGCGCGTGGCCAAGCTTGGCCAGATGGGCGAGACCGTGAACGTCCGCCCGGGCTTCGCCCGCAACTTCCTGCTCGCCCGCGGCAAGGCCCTGCGCGCGACGGAATCCAACAAGAAGCACTTCGAGTCGCAGCGCGCCCAGCTCGAGGCCCGCAACCTCGACCGCAAGAAGGACGCCGAGGCCGTCGCCGAGAAGCTGAACGGCCAGAGCTTCATCCTGATCCGCCAGTCGGGCGAGACCGGCGTGCTCTACGGCTCCGTCTCCACCCGCGATCTCGCCGAGGTGGTGGCCAAGGACGGCTTCACGGTCGATCGCGGCCAGTTCATCCTGAACCAGCCGATCAAGACCCTCGGCCTGCATAACGTCCCGGTGGTCCTGCACCCCGAGGTCGATGTCCAGGTCACGGTCAACGTCGCCCGCAGCCCCGAGGAGGCCGAGCGTCAGGCCCGCGGCGAGTCGGTCACCGAGCGCGAGGCGTTCAACCTCGACGACCTCGGCCTAGAGGTCGGCATGGCGTTGGCCGATGCCGGCGAAGGTGCCGACGACCGCGGCTGATTCTCTCGGGACGACCGGTTTTCGCCGCTCCGCAAGGGCCCTCCGGGTCGCGCGGGGCGGCGCAGGCCGGAGCCCTGTATACCGGTGAAGACTGGGGATCGGTCCCTCCGAGACTTGACACGTTCCAGTTTTGTTCCAGCATGGACGCCCGCCCCTCGCGAGAGTCGGCGGGCGTCCGTTCGTCCGGGCCGGGGCCGGACGAACCGGCCGTCGGCTAGGCTTCAGTAACCATACTGAGGCCAAGGTCGCGCGGTGTGATCCTGGTGCGCCCGCCGCGGCGCCTGAATTCGGAGTCGTCCGCCGATGGCCCTGCCCAATGCGCTCACGGCCAAGCTGGAAGCGGTCCAGGCCGAGTACCGCGTCGCCCCGCACAACATCGATGCGGAGCAGGCGCTGCTCGGCGCCATTCTGGTGAACAACGACGCCTATTACCGGGTGTCGGACTTCCTGCTGGCCGAGCACTTCATGGAGGATGCCCACCAGCAGATTTTTTCCGTGGCGGCGTCCCTGATCCGGGCCGGCAAGCTCGCCACGCCCATCACTATGAAGACCTATCTGGGCGACGCCGATTTCGGCGGCCAGACGGTGATGCAGTACCTCGCTCGGCTTGCCGCCGACGCGACTACGGTGATCAACGCCGGCGCCTACGGCCGCACGATCTACGACCTCGCCATCCGCCGTCGCCTGATCACCATCGGCGAGGATCTGGTGAACGGGGCCTACGAAGCTCCGGTCGAGCAGGCGCCCCGCGACCAGATCGAGGAGACCGAGCGGCGCCTCTACGAGCTCGCCGAGGCCGGCAAGTACGATGGCGGCTTCCAGAAGTTCTCCGACGCGCTCACCGCCGCGGTCGACATGGCCGCGAAGGCCTACCAGCGGGACGGCAAGCTCTCGGGCATCGCCACCGGCCTGTCCGACCTCGACGCCAAGATGGGCGGCCTGCAATCCTCCGACTTGATCATCCTCGCGGGCCGCCCGGCCATGGGCAAGACCTCGCTGGTGACCAACATCGCCTTCAATATCGCCAAGGCGTATCGCGGCGAGAAGCAGGCGGACGGCACGATGCAGACCGTCAACGGCGGGATCGTGGGGTTCTTCTCCCTTGAAATGTCAGCCGAGCAGCTCGCCACCCGCATCATCGCCGAGCAATCGGGCGTGCCGTCCTACAAGATCCGCCGCGGCGACATCCGGCCGGAGGATTTCTACAAGATCACCGACGCCGCGCGGGATATGCAGACGATCCCGTTCTACATCGATCAGACCGGCGGCATCTCGATCGCCCAGCTCGCTGCCCGCGCCCGGCGCCTCAAGCGCCAGAAGGGGCTGGACTTGCTGATCGTCGACTACCTGCAGCTGCTCTCCGGCTCCGGCAAGCGCAGCGACAACCGCGTGCAGGAGATGACCGAGATCACCACCGGCATGAAGGCGCTGGCGAAGGAGCTGGCTGTGCCGATCATCGGGCTGTCGCAGCTCTCGCGTCAGGTCGAGAACCGCGATGACAAGCGCCCGCAGCTCTCGGATCTGCGTGAATCGGGCTCGATCGAGCAGGACGCCGACGTGGTGATGTTCGTGTTCCGCGAGGAATACTACGTCAACAACAAGAAGCCGCGGGAGGGCACGGAGGAGTTCTTCGCCTGGGAGGCAGAGATGAACCGCGTCCACGGCAAGGCCGAGGTGATCCTGGGCAAGCAGCGCCACGGTCCGACCGGGACGGTGGAGCTGCAGTTCGACGCGAACATCACCCGGTTCTCGAACCTCGCCCAGAGCGAGCGGCTGCCCGAGCAGATGTGATAGAGACTCGTCCCGAAAGGCGGCTGCCGAATTTCGGGAAAAGGTCACACGGATCAAAACGCTACCGCATCTTGTGGGTTCTGATACCCGGCATGATGCGGTCGTGTGGCGATGACCGTGTGAACGGGCGGCTGCGAGGATGTGGTCGTGACAGATCCGAACCGGGCGCCGCAGAAGCTGTAGCCGGCGCGGTACGAGGACGATGTCTATGCCTGGACGCAGGAGCAGGTGCATCTCCTTCAGGCGGGTGCTTGGGCGCGTCTCGCCATCGAACATCTTGGGGACGAGATTGCCGAAGTGGGCCGCAGCGAACGCCACGTGCTGACGAGCGCCGTCTGCGTGATCCTGCTTCACCTACCGACGTGGGATCATCAGCCCACGCGGCGGAGCCGCAGCTGGATGACGTCGATACCGACGCAGCGCAGCTTAGTGGCGGAGCGTCTTGAGGACAGCCGAAGCCTCAAGTCGCAGATCCAGGCGTTCATGAATCGGACCTATCATCGCGCGCGGATCGAGGTGGCAGGGGAGACTGGGCTTGATGAGGGCGCCTCCCCGCCGTTCTGCCCCTACGACTTTACCGCGATCATGACCCGGCCGATTCCCTGGCTGCCGGACGACGGCGAGCCCCGATCGACGCGCAGGTAGGGTCGCCCCCGGCGGTCTGCGGTCGCTGCGAACCATCGCCGGATCCGGCCGTTGAGCGGAAGACGAATGTCCCGCCGCCGCAGGATCGACGATGACCGAGCCGACCCCTCCCAAGATGCCGTATTGGCACGTCTATACCGACGGGGAGGGGGTGAGCCGCCAGGAGCTCTTTTCCATCGAGCGCTTCACGTTCGAAGGGATCAACCCCGAGACCGCGCCGCAATGGAACGACAAGATGGACCCGGCGCCGTCGGTGGTGACCTTCACGGTGCTGCCGGTGGGTTGGGTCGGCGAGTGGCATGAGAACCCCCGACCGCAATGGATCGCGATCCTGTCTGGCCGCTGGTTCGTGGAGACCATGGACGGCCACCGGGTCGAGATGGGCCCGGGCGAGCTGATGATGGGCGAGGACCAGAACACCAGGGTCCGCGATGGTAAGAAGGGCCACCTCTCGGGCACCGTCGGCGACGAGCCCTGTACCATGATCGTGACGGGGCTCCAGGTTGAGCCGACCGTCAACCAGCCCGGCCGCTTCAAGTAGGGCCCGCGGCATGGACGGCTTCGAGCTGACGCAGCCGCGCTTCAAGGCGTATGTGCTGCCGAACGCGCCACTGGAAAAGCTCGCCGATGGCTTTCGCTGGACCGAAGGCCCTGTCTATTTCGGCGACCGCAACGAGTTGCTGTTCTCGGATCTTCCCAACAACCGGGTGATGCGCTGGACGGATCAAGCCGGGCTGAGCGTCTATCGCGAGGGAAGCGACTTCGAGAACGGCCACACCCGGGATCGCCAGGGGCGGCTTCTGTCCTGCTCGCATCGCGGCCGGCGGATCCACCGGACCGAACTCGACGGCCGCATCACCAGCCTGGTCGAGCATTATCAGGGGCGGCGGCTCAACTCGCCCAACGACATCGTCTGCAAGTCCGACGGCACGATCTGGTTCTCGGATCCGCCCTACGGCATCCAGACCGATTACGAAGGCGGCAAGGAGGAAGCCGAGCTTCCTGCTTCCCTCTACCGGTTCGACCCCCGCGACGGGTCGCTGCGCGTGGTCGCCGACGACTTCCAGGGTCCGAATGGCCTGTGTTTCTCCCCCGACGAGCGTAAGCTCTACGTCGTCGAGACCGGACTGCAATTCGCAACGGACCCGATCCAGCACGTGCGCGTGTTCGACGTCGCCGAGGATGGCGGCCTGTCCGGTGGGGCGGTGTTCTGCAAGATCGCGCCCGGCAATGCCGACGGGATCCGCTGCGACGAGCATGGCAATGTGTGGTCCAGTGCCGGCGATGGCGTGCACTGCATCGACCCTGGCGGCGAATTGATCGGCAAGATCCTGGTGCCGACGACGGTCGCGAACCTCACCTTCGGTGGCCGCAACGACAGCCGCCTGTTCCTGTGCGCCTCGCATACGCTGTACGCAATCTACACCAACGTGCGCGGGGCGCGGCTGCTATGAGCGGCGTCCGGGCCATCGTCGGCTTCAGCCGCACCGTGGCGGACCTCGCCGTCACGGAGGCCTTTTATCGCGACGGTCTCGGCTTCGAGCGGATCGCTCCGCCGGAACCGGTGCCGACCGCGCAGGCCGAGGCGATGGGTCTGACGGGGCGGCAGGCCCGGCAGCTGCGCCTGCGTCTCGGCGGCCAGATGGTGACGTTCCTCACGGTCGAGCCCCCCGGCGCGGCTTACCCGGTCGATCCTGCGGCGACCGATCCGTTCTTTCAGCACCTCGCGATCCCGGTGCGCGACATCGATGCTGCGATGGCGCAGCTCGGCCGGGTCGAGACGACGCCGATCAGCCAGGGCCGCGCGCAGGTCCTCCCCGCGTCCTCAGGTGGCGTCACCGCGTACAAGTTCCGCGATCCGGACCGGCATCCTCTGGAACTGATCTTCTTCCCCGACGGGGAGCCGGCCGCGCGCTGGCGGGCCGCGCCGGGCCTGTTCCTCGGGATCGACCACTCGGCGATTACCGTCGCCGATCTCGATCGGACGCTGTCGTTCCTCACCGGCGCCCTGAACCTGCGCGTCGCGCAAACCGGCCTGAACCGGGGGCCCGAGCAGGCGCGGCTCGACGGCCTCGATGATCCCGTGGTCGACGTGATTGCGCTCACGCCGCCCGCACCCGCGCCGCATGTGGAACTGCTGCACTACCGTCAGCCGGCCGGCTCGAAGCGGTCAAACACGGTGTTCGGCGCGGCCGACCGTGCCTCTACGCGATTCGTCTTTTCCGTGGCCGATATGGACGGGCTGCTCGAGGTACTCCGTGTCGCAGGGTTTGCACGTCGTTCGTCCGTGGATGGCGAGGCTGCCTATTGTGTGGGACCGGATGGCCATGGGTTCCTGTTCGTGAAGGCTTGAGCCCGCGGACGGACGCTGCGTGTTGCGCACTTGACGCGTCGCCCCTCCGGCGTCCAATCCGGCCGCCCCGGAGGTCAGACCGATGCCGTTCCTCGCACTGCCCTTTCCGGCCATCGATCCGGTGGCGCTCGCGATCGGGCCGATCACGATCAAATGGTACGCGCTTGCCTACATCGCCGGCCTGATCGGCGGGTGGTACTACGCGCGCCGCCTCGTGATGGCCGACAGCCTGTGGGGCGTGGTCAAGCGCCCGCAGGTGGTCGACATCGACGACTTGGTCGTCTGGGTCGCGCTCGGCGTCGTGCTGGGGGGCCGGATCGGCTACGTGCTGTTCTACAATCTGCCGATGTACCTCGCCGACCCGATGGAGATCCTGGCGATCCGCAACGGCGGCATGTCGTTCCACGGTGGCTTCCTGGGCGCGATCCTGGCCTTCCTGCTGTTCGCTCGAGCCAAGAAGCTCAACGGCTACACCCTTCTCGACATCGGCGCCGTGGTCGTGCCGATCGGCCTGTTCTTCGGGCGGATCGCGAACTTCGTGAACGGCGAGTTGTGGGGCCGCGTCGCGCCCGACTTCGCTTACGCGATCGTGTTCCCCACCGGCGGGCCGCTTCCGCGCCATCCGAGCCAGCTCTACGAGGCGGCAACCGAAGGGCTGCTGCTGTTCATTGTCATGGCGTTGAGCGTCCGCCGGTTCGGCTTCCGCAAGCCCGGTCTGCTCGGCGGGATATTCGTGTTCGGCTACGCCCTGGCCCGGACGATCTGCGAGTTCTTCCGCGAGCCGGACCGGCAGCTCGGCTTCCTGTTCGGCGACCATCTCGGGCCGATGGGCGGCGGCGTGACCATGGGCATGCTGCTCTGCGTGCCGATGATGATCGTCGGCCTCACCTACATCGTTCTGGCGGCGACAGGGCGGACCCGTCCGCGCAACGCGGTGGCGGCGTCCGACCCACGGGAGGCGGCGCGCGAGGCGCCCGCGAAGGCGTGACGCCGCTCGGAGCCGAGATCGCGGCGCTGATCCGGCACGGCGGCCCGATCGGCGTCGACCGCTACATGGCCCTGTGCCTGGGACACCCGGTCCACGGCTATTATCGCACCCGCGATCCGCTTGGGGTGCAGGGTGACTTCACCACGGCGCCCGAGATCAGCCAGATGTTCGGCGAGCTGGTCGGCGCCTGGGTGGCCTACGTTCACGGGCGAATGGGGCGGCCGGACCCGCTCATTCTGGTGGAACTCGGCCCCGGTCGCGGCACGCTGATGGCCGACGCCCTGCGAGCCCTGAGGGTGGCGGCCCCGGGCGTGCGGGTGTTGCTTCACCTGGTCGAGACCAGTCCGGTCCTGCGGGACGTGCAGGCGCGCGCCCTGGCCGGAACGGATCCCACTTGGCACGCAGGCCTGGAGACTCTGCCCGAGGGTCCGGCGATTTTCATCGCCAACGAGTTCTTCGACTGCCTGCCGGTCCGCCAGTTCGAGCGCCGGCCGAGCGGTTGGCACGAGCGGCAGGTCGGCCTTGGGCCGGAAGGCGGGCTCGTCTTCGGGCTAGCCCCCGAGCCCGCGGTGGAGATCGAGGCCCCGGGCACGGAAGGCGCTCTGCTGAGCGTCCCCGGTGCCGGGCTCGCGCTGATGCGGACGCTGGCCCGCCGGCTGCGCGCGACCGGCGGCACGCTGCTGGCGATCGATTACGGCCATGTTCGGCCGGGCTTTGGTGATACTCTCCAGGCTCTGGCGGGGCACCGCTTCGCCGACCCGCTCGCGGCACCGGGCGAGGCGGATCTCACGCATCACGTTGATTTCGCGGCCCTGGCCCGGGCCGCCCGTGCCGAGGCGGCAACGATCCTCGGTCCGGTGGAGCAGCGGGAATTCCTTCTTGCCCTCGGTCTGCTGGAGCGCGCCGAGCGGCTGAAGGCGCGCGCCACGGCAGATCAAGTGCTTACGATCGATTCGGCCGTGGAACGGCTGACGGATGCTAGCCTGACCGGCATGGGCAGCCTGTTCAAGGTCCTGGCGGTAACCGACCAGGATCTCGGGCCGCTGCCCGGATTTCCCGAAGCCTGAGGCTTCGCGTCCGGACGGCGGCTGAGGATGTGGTCAGCCGAACGAGCCGAAACCTGCGTCGGATCCACTCGCGGCCCGCGGGGTTGGCGGTGCCGGCGGGTTCAGGTCAGACGGGTCGATGTCGCCGCGCTCGCGCACGACGGGATGCTCGGCGGTGCTGGGGCTCCGGTGTTCCGGAACCTCGGGCGCCCTGGTCTCGATCGGGGAGTCGTTCTCGGTCCGTCGTGACATTGCGATCCTTCTCGGAAGAATCCGGAATCCGGACTCATGCTGCAATGCAGCAAGAATCTGACGGTTCCACGACGTCGTCAAGGGCCGGCCGTTCCGCTATCGAGCGCGGCAGCACAACCGCTAGGGAGCCGACCGTGACCGCAGGCAGGTCCATCGAGGCGCCGGAACTTTCGTCGCATGCCGGTCTGCGCCATGCCTTCTTCACGCGGGCCGGCGGCGTCTCGGAGGGCGTCTACGCGTCGCTCAACGGCGGCCTCGGCTCGCACGACGCACCGGAGCATGTGGCCGAGAACCGGACCCGGATGTGCGCCCAGTTGGGCCTGGCGTCGGACCGCCTCGTGAGCCTCTACCAGGTCCATTCTGCCGTGGTCGTCACCGTGGAGGCCCCGTTCCCGGCTGCGGACCGCCCAAAAGCCGACGCCATGGTGACGCGGGTCCCGGGCCTCGCCCTGGGCATTGCCACGGCCGATTGCGGCCCGATCCTGTTCGCCGATCCCGAGAACGGGGTGGTGGGCGCCGCCCATGCCGGCTGGAAGGGCGCGTTGACGGGGGTGATCGCCGCGACGGTGCAGGCCATGGAAGCCCTCGGTGCGCGGCGGCAGCGGATCGTAGCTGTACTCGGTCCGACGATCGGGCAAGCCTCCTATGAAGTCGGCCCGGACTTCATCGCGCGCTTCCGCGCCGAGGCTCCCGGCCAGGAGCGCTTCCTGGGGGCGGCGAATCGCGATGGGCATGCGCAGTTCGATCTTCCGGGCTTCATCCTGGCAAGACTCGGCGAGGCGGCGATCGGCGAGGCCGCGATGCTCGGCCTGTGCACCTACGCGGACCCGGAGCGCTTCTACAGTTATCGCCGGACCACGCATCGCGGAGAGGCGGATTACGGGCGGCTGATCTCCGCTATCGCACTGACCCCATGATGGTATCGGACGACGCCCAACGCCAGCGTGGCCATTGCGTCCAGGGAGGTGCGACACTTTGTCAAACGAAAATCGCGCGAAAAAGCGTGGCCATAAGCGAACCTTGACCATTCGAGCGCGTTTTGACCCACGAGGTGCCGGGGAAAAACGGCGGATTGCCAGAGGGGCCGCGATGAGCGGTCGGCGATACCGCCCGCGTAAAGCAGCCCTGGAACCGCTGGACGATTGTCAGATCCGCGTTCCGTATCGGTCCCGAGAGGCCGAAGCGGAGCAACCCGTGAGGACCAGAAGATGAAATCCCTGCTTCGCGCCACCACCGCCCTCGCGGGCGTCGCTCTCGCTGGCTCGGCCTTCGCCGCCGACCTGCCGCGCCGCGCCGCCCCGCCGCCGATCTTCACCCCGGTGCCCGTGTTCACCTGGACCGGCGCCTACTTCGGTATCAACGCCGGCTACGCGTTCGACGCCAGCAGCCGCTCCAACAATTCGGTCTTCGGCATCCCGGCCCCCTACGCCGCCGTCGGCACCACCGCCACCTTCCGCGACCGCAGCCAGGACGGCTTCTCGGGCGGCGCCCAGGTCGGCTACAACTATCAGTTCACCCCGGGCTCGGGCGTGGTCGTCGGCATCGAGGCCGACGCCCAGTACCTCGACTTCGGCCGCAACCGGAACAACGCCTTCATCAGCGGCGCCGTCGCCCCGGGCTACTACGTCACCGACCCACGCGGCCTGTCGAGCCTCGACTATTTCGGCACCGTGCGCGGCCGCCTCGGCTACGCCTTCGATCGCACCCTCGTGTACGGCACCGGCGGCTTCGCCTACGGCTCGGGCAGCGCTGACCGCTCGTTCGGCGGCTACGCCGGCAACGACAGCTTCCGCACCGGCTACGCCGTCGGCGGCGGCATCGAGTACGCGCTCCCCACAGACTCGTTCCTGAACTTCTTCCGTTCGAGCGCCGTGACGCTCAAGGTCGAAGGCCTGTACGTCAACCTGGAGCGCGGCAACCGCAACCAGGGCGCCCTGGTCGTCAACGCCGCCAACCTCGTCCCGGTGGCCTACAGCGCCATCGGCCGCCGCGACGACGAGTTCGCCGTCGTCCGCGCCGGCCTGAACTACAAGTTCGGCTCGTACTAAGATCTGAGTTCGGCGCGCTCCCCGCGCCGGCCTCGTGGGAACAGGTGAGAAAGCCCGACCGAAAGGTCGGGCTTTCTTGCGTCGGGGGCCTGGACGCGCTGAGATGAAGTTTTCGCAACCGCCCCTGACAAAGCGTCACCGCACACCCATGTCCTCTGCGGCCGTGCGGCGCGTTCGAGCCCGCGGGTACGACTCGAGGAGGACGACTCCATGAATAGCGAAGAACGCGACGTCATCTCCGGTATCTTCCAGCGTCTGGAGCAGGCCCAGACCCAGCCCCGCGACGCGGAGGCCGAGCGCTTCATCGCCGACAAGCTCCGCACCCAGCCCTATGCTCCCTACGCAATGGCTCAGCTGATCTATGTACAGGAAGAGGCGATCAAGAGCCTGAACCAGCAGCTCGAGCAGGCGCGCAGCCAGGCCGCTCCGGCTCAGTCCTCCGGCGGTGGCGGTTTCCTGTCGAGCATCTTCGGTGGTGGTGGCAGCCAGCGCCAGGAGCCGCAGCCCGGCTACGGGCAGCAGCAGCGGCCTGGCGGCCAGCCCTGGGGCGGCGCGCCCCAGGGCAATCCCCAGCAGGGCTATCCCCAGCAGGGTTACCCGCAGCAGCCGGGCTACCCGCCGCAGCAGCAGGGCGGTCCGTGGGGCGGGCAGCCTCAGGCAGCTCCGGCCCGGGGCGGTGGCTTCATGGCTACCGCGCTCCCGATGGCGGCCGGCGCGGCCGGTGGCATGCTGCTCGGCAGCGCGCTGTCGAACGCCTTCGCGGGTGGGCATTCGAGCCTCGGCAGCGCCGCGGCAGCAGGCCTTGGCGGTGGCGGTGAGACGGTCGTGAACAACTACTACGGCGACGGTGGCAACCAGGATCTCGGCTCGGCCCTCGACGGCGGTGGCGGCAGCGACTTCCAGGATGCCAGCTTCAGCGATCCCTCCGGTGATTTCGGCGGCGATCTCGGCGGTGGCGACGACAGCGACTGGACCTGATCGATCCAACCAGACCGAAACGAGGCCCGGTCGCGCCCATGCGCGGCCGGGTTTTTTCTCGCCGACTTGGACGGCTATGCGAGGCGGCTCCAGTCTCGAACGCACTGTCGACAAGGCGCCAATGGCCGAAGCTTCGATGTTTAGTCGTGTCGACGTCAGCGCGCGAGCTTGAGCCGATCCGACGCGGCCGGACTTTGTATCGTGGCCGGCGTCGCTCCAGGTTCCGGTCCTGAATTCTCCCAGTGGGCGAAGGCGACGCTGGCGAGAATGAGTGCGATGGCGACCGGGAACAGGAAGCGTGACATGGGCCGGAAACCGAGGTGTGGGGCCTCGGTTCCGGCGGTGCGGCTATCGGGCCGGAGCCGTGTTGCCTGTGCCAGCTCCGACGCCCGGCCGCGCGGTGCCGGTGCCCGGCACAGTTGCCGCACCCGCCGCGCCCGTTGTGGTGCCGGTGGTCGCGGCAGGTGCGCCCTCGTTCATCTTCTGGCTGTTGCTCTTGACCGAACCGGGATTGTTCATGTTGCCGGTCGCACTGCCGCCGCCGGCTGGCTGCTGGGCATAGGCGGTACCGGTCAGGGCGACGGCGAGCGCGGCCGCGAAGCCGTAAGTCTTGATGCGCATGTGCGTTTCCTCGGTTCGGCCCGTCTTCGGGCTCCTAAGACAACGCGGCCGGACCCGGTCTGTTCGCTGGGGATGTGACTTCACCTGAGGCGGAGCAAAGGAGCGGTGTGGTCAGCGGTTCGGCGGATCGATCCACACCCGCGGGCCCGGGACCGCGGGATGGGCCGGGGCCTCGCTTTTCCGGGCCGGCCGAATCGGGGCAGCGTCGGCCTTGGTCGCCCGCGTGATCGATCCGGTCGTCAGTGGATCGGCCCAGGACGATGCGAGTTCGGCGACCTGCAAGGGCGGCGCCGGCAAGTTGCTCTGATACCCCGCCACGATGGCAGCTAGCCCGGTGCCGACCAGGACGAGGGCCAGCCCGTCGATGATCCTATGGCCCAGTCTCGGCATATCACCCACGCGTGTTGAGGAGCCTCCTGGCTACGACCGTAGGCTTAACGAACTGTGCCCGGATCCGGCGGATCGGCACGGGCCTGCGCAACGATCCCGGTCGCCGGGCGCTTACCGCGACACGATCCGATGAGAGGCGACATCCGTGGAAGCCAGTGACCTGAAGCAGCACCCGCCCTTCCGGGTGATCACGTCTCGCGATGGCCATGAGGTCATCTCCGAGGATGTCGAGACTGAAATCGCCGCGCGGACCCGGTTCGCGTCGGCGATCGACCTGTGCAAGACCCGGGACGACGCGCATTCCCACCGCGTCACTCTGCAATCCGCCGGCGCGACGATCGCGGTCTGGCCTGAAGCCGGCGCGTGATCGAGAGAATTGGCCATGCGTGATTTGTTGCCGAGGGCCTCGAGCCTTGGGGCTCTGCTCATCGCGCGCAAGCAGACGCTGGCGGTCGCCGAGTCGTCCTCCGGGGGGCTCGTCGCGGCCGCGCTCCTGTCGGTGGCTGGCGCCAGCGCGTATTTCCTCGGTGGCGCCATCGTCTACACGGCCGAGGCCCGCGCCTGCCTGCTCGGCATCGACGCCGCTGCGATGGCCGGCCTGCGCTCGGCCTCCGAAGGCTATGCCGCACTCCTGGCCCGGACGGTCCGGGAACGGCACGGCGCGACCTGGGGTATCGCCGAGACCGGCGCCGCCGGCCCAAGCGGCAACCGCTACGGCGATGCGGCCGGGCACACCTGCCTGGCGGTCAGCGGACCGGTCACGCTGGTGTCCACGATCGAGACCGGCGGCGCGGACCGGGTCGCGAACATGCGGGCCTTCGCTGGCGGCCTCCTCGATCTGCTGGACCGGGTTCTCACGGAGGAGCGCTGAGCGGCGCGGGGCGTCGGCGGGCCGGAACGGGCCTGCCGGCCCGACGTTCCGCCTTGTCGAACCGGCCTCGCTCCAGGAGATCCACGTGCCTCAGAGATACCCGCTTCGGTTGTGGGTCTTGCGCCATGGCGAAAGCTCCGGGAACGTCGCCCGCGACGCAGCCCAGGCTGCGGGCGCCGCGCGCATCGACATTCCGGAGCGCGACGTGGACGTGCCGCTCAGTGCGCTCGGCCATTCTCAGGCGGAGGCTCTGGGGCGGTGGTTCGCCAGCCTCCCCGACGACGAGCGCCCGAACCTCGTCCTCGCCTCGCCGTACCGGCGCGCGGTCGAGACGGCCGAGGGGATCCGCAGGGCGGGCGGCGTCGCATCCGCTACGCCGCGGCTCCTCGTGGACGAGCGGCTGCGCGAGAAAGAGTTCGGCATCCTCGACCGGCTGACGCGGATCGGGATCGAGAGACACCATCCCGAGCAGGCCGAACTGCGCCGCGATCTCGGCAAGTTCTACCATCGCCCGCCGGGCGGCGAGAGCTGGTGCGACGTGATCCTGCGCTTGCGCAGCGCCCTCGACACGGTCGGCCTGCACCATGATGGGCGCCGGATCCTCCTGGTCGCCCACCAGGTGGTTGTGCTGTGTCTGCGCTACCTGTTGGAGGAGATGACCGAGGCCGAGATCCTGGCCATCGACGCCCGGGGGGACGTGCCGAATTGCGGCGTGACCGAGTACGCATTCTCGGCCTCCGCGGCACCTGGCGGCGGGCTTGTGCAGATCCGCTACAACTTCGTCGCACCCCTTGAGGCGGAAGGCACTCCCGTTACCTCCGAACCCGGTGCCGACGCGACTGCGACGTAACTCGTGCACGGCGGCAGCCTAAGCGCCCGGGGGAAACCATGAGCACCGTCACGCCGGTCACCGAGCACATCCTCCGCAGCATGGCCCCGCCCGAGCCGGACGGCGACAGCAAGGACGGACGTGGCCGCGTCCTCATTGTGGCCGGATGTACGGGCCTGCCCGGCGCGGTGCTGCTGGCGGCCCATGCGGCACTCCGGGTCGGCGCCGGAAAGCTGCAACTTGCGGTCTGCCAGGACCTGGCGATCCCAATCGGGATCGCGGTGCCGGAGGCGCTGGTCGTCGGGCTCAAGCAGACCGAGGACGGTGGCATCGACCGCTCCTGCGCCGAGGCGCTCGCGAAGCGGGCGGCCCGCGTCGATGCGGTTTTGGTCGGACCCGGCATGTCCGAGGATGCCGACGCAGAGGGCGTCACCGGGGCTCTGGTCCGCGGAGCCGGCGAGGCCGCGCTCGTCCTCGATGCCGGCGCCCTTGCCGCGTTGCGTGCCGTCCCCGACCTGACGCGGAGACTGACCAAGCCGGCGATCATCACCCCGCATGCCGGCGAGATGGCGCAACTCCTCGATGAGGATCGTGCGGCGATCGAGGCGGATCCATTGGCAGCGGCCCGACGCGCGACCGAGCGCTTTGGCACGGTCACGGTCATGAAGGGTGGCCGAACCCATGTGGTCGCCCCGGATGGCCGCGCCTGGTGCTACGAAGTCGGCCATGTCGGGTTAGCCACGTCGGGCTCCGGCGACACGCTCGCGGGCCTCGTCGTCGGCCTGCTGGCCCGCGGTGCCGAGCCGGAGGCGGCCGCCCTTTGGAGTGTGTACGCCCACGGCGAGGCCGGGCGCCGGCTCGCGCGCCGCTACGGCGGCATCGGGTTCATGGCCCGCGAGATCCCGGGGGAGATCCCTTGCATCCTGGCCGAGGTCATGACGTAGCGGCTTGCCGACGGCACCGGACCGGAGCGTTCGCAACGGCAGAGGATGGCTTAAACGCTGGGTCTCACTCCGCCGCAGTCGCGGAAAATTCGCCTTCCGGAGGCGAACCGAACTGTGCCGCGTGCAGGCGGCGATAGACGCCGTCGGCATCGAGCAATGCCGCGTGCCGCCCCTGCTCGACGATGCCGTCCTCACCCAGGACCACGATGCGGTCGGCGTCGCGGATCGTCGCCAGCCGATGGGCGATGACCAGGGTCGTGCGTCCCTGTGCGAGGTCGGCCAGCGCCTGCTGGATCTCGCGCTCGGTCTGCGTGTCGAGGGCCGAGGTCGCCTCGTCGAGGATCAGGATGGGCGGATTCTTGAGGAACACCCGCGCGATGGCGATGCGCTGCTTCTGCCCCCCGGACAGCCGCACCCCGCGCTCGCCCACCACCGTGTCCAGCCCGGTGGGCAGGCTGTCGATCAGCGCGCCGAGCCGGGCGCGGCGGGCTGCCTGGTCGATCTCGGCCTCGGTGGCGTCGAGGCGTCCGTAGGCGATGTTCTCGCGGATCGTGCCGGCGAACAGGAACACGTCCTGCTGAACGATGCCGATCTGCCGCCGGAGGGAGGCGAGGGTGAGCGCGCGCACATCGATGCCGTCCAACGTCACCCGCCCCGCCGCGACTTCGTAGAAGCGCGGCAGCAACGCGCAGAGCGTCGTCTTGCCGACGCCCGACGGGCCGACGAAGGCGATTGTCTCCCCCGCGGCGATGGCCATGTCGAGCCCGGCGAAGATCGGGCGGCTCGCGTCGTAGCCGAAGCTCACGCCCTCGAAGCGGATGTCACCGCGCAGGGTCCCCGCATCGATGGCGTCCGGCCGGTCGACGATATCGGGTTCGGTGGCCAGCAGGTCCTGGTAGCGGCGAAAGCCCGCCACCCCCTTCGGATAGGTCTCGATCACCGCGCCGATCTTCTCCAGCGGGCGGTAGAAGACGCCGACCAGCAGCAGGAAGCCGACGAAGCCGCCGGCGGTCAGGTCGCCGCGGACCACGAAGGCCGCGCCGCCGAGCAGCACTGCGATCTGGACCAGGCGCAGGCCGAGATAGTTGATCGACAGGCTGGCCGCCATGAGCCGGTAGGCTTCGAGTTTGGTGTCCCGGTAGCGGGCGTTGTCGCGGGCGAACAGGGCGCGCTCGTGCTGCTCGTTGGCAAACGCCTGCACGACCCGCATGCCGCCGACATTCTCCTCGATGCGCGCATTGAAAGCGCCGACCCGGCCGTATTGCGTCTGCCAGTTCCGGGTCATGCGGCCGCCGTAGCGCAGGCTCACGAAGGCGATGACCGGCAGGATTGCACCGGTGATCAGCGCCAGGGTCGGGTGAACCCAGACCATGAGGGCGAAGGCCCCGATGAGTGTCATCACGGCGATGAACAGATCCTCGGGCCCGTGGTGGGCGACCTCGCCGATCTCTTCCAGATCCTTCGTCACCCGGGCGACGAGGTGACCCGTCTTCTGCCCGTCGTAGAACCGGAAGGAGAGCTTCTGCAGGTGATCGAAAGCCCGCGCCCGCATCGTGGTCTCGATGTTGATGCCGAGCACGTGGCCCCAGTAGGTCACCACCACCATCAGGCCGGCATTGGCCACGTAGACCAGCGCGAGGCCGCAGGCCGCCAGCACGATCAGGCTCCAATCCTGCTGCGGCAGCAACCGGTCGACGAAGACCTTCACGGCGATCGGAAAGCCGAGTTCCAGCAGGCCGGACAGCACGGCGCAGCCGAAATCCGTCAGGAACAGCGTCCGGTGCGGCCTATAATAAGCGAGGAAGGCCTTCAGCATGGCGGACGGGTCAACGCTCGGTGGCGCGTTCGAGGGGGCAGAGCGCTCCGCAGGACGGGACGCCCGGAAGGCGGTGGCGCAGGCAGCAGACCCGCCGGCGCCGGCAGCCCGACGCATCTGCGCACAAGGCCTGCGCGAGGGGGTTCCTACCGCAGGCGAGCGTACCGCGCCATCCGAGCCTGGTCGCGGCGGCCGTGCAGGCCGGGTCATTTGCGCCGCCGAGTTCCCCGGCGACGTAGTCGAGGATCACCGCCGCGTTCCCCCACAGGACCCGGGGGGCGATGCCGCATCGGGCGTGGCACATCTCGACGAACGGGCTCAGGTGCCCCTCGACCAGACCCGCCAGGCCGGACGCGCAATCCGACGACCGGCAATCCGGGGTCTCCGCCGGGACCAGGAGGCGGGCGGGCCGGCCGGCATCGTCGAGTTCGAGACGTGTCGTGTCGAAGCCCAGCGGCAGCGGGCGCCCAAGGCGGATCAGGGCGGTCAGGGCCGGTGTCGCGAGAGCTGCCAGGTAGAACTGGCTCCAGTACGAGACCAGGACGCGCCGGTCGGCGGCCCCGTATCCGGCTCCGAAGGTTGCCAGCGTCGCGTCGAAGACGGCCGGCTCGCGCAGCGCGGCGACGGGAAGCGCCGTGGGACCGCCGGGCCCGACGGCGACGCCGCCCCGGTACGCCTCCAGGGAGGCCGGGACGCATGCGGCGATCTCGGCGATCATCGTGCCCCAACTCCGTCGGCCCGCAGGGTCCGATCGACCGTCACCACCAGCGCCGCCACCGCGGCGGCGTAGATCGGCAGCGCGGCTCCGAAATAGGAGGGCCACCCGATCCACTCGGCCAGAGCCGGGGCGGCGACCCGGAGCGGCATCGCCGCGAAGAATGCTGCGCCGAACAGCAGCGCATAGTCCGTGGCCGGCCTCGGCCCCTGCGCCCAGCGGTAGATCATGTTGAACACCGGCACGCCCAGGATCCCACCGCAGACGAAGTTCAGGATGGTCGCCGCGACCGCAACATCCACTGCGCCGGCGGCACAGGCGGATGCCATCACGCCGCCGGAGGCGAGGACGCCGACCGCCCCGATGGCGATCAGCCGGGCCGTGCCGAAACGTGCGGCGAGGCCGCCCGCGACAAGCGCCATGACGAGGTTGATCGCCGGCAGCACCGTGCCGGTGAGAAAGCCGACCTGCGCGAGCGGCACGCCGAGATCGAGCAGCGCCAGCGTGTTCGGCCCCGACAGGAGGTAGGCGGCGGCGAAGTAGGAGCCGAGTACCAGGATCCGCGCGCCGAGGGCGCGCAGGCGGGCGAACGACCCCGACCACCGTTCCGGCAGACCGCCGGACCCGCGGAGCCGGGCCTCCGGGTAGCCGAGGATCGGCAGGAGACAGAGGGCGTCGAGCGCGGCGCAGGCGAGAACGGCAACCCGCCATCCAAGGATATCGTAAGAGCCGACCAGGACGCCCACGCCGAGGATGCCGCCGAGGGACGCCCCGCAGAGCTTGGCCGAGGCGACGAACGCCCGTCGCTCCGCCGGGATCGTCTCAACGACCAGGGCCTCCAGGGCGATGTCCATGGTGGCGACGCAGGCGCAGGCCGCGATCGCCAGCAGGAGCAGCGCCGACACCGGCCAGTGCTCGCCGAAGCTCAGGACGCCCAGCAGCAGGACCGTCACGCCCTGTGCGGCGACGATCCATCCGACCCGGTGGTCGAGGAACGGCAGGCGGATCCGGTCGATGGCACCGGCCCACAAAAAGGTCAGGCCCACCGGCAGGTTGATGAGCTGCAACAATCCGACTTCGGCGAGATCGAGCCCCCGGACCCGCAGGATCAGCGGCGCTCCGCCGGCGAGGAATCCGAGGGTCGCCCCGAAGGTCATGTACAGGCAGAAGAACGGCGCGAGGGGGCGAACGCCCGCCAGGGACCCGCCCAGACGCAGCCCGACCTCGGCGTCGCTTGCCCGGGTCACCGGGTGCAGCATCGCATGCGCCGTCCGGCCTCGGGATCTTTGCCCCAAGCCTCATCGTGCCCCGATCGAGGTCCGTGTCGGCAGCGCCAGTTTATAATCAAACTAATTCAATATTTTTCTTTGGGTATACATGTTTAAACCGTGCAGATCGGACCCGGCAAGCCTTCGATGCTGGACAATATGCGCGCGGAGACCCGCGACATCGACCCGCCCTACCGCTCCGGCCCATACCCGGCCAGGAACACCCGGACTGCGCCGTCGACCTGATATCGGATCTCGGCCGCGCCCGCCGCATCGCCGGCCGCAAAGAGCAGGCGCGTCATCTGGCCGGCCTGGCAGAGGTGCAGGAAGTGCCTTGCGGCGAGTTCGGTGTCGGCGACGCGGAGCCGGCCAGCCCGCACCTGGGCGTCCAGATAGCTAGACAGCCGCGCCACGCCGCAGGCCGGACCGGCCTCGTAGAAGGCCTGTCCGAAGCGCGGGAATTTCTCGCAGGCGCCGATCACCATACGGACCACCGCCACGTGCTCCGGCCGACCCATCTCGGTCAGGAAGCTGGCGCCGAGTTTCGTCAGCACGGCCGGCACGTCGGGATCGTCGGCGTCCAGGGTGAACAGGGCCTCGGCCAGGCTGCTCTTCTCCCGGATGATCAGCGCCTCGAACAGATCCTCCTTGCTGTCGAAGTAGACGTAGAGCGTGCCCTTCGAGACGCCGGCCGCCCGGGCGACCTCGCCCATGCTGGCTCCGTCGAACCCCGCCGCCAGGAAGACCGTGCGCGCGCCGTCGAGGATCTGTCGCCGCTTGTCGCTTTCGATCGGTGACGATCCCCGTTCCAGCACCGCGCCCTGAATCATCACCCACTCCGCGTCCAACACGCCGTTTCCCTTGACCGAACCGTTCGGTCAATTTACCCTGAAGTGAGATTCGACGTGGGTCAAGGCACGTCCGGTGTGTTGACGGAACGGTTCGGTCATCAGGTCAGATGCGTACGATGTCCCTACGCGAGGATGGCGACCGGTCCGGTGCGCACAGCGAGCCATCGGACGAGGAGCGTGCCGAAGGGCCCGCACCGGCGACCGTTCAGCCCCGTCCCGCCGTGATGTCCACGACGGCCCCGATCGTTCAGGAACCCGGACCAGCCAGGAAGCGCCCGCTCCGGCGCATGGTGCTTGTGGGAGTTCTGGCTGCAGCCCTGGCCGGCGGCGGCTACGAGGGCTGGCAATGGTGGAGCGTAGGGCGGTTCTTCATTTCGACCGACGACGCCTATGTGCAGGCCGATATCTCGGTCCTGGCCGCCAAGGTTTCCGGCTATCTCGAATCCGTGCCCGTGGTGAACGGCCTCTCGGTCAAGAAGGGCGACGTGATCGCCAAGCTCGACGACGGCGATTATCGCCTTGCGCTCCAGGCCGCGCAGGACAAGCTCGCCACGCAGGAGAGCACGATCGTACGGATCGGCCGGCAGGTCGAGGCCGCGCAGGCGCAGGTCGCCCAGGCCTCCGCCCAGATCGACGCGAGCCGCGCCGATGCCGTTCGCGCCCAGGCCGACTTCGCCCGGGCGACCCAGATGCAGGCGGATTACGTCGCCAAGTCGCGGATCGACCAGGCCCGCGCCGACCGGGACCGGACCGAGGCTTCCGTGAAGGGCATGGAGGCCGGGCTGCTGGCGGCCCGGGCCAACGTCGACGTGCTCCAGGCCCAGAAGCGCGAGGCGGAGCGCCTGTCGGCCGAGTTGCGCACCGCGGTCGACCGCGCCCGGCGCGACCTCGACTTCACGGTGATCCGCGCCCCGTTCGACGGCGTGGTCGGCAACAAGGCGGTCGAGGCCGGCGCCTATGTGGCGCCGGGCACCCGGGTCGCGGCCCTGGTCCCGCTCCAGAGCGTGCGCATCGACGCGAACTTCAAGGAGACGCAGGTGCAGCGCATGCGCCCGGGCCAGCCAGTGATCGTGACGGTGGA
Source organism: Methylobacterium sp. WL1 (assembly GCF_008000895.1). NCBI lineage: Bacteria > Pseudomonadati > Pseudomonadota > Alphaproteobacteria > Hyphomicrobiales > Methylobacteriaceae > Methylobacterium > Methylobacterium sp. WL1. The sequence goes on along the minus strand of NZ_CP042823.1, from coordinate 3,361,496 downwards.
CGCCTACCCCGATCGCGAGATCCACGGGGTGGTCGAATCGTTCTCGCCGGCCTCCGGTTCGGTGTTCAGCCTGCTGCCGCCGGACAATGCCACCGGCAACTTCACCAAGATCGTCCAGCGCCTGCCCGTGCGGGTGCGCGTGCCCGATGAGATCGCCCGCGAGGGGCTGCTGCGGCCCGGCCTCTCGGCCGAGGTGCGGGTCGATACCCGGACCGGCACCGACCGCTCGGTCCTCGACCAGGCCGCGAACCGGCGGTTCGACGCGGCAAGCCGCTGAGCCCGACCATGGCCGCCACCGCCGCCGCCATCCCGGCCGGAGCCCCGGCCGCCGAGCCGCCGATGGACCGCCGCCGCATGGTGGCGTTCTTCTGCATGGTGTTCGGGATGTTCATGGCGATCCTGGACATCCAGATCGTCTCGGCCTCCCTCAACGAGATCCAGGCCGGCCTTTCGGCCTCCGGGGACGAGATCCCCTGGGTCCAGACCAGCTACCTGATCGCCGAGGTCATCTCGATTCCGCTGTCGGGTACCCTGTCGCGGGTGCTCTCGACGCGCTGGATGTTCGCGATCTCGGCGGGCGGCTTCACGCTGATGAGCGTGATGTGCGCGACCTCCTCGTCGATCTCCGAGATGATCGTCTGGCGCGCCGCGCAGGGCTTCATCGGCGGCGGCATGATCCCGACCGTGTTCGCCGCCGCGTTCACGATCTTCCCACCGTCCAAGCGTACCATCGTGTCGCCGATGATCGGTCTGGTGGCGACGCTGGCGCCAACCATCGGGCCGACGATCGGCGGCTATCTCACCGACCTGATGTCCTGGCATTGGCTGTTCCTGATCAACGTCGTGCCCGGCATCGTCGTGACGGTCTCCACCTGGATCCTGATCGATTTCGATAAGCCGAACTACGGCCTGCTGAAGTCGTTCGACTGGGCCGGCCTCGCGTTCATGGCGGGTTTCCTCGGCTGCCTCGAATACGTCCTCGAGGAGGGTCCGAACCACGATTGGCTGCAGGACGAGGCGGTCTTCGCCTGCGCGGTGGTCTGCGGGGTCTCGGGACTGCTGTTCTTCTGGCGTGTGTTCACGGCCAGGCAGCCGATCGTCGACCTGCGCGCCTTCTCCGACCGCAACTTCGCCAGCGGCTGCGTCGCGAGCTTCGTGCTCGGCATCGGCCTGTACGGGCTGACCTACATCTACCCGGTCTACCTCGCCCGGGTGCGCGGCTACTCGGCGCTGATGATCGGCGAGGCCATGTTCGTCTCGGGTCTGTGCATGTTCGCCACCGCGCCGATCGCCGGCCGGCTGTCCGGCAAGGTCGATCCGCGGATCATGATGGGGATCGGCTTCGTCGGCTTCGCCTGCGGCACCTGGATCGTCACCGGGCTTACGAAGGACTGGGATTTCTGGGAGCTGCTGTGGCCGCAAGTGCTGCGCGGCTGCTCGCTGATGCTGTGCATGATCCCAATCAACAACATCGCGCTCGGCACCCTGCCGCCGGCCCGGATGAAGAATGCCTCCGGGCTCTACAACCTCACCCGCAACCTCGGCGGCGCGGTCGGCCTGGCTCTGATCAACACCGTGCTGAACGCCCGCTGGGACCTGCATCTCGCCCGGCTCCACGAGCGCTTCACCTGGGCCAACACCGCCGCCCTGGAGCGCCTCGACTCCATGCAGCGCGGATTCGACTCCTACGGCAGCGCGGCCCCCGGCATGGCGCTCAAGGCCATGTCCAACACGGTCCGGATCCAGGGCCTCGTCATGGCCTTCGAGGACGTGTTCCTGGCGCTGACGGTCCTGTTCCTGGCGATGGCCTGCGCCGTGCCGCTGATCCGCCGGCCCCGCGCGGCGGCTGGCGGGGGCGGGGGACACTGACGGCTTGCACTGCGTAGGCCCGAGGATATCGGGGATCGTCTGTCGCGATGTGCGCCCCGCGACCACCCGCGTCAGGCCCGGAGGATTGCGTTGGCGGTCAACCGCACCGATCTGCTAGACCGGCCGGATGGCCGGCCTGAGAAGCCGGTGCAGAGACGGCCAGGGATCGGCTTATGGACTTTCTCAACGCGATGGGCGGGACCGCCGGCGGCTTCTTCGGAGCCGTGATCCCGTTCCTGTTCGTGCTCACCGTGGTGGTCTTCGTCCACGAGATGGGCCATTTCCTGGTCGGCCGCTGGTGCGGGGTCGGCGTGCACGCCTTCTCCCTCGGCTTCGGACCGGAACTGGTCGGGTTCAACGACCGGCGTGGCACCCGCTGGAAGCTCTGCGCCATCCCGCTCGGCGGCTACGTCAAGTTCCACGGTGACGCCAACGGCGCCAGCATGCCGGATCCGGAGACGATCGCCCGGATGTCCCCGCACGAGCGGGCGATCAGCTTCCCGACCCAGCCCGTGGCCAAGCGCGCCGCGATCGTCGCCGCCGGACCCGTGGCGAATTTCATCTTGGCGATCCTGCTCTTTGCCGGCGCGATCTGGCTGGCCGGGCGCTACGAGCTGCCCGCCCGGGTCTCCTCCGTGGAACCCGGCAGCGTCGCAGCCCAGGCCGGCTTCCAGCCCGGCGACGTGATCACCGCCATCGACGGCGAGAAGATCGGCGACTTCAACGCCATGTACCGCACCGTGACCGGCAGTGCCGGCACACCGCTGACCTTCACGGTGGAGCGGGCCGAGCAACCGATCACCATCCAGGCGACGCCCGCCACCTACGAGGAGAAGACGCCCTTCGGCCGTCACCGGATCGGCCGGCTCGGCATCCGCTCGCCGGCCGGGTCGGAGGCGCGGCTGGTCCGGTACGGAGCGCTCGATTCCCTCGATCTCGGCGTGCGCGAGACCTACTTCGTGGTGGAGCGGACCTTCTCCTACCTGAGCAAGCTCGCAACCGGACGGGAATCGGCCGATCAGCTGTCGGGTCCGATCGGCATCGCCCGGGTCTCCGGCGAGGTCGCCAAGAACGGCGGCGTCGGAGGGCTTGTCGGCCTCATCGCGCTGCTCTCGGTCTCGATCGGCCTCTTGAACCTCTTTCCGGTGCCGCTTCTCGATGGCGGGCACCTGTTGTTCTACGCCTTCGAGGTCGTCCGCGGTCGTCCGCTCAGCGAGCGCGCCCAGGAGATCGGGTTCCGGATCGGCCTCGCGCTGGTCCTGATGCTGATGCTGTTCGCCGCGTGGAACGACATCCTCAACCTCGGCGCGTCCTGGCGGAACACCTGATCCGGGGATCCCGCGCGGGCACCGGTCCGGTCTCCACCGGAATCGGTGCCCTAATCCCGCCGCGATACCGCCCGGAGACTGCCCCGAAGGCGCCCCGGGCGGTGCCTAAAACAGCGTTAATGCCAGCATTGGCGGGTGCGAAAACAGGTGTGGCCTCAGAGATTTACGGGCCATTCACCATGATTGGGGCTTTGCCCGCGTGGTCCGCCCTCCGTTAAGTGGCGCGAAGGCCACGACCCCCCAAAATCCCCTGACGATGGCCTCCCGCGCGTTTGCTTGGCAGGGGAATCCCGCTAAGAGCTACGCTTGGACCTGAAGCCACGCTTGGACCAGGGTGACAGGACGACCGGTCAACGGTCGCCTGTGACGGGCTAACCCCCGCGACCAGAACAGAAACGGGCGATTGCATGATGTCGTTGACGGGGAAGCCCCGACGTAAGTCGGTGCGGAAGACCATCGTCCTAGTCGCCGCCGGTGCGGGCCTGGTCCTGAGCGGTGCCGCTCAGGCGCAGCAGATCGTCGTCCAGGGCAACCAGCGCGTCGATGCCGACACGATCCGGTCCTACGTGACCGGGACGGCGTCCGGCTCCGCCGAGGAGGCCCGGCGCAACCTGCTCGCCAGCGGCATGTTCTCGGACGTGAAGGTCGCCCAGTCCGGCGGTCGCACGGTGGTCACCGTCCGCGAGAACAACCTGATCAACCGGGTCGTGTTCGAGGGCAACAAGAAGGTCGAGAAGGCGACGCTCGAGGGCATCGTCGAGGCCAAGGCGCGGGGCCCCTACAGCGAGGCCATCGTCAACGCCGACCTCGCCCGCATCCGCGACGTCTACAAGCGCTTCGGCCGCGGCACCGCCAAGGTCACCTACCGGACCGTGGACCTGCCGAACGGCCGGGTCGACGTGATCTACCAGGTCGACGAGGGCGACAAGACCGGCATCATCTCGATCAACTTCGTCGGCAACAACGCCTACTCGGAGCGGACCCTGAAGGGGCTGATGAGCTCCTCCGAGATGAACTTCCTGTCGTTCATCAAGACCTCCGACGTCTACGATCCGGATCGCATCACCACCGACCTGGACCAGGTGCGCCGCTACTACCTGAAGAACGGCTACGCCGACTTCCAGGTGGTCAGCGCCGACGCCCGCTACGTCGAGGCCGACAGCTCGGGCTACGTCATCACCATCACGGTCAACGAGGGTGAGCAGTACAAGGTCGGCGCTGTGGCGGTGGATTCCCGCCTGCCCGGCATCGACACCGCCAAGCTCGACAGCAACATCACCGCCGCGGTGGGCGACGTCTACAACGCCGACGACGTGGAGCGGACGCTCAACAACGTCACCCGCGAGGTCAACCGCGCCGGCTATCCGTTCGCCCAGGTCCGCCCGACCGGCCAGCGCGATCCCGCGACCCACCAGGTCTCGCTGGGCTTCGTGGTCGAGGACGGCCCGCACGTCTACGTCGAGCGCATTAACATCCGCGGCAACACCCGCACCCGCGACTACGTCATCCGCCGCGAGCTGGATATCGCCGAGGGCGATGCCTACAACCGCGTGCTGACCGATCGGGCCGAGCGGCGCCTGAACGGCCTCGGCTTCTTCAAGAAGGTCCGGTTCTCCAACGAGCCCGGCTCCGCTGCCGACCGCGTGGTCATCAACATCGATGTCGAGGATCAGCCCACGGGTTCGTTCTCGGTGGCGGGCGGCTACTCCACCCAGGACGGCATCATCGGCGAGGTCTCGGTCTCCGAGTCCAACTTCCTCGGCCGCGGCCAGTATGTCCGCCTCGCCGGCACGGGCGGCCAGTACTCGCGCGGCGTCGATTTCTCGTTCACCGAGCCGTACTTCCTCGGCTACCGGCTCGCCGCCGGCTTCGACGCCTTCTACAAGTACTCCGACCTGACCCGGTACTCGCGCTACGAGACCACGGTGTATGGCGGCCAGCTGCGCCTCGGCCTGCCGATAACCGAGGAGTTCGGCATCACCCTGCGCTACTCGCTGTACAACACCGAGCTGAAGGTCCCGAATACCCTCAAGCGGCCGTACAACGACTGCTCGACGCCGATCCCGGGCTACACCGCCACCTACGCGGGCGGCACGATCGACCCGAACAGCGGCCGCAACATCGGCGGCCAGTCGGTCTACCCGAACTGCGCGTATGACGGCGAAGCGTCGATCGCCATCAAGGGCTCGCAGGGCAACACGCTGACCTCGCTGGCCGGCCTGACGCTCGCCTACTCGACCCTCGACGTGGTCGGCGCACCGCGCAACGGCCTCTACGCCGAGCTGAAGCCCGACGTGGCCGGCCTGGGCGGCGACTCGAAGTTCTTCCGCGTCACCGCGGATGCGCGCTACTACAAGGAGCTGTTCGAAGACGTGATCGGGTTCGTCCGGTTCCAGGGCGGTCACATCAACGCCATCGACGGCAAGCCGCTGCGCGTCACCGACGAGTTCTTCCTCGGCCCGTCGCTGGTCCGCGGCTTCGCGCCGAACGGCATCGGCCCGCGCGACGTCGGCATCGCCGACGCCCGCTCCAATGCCATCGGCGGTTCCACCTATATCGGCGGTACCCTCGAAGTGCAGTTCCCGCTGCCCCTCATCCCGCGGGATCTGGGCCTGAAGGGCGCGGTCTTCGCCGATGCCGGCACGCTGTTCGGCTATAGCGGACGGCGTAACTTCAACGTGAACGGCGACGGCTTCATCAACGGCATCTCGCCCCAGACCGGGAAGTGCAACTTCTCCGCATTCAACATCGGCGTCGAGCCGGAATGTGTGAACGTCCGCGACACGGCTGCGATCCGCTCCTCGATCGGCGCGTCCATCCTGTGGAACTCGCCGCTCGGCCCGATCCGGTTCGACTACGCCTACGCCCTGACGAAGGACGAGGGCCAATCGGTCTACGTGCCGCTGCTCGGCAAGGTCGGCCATATCGGCAAGGATCAGACCCAGGCGTTCCGCTTCTCCGGCGGCTCGCGGTTCTGATAAAAACCACACGCGCTGGCCGGATTTCTCCGGCCGGCGCGTTGCCCTGCATGTCAGATCCCGATTTCTTCGCCGCGACCGGCTTCCTCACCCTCGCCGATGTCGCCGCCGCCGCCGGTGCGTCCCTGCCCGAGGGTGCGGACCCGGAATACCGGCTTACCGCCGCGGCCCCGCTCGAGAGCGCTGGGCCGAACGACCTCGCCTACATGGACAATGCCCGCTACGGCGACGCGCTCACTGCGACCCGCGCCGGCGCCTGCCTGGTAAGCCCGCGCTTCGCGGCGCGCTGTCCGGCCGGGACCGTTGCGCTGGTCAGCCGCGACCCATACCGCGCCTACGCGGCCCTGCTCGGCCGCCTGCACCCGGACGCCCTGCGTCCCGGTTCTCAGTTCGGCGGCCGCAGCATCGCTCCAGGCGCCCATGTCCACCCGGAAGCGCGGCTGGAGGAGGGGGTCACGGTCGATCCCGGCGCCGTCGTCGGGCCGGGGGCGGAGATCGGGTCCGGGAGCGTCATCGGCCCGAACGCGGTGATCGGCCCCGGCGTCCGAATCGGGCGCGACTGCTCCATCGGCGCCGGCACGACCCTGAGCCACGCGTTCCTCGGCAACCGGGTGATCCTGCATCCCGGTGTCCGGCTCGGACAGGACGGTTTCGGCTTCGCCATGGGCGCCACGCACCTCAAGGTGCCGCAGATCGGCCGGGTGATCGTCCAGGACGATGTCGAGATCGGCGCCAACACCACGATCGACCGGGGCGCCTCGCGCGATACGGTGATCGGCGAGGGCACCAAGATCGATAACTTGGTCCAGATCGCCCACAACGTCGTCATCGGCCGCCATTGCGTGATCGTCTCCGGGGTCGGCATCTCGGGCTCGACCACGCTGGAGGATTACGTGGTGCTCGGCGGCCAGGTCGGCGTGGTCGGCCACCTGCGCATCGGCCGTGGCGCCCAGATCGCCGGCTCGTCCAACGTAAACCGCGACGTCCCGCCGGGCAGCCGCTGGGGCGGCACCCCGGCCAAGCCGGTGCGGGCGTGGTTCCGGGAGTTGACGACGCTGGCGCGCCTGGCCGAGCGCTCGGGCAAGGATGCGGAGAAGGATCCGCCTTCGGACGCCGTCTGATCGTAGCCCGGTGCCGGGAAACCCTTGCGCTTCCGCCGATTTCTTCCGAAGAGGGCGTCCGCCCGTCATGGCGGGCGGATATCGGTCCGCCCGATGGCGGTGACGCAAGGTACGGGATTCGATGAGCGAGGCGGCGCGCGACACCGACGAGGAGCTGGGCACAGCCGACATCCAGACGTTGCTGGAGCTGCTGCCGCACCGCTACCCGTTCCTGATGATTGACCGCATCGTCGAGATCGATCGCGATGAATCCTGCGTCGGCATCAAGAACGTCACCGCCAACGAGCCGCAATTCATGGGGCATTTCCCCGGAATGCCGGTTTTCCCCGGCGTCCTGCTGATCGAAGGCATGGCCCAGACCGCCGGCGCGATCTGCTGCCGCCACATCCGAACGGATGAGTTGCGGACCAAGCAGGTGTTCTTCATGACCATCGACAAGTGCAAGTTCCGCAAGCCGGTCACCCCCGGCGACCAGGTGCGCTTTCACATGAAGAAGATGAATCACCGCCGGACCATGTGGTGGTTCCGGGGTGAGGCCCGGGTCGACGGCGTGCTGGTGGCGGAGGCCGAGATCGGCGCCATGCTGGTGACGGAGTGAGCGACGCCTTCATCCACCCGAGCGCGGTGATCGAATCCGGCGCCGAGATCGGGGACGGCGTGCGGATCGGCCCGTTCTGCCACGTCGGCCCAGAGGTGGTGCTAGGGGAGGGGTGCGAGCTCCTCAGCCATGTGGTCCTTGCTGGCCGAACCGCGATCGGCCCCCGCACCCGGATCTTCCCGTTCGCCTCCATCGGTCACCAGCCGCAGGACCTGAAATATCGGGGCGAGGCCTCGACGCTGACGGTGGGCTCCGACTGCCTGATCCGCGAGGGCGTGACCATGAACCCCGGCACCAGCGGGGGCGGCCTCGAAACTTCGGTCGGGGATCACTGCACCTTCCTGGCCAATTCCCATGTCGGGCACGATTGCCGGGTGGGCGACCACGTCATCTTCTCCAACAACGTGATGCTGGCCGGCCATTGCAGCGTCGGCGATTACGCGATCCTGGGGGGCGGCGCCGCCGTGATCCAGTTCGCGCGGGTCGGGGCGCACGCCTTCGTGGGCGGCCTCTCCGGCCTGGAGAACGACTGCATCCCGTACGGCATGGTGCTCGGCAACCGCGCCTACCTGTCCGGGCTCAACATCATCGGCCTGCAGCGCCGGGGCTTCGCTCGGGAAGACATCCACGCGCTGCGCAGGGCTTACCGGCTGCTGTTCGCGCCGGAAGGTACGCTGATGGAGCGGGTCGAGGACGTCGCCGTGACCTTCGAGTCCCACGCCGCCGTGTCCGAGATCCTTGCCTTCATCCGGGCGGGCGGGAAGCGCTCGATCTGCACGCCCCGCGAGCTCCCGGTCCCGATCGGGGCGGCCTGAGCCCCCGTCATGGCCGATGCCGCGCCGCTGCCCGAGGGTACGCTCGTCCTGATCGCTGGCGCCGGCCGGCTGCCCGATCTGGTGGCTGAATCGCTGAACCGGGCAAACCGACCGTTCCGGCTGATCGCGCTACGCGGGTTTACCGAGCGGTCCCTGCGCGCCCGGGCCGACGCCACCGTCGACCTCCTCGATCTCGCGGCGATCCTCAAGCTGCTGCGCCGATGGGGGCCGGCCGTGATGGTCCCGGCCGGCGGCGTGTCTCGGCCGAGCCCGGCGGCGCTCCTCAATGCCGGTGCGGCCTTGCGAAATCGCGAGACCCTGCGCGCGATCGCCGGCGGCGGCGACGACCGGCTCCTGCGCGCCGCCCTGGCGCTGGTCGAGGAGGAGGGCCACCGGGTGCTCGGCGTCCACGAGGCCGCGCCGGACCTGCTCTGCCCGGTGGGCCGGCTCGGACGCCTGGGTCCCGATATGGATGCCGGCCTGTCGATCCGCACCGCGCGCAGGGTGCTCGACGCGCTCTCGCCCTACGATCTCGGGCAGGCGGTGGCGGTCTCCGGCGAGCGGGTGATCGCCGTCGAGGGGCCGGAGGGCACCGACCGCATGCTCGCCCGCGCCCGGGCGCTCGGGCGCAAGCCGTTCGGTCGGGGGCGGGCGCTGCCCGCGACCGTGCTGGTCAAGGCGCCGAAGCTCGGCCAGGACTTGCGCATCGATTTGCCGGCGATCGGCCCCCGGACCGTGCGCAACGCCGCCGCGGCCGGCTGCGTTGGCCTCGCGCTGGAAGCCGGCGGCACCCTCGTGATCGACCGGGCCGCCACTGCCGCGGAGGCCGACCGCCTCGGCCTGTTCCTGGTCGGCTACGGAACCGCGCCATGAGCGCCGCTCCCGTGTCCGCATCGAAGAAAATCTGGCTGGTGGCCGGCGAGGATTCCGGGGATCAACTCGGTGCCAAGCTGATGCGTGCGCTGCGCGCTGCGGCGCCCGGGACCGTGTTCGGCGGCGTCGGCGGCGAGGCCATGACCGAGGAGGGGTTCACCTCCCTGTTCCCCCTCGATGACGTCGCCGTCATGGGTTACCTGCCGGTGCTCGCCCGGGCTCGGACGCTGCTGCGGCGCATTCGCGAGACCGCGACCGCGGTGGTGCGGGCCCGGCCCGACGTCCTGGTGATCATCGACAGCCCGGGCTTCACCCACGCGGTCGCCCAGCGGGTCCGGAAGGCGGCGCCCGGCATCCCCATCGTCGATTACGTGTCGCCGAGTGTCTGGGCCTGGCGGCCATGGCGGGCCAAGGGCATGCGCGGCTTCATCGACCACGTGATGGCGTTGCTGCCGTTCGAGCCGGACGCGCATCTGCGCCTCGGAGGCCCGCCCTGCACCTATGTCGGCCACCCGTTGATCGAGCGGTTTCCGGACTTGCGCCCGTCCGCGACGGAGGTCCGGCGGCGGGCGGCGGTCCCCTACCGCCTCGTGGTCCTGCCGGGCTCCCGCCGGGCAGAGATCGACCGGCTGATGCCGGTGTTCGGGCGGGCGTTGGAGCTTGTCTCCCGCGTCCTCGAGGTGGAGGCTGTCCTGCCGGCCGTGACCCGCCACCGGGCCCTGATCGAGCGGCTGGCCCTGAACTGGCCGGTTCCCGTTCAGGTGCTGACCGGCGAGGCGCCGAAATATGCCGCGTTCCGAGGGGGCCGGGCGGCGCTCGCGGCCTCCGGCACCGTCACGCTGGAACTGGCGCTGGCGGGCGTCCCGATGGTTGTGGCCTACAAGGTCTCACGCGCGGAGGAGTTCATCGCCCGCCGCCTGATCCAGGTGCCCAGCATCGTGCTGCCGAACCTGATCCTGGCCGACAACGCCATGCCGGAATTCGTCCAGGCCGATTGCACGCCCGAGCACTTGGCCGAGGCCCTTCTGCCGCTGCTGGCGGGCGGCCCGGAGCGCGACGCGCAGAGCGACGCGCTCGCCCGGATCGACGGAATGATGCGGCTCTCCGGCGACGACACGCCGAGCCGGGCCGCAGCGCGGATCGTTCTGAACGCCGCCGGGGAACGGACGATCGGGCTGGCCTGACGGGTGAGTTGCTCGCTCGCTTCAGGAGCAAACCCAAGTCCTGACTTGGGGCGCATCAGCCGGAGCGGTCCGACTGCGATACGAAACGCGATAATCAGCCGCCGCGCCGCCCGCAGCGCACGTAGGCCGCTGTGCCGCGCCCGCTCGACCAGGTGAGGCGGTCGCCTTCGACCACGAGCCGCACCTGCGAGGACCAGTGCCGGCCGCGGTCGCTGCATTCGGCGGCGACCACCCAGGCGTTGCCGACGCGGTGGCCGTCGTGGAAATTGCAGATGGTGCGGCCGGCCCGGGCTCGCTCCGGCGTGATGGTGGCCGGGATGTAGCCCCTGCGTCGGGAGCGTGCCGAGCAGGCATCTGCAGTTGGCCCCCAGATGCCGGCATAGTCGGGATTGGCCGGGCTCGCTTGCCTCGGGAATACCGGTGCCGCCGGGGGAACGATCGCCGCCTGCGCGCCTGGATCCGCAGGGCTCCGAACACCGGGCGAGGCCACCGGGGGCGCGGCATCCAGGCCCTGCACCGCCGGTGCGGCCTCGTCGAGCGCGTCGAGCATCACGACCCGACGGCCCTGGGGCTTCGGGGCCGGAGCGGGCCGGGTTTCGGCCGGCTGCGTCCGGAACGGCATGTCCTCGGTGAGGTAGATCGCGCTGTAGGCGAAAAGCCCGGCCCAGCCGAGAACGAGGAACGCGGGCACGACGAAGCGGCGCTTGGAGCCGGTACGGGGTTCATCACCCAGATCGGCCAGCACGACCGCACCCATCCTCACCCCCTGATCCAGGCATCCGACGCCGATTCGGTCGCCAAGATGATGGGGAAAAGGATGCCCGAACAAAGGGCTATGGGGAACTGCCGTGTCGCTCAGCGTCCGAAGATCCCTTTCAGGAACTGGGCGGTGCGGTTGCGCTTGCGCTTGCGCTCCAGTTCCGCGGCGTCCTTGAGCCAGGCAACCTGCACCACCCGGCGCTCACCCTCGAACGGCTCGTGGCCGTGCCAGGAATTGTCGGCCCGCAGGAACGCGAACATCGTCCCCATGGTTGGGGGAACCTCCACGGCGAAGGGCGCGTAGTTGCGGCCGTCGTAGAGCACACGCAGGCGTCCGGCGGCCGGGGCGTCCCAGGCGTCGTTCATGTAGACGAGCAGCGTCAGCACCTTCGACGGGCCGTCGGTGTGGATCGAACCGTATTTCAGCTGGCTCTTCCGCATGATCGTGGTCAGCCGCGGACAGGAGACGAGATCGATGCCGAACTTCTCGCCGAGGATCTCCGAGAACGCGTCGCTCTCCAGTTCGTCGATCAGCGCCTTGAACCGGCCCTTGAGGGCGACTTCATCCACCGTGAGGTAGCCGGGCTTGGCGATGTCCGGGAAGTCGCGCCGGATTGCCTCGATGGCGTCCGGGTTCAGGACGTTGGTACCAAGCGTGTACGGGTAGGGCTCGCGGGTCACCGGGGCGGCACGCACCGCGGAAACGTCGAGGATCGAGAGGGCGGACATCTGCGGGTCCCTGGTCTCCGGCGCGCGACGGCCGGCACGCCGGCGCCAGGGGCGCGTGCCGGAGGATCATCGGGGGGGCCGGGCGCGCGCCTTGGGCGTCGGCGGTCACCAAATCTCGAGCGCTTTCCCTGATCCTCGAATCCCATAATCCGGTGATTGCGGCGGTCCAACGGCGAAAGCCGTGTGGTGGCGCATTCCGGTGACAGTCTCGGGCCGCCCGGCCGTGCAGGATGGCGCGATGCCCGAGGACTTTCTTCTCGGGTGCGTACCCGGAACCCGTCCGCGATGAGGCCGCTGGTCCTCGCCTTGCTGTGCGTTCACCTTGTCGCGATGGCGGCCGGGGTGAGCGCGTTCGCCCAATCGTCGCGGTCGTCGCGCCCCGCCGGGCCGGCGCGGATGAGCTGCGCCGAGGCGATGGCGCTCGTGAAGAGCGAGGGCGACGTGGTGATCGCCGGCGGTACCGTGCCGGAGCGTTTCGTCAGCGGCCCGGGCCAGTGCAGCGGCGGCGAGATCGCCGAACTGCGCTTCGTCCCCACCCGCGACAATCCGCAATGCCCGATCGGCTATCGCTGCCGCGAACCGGGCTTCGAGGAGTGGAACTGGTAGCGCGTGACCCGCCGTAGCGTGGCCTCGGCCGGATCGTGACGAAACTTTCACGTGACAGCGGCCGCGAAGTGCCACGTTCTCGCCATGACCCAGGGCCAAGGCCGCCGGGTTGCGTTCCCGAATGAACGCTCACGTTAGGCGGGAGACACGCGTGGCTTCACTCAGGACCGGGCTCGGGATCCAGGCCGTGCTCACGGCCGTGGCCGCGCTGATCCTGCTGGCGCTTCCGGGGATCCCCAGCCCACCGCTTTACGTCTCGCTCGCCGGCTTCGCGATGGCCGGTATCCTGATCGCCGCCAACGGCATCTCGGCCTACCTGAAGGTCTTCGTCTCGGTCTACGGGTTCGGCTACCTGCTGCTCGCCGGCCTGAAGACGAGCGCCGCCATGGGCCTGCTGCCCCCGGTGGTGGCCGCGCTGCTGCCGCCGGACTTCGCCGCCACCGGCGCGGTCGTGTTCGGCGCCATCGTGCTCGGCGTCTCGCATCTCGGTCCGATCCGCGCGATCACCGACATCGCCGACCCGTATTTCGCCAACCGCGACAAGCCGACCAAGGAGATCGGCCTGTTCCGCTGGTTCGGCAGCACCGAGGGCCGGATCGGCCGCAACCTGGTCGCGCTGTCGATCTTCGTGAACTTCGCCGACGTGGCGCTGACCCTGCGGTTCAACTTCTTTTACCGCGACATCTACAACGCGCTGCAGGAATACGACGCGACGGCGTTCTGGTACCAGTTGCTCTGGATCTTCGTCCCCCTGGCGACGCTCAACATCGCCATCGGCATGTTCGACCTATTCGTCGATTCCTCGCTGCACATCCGCTGGCGGACGTGGCTGACCCACAGCCTGTACGAGCGCTGGCTGGGCAACGGTACCCATTACCGCATCCCGTTCACCGACGAGGAAGCCGACAACCCGGATCAGCGGATCCAGGCCGACGTGAACCTGTTCATCCAGCAGACCGCGAGCCTGTCGATTCGGCTGCTGAGCCAGGCGGCGCAGCTCGTCTCGTTCATCGTGATCTTGTGGACCCTGTCGCGCGACTTCGTCGTGCCGTTCACCGATACGGTGATTCCAGGCTTCCTGGTCTGGCTGGTGATCGCCTACGCGGTGGTCGGCACCTGGCTCACCCACCTGATCGGCCGGCCCCTGATCGGGCTCAACTTCCGGCAGGAGCAGGTCGAGGCCGATTTCCGCTTCTCGCTGGCCCGCAACCGGATCTACTCGGAGCAGATTGCGCTGCTGCGCGGCGAGCGTGCGGAGGCGACGCGGCTCGGCTCGCTGTTCCATATGATCATCGACAACTACGTCGGCATCATCTTCCGGCGCATCAAGCTGATCGCCTTCACGTTCAGCTACCGGCAGGCCAGTGTGATCTTCCCGATGGTGCTGGCCGCGCCGTCGTTCTTTGCAAAGAAGATCACGCTCGGCGCTCTGCAGCAGACTTCGCAGGCGTTCTCGCAGGTGCAGAGCTCGCTGTCCTTCTTCGTGGACTCGTACACGACCCTCGCCTCGTACAAGGCCAACACCATCCGTCTCGGCTCCTTCCGCCGGGCGATGAGCAAGGCCGAGGCGCTGGAGACGGCGGGCTACGGTTTGATTCAGGGCAATGAGACCGCCAACGGCGTCACCGCCCGCGGGCTGGTACTCGCCCTGCCGGACGGCCGCGAGATCGTCTCGGCTCCGGAGCTGACCCTGCCGCAGGGCGGCGCCACCCTGGTCACCGGCCCCTCCGGCTCCGGCAAGTCGACGCTATTCCGGGCGATCGCGGGCATCTGGCCGTTCGGCAAGGGCCGGGTGGACGTGCCGGCCGGGCAATCGACGCTGCTGTTGCCGCAACGGCCCTACATCCCGCAGGGGACGCTGCGCGGCGCCGTGGTCTACCCGAACACCGTCGATCAGTTCTCGGACGACGCGATCCGCGATGCCCTGACTGCGGCCCAGCTGCCGCACTTGATCGACCGCCTCGACGAGACCGACACCTGGGAGCGGCGACTGTCCGGCGGCGAGCAGCAGCGCCTCGCCATCGCCCGGGCGATCCTGGCCAAGCCCGCCTGGCTGTTCCTCGACGAGTCGACCGCGTCGCTCGACGAGCCGTCCGAGGCCAAAATCTACCGGATGCTGCGCGAGCGGCTGCCCGATACCACCATCGTATCGATCGGCCACCGCTCGACCCTCGACGCGTTCCACGACAAGCGTATCGTGCTGGAGCCGCAGGGCAACCTGTTCACGCCCCGGGAACGCCGGGAGCCGCAGCCGGCAGAATAAGTGCCATTTATCCCGGAAGCCCGGGGAAAATGCCCCGCAGAAGTTGCGCCTTGGAAATATTAAGGAACCTGTGACTGCGGGGTCCGTTTGTCATGCGATAAATAAATCGGAGGAACGCATGACCATGATCAAGACCCTCGCGGGCGCCGGCGCTCTCATCTTGATGTCGACTGCTGCTTTCGCGGCGCCTTGCGCGACCGGGACCACCGTGACGCGCGACAAGGAAGCCAGCAAGGCCTCGACCGTGGATCCGAGCGTGAAGACCCCGACCACCCCCGGCGCCAAGGCCGAGTCGCCCGGCACCGTCGGCGCCATGACCAATGCCGGCACCGCGACCTCGCCGTCGGATGTGCAGGCCCAGTCGCAGGGCAAGCCGACCGCTGCGCAGGCCGGCAAGGGCGGCGACGACTGCTGATCTGCTGTTGATCTGACGTGACGACGAACGCCCGCCCGGCCCTGCCGCGGCGGGCGTTCTCTTGAACGAAGACGCTTACGCGGTCCGGCGTAGCTTGGAGGCTGTCCGGGCCGCGCGGGTGACGGCGTCGCGATCCAGGGCTCCGGGTTTCACGACCCAGCTGCCGCCGACGCACAACACCGACGGAACGGCCAGCCAATCCGGAGCGGTCGCCTCGGTGATGCCGCCGGTCGGGCAGAACTTCACCCGGCCGAACACGGAAGTCAGCGCCTTCAGCGCCTTGATCCCGCCCGCCGCCTCGGCCGGGAAGAACTTGAACCGGTCGAGACCGTGGTCCAGGCCGCGCATGATGTCGGCGGCGGTGGCGATGCCCGGCAGGTAGGGCACGCCGTTGGCCTTTGCGGCATCGGTCAGCGGGTTCGTAAGCCCCGGCGAGACGATGAACTCCGCCCCGGCCGCCAGGGCGCTGTCGAGATCGCCGGGGTTCAGGACCGTGCCGGCCCCGACCACCGCCCCCTCGACCTGGGCCATCTCGCGGATCACCTCCAGCGCCGCGGGCGTCCGTAGGGTGACCTCGAGGGCCGTCAGCCCGCCCGCCACCAGCGCCTCGGCGATCGGCCGGGCCTGTGCGACATCCTCGATGACGAGGACCGGGATGACGGGCACGGAGCGCATCAGAGCGTCGATGCTGGTCAGATCGTTCATGATCGGCTTCTCCGGTTCGACGTTCAGAGGCCGGCCGCGGCGAGCATGGCGGAGGCGCCCCGCTCGGCGGTGTCGGCCCCTTGGCGCATGAAAGCGAACAGCTCCCGGCCGGTTCCGGCCTCGGGAACCGGCTGAACGGCCTCCTCGCGGGCGGCCAACTCGGCGTCGTCGACGAGGACCTCCAGGAGGCCCTCGGCGGCGCTGAGGCGGACGATGTCGCCGTCGCGGATCCGCCCGATGGCCCCACCGCCGAGCGCTTCCGGGCTCAAATGGATGGCCGCCGGCACCTTGCCGGAGGCGCCGGACATGCGCCCGTCCGTCACAAGGGCGACCTTATGGCCGCGATCCTGGAGCACGCCGAGCGGTGGCGTCAGCTTGTGCAGCTCGGGCATGCCGTTCGCACGGGGGCCCTGGAATCGGACCACAACGACCACGTCGCGCTCCAATTCGCCGGCCTTGAACGCCTTAAGCACGTCGTCCTGGTCCGAGAACACCCGGGCCGGGGCCTCGATAGTCCGGCGGCTCTCTTCAACGGCGCTGGTCTTGAACGTCGCCCGGCCGAGGTTGCCGGTCACCAGCCGCATGCCGCCATCCGCCTGGAACGGGTTGCCCGGCCGGCGGATCATGGTGTCGTCCAGGCTCTCCGGCACGGCATCCTGGAAGGCGAGTTCGTCGCCGTCGAGCTTCGGGTCGCGGGCGTGGTCGCGCAGGGACTGGCCGGCCACCGTCAGGATGTCGTCGTGCAGCAGCCCGGCATCGAGCAGGGCCGCCATGACGAAGCTCATGCCGCCGGCGGCGTGGAAGTGGTTCACGTCGCCCGCGCCGTTCGGGTAGACCCGGGCGATCAGCGGCACGGCGTTGGACAGCCGGTCGATATCCTCCCAGTCGATTACGATGCCGGCGGCGCGCGCGATGGCCGGCAGGTGGATCGCGTGGTTGGTCGAGCCGCCGGTGGCGAGCAGGCCGACCGCGGCGTTCACGATCGCCTTCTCGTCCACGCACAGGCCGAGCGGCCGGTAATCGTTGCCGGCGGCGCCGATCTCGGTGAGCCGATGGATCGCCGCCCGGGTCACCGCCTGGCGCAGCTTCGTGCCCGGATTGATGAACGAGGCGCCCGGCATGTGCAGGCCCATCATGTCCATCATCATCTGGTTCGAGTTGGCGGTGCCGTAGAACGTGCAGGTGCCGGCGCCGTGATAGGAGGCGGATTCGGATTCGAGCAGCTCCGCCCGGCCGACCTTGCCCTCGGCGTAGAGCTGGCGGATCCGCTGCTTCTCCTTGTTGGCGAGCCCAGAGGGCATCGGCCCCGCCGGGATCAGGATCGTCGGCAGGTGGCCGAAACGCAGCGCCCCGATCAGCAGGCCGGGCACGATCTTGTCGCAGATGCCCAGCAGCGCGGCGCCGTCGAACATGCCGTGGCTCAGCCCCACCGCGGTGGAGAGCGCGATCGTGTCGCGCGAGAACAGCGACAGCTCCATCCCTCGCTGCCCCTGGGTGACCCCGTCGCACATCGCCGGTGTGCCGCCCGCGACCTGCGCGGTGGCGCCGCGCTCCCGGGCGAACACCTTGATCTGATCGGGATAGCGCCCGTAGGGCTGATGCGCCGACAGCATGTCGTTGTAGGCGGTGACGATGCCGATGTTCATCACCGTCCGGCCGTCGCGAAGCGCCGGCTTGTCCTCGCCGGAGGCGGCGAAGCCGTGGGCGAGGTTGCCGCAGGCGAGCGTCGGCCGGTGCACGCCCGAATCGCGCTCCCGGGCGATCAGATCGAGATAGGTCCGCCGGGACTCGCGGGAGCGCGCCACGACGCGCTCGGTGACCGCCGCGACCTCGGGATGAAGCTCGGTCATGCTCGTTCCTCCGTCAGGGTGCCGGCGGATCGCAGGGCCGGCACTGATCCCGGCCGCGACCGCGTCGCACCGGGCTATCTAGGCGGTGCCCGGGACGATGTAACCCGGTTGCGGCGCAGGGCGGCCGAGCGCGGCTGCCGACGATGGCCGTCCCAATCACACCCTCATCCAGAGGCGCGAGCGCAGCGAGCCTCGAAGGATGTCTCCAGGGAGCGCGTCTGACTGGAGGGCTTCTTCGAGGGCGACGCTATGCGCCGCGACCTCCCGATGAGGTCGCGGGTGGGAAGCTTGGGAATGACGGGTGTTCAATACTCCCAGAAGATGCGCTGCAGCTCCTTGGTGTCCTGCGTCTTGGTCAGTGCCACGGCGGCCAGGATCTTGGCCTTGGCCGGGTTGAGGTCGTGGGCGACCACCCAGTCGTATGTGTCGTCGGGCTGCTCGGCGTTGCGCAGGACCAGGCCGTCCGGCACCCGCGAGGAACGGATCACGATCGTGCCCTTGGAGCGGATGTCCTTCAGCTTGTCCACGAGGTAGCCCGCCACCGAGCCGTTGCCGGTCCCGGCGTTGACGATCGCCTTAGCGCCGGCCTGGACCTCCGCGTCGTAGACGCCCGGGATCATGTTGCCCGAGCCGTACACGATACCCACCAGCGGCAGGCTGTCGATCTGGTCGATGTCGAATTCCGAACTCTTGTTGTGGCGCTTCGACAGGGAGCGGAAGAAGTAGGTCTTGCCCTCGATGACCATGCCGAGCGGCCCCCACTGGCTGTAGAAGGCGCTGGGGACGACGTTGGTCCGCTTATTCACGTCGCGGCCGGACTGGATCGTGTCGTTCATCGTGACGGTGACGCCCTGGCCGATCGCCTCCTTGCTGGCCGCGACCGTGACTGCATCGAGGAGATTGAGGGCGCCGTCGGCCGAGATCGCCGTGCCCGGCCGCATCGAGCCGACGACGACGATCGGCTTGTCGCTCTTCACTACGAGGTCGAGGAAGAACGACGTCTCCTCGAGAGTGTCGGTGCCGTGGGTCACGACCACGCCATCGACGTCGTCCTGCTTCAGCAGGGCGGAGACCCACTTGGCGAGCTGGACGAGCTGCGCGTCGGTAAAGCTTTCCGACGCAATCTGGAAGACCTGCTCGCCGCGCACGTTGGCGATGGTGTTCACCTGCGGCACCGCGGCAATCAGCTTGTCCACCGGCACCTTGGCGGCCGTGTACGTGGCGCTGTTGGCCGCGTCCGCCCCGGCGCCCGCGATCGTGCCACCGGTGGCCAGGATGACCACGTTCGGCTTCTTGACGGCCGCAGCGGTGCTGGAGTCGGTCATCTCGCGGGCGCCGGACGGGGTGGCCCCGATCGTGCCGGCCAACAACAGAGCCAGGGTCGCTCCGCGCAGGGAACAGGCCGCGCCGCTTCGGCAGGAGATCATCGGGGATCCTTGACGTCTGAAGAAGAATCGCGAGTCGGGCTCGCGTCCGGGATCGTAGACCCCGCTCGCCGGGAGGCAAGTTTCATGCAGCGACGACGCTGGCCGATGGATCTATTTCGTAAGCTTGGGCGTTCCACTGCGACGCTGTTCGTTCGGAGGTAGACCCCAATGCTGCATCTCGCCGGACTGCTCGACGAACTCGAGCGGAGCGAGCCCGCGCGGGCCGCGATGGCGATCCTCGAATCGGCGCTGGCCCGGCGGTCGGTCGAGGAGCAGACAGCGTTCTGGCGGGCCGTCGATCTCTATTACGTCTCGCGCAAAGCACCGCCGGATCCCGTGGGGGGCGCCTTGGGGGTCGACCTGGGGACCGCGCCGCAGATGGCTATCGCCCTCTGAATTGACGCCGCGCGCTGCCCGGTTGGGCTCGATCGCCTCAAGGCGTCGCCAAGCGGTTCACGTCGCCAGCGCGCGGAACTGCCGACCTTCGGTCGAGCAGGCGGTTGAGATAGCGCCGCGCCGGCTGCTCGATCAGGAACAGACTCACGAGCCCCATGGCGATCGCGGGCAGGACCAGGGCCTTGCTGGCCGTCCCGCCGAGCCGATCGTGGAGCACGTAGAAGGGCTGCTGCCACAGGTAGATCGCGTACGACCACGCGCCGAACAGCAGCAGCGGTTTCGCACTCAGGCCCCGGCGCAGGAGGGCCGGTGCGCTCGGCAACGAGGCCACCGCCAAGGCCAGGAGCGCGGAGCCCAGACTGTACTTGATCGGATCGGGCACGGCCGCGACGTTCAGGGCGAGGCCGGCCAGCGCCAGGAATGCCGGCCGCCACGACGTCCGCGGCGCGCTCCGGCCGACCGTCAGGTAGGCGGCAGCCCCGAACAGTATCGACGCCACCCGAACATCGCTGCGCCAGTAGACCGCTGTGTAATCGCCGCCCAGCGCAGTCGAGACCGCGCCGTTGAGGCTGGCGAGGGCTGCCAGGGCGGCGAGAACCGGGGCCACGGGAAACGCGTGCCGGCGGCTGAGGAGCGCGATCATCCCGAGCAGGATGTAGCCGTGCTCCTCGATGCAGAGCGACCAGATGTGGTCGACATTCGGCACCTCCGGAAACCACAAGTGGTAATAGTTGTAGGTCAGCGTCAGGGCTGCGACGCAGCCGTAGAACTGCTGGTCGTGGCCCGTGGCGAGGACGAGCCCGGTCATCGCCAGCACGAAGCAGATCAGCGCCGGATAGATCCGGGCGGCCCGGCGGAGGAAGAACGTCTTCAACGGCGTGCCGCGTTCGAACAGGATCTCGGCCATCAGGCGGCCGCTGAGCACGAAGAAGAACTCCACCCCGAAACGGCCGAGATTGATGCCGCGGGTCGTGCCGAAGTGGCCGACGAGCACGAGCAGGATCGCGCAGCCGCGCCACCCGTCGAGGAAAGGCCAATGACGCGGGGGCATGGTGCGCCTCTCGAACCTCAGGTTCGACAGTCTGGCGGCGCGCTGCCTTGGCTTTGCGAGATGACCTTAGGGGGTAGGTTCTTGAGGCGCGTGCCACCGGCGGTTCGAAAGGCGTAGGGTCATTGCGAGGCCCGATCCTGGACCGGTGCCGGTCCCGACCCACGCGGGTGGGGCCGGGCTTCCGCTGGGCGACCTCGCAAGACGTTGAACGGTCATCGGTTCCGCGTTCGGCGTCGCGGCCCGGGAGGCCGTAGCGGCGGCCCGGGCCCCTGCGGAAGTCGAGCTTTCCGGCGCTCGGGTCAATCCGCGGCCGTTGCTCCGCGCGCGATCAAAACACCGAGATTAGCACGATGCCGGCTGCCATCAGCAAGCCGCCGATCAGCCGACCGATCCCGGCGCGGACGCGCTTCATGCCGAGCCAACCGAAATGGTCGATGGCGATGGAGGTGAACAGGTTGGCGGTGATCAGCAGACCGTTGAAGGCGCCGGCTCCGACCTTGTCAACGAACAGCAGGCCGGCGAACACCGCCACCGCCCCGGCGATGCCGCCCAGCGCGCCCCACCACGGCACCCGGGCTACGTCCGCCCGGGTCGGCAGCGGGGTCGGGCGGAGCAGGAACACGAACAGGAAGACCAACGCGACCGGGATGAACGACACGGTGGCGGCGAGCCAGGGATTCACCAGGGCGCCGCGCAGCTGCGCGTTGAGCACCACGCCGACGGCCTGGAGCGAGCCCGCGACCAGGATGAACGGGTAGAGCAACCGTGCCATCAGGCCGCCCTTGCCCGACTCGGCCTGCTCGTCGTCCGATTTCGGGCCGGTGCCGCGGGCGATGAACACGATGCCGACCACCATCAGCAGCCCGCCGAGCCACGGCATCGCCTTGAAGCCCCCGGCCTTCAGGCCGAACAGGCCGAGGCTGTCGAGCGCCAGGGAGGTCAGGATGTTGGCCGTGATGGTCAGGCCGTTGAACGGGCCGGCCCCGACCTTGTCGACGAAGGCGAGCCCGCCGAACACCGCCACCGCGCCGGCCACCCCGCCGAGCGGCGCGTACCAGGGCATCATGCCGAGGGTCTGCAGCGTCGGCAGCGGCGTCGGCATGGTGAAGAACAGGATCGTGAACACGATCACGATCGGCATGAACGAGTAGGTCGCCGCGAGCCACGGGTTAACGAGCGCGTCGCGCAGGCGCGCGTTCATGGAATTGCCGAGCGCCTGCAAGGCGCCGGCGACCAGGATGAAGGGATAGAGCAGGGCGGCGTTCAAGATCGGGGTCTCCGGTCGTGGGAGGGCGAGGCGGTTTGGTGCGGCGTCGTCCTCGGAACCGGAGACCGGTCTCTCAGACGAGCAGCAGGGCGGCGAGGGCCAGCACGAGGGCGGGCGGCATCACCAGCAGGCCGAGCTTCAGGAACTGCCAAGCCGACACGTCCTCGCCCTCGCGGCGGATCGCGGTGAGCCAGAGGATCGTGGCGAGCGAGCCGGTGACCGACAGGTTCGGCCCGAGATCGACGCCGATCAGGATCGCGCCCGCGACCTTGTGAGAAACCTCGGCGGCCTGGACCGCAGCCCCGGCGAGCAGCCCGGCCGGCAAATTGTTCACGAGGTTGGTGCCGAAGGCGACGAGGGCGCCGCCCGCCCAGGCGGTGGCGGTGGGATCGCCCTGGGCGTAGCTCTTCAGGGTGTCGGCCAGCAGGGTCAGCACACCGGTCTTCTCCAGCGCCTCCACCAGCACGAACAGGCCCGCCACCAACGGCAGGACCGCCCAGGACACGTCCTTCACCACCTCGACCAGACCGCCGCGGTTGAGCGCCACCACCAGCAGGGTCGTGGCGAGGCCGGCCACAAAGGTCGGCAGGCCGAGTTCGATGCCGGCGGCCGAGGCGCCGATCAGCGCGCCCGCGGTGGCGATAATGCCCAGGCCCGCGACCTTGCCGCCGAGGCCGAGCTGTACGGCCTCGACATCGGTCTTGATGGTCTGGCCCTTGAGCCGGCTGTTCTGGGTCAGCCGCAGCACCGCGTAGGTGGCGACGATCGCCAGCGCCGAGGGCAGTGCGAACGTGGCGAGCCACTGGCCGAGAGGCGGCATGTCGGTGGCGAACACCACCAGGTTGGCCGGGTTCGAGATCGGCAGCACAAAGCTCGCCGCGTTGGCGATGAAGGCGCAGATGAACAGGTAGGGCAGGGGCTCCGCGTCGGCGGCCTTGGCGGCGGCGTAGACCGCGGGCGTCAGCACCACCGCGCAGGCATCGTTGGACAGGAACACCGTCACCACGGTGCCGACGAGGTAGATCAACAGGAACAGCCGGGTCGGCGAGCCCTTGGCGGCCCGCACGGCGAGGCCGGCGAGCCAATCGAACAGCCCCTCCTTCCGGGCGATCTCGGCCAGCAGCATCATGCCGACCAGGAACAGGTAGACGTCGGTGCCCTTCAAGACGCCGTCGAGGGCGACATGCCAGGGCAGGAGGCCGAGCACGACCAGAAGGGCGGCGCCGAGCACCGCCCAGATCGCCTCCGGCCACGAGAACGGGCGCACGATCACGCCCAGGGTGGCGAGCGCGGCGATGCCCCAGGTCGCCAAATTCGGTGTCAGGCTTAATCCAGCGAACACGTCTAACGATCTCCCCCCGGAGGCGTGGCGAGGCTCACCACTTGGTCACGATCACCACTTGCGGCCGTAGCGGTTGGGTCCGAGCTGGTCGCCGCGGATACCCTTCCCGACCCAGCTCTGGATCCGGCCAGCGTCGCTACCCGGATTTTCCGGCATCGGCGGCGCGGCCGCATGGTCCGAAAAAGCGATTACCGGCTCGATCACGTCGGTGTCGACGTAGTCCGGGCCGTGCCCGGGCCAGCATTCATGCACCGCCTCGACCTGGATGCTGCGTCCGCCTCCGTCCCAGGACAGCGCCGCCGCATAGCAGCGCGCCCCCTCCGCCCGGTGCATCAGGATCCACGGGCCTGTATCGACCCGGCAATGGACGTAGCGCGGCGGTGCGTCCGAGAGCACGACGGCCCGGACGGCGATCCGCCCGTCGGCGTCGAGCGCCATGCCGCACGTCACATCCGTCGTCGGTAGCGTGGCGACGCGGCGGTCGGCCGGGCTTGTGATCAGCACGAACGGCGCGGTCCGGTCGAGGGCGCGGAACCGCCAGCTCGTCACCGGCCCATCGATCGCCGCGACCGCGTAACCGACCGAGCCGTCCTCGTTCTGCCCGACCGAGCGGGCGGCGGCGTAGAGGGTCCGGCCATCGGGTGCGAGCTCATTGTAGTGGGTGTGGCCCATCTCCACGAGGCGGACCCGGGTCGCCCAGACCAGACCTCCGATATCGAGACGGTCATCGGGCTCGCGCAGGTCGTCCGGATAGGCATGCATGAACACGGCACACGGTATTTTCTTGTCGGCCGCGTCGGTGAGCTGATCGCTCAGCCACTGGGTCTGGCAACCGCCGAGCCGAAAATCGAGGCCGATGCCTTTCCGGCTGAAACCGGGGCTGATCATGTCGACGAACAGGCAGCGCACGCCCTGGATATCGGCGCTGGCGCAGTAATGCGGGATCAGCAGGACCGGCCAGGTCTCGGGACAGCCGGACGGCGGCTGTTCCAGCTCCCAGGTGATCGGTTCCGGCAACCGGGCCCCCAGGCTCGCCGCGAAGGCGTGGAACGCGTCCATCCGCCCGTGCTGGCGGTCGTGGTCGCCCGGGATCAATCGCAGCGGCAGGTGCGGATGCCGGTCGAGCGCGTCCTTCAGGATGCGGTATTCCGCGGCATAGCCGTTCTCGGCCAAATCGCCTGGCAGGTAGACGAAGTCGAACAGGTCCTGGGGGGCGATCGTCGCGATCTGATCGAGGATCGCGGCGAGGTCGCGGGCATTCTGCGCATCGGGATCCTGCAGGTGCAGGTCGCCGACATGCAGGAAGACGAGCGGCTCGCGCGCAGGCGAGGACTGGTGGTCGGGGGCGGACATCGGAGGTTCCCGTCGGCGGTTCAGACGGCCGCCGGTACGGCCGGCGGAAGGCCGGAGCCGCTATCCGGTGTGCCGCTCGCGGCTTCCCCGCCCCGTGTCTCGGGCATCAGCGTCAGGTAGAGGACGAAGCCGAGCCCGGCGATCGCGGCCAGCGCCAGGAAGGCGGTGGAATAGCCGGCCGACACGATGATCAGTCCGGCCAGCGTCGCGCTCACCGAGGCGCCGACCCCCTGGGCCGTGGCCACCGCCCCCTGGGCTGCGTTGAACCGCCCGGCGCCCCGGGTCAGGTCGGCGACGACGATCGGGAACAGGGCGCCGTAGATGCCGGCCCCGACCCCGTCGAGGAGTTGGACGCCGACCAGCCAGAACGGGTTGTCCGAGAACGTGTAGAGCACGCCGCGCAACGCCAGCACGCCGAAGGCCGCCAGGAAGATCGGTTTGCGGCCGATGATGTCGGCCCGGGCGCCGACGAACACCGCCACCGGCACCATCACGCATTGCGCGGCGACGATGCACACGGCGATCAGCGACGTCGCGTGGTCCTTGCCGGAGAGATGGGTCAGCGGCTGCCCGACCGAGGTCAGCATCGCGGCGTTGGACAGGTGGAAGATCGCGCAGAGGACGGCGAACAGCATCAGCGGCTTGTTCTGCAGCAGCGTCTTCAGGCCGGAGGGCTGTTCGTCCGCCTTGGCCTCCCCCTCGGTCATGCCGCGGGCGAGGTCGTCGTCGATGGCATCGGCCGGGACCAGCAGCATGGCACCGATCGAGAGCGCGGCCAGCACGCCCATCAGCCAGAACACCACGATCGGACCGAAGAAGTAGGCCAAGCCGCCGGCGATGGCCGCGGAGGCGGCGTTACCGGCATGGTTGAAGCCTTCGTTGCGGCCGATCCGCTTGGCGAACATCTTCGGGCCGACGACGCCAAGCGTGATCGCGGCCAGCGCCGGCGGGAAGATGGTGCCGGCCACGTGAGCGATCGATTGCGTGGCGGTCACGAGGTAGAAGTTCGAGATGAACGGCAGGATCAGGCAGCTCGCCGTGACCGCGATGGCACCGCCGATCACGATCGCCCGCTTGTGGTTGGTGGCATCGATCAGCGCGCCGGCCGGCGTCTGCGCCACGAGGCCCAGGATGCCCGCGATGGTCATCACCAGCCCGGTGGTCGCCTCGTTCCAGCCCTGGTCCGGCCCTCGGACTGCGATCAGGTAGATCGCCAAATAGGGCCCGAGCCCGTCGCGCACGTCGGCAAGGAAGAAGTTGAGGGCGTCGAGGCCGCGCAGGGCCTTGGTGGAGGGAGTCCGGACGGTCGCGCCGCGCGCCGCCGCTCCGGTATCGGTCCTGTCCATCCTGATCCTGGCCCCCGCCCGAATACCGCCGCGGCCGGACCCTGTCTGGGACGGCAGGTGACGAGCTTGACGCCCGCTTAATCCATCTGTTCCCTGTAATTGTTCGAGAAGACCCGTCGCGGAACGATTCTCAGGCCTGTGAGTGGTTTACCCACCCTTGGCCTCGCCGGATGCGTCGGGATTCGCGACATCAACCGTCGCTTCTGCCGACAGGTCTGTTCCCGGAGCGGCGAGCCCGTAGCGCTCGATCTTGGCGTAGAGGAGCTGGCGCTGGATTCCGAGGCGGCGAGCGGCCCGGGCCCGGTTTCCGTCCGCTTCGCGAAGCGCCACGGCGATCATGGTCCGCTCCAGGCGGGCGACGGCGCCGGGCAGGTCGCCCGCGAGCCAGTCCGCCGGCCATCCCCCCGGGGCGCCCCCATCCCCGGAAAGCGGTGCGGCACGCGCCGTCGGGAGATCGATCGCGTCGGCCGCGATCACCCCGCAGCGCACCAGCACCGCGGCACGCTCGACGATATTGCGCAATTCGCGGACATTGCCCGGCCAGCCATAGGCCAGCAGCCGGGACGCGGCGCCCGCGCTCAGCCGCTTGCCCGAGGGACCGACAAAATGCTCGGCCAGCGGCACGATGTCGGCCAGGCGCTCGCGCAGGGGCGGCAGCAGGATCGGCACGACGTTGAGGCGGTAGTAGAGGTCGGCCCGGAACCGGCCCTGGTCCACCAGCACCGGCAGGTCGCGGTGGGTCGCGGCGATCAGGCGGACATCGACGCGCTCCGACCGGCCGCCGAGCGGCGTGACCATGCGGTCCTGGATCACCCGCAGGATCTTGGCCTGCATCGGCGGGGGCATGTCGCCGATCTCGTCGAGGAACAGCGTGCCGCCTTCAGCCTGATGGAAGGCGCCGGCCCGGTCGGCGACCGCGCCCGTGAAGGCGCCGCGGACATGGCCGAACAGCTCGCTCTCCAGCAGGTCGGGTGGGATCGCGGCACAGTTGACCGGCACGAACGGCCGTCCCCGGCGGGCGGAATAGGCGTGGAGCGCGCGTGCCACCTCCTCCTTGCCGGTCCCGGTCTCGCCCTGGATCAGCACCGTGGAGTCGGTGTCGGCGACGAGACCGATCGTCTTCTGGACCCGGCGCATGCCGACACTCGAGCCGATCAGGCCACCCTCGGGATTGCCGTCGTCCGGATCCGACCTGACGCTCGACAGCATCGCATCGAGGGCGGCGGCGAGCTCGGAGCGCCCGACCGGCTTGGTCAGGTGGTCGTGGGCGCCGAGGCGCATCGCCTCGATCGTATTGGCCGGGCTCGCGAAGGCGGTGAGCACCGTCACGGGCGGCCTGGCCTTCAGGGCGCAGATCCGCGCCAGGGTCGCCATGCCGTCGAGGTCGCCCGGCATCCGCAGGTCGAGCAGCACTGCCGAAACCGGCTCCGTCTTCATAAGCGCCAGGGCCTCCGCCCCGGAGGCGGCCGGCAGGGGCCGGTGGCCGAGATCGGCCACGGTCTCGGCCAGCCCCTCGCGCAAGGCGGAATCGTCGTCGACGATCAGGATGGTCGCCATGGCAGGTCCAGCACGAAGGTGGTCTCGGGCGCGCCATCGATCAGCCTGACGGCGCCGCGATGCGCTAGAGCGATCTCACGCACGATTGCGAGACCGAGGCCGGTCCCTTCCGGCCGTCCGGTCACGAACGGCTCGAACAGCCCGGGGCGGATCGCGGGATCGATGCCGGGGCCGGTGTCGCTCACCCGCAGGTGCAGGCGCACCGCGCCCTCGACCGCCACGCGTTCGGCAGTGAGGCGGACCCGGCCCCCCGGGGGCGTGTGCTGGAGCGCGTTGAGCAGCAGGTTGTCGAGGGCGCGGGCGATCTGGACCCCGTCGATCTGCGGCCGGTCCGCTCCGCGCAACGCGTCCCCCTCGATCGCGATCCTCACGGCCCCGGCGCTCGCCAGATCCTCGTGCAGGCGCGCGCAATCGGACAGCAGCGCCGCGATGTCGGTGGGGCTGCGGGTGAGCGTGCGGGCCTGGGTGAGGTTCAGGAGGTCGCGCAGCAGGTGATCGACCCGGGCGATCTGGCCGAGCACGCTCTCCAGGGCCACGGTGGCCCGCTCCGGGGTGCCGCTGGCCAGGGCGTTCTCGGCCTTGAGCCGCATCGCCGCGATCGGATTGCGGATCTCGTGGGCGATGCTGGCCGCGAGGCGCCCGACGGCCGCCAGGCGTTCCGCGGCCACGACCCGCGCCCGCGCCTCGCGGAGGCGCCCGCCCGCGGCGTTGAGGGCATCGACCAGCCGGTCGAGCTCGCGCTCGCCGGTCCGTTGCAACCGCGGCAGGTCCTCTCCGTCCGGCGGGGGCGCGGCCAGGGCAGCCTCCAACCGGGCGATCCGGCCCGAGAACCCGTACAGGAACCATCCGAGGAAGGCGGCCGAGCCCAGCACGGTCACGGCCAGGAAGCCGAGGCCCGCCAGGAAGCGTGTGTAGGCGGGCCCGTCGTTGACGTGAGCGCGGCCCATCGTCCAGGCGGTCAGCCCGGGTTCGGGTCCGTGCAGCGGGCAACCCTGAACCAGTAGAACCTGCGTGCGGCTCGGCCGGCGGAACGCCACGGCGTGGTCCACCCGCAGGGCCTGGGCGTTCACCCCCGCGATGCTGTCGCGCTCGGCCTCGGGGAGGTCGGTCTTCGGCCCGGTGCCCTCGTAGGTCGGGTACGCGTAGGCGACCGGGCCGTCCGCGGCACTCCAGACACCGCCCTCGATGCCCGGGAAGAGTTCGAGCGCCGCCCCGACGGTGCCGCCGAGCTCGCTTCGCGGGATGGTACCCTTGGTGCGGCGGGTGAGAGCGGCGTAGCGGTCGATGATCTCCCGGCAGGCCCGCCCGACCGCGACCTCCGCCTGCGCGACCTGGACGGCCGTGGATTGGCTGTAGAAGCCGAACATCAGGTAGGCGGTGGCCGCCGCCGAGGCCAGCAGCAGGATCCACAGGGCGAGCAGCCGGGCGCGCAGGCTATAGGCCGTCACGGCGCAGGGTCCTCCGGGGCGACCGTCGCCCCCGCTCAGCCGATATCCGGGTGGGCACGCTGTGGAAACGGTGGCACATACCGGTGTGATCGGAATCGGCCGCTGGACCTCGCGGCAATAGCGCGCTTTTGTCGAAGCGTTCCGCAAATCCGCTGCCGGAGACGGATGGTGTCACAGTCCCGCGTCGATCGGTCCGCGCTCGACGAACTCGAAGGTGTCATCGGCACCGAGAAGCTCGCGCGCCTGCTCGATCGCTTCGCCACCAGCCTCGCCACGGCGTTCGACGGCGCGGACCAGGGCGAGGCCGACTACGCCCGGGAAGCCCATACCCTGGTCTCGATGTCGGGGATGCTCGGCTGCTCGGACTTGTCCCAGGCTTGCCGCACCTTCGAACAGGCCGCGAAGCTCGGCGGCGGCGACCTCGCGGGGCAACTCGCACATCTCCGAAGCCTGCGCGACGAGACCATCGCGGCCCTGCGCGATCTGCGCGAAGCAACCCCCGCGGACCGCTGACCGTCAGCCGGCCGTCACGGCGGCCAGCGGCGCCTCGAAGGTCAGCACCGCGCCGGTCGGCGGGTAGCTCAACCGCGCCGTCCCCCCGAAGCTGTGGGCCAGGCTGCGGGCGATCAGCCGCGTCCCGAACCCTGTCCGGGTCGGCGGTTCGACCAGCGGGCCGCCGACCTCCTCCCAGCGGAACCGCAGGGTGGCGCCGTCACCCGAGCCTGCGATGTCCCAGGCGATCAGCACCTGCCCGGTGGGCACCGAGAGCGCGCCGTACTTGGCGGCGTTGGTGCCGAGTTCGTGCAACATCAGCGCCAGCACCATGCCGTGGCGCGGGCCCAGGGTGAGGTCGTCGCCCTCGACCCGGAACCGGCCGGCGACGCCGTCGCCGTGCAGGGACACCGCCCCCTCGACCAGGCCGACCAGGGAGGCCGCCGCGAAGGAGCCTTGCAGCAACACGTCGTGGGCCTGGGCCAACGCCAGCAGCCGCGCGGCCAGAGCTTCCCCGGCCGCCTCCAGCGAGCCGGCGTTGCGCAGGGTCTGCGCCGCCACCGCCTGGACCATGGCCAGGGTGTTCTTCATTCGATGGGACAGTTCCTGCATCAGCAGGGTCTGGCGCGCCTCGGTGAGCTTCAGCTCTGTGATGTCCCGGGACGCGGCCAGGATCCGCTCGGGATGGCCGCGCTGGCCGCCCACGGGCGTGACCGCGATGTCCCACCACGTCACGGAACGGCTGGCCTCCAGCTTGGCCTGGAAGCGGCTCGCGCCGCCGAGGCGCGCCTTGTCCAGGGCCACTGCCACGGCCTCGCGGTCTTCCTCGCGGGTCCAGATATCGATCCAGGGACGACCGATCGTGTCCGCTGGGGTCCGGACACACAGGCAGGCCGGGCCGTTCTCGCCCGCGGTGATCACGCGCCCGTCGCGGTCGAGCACCTCGAGGACATCCGCGGCGGCCTGGAGCATCCCGGGGGCGGTCAGCTCACCGGCCCAAGACGGCGCCGACCACGCGGCGGCATCCTCCAGGGCGTGGTGGTGCAGCGATTGGCCCCCGGAGGCGTGGCGCGGCTCACGGCCGAGGCGACCGGCCTCGACGCGGCTCGCGGCCTCGATGATGCGGCCGAGGCGCCGGCTGCGCTGCCGTTCCGAATCCGCCTGGCCGGTGGCCTGCATCAGCAGGGCCCTCAGGCGGATGTTCTCCGCTTCGAGCGCGACCAGGCGTCGATCCGACCCGTCCGCGCGCGCCAGCATGAGGCCCGCATCCATCGCTCGCCCCCCATCTCAGCGTCCACCCCCGCGGCGCGCGCGCCATGGGGGACCCACCGAAGACGAGGTGCGGCGACGCGATGTCGAGGCCCGGAGGCGCCGGCGGATCGAACCGCTTCTGGTGGCGCACCCCGCTCGCAACCTCGCGAATCGAAGGGTTCTCGACGCTAGCACGAGATTCCGGATAATCAAACGAACTGTGTATTCGGTTCGGTACGACAACTAGTTTCGCCGCCCACTAAGGCGGCGAAACCGATCACTTGTTCCGCATCAGCAGAACCAGCCAGCCGATGCCGAGGATGAAGATGACAAGGCCGATCGAGACGAAGACCGGCGTGCCGAGGTCGATCAGCCGGGGCGCCAACTGGGTGGCGAAGGCCGCCACCACCAACGCGACCGCGACCCGGGCGGCGGCCCGCTCGATGCCACGGGTGACCTTGTCCAGGCCCTTGATCTCGATCTCGACGGTGACGCGGCCCTGCTTCAGACGCACCAGCATCAGGTGGATCAGGGTCGGCAGCTCCGAGGCCGCGCCATAAAGGCCGACACCCAGGGCCTCGGCCTTCTGCTTAAGGGCGCCCAGCGAGAACTGCGTCTGCATGCTCGCCTTGACGGTCGGTCCGGCCGCCGCGAACAGGTCGAAATCCGGATCGAGGTGGCGCATCACGCCGTCGGCGGTGACCAGCCCCTTGAACAGGATCGCCAGGTCGGTGGGCATGGCGAGGTCGTTCTCGCGGGCCATGTTCATGAAGTCGGTGAGCACCAGCCCGAGGTTCAGCGGGATCGAGGAGTGGCTCTCGACGAAGGACGTGGCCGAGACCTGAAGCTTCGTGAGGTCCGGATTGCTGGTGCCGGTCCAGTCGAGCAGCACGGCCATCAGGCCGTCCGCGTCCTGCTTGAGCATCGCGCCGATCAGCACCAGCAGCTGCGAGCGCCGCCGCTGCGACAGCCGGCCGATGATGCCGAAATCGATGAAGCCGATCTTGTTGCCCGGCATCGCCAGCATGTTGCCGGGGTGCGGATCGGCGTGGAACACGCCCTCGATCAGCGCCATCTGCAGGAAGGCGTCGGTGCCCTTCTGGGCGAGCAGCTTCTTGTCGAGCCCCGCCGCGCGGAGCGCCGCATCGTCGTTGGGCGGGATGCCGTGGATGAAGTCCTGGACCAGCACCCGCTCGGAGCAATACTCCCAGTGGATCTTTGGGAAGACGATGTCGTCGCGGTCCTCGAAGATCTGCGCCAGCAGCTCGCAATTGCGCGCCTCGTTGAGCAGGTCGAGCTCGCCGTTCAGGCCGTCGGCGAGGTGGCGCATCTGCTCCCGCGGCTGGTAGCGGGCCATGTCCGGCCACTCGTTCTCGACGATCCGGGCGCCGTGGGCCATCAGGCGCAGGTCCGCCTCGATGATCTTGCGCAGGTTCGGACGCAGCACCTTGACGATCACGTCCTCGCCCGTGTGCAGGCGCGCCCGGTAGACCTGCGCGATCGACGCGGAGGCGATCGGGTTGGTGTCGAACTCGGCGAACACCTCGTTGGGCGGGGCGCCGATATCCTGCTCGAGCTGCGGGCCGATCTGCTCCCAAGACACCGGCACGACCTGGCTGTGGAGCTTCTGCAGCTCCTCGGTCCAGGTCGGCGACAGCAGGTCCGGGCGGCTCGCCAGCACCTGCCCGAACTTGATGAAGGTCGGGCCGAGCGCCTCGATCGCCCGGCGCAGGCGCTCGGGCTCGGACAGCCGGGTGACGTCGACCCGCGGCCGGCGGCGCGGCAGCAGCGGCAGGTAGCGCAGGCCGAGGCGGTCCACGACGCGCGTGACGCCGAAGCCGATCAGGATCGACGCGATCTCCGACAGCCTCTGACGGTCGCGGGCGGCAACGAAGGCTGTCTTCAGCATGAAGGGGGCGATCCGGTCGGACACGATTGGGCGTCCGGACAGCACGAGCATAAGGACTTTTTTGCGGTCGCGATGCCCGGGCGCCTCCTGAAGGCGACAATAGAGCCGCCTCTGGAAACATCCCACGGGCGTCAGCCCCGGGTAACGTCAAACGGCCGGTGATCGACCGCACGTCCGTTGGAGCGGACCCCGAGGGCCGACTTTAGATAAGGGCGCGCTCCCAATCCTGCCGGCCATGAAGCACGTGAACGATCCGGATTGCTGCGCCGTCCTCGATATCGGCGATCATTCGCGCCGCGTGGGGACGAAGCCGCATGGGCGGCTTCAACGCACGCCACTCCCGGGCCATACGGGGATCGGCGGCCAGCATCCGGAACGTGTCGAACAGGCCGTTCCGATCGCGCTCGGCTTGGGTCAAGCCGAGACGCAGTGCGTCGGTCGCGCCCGCCGTCAGGTCCGGGGCGCCGCGGCCGGGATGGGCGCGACACCGGGCGACCGGCGGGCGTCGCCGAAGCGGGCGTTGACTACCAGCAGCGTCACCACCACGGCGGAGAGGGCGAGCGCGGCCAGGAAGTACAGGCCGGCCTCGAAGCTGCCGGTGGTCTCGCGGATCCATCCGACCATCGACGGTGCGACGAAGCCGCCCAGATTGCCGATGCAGTTGATCAGCGCGATTCCGCCGGCCGCCGCGCTACCGCTCAGGAACACCGACGGGAGCGCCCAGAACGGCGCCTTGGCCCCGTAAAGCCCGGCGGCGGCGAGCGCCATGAACGCCACCGCCCAGAGCGAGCCGGTGGCGAAGCCGGCGAGCGCCAGTCCAGTCGCGGTAAGTCCGAGGGCTGTGGCGAGCGTCACCCGGCGGTCGTCGTACCGGTCCGAGATCCAGCCGACGGTGAGGCCGCCGACGACGCCGAAGATATAGGGAACGGCGGTCATCAGGCCGGTCTGCATGTCGGACAGGCCGGTGCTCTTGAGGATTTGCGGCAGGAAGAACGCCAGCCCGAGATTGGCGCCGGTGTTGGCGAAGTAGATGAAGGACAGCGCAATCAGCCGCGGATCCGAGAGGGCCGTGCGCAGGCTGGTCCCGTGGGTGCCGGCGACACTGCTCTG
The DNA here is from genome assembly GCF_008000895.1 of Methylobacterium sp. WL1. Classification (NCBI taxonomy): domain Bacteria; kingdom Pseudomonadati; phylum Pseudomonadota; class Alphaproteobacteria; order Hyphomicrobiales; family Methylobacteriaceae; genus Methylobacterium; species Methylobacterium sp. WL1. The sequence goes on along the minus strand of NZ_CP042823.1, from coordinate 3,327,454 downwards.
CTCGGAATCGATCAGGGTCTGCAGGGCCGTGCGGTCGGCCGGCGCGAGCCAATGCGCGTCCTTGGGCCGGTCCGGGATCAGGGCCAGGAACACGAAGCCGAACAGGGTGGTGGGAATGCCCTCCAACAGGAACAACCATTGCCAACCCTTGAGGCCCAGGGTGCCGTCGAGCTGCATGATCGTGGTGGAGAGCGGCGCGCCGATCGCGAGCGAGACGGGGATTCCCACCGCGAAGGCACCGAAGATGCGGGCGCGATACGCCTTCGGGAACCAGTAGGTGAGGTAGAGGATCACCCCCGGGTAGAACCCGGCCTCGGCCGCGCCGAGCAGGAAGCGCAGGACCAGGAAGCTGGTCGAGCCCTGAACGAACATCATCGCGGCCGAGAGCAGGCCCCAGGTGATCATGATCCGGGCGATCCAGCGCCGGGCGCCGACCTTCTCGAGGATCAGGTTGCTCGGCACCTCGAAGATGAAATAGCCGATGAAGAAGATCCCGGCACCCAACCCGAACACCGCCGGCCCGATGCCGAGATCGGCGTTCATCCGCAGGGCCGCGAAGCCGACGTTGATCCGGTCGATATAGGCCATGACGTAGCCGATGAAGAGGAGCGGCATCAGCCTGAAGAAAACCTGCCGGACGATCCGGTCCTGTTCGCTGGCGATCATGGTTTCCTCGTTTTTGTGCTATTTTGTATTTGCACCGTCATCGCGAGGGTTGGCGAAGCGACCCGGTGCAGCGCGCGATCTTCGAGCGATGCTCGTCCCCAGTCTGCTTGACTGCGCCCGCGATGACGCTGGGCTCGTTTCGAGCCTTCTCAGAATGCCGGCTCGAGGCCGCTGGCGCGGTAGGCGTCGGCGGCCTCCGGCGTGGTCAGCCCGGCCAGGAAGCGCAGGGCGCCGGCGCGGTCGGTGGCGCCGCGCAGGAGCGCTGCCGAGAAGGTCGTGACTTCCTGAACAGGCTCCGGGAACGGCCCGACCACCTCGATGCCCGGCACGACCATCAGTTCGCTGATCTGCTGGACCGCGATGTCGGCCTCGCCCGAAACGAGCTTTTCCGCCGTGAAACCCTGGGGGATGATCGTCGCCCGGGCGTTCACCGCCTCGGCGAGTCCGAGCCGCGGCAGCAGGCCAGCGAAGTAGATGCCGCTGGCACCGGTGCGCGAATAGGCGACGGAGCGCGCCTCCAGCAGTGTCCGCTTCAGCGCGTCGACACCGCCGATATCCGGATGCGCCGCCCCGGCCTTCACGGCGATGCCGTAGCGGGAGCGCACGGCATCGACCCGGGTGTCGGGCTCGACCTGTCCTGCGGCGATCAGCAGGTCCATCGCGTCGGACAGCACGAACACCGCGTCGGCGGTCTCGCCCGCCTCCAGCGCCTTAATGATCACCGCTGTCGGCGCCCAGTCGATCGCCGCCCGGCCGCCCGCCGCCTCGAAGGCGGGGACGACATGAGCGTCGAAGGCGCCTCGCACCACCAGGGCGCATTTCAGCCGGGTCGTTTCCTGGTCGTCCGCCATGCCGGCTCCGGTCGTCTCGAGGTCTGTCATCACCGGGCCGGCGGCGCGGTGCGGGAATAATCGAGGGCGGTGAAGCCGCCGCCCTGGTAGCGCTCGATCACAGGGTCGCCGCTGATCTTGCCCTCCAGGGCCGGGGCGTAGGAATCGGCACTGTCCTGAGGCGCCCAGCCGATGGTGTCGCGCCCGTCCCGGCGCCACCACGTCATGCGGCTGTTGTTCGAGGCGCCCCAGATCACCACCGATCCTTTCGGTCCGAGGGTCGGAGCCAGGGTGGCGCGGGTGATCAGCCGGGTCAGGTCGGCGTAGGACAGCCAGGTCGCCAGCATCCGCGCGTCGGTCGGCTCCGGGAAGCAGGAGCCGATGCGCAGGAAGACACTCTCGACCCCGTGCTTGTCCCGGTACAGGCCGCCCATCATCTCGCCGTAGGCTTTCGACAGGCCGTAATAGCCGTCCGGCGCCAACGCGCAGTCGTCGTCCAGCACCTCGGTTCGCTCATGGAACCCGATCGTGTGGTTGGAGGAGGCGAACACCATGCGGGCGCGCTCCCGCCGGGCCGCCTCGTACGCGTGGTAGAGCCCGCGGATGTTCGGGCCGATCACCGTCTCGAACGGGTGCTCCACCGAGATCCCACCGAAATGCAGGATCGTGCCGCAGCCCTCCGCCAGGCGCAGGATCGCCGGGCCGTCCTCCAGGTCGGCAACCTGGAAGCGCGCGCCCTCCGGCAGCGGATCGGGAAACGGCACCCGGTCTGTCAGGCGCAGCGTCCAGCCCTGCGCGCCGAGCGCCTTCGTCAGCACCCGGCCAAGCGCACCGGAGGCGCCGGTGAGGAGGATGGGCTTTTCGGGGATCGTGTCGGTGGGGGCGCTCATCGGTTCGCTCCGGGATCAGGCGGTTTTCACCGCGTTGAGAGGCGAGGCCGCCTGCGGGTCGTGCGGGCGCTTCACGAAGACCGCCATCGCGACGACGCCGGCAGCGGCAATCACGGCGGCGATCACGAAGGCGCTGGCGTAGCCGCCGAGATACTGCACCGCGAATCCCGTGGCGGTCGGCCCGATGATGCCCGAGATGTTGCTCAGCAGGTGGACGAATCCGCTCACGCCGCCGACCCGCGCCTCCGGCACCAACTCGTGGATCGTCGCCCAGCACGATTGCACCGAACTCGTCAGCATCAGCACCGCCAGCGCGATCAGCGCGACCGCCGTCGCGGCGTTCGGTGCGGCGTTGACGGTGATCAGCGCGATGCCCGCGATGGCGAGCGGCACGATCGTGGTGATCTTCCGCGCCGCCAGCTTGTCGTCCATGCGCTTGTACAGGAGGTCGGCGACGATGCCGCCGCCGACATAGCCCACGAACCCGCAGGCCCAGGGGATCGAGGCTACGAACGCCATCTGCTGCACCGGCATGTGCAGGGCGTCGGTGAGGTAGCTCGGGAGCCACGAGAGGAAGATGTAGAGGGTGTAGTTCACCGCGAACATGCCGAGACCCAGCGACAGGGTGCTCGGCAGGAACAGGTAGCCGCGCAGCGACCGCTCGTGGTCGGAGGCGGCGAGATGCGACACGGCCCGGCTGCGCTCGACCAGTTCGATCTCCTCCGCGGAGACCCGGGGGTTGTCCCGGGGCCGGTCGGTCATGAGGATCCGCCACGCCACCACCCAGAGCAGGCCGACGGCGCCGATGGCGACGAACGCCACCCGCCAGCCGTACTGGATCGCCAGCAGGCCGACGACGGGCGCCGCAATGGCACTGCCGACGGTCTGGCCCGAGAAGGTGACCCCGATGGTGCGCGCCGTCTCCTCTCGGGGAAACCACGTGGTGATGGTGCGGTTCGTGGTCGAGTTCATCGGCCCCTCGGCGAAACCGAACAGCGCGCGGACCACGAACATCTGGGCGAACCCGGTCACCGCGCCAGTGAGCATGCACAGGACCGACCAGGAGGTCGCCGCCCAGGTGTAGACGCTGCGCGGGCCGTAGCGGTCGGCGAGCTGGCCGCCCACGAAGGCGAACAGGGCGTAGCCGAAGAAGAAGGTGCTGAAGATCACCCCCAGCTCGGAGGGCGACAGGTTGAGGTCCTGCTTGACGAAGGGCGCGGCCACGCCAAGCGCGGCGCGGTCCATGTAGTTGATGATCCCGGCGATAAACAGCAGAGCTGCGATCAGGAACCTGTATCGTTTGGAAAACATCGGGCTTCCTCCGGATTGTCCATTTTTTGTTTTGTATTTTTTACAAGAACGCGATCGTGCAGGGGCTCGAACTCTGGCGTGAGCCCGTCTGGGTGAGATCCCCGGATCCGGGGTCGATGGTGAATTCGGCCAGGCTGTCGCCCTGCTCGTTGGCGACCAGGAGGCGGACCCCGTCCGGCGCCAGCGTCATGAAGCGCGGGTCCCGGCCGCCGGATGGCGTCCAGCCGGCCGGTTCGAGGTGGGAGTCGGCCACGCGGAAGCGCGCGATCCCGTCCTGGCCACGGTTCGAGGCGTAGACGAAGCGCCCGTCGGGCGTGACCACGATCGCCGCCGCCGTGCTCGCTCCGAAGAAATCCGGCGGCAGCGTCGGGACGCACTGAAGCGGCGTGAGCGTCCCGGACGGCGCATCCCACCGGCAGGTGGCGAGGGTGGAATCCAGTTCGTTGACCAGGAAGGCGAGGGCCCCGCCGGGATGGAACGCGATGTGGCGCGATCCGGCGCCTGGGCGCAGCACGGCTTCGGAGGCGATCTCCAGGCGGTCGCCGCCGATCCTGAGGATGAAGACCCGGTCGAGACCCTTGTCGGGCACCAGAACGTGGCGCCCGTCCGGCGACAGGACCACGTGGTGCGGGTGAGCGCTGGCCTGCTCGGTCCGGTGCGGGCCGGGCGCGCCGGGCATCGGGAGAACCTGCGCGGCCGGTTCCAGCCCGCCATCGGGCCGCACCGGCATCAGCGCGACCGAGCCGCTGGCGTAGTTCGCGACGATCAGGAACCGCCCGCTCGGGTCGAGCGCTTGGTGGACGCTGTTGGTGCCGCCGGTCTCCGCGCTGCCGAGGCTCCGCAGGGTGCCGTCCGGCGTGACCGTGAAGGCGGTGGCCGCCGCGCCGTCGCCCTGGACCGTGTAGAGCACACCGCGGGTGGGATCGGTGACCAGGAAGGACGGGTTGTCCAGCCCGTCGACCCGGCCGAGATGGGTCCAATCGTCGAGCCCGGCTCCAACACGGTAGACGTCGATGCCCTGGCCACGCGCCCGGCGCCGCGCGGTGGTGAAGCAGCCGACGAAGGCGAGGCCGAGGGGGGAGCGGGGCGCGTCGTCGGTCATGCCGGTCTCCGGATCAGCTCCGCCGCGGGACGCGGCGCAGGAAGTCCGGGTTCAGCTCGGACAGGCGGTTCACCCCGATCAGCGCCATGTCGCGGTTGAGCTCCTCCTTGAGGATCCGCATGGCGTGCTCGACGCCCGCCGCACCGCCGAGCGCCGCGCCGAACATGAACGGCCGGCCGAGCAGGACGAAATCGGCGCCGAGCGCCAGGGCCTTCATCACGTCGGTGCCGCGGCGGATGCCGCTGTCGACGATGATCTTCAGGTTGCCCTTCCGGGCGGCGATCTCGGGCAGCACGTCCAGGGGTGCGATGGCGTGGTCGAGCTGGCGGCCGCCATGGGTCGACAGGATCACGCCGTCTGCGCCGCAGTCCTTCGCGATTTCAACATCCTCGGGGGCCAGGAGCCCCTTCACGACGAGGTTGCCGGACCACCGCTTGCGGATCGCCTCCAGGTTCTTCCAGGAGAGCTGGTCTCGCGCGATGGTGTTGCGCACCGCGCCCTGCGACATCATCGGGGGGCCGCGCTCGGCCTCGGTGTTCTCGAAATGCGGGGCGCCGTGCTTCAGGAATGTCCGGGCGACGGTGCCCAGCAGCCAGCGCGGATGGGTCGCGCTCTGCCACGCGACCTTGGGCGTGACCTTGATCGGCATCGAGAAGCCGCTGCGGGTGTTGTGCTCGCGGTTGCCCAGCGTCGGGGTGTCGGCCGTCACCACGAAGGTGCGATAGCCGGTGGCCGCGACCCGGTCGAGCAGGCGGTCGATCCGGGTCTGGTCCCCCGGCAGGTAGCCCTGGAACCAGGCCTGCGGGTTCTGGGCGTACACGTCCTCCAGTTTGATCAGCGAGGAGGCGCTGAGGATCATCGGCAGGTTCATCCGCCGGGCCGCCTCGGCGAGAACGATGTCGCCGCGATAGGCGATGAACGCCGCCCCGCCGAGCGGCCCGACCCCGAAGGGGGCCGCGTAGGTGTGGCCGAACAGGTCTGTGACGGTGTCGCGGCCGGAGGTGTCGCGCATCAGCCGCGGCACGAGCGCATAATCGGCGTAGGCACCGCGGCTATGGGCGAGCGCCGCCCCGGTCTCGGCCCCGCCGGCCACGTACTGGAAGATCATGTGCGGCAGCAGCCGTCGGGCCTGGCGCTCGAAATCGTCGAGTGCCAGCAGGTCGCGGAACCGATAGGGCGTGACCGCGTCGCTGCGCTTGAGGCTGGTGACGAGGGCCTGCGGGCCGGCGATGCCGGGGGCCGCGGTATCGGCCTGCCCCACCGTGGGGGCCTCGCGCTCGGGAGCCCCTAGGCCGGAAGCCGGCTGGTCGAACGTCGCCATCCCCTCCTCCCTGGTTTTCAGCGGACCCGGATGTCTGCGGGCCGGCAGTCGAGTTGAAAGCGCTTTCAGATAGCCAGCAACGTTCGGGAGTGTCAATATACTGCCGGTCCAGGCAACGCTTGGGCGCGGACGCGTACCGGGGGAGAGTCGAATTTCCGTGTTGGATGGGCCGGGTGAGATCCTCGAACCGCCGTCGCGCAGCCCGGTGGCGCGGGACGTGGCCCATCGCGCCGGGGTCTCGACCGCGACGGTCTCCCGGGTGCTCAACGGCTCGGCCGGGGTCCGGGCCGACAAGCGGGACGCCGTGATGCGCGCCGCGCAGGATCTCGGCTTCGTTGCCAACGGCGCCGCGCGGGCCCTCTCGACCCGCCGGTTCATGGCCGTCGGGGCCGTGGTCCCCAACATCGAGAACGAAGCGTTCGTGCGCGTCCTGTCGAGCTTCCAAGAGCGGCTCCGACAGGCCGACTACACCCTGGTCGCCGCCAATGCCGGCTACGACCTCGAGGACGAGCTGCGCGAGGCGACCTTCTTGCTGGAACGCGGCGTCGACGGGCTGATGCTGGTCGGCGACATCCACCACCCGGATCTCCATGCCCGCATCGCCCGGCATGGCATCCCGATGGTGCAGACCTTCAGCCTGTCGCGGGAGCGTCCCTGCGTCGGCTTCGACAACGCCGCTTCCGCAGCCCGGGCGGCGAACTACCTGATCGATTTGGGCCATCGCCGGATCGGGGTGATCTCCGGCCTGCGCAAGGACAACGACCGCGGCGGCGCCCGCGTCACCGGCATCGCGCAGGCGCTGGCGGCGCGCGGCCTGACGCTCGCCCCCGAGCACGACATCGAGATCTCCTATGGCATCGGGGGCGGCCGCGACGGCTTCCGCCAGATGCTGGCGGGCGGGCGTCCGCCCACCGCGATCATCTGCGGCACCGACCAGATCGCCTTCGGGGCGATGATCGAGGCCCGGGCAAGGGGGCTCGACGTACCCGGCGACCTTTCGGTGATCGGCCACAACGATTCCGATTTCGCACCCTTCCTCGACCCGGCGCTGACCACCATCCGGATCCATTCCGCCGAGATCGGCCACGCTGCCGGGGACCACCTGATCGCCCGGATGCAGGGCCGCCCGATGGTGCGCCTGACCCAGATCGACGCCGAGCTGATCCTGCGCGCCAGCACGGCGCCGCCGCGCAAGCAGAACCTCGATTGAAGCGGATCAGCGATATCTTGCCACCGTTTTGAAATCGCTTACAACACCGTCATCGCCAAACGGACGCCCAACCGCGCCGCATCCCGGGAGACAACATGGCCCCGCGCATCGTCCTCCTGCACGCGACACCGGTCGCGATGGCTCCGATCCAGGCGGCCTTCACGGAGCGCTGGCCCGAGGCCGAGACGGTCAACCTGCTGGATGACGGCCTGTCCCTCGACCGGGCCAAGGAACCCGGCGAGATCTCGGAAGGGATGATCGACCGGTTCGTCCGGTTTGGGCGCTACGGTCACGACATGGGCGCCGACGGCATCCTGATCACCTGCTCGGCCTTCGGACCGGCCATCGACCGGCTGATCGAGTCCGTGCCGGTGCCGGTGCTCAAGCCGAACGAGGCGATGTTCCGGGCGGCGATCGCGCAAGGCGAGCGCATCGGCATGCTGGCGACCTTCGGCCCCTCGATCGGCACCATGACCGATGAGTTCGAGGAATTCGTCGGCCAGGCCGGCCGGCCGGCGAGCCTGCGGACGATCCTGGTGGACGACGCCATGGTGCGCCTGCGCGCCGGCGACGCCGAGACCCACAACCGGCTGATCGCGGCCCGCGCTTCGGAACTGTCCGACTGCGACGCGATCATGCTGGCGCATTTCTCGACCTCCCGGGCGGCCGAGGCCGTGCGCGCGGTGGTCGATGTCCCGGTCCTGACGGCGCCCCACGCGGCGGTGGACCGGATGCGCGCGATGATCGAGACGGCTGGGAGGGCCTGATCCATGAAGCTCGGTACCTTTTCCGACCGCCTCAGTGGCCATTGCGGGTTCCTGTTCACGGAGCGGCCGCTGGCGGAGCGGTTCGCCGCCGCGGCCCGAGCCGGGTTCCGGGCGGTGGAGCACCCCAACCTGTTCGCGACCCCGGCCCGGGACGTTGCGGCCTGGCTCGATCGGGCCGGCGTGCCGCTGGTTCAGACCGGCTTTCCGGCCGGCGACGCCTCCAAGGGGGAGAAGGGCTTCGCGGCCCTGCCGGACAAGGTCGCGTATTTCCGCTCCACCATCGAGCCGACCCTGGACTATGTCGCGCAGCTCGGCTGCCGGATGGTCCACCCGATGGCGGGCGTCCGGCCGGCCGGCGCCGAGCCCGCGCGGCTGTGGGACACCTATCTCGACAACCTCGCCTTCGCGGCCGACGCCGCCAAGGCCCGCGGCATGACGGTGATCGTCGAGCCGATCGGCCCGGGCTCCATCGCCGATTACGTGATCGACGACCCGCTCAAGGCCGTGGATGCGATCCGTGCCGTGGGCCGGGACAACGTCAAGCTGCTGTTCGACGCCTATCACTGCGTCTGCCTCGGCCATGACCCGGCGGCGCTGATCCGGGCACACGCACCGCTGATCGCCCATGTCCAGATCGCCGACAATCCCGGCCGGCACGAGCCCGGCACCGGTACCATCGCGTTCGACCCGATCCTCGAAGCGCTGGAAGCCGTTGGCTATGCCGGCTTCATCGGCTGCGAATATCACCCGGCCGCGGGCACAGAGGCGGGCCTCGGCTGGATGCGCGCAGCCTCGGCGTAGGGCCGGTGGCCGTCAGAACCGCGCTGCGACGCCGCCCATGATGGTGCGCGGCTGGCCCGGGGTGGCGTAGCGGTTCTGGAAGGCGCTGTCGTAGTAGATCGCGTCGAACAGGTTGTCGACGTTGAGGTAGACCCGGACATCCGGCGTGATCTGATAATACGATATCAAGTTCACCACCGTGTAGGCGGGCATCGTGAACGTCGACACGGCCGTCCCGGCGACGCGCTGGCCGACCACGTTGAGCCCGCCCCCGAAGCCGAGCCCCTTCAGGGCGCCGCCCTGGACCTCGTAGACCGCCTGCATGGCAAAGCTGTTGGCAGGAATGTTGGCCAGTCGGGTCCCGACCGGGATCGTGTTGTCCCGCGCCACCGCCGCATCGACATAGGTGTAGGTGCCGATCACGCGCAGGCCCGGCGCCAGCTCGCCTGCCAGGGTGAGATCGAAGCCGCGGCTCTGCACCACGCCGGCGGCGACGTTGAAAGCGGAATCGACCGGGTCCGTGGTCGGGACGTTGGTGCGCCGGATGTCGAACACGGCCGCGGTGGCGTTGAGCCGCCCTTCGAGCAGGCCGACCTTCACGCCGGCCTCGTAGCCCTCGCCGCCCTCGAAGGCGAGGGGCTGGGCGCGCCGGTCGAAGCCGGTGCTGGGCTTGAACGAGCGCGCGTAGTTTCCGTAGACCGCGACCGCGTCGGACAGATCGTAGACCAAGCCGAAGCGCGGCAGCGCCTCCGTGCCGCGCAGGTTCGTCGTGCGGTTATTCCGATAGGACGTCGAGTCCTGTCCGACATCCTCGACCCGGACCCCCACCAGGGCGTGCAGCTGAGGGGTGACGTCGATCTGGTCCTGGACGTAGCCCGCGTAGCTCTCCGTGTGCTGCAGGAAGTTGGTGATGGTGGGCAGGCTGCGCGGCAGCGCCTGGCCATAGCGCGGCGCCAGCAGGTCGAGCAGGAACGGATAGGTTGCGGCGTTCGAGCGGTCGAAGATCTCCCGGTAGCGGTAGCGGTCGTATTCGAGGCCGAGCAGCAGCGTGTGGTGCAGGAAGCCGGTGTCGAACTTGCCCGCCAAGTTGACCTGCACATCGGTGTCGGACCACGTCAGGTCGCGCCGTTCCAGGTTCCGGCGCAGGTTGCGGCCGTCCGGCAGGAAGCCGTTGGCGGCCGCGCCGACGCCCCAGCTCTTCAGGGACCCGCCGAGCACCTGCGCGCCGGCCGTGAGCACCCAGTCCTGGTCGAACCGGTGCTCGATCCGCAGCTGGCCCAGGGCGTCCTGGACCACGCTCTGCGGCAGGCCAGGCTCGCCGAGGAAGCGGGAGCGCGGGACGTTGCGCAGTCGGCCCTGGAGGGGGACGATGCCGCGATCGAAGGTCGTGCCGGTGCTGACGAAGGCGCCTTCCAGGGTGATCGTCGTGTCCGCGCTGGGCTTCCAGGCAAGGACGGGGGCGACGTGGTAGCGGTCTCCGCTCACGAAATCGCGAAAACTGCCGTTGTCCTCCACCGCGCCGGTGATGCGGGCGAGCACCTGGCCGTTTTCGTCGAGCGCCCCGGTGGCGTCGAAGGTGCTGCGCTTGGCGCCGTAGCTGCCGTACTGCGTGCCGATCGCCAGCGATCGCTCGGCCAAGGGCTGCTTGGTGACGATGTTGAAGGTGCCGCCGGGATCGCCGCGTCCGTACAGGAAGGCCGACGGACCCTTGAGCACTTCGATCCGCTCGATCGCGACGATGTCCGGCGCGTTCGGGTAGCCCCGACTGATCGGGAATCCGTTGCGATAATAGTCGAACACGGAGAAGCCGCGGATCGTGACTTCGGTCAGGCCGAGGCCGCCGAAACTGTTGGCGCGGCCGACGCCGGCCAGGTCGAGGGCGGTGTCGATCCGCGTAGCGGCCGCGTCCTCCAGCACCTGCCGGGTTACCGGCACGACCGTCTGCGGGACGTCGCGCAGGGGCGTATCGGTGCGGGTGGCGCTGATCGTGGTCGCGGGGGCGTAGCCCTCCGGGGCCCGGGACGGACCGCCCTGACCGGTGACCGAGAGTTCTTCGAGCTGGACCTCGTGATTCGCCTCGAATGCAGGTTCTGCCTGAGCCCGATCCGAGCTCATCACAGCAGAGCAGCCGATGATGAGCGCCGACGCAGCGAACTTTGCGCCCCGACAAGAAGTAATCGGTCCGGATTGTTTGAAGGTTTTCGCCACGTTCTCAAGCCAAGCTGCGTTCAGGCTGCCGGTATGGTTTCTGTGAACCAAAACGGTCAAGCTTGATCGCGGGCCTGTGCCCGGCGTAAAACTTGGAATGACTTTGAACTAGCCGTGGGATATCTTACGAGCGCTCAAAACTGCCCGCAGGCAGGGCCGGCGCGTTGCTGTCGCGCAACATCGCGGGCAGGCGGTTCGCGCGTGGCTTCGACGCCGCGGTCTGGCTACGGAGCCCCGAACAGCCGCGCCCGACGCTCCAGCACGGCCGGCCAGACTTCCGGGTTCACCAGGCGGGGCGGGGTCTCACCGCGCAGAAGGCCGATGATCTGCTCGGCGCCCCAGGAGGCCACGTTCCGGCGCGCCTCGTGGGTGACGCCGGCGGTGTGGTAGGTCGCCACCACGGTGTCGAGCTGCAGCAGGCCGGAATCACGGGGCGGGGGCTCCGGTGCCCACACGTCGAGGCCGGCCCCCGCGAGATGGCCGGCCGTGAGGGCATCGGCCAAAGCCGCCTCGTCGTGAACGCCGCCCCGGGCCGTGGTGATGAACAGCGCGCCGGACTTCATGGCCGCGAAGGTCGTGGCGTCGAAGCTGCCCCGGGTCGTGTCGTCGAGCGGGCAATGCAGGGACACGATGTCGGACTCGGCGAGCAGCCGCGCGCGATCCACCGGCTCTGCGCCGCGCGCTCGGATCTCGTCGGCCGCGAGCAGCGGGTCGTAGGCCAGGACCCGCATGTCGAACCCGCGGGCGAGCTTTGCGACCTCCCGACCAGTATGGCCGATGCCGACGAGCCCGAGGGTCGCGCCGCCGATCTCGTGGCCCATCAGCGATTCCCGCGAGAAGCCCCGTTCCGTCCGCAGCAGCCGGTCCGAGACGCAGATCTTGCGCGAGACGGCGAGCATCAGGCCGATGGCAAGTTCCGCCACCGAGCGGGCATTGCCGCCGACCTGGTTGACCACGGCGACGCCCGCCCGGGTACAGGCGGCCGCGTCCACCGTGTCGAAGCCCGCCCCGCCGGACGACACCGCCAGCAGGTTCGGGCAGCCGGCCAGAAGGCCGTCGGTGACGTGCCAGCGGCGGGGCAGCTCGTCCCGTGCCGGGGAGACGTGGAAGACATGCGCCTGCGCCAGCAGGGCCTCGAGCGTTTCCGCCGGGCCCTGCAGGTCGCCGACCTGGAGGTCGATATCGGGCTCGGCCCTCAGCCGCGCATCGAAGACCGGGTTGATCCAGAGATTGAACCGGCAGACGCGCTTGAGGGCCGCCATCGGGTCAGCCCTTCACAACGGCGTCGATCGCATCGACCACGTGGTCGATGTTGTGGGTGTTGACCGCCGCCACGCAGATCCGGCCCGTCTCCAGGGCATAGACCTCGTGCTCGGTGCGCAGGCGGGTCGCCTCCTCGGGGCTCAGCCCGGTGTAGGAGAACATGCCCTTCTGCGTCTTGATCGCGTCGAAACCGCGCTCGGGGTGGCGCTGCTGCAGGCTGTCGGCCATGCGCACCCGCATGGAACGGATCCGCTCACGCATCTCGGCCAGCTCCCGCTCCCAGTCGGCGCGCAGCTCCGGATCGGTCAGCACCATCTCGACGATGGCCGCGCCGTGGGTCACCGGGTTCGAGTAGCTCGCCCGCACAAGCCGCTTGGCCAGGGACTCGACCTTGGTCTTCAAAGCCGGGGTCTCGGCGACGATCGTCAGCGCGCCGACGCGCTCGCCGTAGAGCGAGAACGACTTCGAGAACGACGAGGCGACGAAGAACTCCTGACCCGACTCGGCGAACAGGCGCACCGGCGCGGCGTCCGCATCGAGGCCGTCGCCGAAGCCCTGGTAGGCGATGTCGAGGAACGGGATCAGGCCGCGCTCCGCGAGCAAGGGTGCGAGGTCGCGCCACTCGTCGGGCGTCAGGTCGGCGCCGGTCGGGTTGTGGCAGCAGGCGTGCAGCACCACGATCGAGCCCTTGGGCAGCGTCTCGAGGTAGGCGCGCATCGCCGGGTAGTCGACGCCGCCGGTCTCGGCCGAGAAATACGGGTAGTCGACGACGGTGAAGCCGGCCTGCGTGAACAGCGCCTTGTGGTTTTCCCAGCTCGGGTTGCTCACCGCCACGGTGGCGCCGGGATTGAGCACCGCGAGCACGTCGGCGCCGGTCTTGAGGGCGCCGGTGCCGCCGATGCTCTGGAGCGTCGCGGTGCGGTTCTGCGTCAGGATCGGGGCGCCCGCACCGAACAGCAGGGCCTGGACCGCGTCGCGGAACGGCTTGGTCCCCTCGATCGGCCGGTAGGTCTTCGGCAGACCCTTCTCGATCCAGCGCTTCTCGGCGGTCTGCACGGCGCGCAGGCGCGGCACCTTGCCCTCGGCATCCGTGTAGACCCCGACCACAAGGTTGAGCTTTTTCGTGCTCGTGTCGGCGTTGAAAGCCTCGAACAGGCGCATGATCGGGTCGAGCGGCGCGTCCTGGATGCCGGCGAACAGCGAGGTCATGATCGTCAATCGTCCCAGAGGGTCTTCGATGCGGCGCGAGCGGGCGGATCTGTCCGAAGTCGCGGGTCGGCCGACGCCCTTATTTCCCACATCGCGCCTGCCCGCCAGCGCTTCCGCGCGCAGCTGCATCCCGATCCGCTCAAGGATGAATGGATTTTGAAACCGCAGGCCGCGAACGCGTTTGGGTTCGCCTTCTCTGTTCGCGAAAGCCCGTGGCCAGCTTGTCGGACCGGTGCGCGGGCCCTGCGATGCACGCTTCCCGCCCGGCGCGACTGCCCATAACGTGTGGCGATGAAGCAGATCCTCGCCCCGATCGTCGCCGTTCTCCTGGCCGCGGCACCGGCCGCCGCTCAGGCCCCGGTGCGGATCGGCCTGTCGGCGCCGCTCACCGGGCCGGATGCCGCCTTCGGCCAGGGGCTGCGGCAGGGCGCCGAGCAGGCCGTCGCCGACCTGAACCGCGCCGGCGGCGGCCGGCCGAAATTCGCCCTGGTGCCGGCCGACGATGCCGGCGATCCCAGGCAAGCCCTCGCCGCCGCGAAGAAATTCGCTGCCGACGGCGTGCGCTTCGTGGTCGGGCCACTCGAATCCGGGGCGGTCGCGGCGGCGGCCCCGGTCTACGAGGAGGCCGGCGCCGTGATGGTCGCGCCCGGCGCCACCTATACGCCCCTGACCGGCCGCGGGTTGTGGAACCTGTTCCGGCTCGGCCCGAGCGACGCGCAGCAGGGCCGGGCCGCGGGGAGCTATCTCGTCAAGGCGTTCGCCGGCCGGCGGGTCGCCATCGTCAACGATCGCTCGACCTACGGGCGCGGCCTCGCCGAGGCGGTGGCGGCGCGCCTGAAGGAGGCCGGCACCCCGGAGGTGCTGTTCGACGGCTTTCCCCGCGGCACCCGCGACCTCTCCGATCTGGTCGGACGGCTGAAGGCGGCCCGGGTCGAGGCGGTGTATTTCGGGGGGCTCGCCCCGGAGGCCGCCACTCTGGTCCGCGCCCTGCGCGAGGCGTCCATCGGTGCCCCGCTGGTCGCGGGCGACGGCATCCTCGATCCCGCGTTCGCGGCTGTCGCCGGTGCGGCCGGGGAGGGGACCGTGATGACCCTGCCGCCCGATTCCCCGCGCCTGCCCGAGCCGAAGGGCAGCAAGGCGCCGGCGCGCAGCCCCGAGGCCGAGAGCGTCGCGGCGTCGGGCTACGCGGCGGTGGAGGTGCTGGCGCAAGGCTTGGAGCGCGCCCGTGCGGCGGACCCGAAGGCCGGACGCGTTCCGGACGGCCGCAAGGTCGCCGAGGCCCTGCACGGCACCCAGCCGGCGCGCACGATCCTCGGGCCGGTCGGCTTCGACGAACGCGGCGACCGGATCACCGGACCGGTCACCCTGCGGGTCTGGCGGCGGACACCGGACGGGCGCCTGGACTACGCCGGCAACGACGTCTCCGGTCCGTGAGGGCGGGCCACTCGGGAGCGCGATCCGGGGACGTGCCGGACGTGGCATTCTGGAGATGCCCTCCGGTATTTTCGAAAAGATGAGGCCAAATCAGCGTTTGCGCGCATCATCCGGGGCTCGATATCCAGTCCGAAGCGCACGGCGTGACTTGCCGCGGGATCGTACGACGACTAAATGCGGACAGCGTCGCTGAGCAGGCGCGGACCGTCCGTCGGATCGGATCCGCGCCCTGTGGCGTTTCCCGAGCTTGATGACAGCCGTAGAAGTTTTGCCGGAACGCCTGCTGCCGGACGGTCCGACTGGAGAAGGTGCATGGCGAAAGAAGAATTGATGCAGTTCGACGGTCTCGTGATCGAGATCTTGCCGGACGCGCGCTACCGCGTACAGCTCGACCAGGGCCACGAGATCGTCGCCTACACGGCCGGCAAGATGAAGAAGAACCGCATCAAGACGCTGGCGGGTGATCGGGTCACGGTCGAGATGTCGCCCTACGACCTCGAGAAGGGCCGCCTCGTGTTTCGTCATAAGGACGAGCGCTCCGCGGGTCCGCGTCCGCAGGTGCGGGGCGGTCAGTTCCGCCGCCGCTGATGGCTGAGCGCGCGACCCGGGGTTCCTCGGTCGCGCCGGCCTATCTGCTCCTCACGCTCACGGCGCTGCTCTGGGCCGGGAATGCGGTCGGCAGCCGCTGGGCCCCCGGCCACGTCTCGCCTCAGGTGATCACGACGCTGCGCTGGGCGGTGGCCTGCACGGCGCTCGCGCCGTTCGCGGCCCGCAGGCTCGTCGCGGAATGGCCGCTCCTGCGGCCCCACTGGCTGCGCATCCTGCTGATGGGCGGCCTCGGCTACACAGCCTTCAATTGCCTGTTCTACGCCGCCGGCGTCCATACCGGCGCGGTCAACCTGGCGCTGTTCCAGGGGGCGATCCCGGTCCTGGTGATCCTGCTCAACCGCGTGGCCTACCGGGTGCCGGTCACCGCCGGCCAGATGATCGGCGTGGTCCTGACGCTGATCGGCGCCGGCATCGCCGCGACCCACGGTGACTGGTCGGTCCTGACGCGCCTCGATTTCAACCGGGGCGATGTCCTCGTGTTCGGCGCCTGCCTGCTCTACGCGGGCTACACGATCTTCTTGCCGACGCGTCCGAAGGTTACGGCGCTGGCGTTCTTCGCCGCCATGGCGATCGCCGCCTTCGTGACCTCGCTGCCGCCCCTCGCCGTCGAGTGGGCTACGGGGCACGCGGTCTGGCCAGGGCTGGCGGGCTGGGCGATGGTCGCCTTCGTTGGCCTGGGCCCATCGCTGATGGCGCAGCTTTTCTTTATGCGCGGGGTCGAGCTGATCGGCCCGAACCGGGCCGGCCTGTTCGTCAACCTCGTGCCGATCTTCGGCGCGGGTCTCGCCGTCCTGCTGGTCGGCGAGCCGTTCGGGGCGACTCAAGCCGTCGCCCTGGCCCTGGTGCTCGGGGGGATCGCCTGTGCCGAGCGCCTGAAGCCGGCGCCGGCCGCAGGGGCGACCCACGAAGCCGCCTATTCGCAGACGCGGACGCGCCGGATGTAGACGTCGCCGTAGGGGTCGATCGTGCGGCGGCGCTCGAAGTGGCAGACCGGACCGTAATCCTCTTCCACATAGACAGGCGGCGGGGCGCGGTAGACCGGCCGGCCCGGATAGTAGCCATTGTTGGCCGACGACGCGATGGCGCCGCCGACTGCGAGGCCGCCGAGCACGCCGAGGGCCGCCGCGCCGCCGGCGCCGATCCCGTCACGGGCCTGGGCGGCCGGCGAGAGGGTGGCGAGGCTCCCGACGATGAGGCTCGTCGCGAGAAGGTACTTCATGACATTCCCCCTGATGGGTGCGATTCGATCAAGCGTAGGCTGAGTACCACATCTCAGCTTTGGGGCGTTTGTTCGGCCGCACATCCCGACTTGACGTGGGGTGTTCCGACGCACCAAACCCGAGTCGGACGCATCAAAACAACAACCGGGAGCGGTGGCCGGCATGGTGACACGGGGCTTCGTCGGGCGCAGGCAACCGCCCGAGACCGGCGCGCGGATCCCGCCCGGCCAATATCTCACCGAGGATTTCCCGATCCTGCAGATCGGCCCCAACCCGACCGTGGATCCGGCCACCTGGCGGTTCACGCTGCGTGAGGGCTCTCGGCCGATCAAGACGTGGAGCTGGGAGGACTTCGAGGCTCTGCCCCGCACCACCTGGCAGGGGGATATTCACTGCGTCACCAAGTGGTCGAAGTTCGACACCGCCTGGGAGGGCGTGAGCTTCGACGACCTGCTGGCCGATGCCGGCATCGCGGCGCCGACCGGGTATCTCCTGGCGGAATCCTACGACGACTACACCACCAACGTGCCGGTGGCCGACCTCGTGAACGGCCAAGCCATGGTGGCGACGCGCTATGCCGGCCAGCCGATCCACCCAGATCACGGCGGCCCGGCGCGGCTGCTCGTGCCGCACCTCTATTTCTGGAAGAGCGCCAAATGGGTGAAGGGCCTTCGCTTCACTCAGACCGATACCGCCGGCTTCTGGGAGTTGCGCGGGTATCACATGTACGGGGATCCCTGGCGTGAGCAGCGCTACACCGGTGACTGAGCCGATCGTCTTCCGCTGGCACCAGGCCGAGATCACCGCGATCGCGCCCGTCACCTCGCAGGTGAAGAGCTTTCGGCTGCGCTGTGACATCGCTCAGGCCTACCGGGCCGGCCAGCACGTGGATGTCCGCCTGACCGCCGAGGACGGCTACCAGGCCCAGCGCAGCTACTCGATCGCCTCGGCGCCCGACGGCAGCGGCACCCTCGAGCTGATGGTCGAGGCGCTGCCTGACGGCGAGGTCTCGGGCTGGTTCTCGGAGGCCGCCGAAGTCGGCGACCGGGTCGAGTTGCGCGGGCCGATCGGCGGCTCGTTCTCCTGGGACGGTCCGGACGGCGGCCCGCTGCTGCTGGGGGCCGGCGGATCCGGCGTGGTGCCACTGCTGGCGATGCTGCGCCAGCGTGCGCTGGTCGCTCCGCAGATCCCGGCGGCCCTGATCTACTCTGCCCACACCCGCGCGGGGGCGATCGCGCTGCCCGAGCTGGAGCGCCTTGCCGGCGACGGAACCGGATTCTCCCTGCACATCACCACCACCCGGGATGCCGGTGGCCGGCGGATCGACGCCGCCCTCGTGGCCGGCGCCCTGACGCGGCTCGGACGACCCGAAAAGGTCTTCCTCTGCGGTTCGAACCGATTCGTCGGCGCGGCCTCCGACTTGATCCTGGCGGCGGGCGTCCCTGCGGGCGTGATCCGGACCGAGCGGTTCGGGAGCTGATCAGGGGCTGAAGATCAGGACGAGGTAGACGAAGAACACAACGAGGTGCACGGCGCCCTCCAGGACCGTCGTTCGTAGGCCCGAGAAAGTCTGCGTGCTTAGGATCAGCGTGACCGCCAGCAGCGTCATCTCGGTCGGCTTGAGGCCGAGCACCACGGTCTGGCCAGTCAGCAGGCCGATCGTCAGGATCGCCGGCACCGTGAGGCCGACCGTCGAGGTCGCCGCGCCCAGGCACAGGTTGATCGCTCGCTGCAACTCGTTGCGGGCGATGGCCTTCAGCGCCGAGATCGCCTCCGGGGTGAACACGATGGCGGCGATCAGCACGCCGCCGAGCGCGGAGGGCGCACCGAGCGCCGCGATGCCGTGGTCGAGGATCACCGCGAGACTTTTGGCCAGCAGCACGATCGGAACGACGTTGGCGAGCAGCAGGACGACGTGCTTCGCCATCGCGCCGCGCGAGGTCGAGCCCGAGGCGGACCCGCTGTCCGCCTTCTCTTCCGCATCCTGGAAGAAATCGCTGTGCCGGCTGGTCTGGATCAGCAGGAACACCCCGTAGAGCGCCAGCGTGAACACCGAGAAGGTCACGGCCTGCAGGGTGGTCAGGGTGCCGTCGGCGGTCGAGCTGGTGAAGTTCGGGATGATCAGCGCGACAGTCGTCAGCGGGATGATCACCGACAGGAAGGCCGATGCTCCCTGCAGGTTGTAGCTCTGCTGGTGGTGGCGCAGGCCGCCCATCAGCAGCCCGAGGCCGACCACGCCGTTCAGCACGATCATCAGCACGGCGAACATCGTGTCGCGACCGAGCGTCGGCGCATCCTTGGCCGAGAGCATCACGGCGGAGATCAGCGCCACCTCGATGATCACGATCGACAGCGTCAGCACCAGGGTGCCGAGCGGCTCGCCGAGGCGATGCGCCAGCTCCTCGGCCTCGTGCACCACCCCGAAGGCCGCCCAGACGATGACCGCGAGCAGCCAGGCGAACAGGCCGCCCGCGAACCAGGGCTGCGACAGGTCCCCGAGCCAGGCCTTCCCGAACCACGCGAAGGCGAGAACCGTCGCCCACGCCACAGCCAGCCGCAGGGCTCCCGTCATGATCTTGGTGGTCCCCGGCCGGATCGTTTTGGTGGTGTCGCGCAAGGTGTTAGACTACCTCATAGGCGATTCCTGTGACGTGACCAGCGGTGGCGTCGAGATAGGGGAACGCGATGCGCATGTCCGTGACAGATGCCAACGCGCAGCTCACGGAACTCGTCCGGCGCGCGGAGACCGGCGACGCGGTGATCCTGACCTGCCATGGCCGGCCGGTCGTCCGCATGGTGGCCGTGGAGCCGAAGCCGGATCGGACGGTGCGCCGGGCGCTCATCGAAGCGATTCAGGTCGCCGCTTCCGCCAAGCTCACCCCTGGCCCGCGCGCCGCCCGCAGCCAGGATTTCCTTTACGACCCGGACGGCCTGCCCGGATGATCGCGAATGACACCTCCGCGCTCATGGCGATCCTCCAGAACGAGCCGGAGGCGGAGCGTTGCATCGCCCTCATCGAGCGCGAGAACAGGCTCGTGATGTCGGCGGCGACGGTCGCCGAAGCGTTGATCGTGTCGGAGCGCCGGAACGTCGGCGACGAGATGGGCCGCCTGATCGACGGGCTCGCCATCGAGATTGTGTCGGTCACCGCAGCCTCGGCCGGACGCGTCGCGGCATGCTATCGGCGCTGGGGCAAGGGCCTGCATCCGCCCGGTCTGATCTTCGGAGATTACTTCGCCTACGATGTCGCCAAGGAACACGGCTGCCCACCGCTGTATGTCGGTGCGGATTTCAGCCGGACCGACATCACCGCACCGGTCTGCTGACGCGCAACCGGCCCATGCCGTGGTGGGAGTGGTCATCGGGCCCCGTAGGCGCTACCTTGTCGGGACCCGAATAAAGTCCGGTGCCTGATTCCTCCGCCGCGCGATGGCGCGCTGCCGGGCGCGGCGCGGCCGTTGAGAGTTTCCGAAACTTGCCCTTCCCGACCCTGCCCGCCCCCCTCGCGCGGGCCCTGTCCGAGCGCGGCTACGCCGATCCCACCCCGGTCCAGGCCGCGGTGCTGGAAGCGGCGGCCGGCGCCCGCGACCTCCTCGTCTCCGCCCAGACCGGCTCCGGCAAGACCGTGGCCTACGGTCTCGCCATGGCCGACATGCTCTTCGGCCGAGGGGCGGATGAGGAGGCCGGCGCGTCCGAGATGCTGCCGCCCGCGGGCGCGCCGCTCGCCCTGGTGATCGCCCCGACGCGCGAATTGGCGCTCCAGGTCCAGCGCGAGCTGCTTTGGCTCTACGCCCCGGCCGGCGGTCGCGTCACCGCCTGCGTCGGCGGCATGGATCCCCGCCGTGAGGCCCGGATGATGGCCGACGGCACCCATATCGTGGTCGGCACCCCGGGCCGGCTGCGCGACCACCTCGAGCGCCGCAACCTCGACCCGACCAACCTGCGCGCCGTCGTGCTCGACGAGGCCGACGAGATGCTCGACCTCGGCTTCCGCGAGGATATCGAGTTCATCCTCTCGGCCACCCCGCCGGAGCGCGCGACCTACCTGTTCTCCGCGACCCTGCCGAAGGCGATCGAGGCCCTGGCCGAGCGCTACCAGCGCAATGCCCTGCGGCTGGCGATCAAGGGCGAGAGCAAGGGCCACGCCGACATCGCCTACCGGGCGGTGCGGATCATGCCGCGCGAGACCGAGCACGTGGTGCTCAACCTCCTGCGCGAGGCGGACGCGCCGACCGCGATCGTGTTCTGCAACACCCGCAACGCGGTGCGCCATCTCCAGGCGAGCCTCACCGAGCGCGGCTTCTCGGTGGTCGCGCTCTCGGGCGAACTCGGCCAGGGCGAGCGCAACGCCGCCCTCCAGGCCCTGCGCGACGGCCGCGCCCGGGTCTGCGTCGCCACCGACGTGGCGGCCCGCGGTATCGATCTGCCGTCGCTGAGCCTGGTGATCCACGCCGACCTGCCGCATGACGCCGAGGTGCTGCAGCACCGCAGCGGGCGCACCGGCCGGGCCGGGCGCAAGGGCACCTCGGTGCTGCTGATCCCGAACTCCCGCCGCCGCCGCGCCGAGCAGATGTTCGCCACCGCCAAGGTCAGCCCGGAATGGTCGGGGCCGCCCTCGGCCGACGACATTCGCAAGCTCGACGGCGAGCGCATGCTGTCCGACCCGCTCTTCTCCGAGCCGCCGGCCGAGGAGGATGTCGCGCTCGCCGGCGCCCTGCTCGCCGGCAAGACGCCAGAGGAACTCGCCGCCCTGCTGGCGCGGGTCTACCGCACCCGCCTGCCGGCGCCCGAAGAGGTCAGCGATCCCGGCGAGGGCCGTGCGCCGCGCGGCGTCAGCGAGCGCCCGCCCTACGACCCGATGAACCCCGAGCAGATCGCCGCCCTGGGTCCGGCGGTGTGGTTCCGGCTCAATCTCGGCCGGCGCGACAACGCCGACCCGCGCAGGCTGCTTCCGATGCTGACCCGCCGCGGCGGTATTGGCCGCCAGGAGATCGGCGCGATCCGGATCTTCGACCGGGAGACCAAGTTCGAGATCCGCGGCAACGCCGCCGCGCGCTTCGCGGAGGCGTTCGCCCGCAACGGCTCGCCGGAGATTCAGGTCGAGGCCTTGGCTGGGGATGCCGGCCCGGCCGAGCGCAAGACCAGCCCGAGTGGCCCGAAGGGGTTTGCCAGCCCGCGCGCCGGCAAGCACCAGCGCCAGGCCGAGCGGTCCGGTCCCCGGCCCGATCACAAGCCGGGCCGGAACACCGGCCGGAGCTGATCCGGTCGAAAACCTGAACGGGGGCGACGCTGCGCCCCCGGACGGCCTTGGAGCGCCGCCCCGAACGCCACCCGCCCCGCGATCCGCAAAGACGATGCGGATCGCGGGGCGGGCGTATCGATCCGGTCCGGTACCGGGCTTGAGGCGCTAGAACACCTTCTTCATCGCATCGCCGAGTGCGTCGACGCTCTCCTTCAGCTTCCGGCCGGCAGGCGCCAGGGACGGAAGCTTGATGCCGAGCACCTCGGTCTCCTCGTCGGCCGGCTCGGCCTGCGCGACGGTCGCGGCGCCGGGCTTGATCGCATCGGCGGTCTTCTTCGCCACGGGCGGCTTGCTCACGGCCACCGCCTTGCGGGCAGGCTTCTCGGGTGAGGCCGGGATTGGCGTCGCCGCAACCGGCTTCGGCGCGGGCGTCGCGGCGGGTACGACCGCATCGCGGGCCCGGACGGTCTCGGACGCCCGCGGCTGCTGCAGCGCGGCGGTGCGGGTCGGCGGCAGAGGCACGACCTGCCGGGCGGCGGTGATCGGCGCGATCGGCGTCGGCGTCGGGATCCGCTTGGTCGGCGCCTCAGGCGCGGCGACGCTTTTCACGGGCGGTGGGGCGCTCGGTGTGCTTCTGGCCGGCACGGACATGGGCGGGCTCGCGACGACCGGCGCGGGCGCCAAGGCCTCCGGCAGGACGGCCATGCGCAGAGCCGGCTTCTCGGGCTCAGCCGGCTTCGGGGCGTTGGGAGCGGTGGAAGCCATTCCGGCCACGGCCGGAAGACCGTCCTTCAATTCGGGCCAGTCCGCAGCCCGGCTCGGCGGTCCCAGCTTAACGGGTGTCGGGGCTGCGAGCCCTGCCATCAGGGTCGAGGCGGCGACCCCGAAGCCCGCCAGCGCGCTCACGCCGACCAGCCCGGCTAGGACCAGTCGCAGGCTGGGCTTGCGTCCGGGACGGAGCGCCGGCGACCGATGCGGCCGGGTGTCGGACGGGTCCAGGGCGAGGTCCATCATGGTCCGGGGTCTCTGACACGGTGCACGACGCGCGCGACCGGGCCCCCCACGACCGGCCGCCGTTCTCCATCAATTTGGAGATGGGTCGACTCTGCCGTCGATAGAGAAACCGCAATACGGCGCAAAGATGTCGCGCCGTATTGGGTGCCCGGCCAATCGAGGCTCGGCTATCCACAAGATAAGCTGAAGCCGCTTAAGAATCCGTAGTCGCTTCCATTGCCCCGGTTCGGCTTCGACGGCGGCGATGCGCCACCCATCCGCGGGGCCGGTCCGTCATCGTCCGATGCGACTCGCGGGTCCGGGCGGCAGAGGCTTCGCCGCCGGGTCAGCGCGAGCGCGGTTCCCGAAGGCGGCCGCTGACGTCAGGGGAAAAGACGAAGCGAATCAAAAAGCTAGCGCATCGTACCGGTTCCGGTCATCGGGACGATGCGCTATGCGTCTCGCCGTGGATACGACCCCGACCCAGCCTCTCATCTCGGCGGCACCGCCCGACAGGCGTCGTGCCGGCTTCTGGTCCTGGACCGACTGGTCGACCCGGGCCCGGCTGGTCGCGGTCGTTCTGTTCATCGACGCGCTGGCTGCCCTGATCTCCTGCGGGGTGATCGTGCTCAACGCGCGCAACGCGGTGCGGGTCGAGACCCGCGCCTCGCTGGCCACGGTCGAGTCCCTGGTCGCCGACACGATCCGCCTGTCCGACACCGCCTCTCCGGACACGCTGCTGCAAACCCTGGACCTCCGCTTCAAGGTCCTGCGCCACGTCCGGGTCGCGGTCCTGGAAGCGGACGGCGACCAGGTCGGCAAACCGATGCCGCCGCACCGGTCCGAGCGCGAGGCGCCCCGTTGGTTCGCCGACCTGATCATGCCGCCGATCGAGCGCCACACCCTGCCGATCGTGGCGAATGGACAGACCCTCGGAACCGCGCAGATCACCACCCAGCCGATGGACGAGATCGACGAGATCTGGGGTTATGCCCGGGCGCTCTCGATGACCACCTTGGCCATCAATGCCGCGATGCTGATCGCGCTCTACCTGGCCCTCGGGCGCATCCTGGCGCCGCTGCAGCGGCTGGGTGCCGGCCTGACGAAGCTGGAGCACCACGATTACACCGCGCGCTTGGAGCCCCCCGGCGCCCGGGAGCTGGCGGTGATCGCCGAGCGGTTCAACAAGGTCGCCGCCGCGCTGAGCGAGGTCCGCGCCGCCAACGGCCGGCTCAACCGGCAATTGCTCACCGCGCAGGACGACGAGCGCCGCCGCACCGCGCTCGAACTGCACGACGAGTTCGGCCCCTGCCTATTCGCCCTGGAGGCCAACGCCGCGTCGATCGCCCGGATCGCCTCGGGCGCGGCCGAGCCCAATCGTGAAAAGCTCGCCACCCGGGCGGCCGAGATCAGCGCCATCGTCGGGCAGGTCCAGACCGTCAACCGGGAATTGCTGAACCGCCTGCGCCCGCACGGGCTCGGGCAGGCGCCGCTCGCCACCTGCCTCGACCTGATGCTGCGCGGCTTCGGTCAGCGCCATCCCGCCACCGTCTTCGTCGGCCGGTTCGACAGCCTGGCCCGCGGCTATGGCGACCTCGTGGACCTCACGGTGTTCCGCTGCGTGCAGGAGAGTGCGACCAATGCCGTGCGGCACGGCGCCGCCACCCTGGTCGAGGCCGAGGCCGTGGAAGCGGACGGCCAATTGCGCGTCACGATCCGCGACGACGGGACGGGAATCCCGCTCGAACACCGCACCGGGCTCGGTCTGTCGGGGATGCGCGAGCGAGTCGAGGCGTTGGATGGTACCTTCGCCCTTGACAATGCCGGCCCCGGAGCAATCGTCAAGATCACGATCCCCGTTCCGCCGGAGCGGGTCGACGAGAACAACAACGCGCCGAGCGCATGAACGCCATCGCCTCCCAGATCGACGCCGCCGCCACACGCTTACCGGTCCTCGTGATCGACGATCATCCGATCGTCCTGCAGGGCTGTCGCCGGGTCCTCGAGGATTCCGGGGTCGAGACCATCGCGGAGGCGACCACGGTGGTCGGCGGCTACCGGATCTTCCACCGGCTGCGGCCGCCGGTGGTGATCTGCGACCTGACCTTCCAGGGCAGCGGCATGGCCGGGCTCGGCCTGATCCGCCGTATCCGCGCGGTCGCCCCGGAGACGCGCATCCTGGTGTTCAGCATGCACAACGATCCGGTGATCGTGGCGCGGGCGCTCGAGGCCGGCGCGTTGGGCTACGTGCTGAAGGACCACGCTTCGGCGGAGCTGTTCGAGGCGTTCGGCAAGGTCAGGGTCGGCGAGGTCTACCTCGACCGCCGGCTCGCCACCGAGGTCGCCATGCTGAGGGCCGACGCGCGCCGGACGCCGGAATCCCAGCTCACGCCCCGCGAGCAGCAGATCCTGGCGCGGCTGGCGCAGGGCCGGTCTTACGGCGCCATCGCGGCCGACCTGTCGGTGAGCTATAAGACCGTCACCAACGCCTGCTCGCAGATGCGCCAGAAGCTCGGCGTCCGGACGCTGGCCGAGCTGATCCACGTGGCCGTCACGCACGCCCAGCGGCAGGGCTGACGCCCAAACAGAAACCGGGCAGGAGTTGCCTGCAGGAGCTGCCTTTTGACCGACGGTGACACCGGCCCGAACGCGTTCTCCCGCGACGCGTGGGCGCGCAACGCGGCGGCCTACGAGACGATCCGTTCGATGCCGTTCAACGCCGAGCTCGCCGCCGGCACGCTGCGGCAGGATCGCTTCCGCCACTACATCGTGCAGGACGCGCATTACCTGATCGGCTTCGGCCGTGCGCTGAGCCTCGCCGCCGCGAAGGCGCCGGACCCGGACGGGATCGTGCAATTCTCGCGCGCCGCGCAGGACGCCATCGTAGTGGAGCGCGCGCTCCACGGCGGTTTCTTCCGGGATTACGCGATCGGCCCTGAGACCTTCGCGGCGACCGCGCTGACGCCGGCCTGCCACCACTACGTCTCGTACCTGCTCGCCGCGGCCTATGCCGAGCCGTTCGAGGTCCTCTGCGCGGCCCTGCTGCCGTGCTTCTGGATCTACAAGGCGGTGGGCGACGACATCCTCGCCCGCGCCGCCGCCGACAATCCGTACCAGGCCTGGATCGACACCTACGCGGGCGACGAGTTCGCCGCTTCCGTGGCCGGGATGATCGCCGCCACCGACCGGGCCGCCGAGCAGGCGTCGCCGGTGGTGCGCGTGCGGATGCACGAGGCCTTCACGCAGGCCACCCGGCTCGAATGGCTATTCTGGGACAGCGCCTATCGGGATGCGGCGTGGCCATTGTGACGATCCCGGGCCGGGCGTGACGCCACCGGACCTCAGTCGCCGGGCGATCCTGGCGGCGACGGCGGCCGCGGCCGCGTTCGGGCCCGTCCGGACCGGAGCCGCCGACGCGCCGGGTCCGATGGCCCAGGATCGCCCGGTCCGGATCGCCATGATCCTTTACCCGGGCATGACCGCCCTCGACGTGGTCGGCCCCCAGGCGCTGCTCGCCGGCCTCGCCCCCAACAGCCTGCACTGCGTGGCGCAATCCGCGGGGCCGGTCGCCAGCGACACGGGCTTGAGCCTGGTCGCGACCCACACGTTCGAGACCTGCCCGCCCGATCTCGACGTCCTGCTGGTCCCGGGCGGTGACGGCACCCCCGGGCAGATGTGCGACGCGGCCCTGCTGGGCTTCCTGCGGGCACGCGCCCCCGGCACGGCCTGGGTGACGAGCGTCTGTACCGGCTCGCTGATCCTCGGGGCGGCCGGCCTGCTCAGGGGCTACCGCGCCACCTCGCACTGGTGCGTACGCGACGCGGTGCTGCCGCTGCTCCGCGCCGTGCCGGTGGCCGAGCGGGTGGTGTTCGACCGCAACCGGGTCACCGCGTCCGGCGTCTCGGCCGGGCTCGATCTCGGGCTGGCACTCGCCGCCCGCCTGCGCGGACCCGACTATGCCCGCACTGCCCAGCTGGTCGCCGAATATGCCCCGGAGCCGCCGTTCCGGGCCGGGACGCCTGCTCAGGCCGGTCCTACGATCGTCCGGGCGGCGGACGCGATCCTCGCCCCGTTGGTGGCGGGGTCGATCCGGGCGGCCCGGGGGGACTGAACGCCCGAAAGCGATGCAGCCGCGCCACGCTTCGCGCCGACGTTGTGCGGCGTCCTTGACGGGGCGCCCTGCGAACCGAACTGTGCCGTCAGGAACCGCCGGAGCCGCCATGTCCCTGATCGCACGCCTGCGCGCCTACGCGACCGAGGCTCTCGGGGTCGGCGCCTCCGAGCCGGTGGACGACACGCATCTGGCCGCGACCGCGCTGCTCGTACATGTGGCCCGGGTCGACGGGATCCTGGCGCCCGCCGAGAGCGACCGCCTGTCCCGGATCGTGCAGGGCCGCTACGCCGACGGGCCGGACGCGGCCCGGGCGCTGATCGAGCGCGCCGCGGCGATCGATGCCGAGACGCGCGACGTGGCGAGCCTCGTCGAGATGATCCCGCACGAGGCCAACACCACGGAGCGCCAGGAATTGCTGACCATGGCGTGGTCGGTGGCCGCCGCGGACGGCATCGTGGACGAGTTCGAGGAGGCGCTGGTCGAGCGCCTCGGCCGGTTGCTCGGCTTCGACGAGGCGGCGGTCACCGCGGCCCGGCGGACCGGGCAGCAGGGCGTCGGCGCCGTCTGACCGCGCGGGCCGGCCGATGATCGCCAGCCTCGCGCTGATCCTCCTCGCCCAGCTCGTCGGCGAGGTCCTGGCCCGGGGCGCCGGGGTGCCGGTGCCGGGTCCGGTGATCGGCATGGGGCTGATGTTCGCTTTCCTGCTGCTGCGCGACAGCCGCCTCGGCCTGCCCCGGATCCTGCCGCAGCCGCTGACCGACGGCACCCTCGAATCGACGGCGCGGGGGCTCCTGATGAACCTGTCGCTGATGTTCGTTCCGGCCGGCGTCGGCGTGGTCGGGCGGCTCGACCTGCTGCGGGCCCAGGGGCTCAAGCTCGCGATCGTGCTGGTGATCTCGACCGCCCTGTCGCTGCTGGTGACCGTGCTGGTGTTCCGCGCGGTCGCGTCCCGGGTCGAGCGGCGGCGACCGGACGGCGAGGCCTGAGCGGTGGCCGGCGATTTCTCGCTCTGGGTCTACCTCGCCGGCACGCCGCTGTTGTGGCTGACCGTGACGCTGACCTCCTACGTCCTGGCCGACCGGCTCGCCGCCGCCACCGGGCGCCACCCGATCGCCAACCCCGTGCTGATCACGGTGGTGCTGGTCGGCAGCGTCCTGGCGGTGACCGGCACGCCCTATCCGACCTACTTCGAGGGCGCCCAGTTCGTGCACTTCCTGCTCGGACCCGCCACGGTGGTGCTGGCGATGCCGCTCTACGAGCGCCGTGCCACGGTCCTGCGCGCCCTCGTGCCGATGCTGGCCGCCTTGGTGGCCGGCGCCGCCACGACCCTCGCGGTCGTGATCGCGCTGGCGCGCCTGCTCGACATCCCGCAACCGATCCTGATCTCGCTGGCGCCGAAATCCGTGACCTCGGGGGTGGCCATGGGCATCGCCGAAGCGCTGGGCGGCGACCCGACGCTGACCGCGATCCTGGTGATCCTCACCGGCATCATCGGTGCGATCCTGGTGACGCCGCTGATGAACGTCCTGCGGATCCGGGACATGCGCGCCCGGGGCTTTGCGGCGGGACTCGCCGCCCACGGCATCGGCACCGCCCGGGCCTTCCAGGTGAGCGAGACGGCCGGCACTTTCGCGGGCATCGCCATGGGACTCAACGCGTTCCTGACCGCGATCCTCGCGCCCCTGGCGCTGCACC
Organism: Methylobacterium sp. WL1; assembly: GCF_008000895.1. NCBI lineage: Bacteria > Pseudomonadati > Pseudomonadota > Alphaproteobacteria > Hyphomicrobiales > Methylobacteriaceae > Methylobacterium > Methylobacterium sp. WL1. Next base: position 3,298,590 of record NZ_CP042823.1, on the reverse strand, counting down.
TGCTGTTCTGAGTGTCAGCCGTCGAGCTGCCCGACGACCGCCTCCGCGAGCGACAGGCTCGACGTCAGGCCCGGGCTCTCGATCCCGAACAGGTGTACGATCCCGGGCAGCCCGTGCTCGGCCGGCCCATCGATCCGGAAGTCGGCCGCGGGCTCGCCGGGGCCGGTGAGCTTCGGGCGCAGGCCGGCATAGTCCGGGTACAGCACCCCGTCCGGCAGGCCCGGCCAGTAACGGCGGATCGCACCATAGAAGCTGTCCGCCCGCCGCGGATCCACCCGATAGTCGACCGTGTCCACCCATTCCACGTCGGGACCGAACCGGGTGCGGCCGGCCAGATCGAGGGTGAGGTGGATGCCCAGCCCGCCGTCGATCCGCGGCGCCGGATAGATCAGTCGCGAGAACGCCGGCTTGCCGGTGCACCCGAAGTAATTGCCCCGCGCCAGGCGCAGCACCGGCACCCGGTCGGCCGGGTAGCCCTCCGTGCCCGAAGCGAGCACCGGAGCCCCGAAGCTTGCGGCATTGATGACCGCGTCGAAGGCCATCTCGCCCGGCTCGCTGCCCCCGAACGCCGCGTGCCACTGGCCGTCCCGCCGGGATAGGCGCTCCACCGGCGTACGCAGCGCGAGGACGCCGCCGTGATCCTCGATGACGCCGAGCAGTGCCAGCATCAGCGCGTGGCTGTCGACGATGCCGGTCCGGGGCGCATGCAGCGCCAGGGTGCAGGCGAGCGCCGGCTCCAGCCGCCTCGCGGCTGCGGCGTCGAGAAGCTCCAGACCGGGGACGCCGTTCTCCTCGCCCTGCTTGCGGATCGCCGCGATCGCCTCGGCCTCCGCGGCGTCGGCCGCGACGATCAACTTGCCGCAGGCGCGATGCGGCACTCCGTGACTCGCGCAGAAGTTGTACAACCGTTCGGCACCGTCGACGCAGTGGCGGGCGCGCGCGGAACCGGCAGGATAATACATGCCGCCATGGATCACCTCGGAACTACGGGCCGAGACTCCAGTCCCGAAGGCATCCTCCGCTTCCGCCAGGATGACGGAGTGCCCGCGGATCGCGAAGGCCTGCCCCACGGCAAGTCCGACGACGCCGGCGCCAACGACAAGAACCTGCATCCGCAACCCTCTCGGCTGTCGCCCCGACCAAGCCGGTGAGTCCTCAATACCGCACCCAAGCGCGGATGAGGGCCCGCATCTTGATTCGGCGTTGACCCTAATTATCAATTCTAAGTAGAAACAGCGCCGCAATAGACACGCGCAGTGGTTGTAAGCGCGGTGAGTGGGCGCATAATGCAATGACGCGCTGCCCCAGGGCAGACCGGATTTCGTCCCCGGCGGCCATCTCGGGCACCCGGCAGTACAGCACCTCTAGCGACCCGACAAAGCCGCATCTTCGGACAGGAAACCTTAGGAGATGACCATGCTGACGACCTCCCCGAGCGTCGAACTCGCTGCCAAGATCCTCAGCGCTTACGTGACCAAGAACAATGTGCCGGCCGGCGCTCTCCCAAGCCTCCTGTCCGAAGTCCATCGTTCGATCACTGCCCTCGACGTTCCGATGGAGCAGCCGGTCAAGCGGCCGACCGAGGCGCAGATCCGGGCCTCGATCCGGCCCGACACCATCATGAGCTTCGAGGACGGCAAGTCCTACAAGGCCCTGCGCCGGCACCTGACCCTGCGCGGCCTCACCCCCGAGGCCTACAAGGCGAAATGGGGCCTGCCGGTGGATTACCCGCTGGTCTCCGCGGCCTACAGCGCCCGGCGTTCAAAGATCTCGCGTGAGATCGGCCTCGGTCAGAAGCTGCGGATGCAGCAGGCGGCCGAGTAGTAGCGGCCCATCACCGAATGTCGGGGCCGGCCGTACGTGTCATGGCCGGCCTTCTGCCGCGGAGACCTCCTGGATCAGCAGGGCCACGAGACCGGACCAGCCGGTCTGGTGCGCCGCGCCGACGCCCCGGCCGGTATCGCCGTGGTAATACTCGTAGAACAGCACGAGATCGCGGAAATGCGGGTCGTCCTGTTCGATCCGGCTGTCCCCGTAGACCGGCCGATCGCCGCCCGGCGCGCGGGTCGAGAGACCGATGAGGCGGCGCGACAGCATCTCCGCGATCTCCCGGAGCGAGTAGGTCCGTCCCGAATGGGTCGGTGCCTCTACGCGGAAATCCGGTCCGTAATAGGCGTAGAACTGCTCCAGGCCGGCGATCAGCAAATAGTTCACCGGCATCCAGACCGGTCCGCGCCAGTTCGAGTTGCCCCCGAACAGGCGCGAGCGCGACTCCGCGGGCTCGTAGGCGAGCCCCATGTCGCGGCCGTTCCAGGGGAAGCAGAACGGCTGGTCCGCGTAGCTGCGCGAGACCGCCCGCAGGCCGTGCGCGGACAGGAACTCGGCTGGGTCGAGGGCGCGGTGCAGCAGCGCCTTCAATCGGTGGCCGCGCAGCAGGGACAGCAGCACGGTTTGGCCCTCGCCCGGCACGCTCCAGCGCGAGACCAGGGTCGCGAGGTCCGGCCGGTTCTCGAGGAAGAACCGCATCCGGTTCCGCAGCGAGGGCAGCTTCTCCAGGTCGCGCGTGCTGATCGTCGTGACGGCGAAGATCGGGATCAGCCCGACCATGGTGCGGACCCGGATCGGCAGGCGGCTTCCGTCCCGGGCCTCGATCACGTCGTAGAAGAACCCGTCCGCCTCGTCCCAGACTCCGTCGCCGGTCGCCCCCGCGATGAGCAGGAAATGCTCGAAGAACTTCTCCGCCATGTCCTCGTAGGTCGGGTCCCGGAGCGCCAGCTCGATGGCGATGCGCATCAGGTTGAGCGCGTAGGCCGCCATCCAGGCGGTCGCGTCCGACTGAGTGAGGGTCGCGCCGTTGCCGACCGGCTTCGAGCGGTCGAAGATGCCGATGTTGTCGAGGCCGAGGAAGCCACCCTGGAACAGGTTGCGGTCGTCGGAATCCTTCCGATTCACCCACCAGGTGAAGTTCAGCGTGAGCTTGTTGAAGATCCGCTTCAGGAAGACGTGGTCCGGAAGGCCCGTCAATTTCCGGTCCAGCTCGAACACCCGCCAGGCGGCGAGCGCGTGGATCGGCGGGTTGGCATCGCCGAAGCCCCATTCGTAGGCCGGCAACGCCGCGTTCGGATGGGTATAGGCCTCGTCCACCAGGAGCAGCAGCTGGTTCTTGGCGAAGTCGGGGTCGAACAGCGCGAACACGATCGCCTGGAGGGCGAGATCCCAGGAGGCGAACCAGGGATATTCCCACGCATCCGGCATCGAGATGATGTCGTTGGCGCGCAGATGCGCCCAGTCGGCGTTGCGCCGTGCCGGCGCTGGGGCGCGGGGCCGCTGGGCCGGGTCGCCAGCGAGCCACTCGCGCACGTCGTAATGGTAGAGCTGCTTGGACCAGAGCATCCCGGCCAGCGCCTGCCGCTGGACGAGCCGCATGTCGGGGTCGGTGATCGATGCTTGCAGGGCGGCGTAGAACGCGTCCGCTTCCGCCGCGCGGGTGGCGAACACCGCGTCGAAATCCGCGAACGGCTCGTCCGGGGCGGTCTCGGGTCGCAGGCGCAGCCGCAGCGTGCGGGTCTCGCCGGGGCCGAGATGCAGGTTGTAGCGCGCGGCGCATTTCGTGCCGGACAGGTGGTTGGCCGCCCCGGCCTCGCCCTGGACGACGCACCGGTCGATCCCGTCCTTGTAGAAACCCGCCTCCGGGCCGCTGCCGAACAGCCTATGGGTGTTGGTCTCGTTCTCGGTGAACAGCAGCGCGGCCGCGTCCTCGGCGAAGAAGCGCATCGGCGGCACGCCAGGATGACGCGCCCAGACCGACCCGTCCGAGCCCGCCTCCAGCTCCGGCTTGGCGGTCCCGGCCTTCCAGGACCACAGGTTCCGTGCCCAGAGCTGCGGCAGGAGGGTGAGGCCGGCAGCCTCCGGGCCGCGATTGGTCACGCTGACCCGCATCAGCAGGTCGTCGGGGGCCGCCTTGGCATAGGCGATCTCGACGTCGAAGTAGCGGCCCTCGTCGAACAGGCCGGTGTCGAGCAGCTCGAATTCTGGGTCGTCGAGGCCGCGGCGGCCGTTTTCCTCAACCAGGCGTTGATACGGGAACTCGGCCTGCGGATACTTGTACAGCATCCGCATGAAACTGTGGGTCGGGACGCCGTCGAGGTAGTAGTACAGCTCCTTCACGTCCTCGCCGTGGTTGCCCTCGGCGTTGGTGAGGCCGAACAGCCGCTCCTTCAGGATCGGATCGCGTCCGTTCCAAAGGGCCAGCGCGAGGCACCAGTTCAGGTGCCGGTCGCCGAAGCCCCCGATGCCGTCCTCGCCCCAGCGGTAGGCCCTGGACCGGGCGTGATCGTAGGGCAGGGACTCCCAGGCATCGCCGCCGGCGCTGTAATCCTCCCGGACCGTGCCCCATTGCCGGTCGCTGAGATACGGCCCCCAGCACCGCCAGGCCGGATCGGTCCGCGCCTGTACGAGGCGCTGTCCCTCGGCGGTGTCGAAGAGATCCGGGACGCGGTTCGGCTCGCTCATACGGACGATGCTCCCGGTTCGGTGGCTGACTTCGTGCGCGGATATTGCCGCGGTTCTACGGGGACAAGTGAATTCCGGCGCGCGACTTCTTCGGTCACGCTCATCCAACCTGCAAGCGGCGTTCTGGCGAACACAGGATAATCCATCCCGTCGTTCCGGGGCCGCAAAGCGGCGCCCCGGGATGACGGGTTGATGCTTCATGCGGCGACGTCAGACCTGAAATATCGGCGGATCGTATGTCCGTATGCGATTGCCCTGCTCGACCGCACCGAGCGTCCTCACCCGACGGACAGGATGCGCAACCCGTCCGGCCCGGCATCGACCGTCAGCGCCCGGTAATCCGGAATCGTCGCGTGCGTCGTCTCGATTGGCGCGTGGTGGGTCGCGGTGACCACCACGACGCTGGCGCCCGCCGCCTCGCCGGCCTGGATGCCGGCTGGCGCGTCCTCGAAGACGAGGCAATCCGAGGCCGCCACGCCCAGGCGCTCGGCACCCAGCAGGAAACAATCCGGCGCGGGCTTGCCCCGGGCGATATCTTCGGCGGCGATCAGCAGGGTCGGGACCGGCATGGTGGCGGCGTCCAGGCGGCGCAGGGCGAGCGCCCTCGGCGCCGAGGTCACGATCGCCCAGCGCTCCGGCGGCAGCGCGCGCAGGAACGCCCGGGCCCCCGGGATCTCGACGATGTCGCCGACATCGTCAATCTCGGCCCGGGTGATCGCCGCGGCCTCGGCCTCCGGGTCGACCCCGGGCAGGCCGAGCCGGCGGATCGTGTCCACCGAGCGGACCCCGTGAATGGTCGGCAGAAAGGTCGCCACGTCGAGGCCGTGGCCCTGCGCCCAACGCGTCCAGGCGCGCTCGGCGGAGGCGATCGAGCTGATGATCGTGCCGTCCATGTCGAACAGGAAGGCGGCGAAGCGGCGCGTCGGCGGGATTCGGGGCAGGATTTGAGATGTCATGCCCGGAGGGCTACGCGGACCCGGGCGGGCGGACAACCGCGCCGCACGCACGGCCGCCGTCCGTCCGTCCGGTCATCGCCAGCCGGCGTCAGGTGTCCGAGGTCTCGGAGCCGGGCGCCTGACGGTTGGCCGCGTGGTCCTGGTATTGGTCGGTCTGGACCGCCTTGCTGTCGAGTCCGCGCTCGTCGCTGTGGCGGGACTTGTCCCGGTTGCTCAGGACATCGTTCTCGCCCAGCACGCCGTCCGGAAGCTCGGTCATGCCGCCGGTGCCCGAGCTCTTGCCCTGACCGCCCGGTCCCATGTGGTGCTTGTCGGCCTTCGCCATGTCTCGCTCCTCATCATCCAGGTGGTGTGGACGCCGTGAGATGGAGTCCGGGATCGGCGCGACAAGGCGGCCGGGTGCAGACGCCGTGGCCGCAGGGGCGAGCGCTTCACGGGCCGACGCCGATGGTGTAGCGCGGATACAACCCTGGACCGGATCCGGTCCGTACGCGCGAAAACCGTATCAGAGCCATGCCGAGCCGCATCGACGCCACCTTCGCCCGGGCCCGCGCGGAGAACCGGGCCGTCCTCGTCACCTACGTGATGGCGGGCGATCCCGATCCGGAGACCTCCCTGGAGGTCCTGAAGGCGCTGCCCGGCGCCGGCGCCGACATCCTGGAGTTCGGCCTGCCGTTCACCGACCCGATGGCCGACGGCCCGGCGATCCAGGCCGCGGGCCTGCGCGCCCTCAAGGCCGGCCAGGGTGTCGCCGGCACGCTCGACCTCGTGCGCCGCTTCCGGGCGGAGAACGACGGCACGCCGATCGTGCTGATGGGCTACTTCAACCCGATCCACACCTACGGGGTCGAGCGGTTCCTCGACGACGCGGTGGCGGCCGGTGTCGACGGGCTGATCGTGGTCGACCTGCCGCCGGAGGAGGATACCGAGCTGTGCCTGCCGGCTTTGGCCAAGGGGCTCGCCTTCATCCGGCTCGCCACGCCGACCACCGACGAGCGCCGCCTGCCGGCCGTCCTCGCGAACACCGCGGGCTTCGTCTACTACGTGTCGATCACCGGGATCACCGGCACGGCGACGCCGGATTTCGGCAAGGTCTCGGAGGCGGTCGCCCGCATTCGCCGCCACACCGACCTGCCCGTGGTGGTGGGGTTCGGGGTGAAGACCGGCGCCCACGCGACGGCGATCGCCAAGGGTGCCGACGGCGTCGTGGTCGGCTCGGCGCTGGTGGACACCCTGGTCCGCGGGCTGGATTCCGAGGGCCGGCCGCAAGCCGGCACCGTCCCCGCGGTGGCGGCCCTGGTCCGCGAACTCGCGGCCGGCGTGCGCGCGGGCGGCGCGGACCGGGCGGCCTGAACCCCGGATCACCGCGCGCCCTGGCGGCGGCGAACACGGCACCTGATATCAGCGCGAGCTTGAAGCGAACGGACGCGAGTCGATGGTCGAACCGATGAACTGGATCTCGGAGGTCGTGCGCCCCCGGATCAAGACCCTGTTCAAGCGCGAGACGCCGGAGAACCTCTGGGTCAAGTGCCCGGATACCGGCCAGATGGTGTTCCACAAGGAGGTGGAGGCCAATCACTGGGTGATCCCCGGCTCCGAGCATCACCTCAAGATGAGCGCCGCCGCGCGCCTCAAGATGATGTTCGACGAGGGCACCTGGATCGACGTGGCGCTCCCCGAGGTCGCCGTCGACCCGCTCAAGTTCCGCGACGAGAAGCGCTACGTCGACCGCCTCAAGGAGGCTCGCGCAAAGACCGGCCTGCAGGACGCGTTCAAGATCGGCTTCGGCCGGGTCGGCGGCCTGCCCATGACGCTGGCGGCACAGGAATTCGGCTTCATGGCCGGCTCGCTGGGCATGGCAGCCGGCGAGGCCTTCGTCCGCGGCGCCGAGACCGCCCTGGAGAAGCGCACCCCCTACGTGCTGTTCTCGGCCTCCGGCGGGGCGCGCATGCAGGAGGGCATCCTGTCGCTGATGCAGATGCCCCGGACAACCGTGGCGGTGCGCCGGCTGAACGCCGCGCGCCTGCCCTACATCGTGGTGCTGACCAACCCGACCACCGGCGGCGTCACCGCCTCCTACGCCATGCTGGGCGACGTGCACCTGGCCGAGCCGGGCGCGCTGATCTGCTTCGCCGGCCCCCGGGTGATCGAGCAGACCATCCGGGAAAAGCTGCCGGACGGCTTCCAGCGGGCCGAGTACCTGCGCGAGCACGGCATGGTCGACCAAGTGGTCCACCGGCACGCCCTCAAGGAGACGATCGCACGGATCTGCGGCCTGCTGACCAACGCCGCGACGCCCGAGACGCCGGTCGTCCCCGCCCAGGCGGCGGCTTAGGCCACGCCATGGCCTCCTCCGATGCCCTCATGGCGCGATTCCTCGCGCTCCATCCGCGCACCATCGACCTGTCGCTGGGGCGGATCGAGCGCTTGCTGGCCCGGCTGAACCACCCGGAGCGGCGCCTGCCGCCGGTGATCCACGTCGCCGGGACCAACGGCAAGGGCTCGACCATCGCGTTCATGCGGGCGATCCTGGAGGCCGGGAGCCTGGCGGCCCACGTCTACACCTCGCCGCACCTCGTGCGGTTCCACGAGCGGATCCGGCTCGGCGGCATCGGCGGCGGCCAGTTCGTGGACGAGGATCGGCTGGCCGACGCGTTCTCGCGCTGCGAGGCCGCCAACGACGGCCAACCGATCACCATGTTCGAGATCACCACGGCGGCGGCCTTGCTGTTGTTCTCCGAGAGCCCGGCCGACGTGCTGCTGCTCGAGGTCGGGCTGGGCGGCCGGCTCGACGCCACCAACGTCATCGCCCAGCCGGCCTGCGCGGTCGTCACGCCGATCGGGCGTGACCATGCCGAGTATCTCGGCGACACGGTCGAATCGGTGGCGGCCGAGAAGGCCGGGATCTTCAAGCGCGGCTGCCCGGCGGTGATCGCGGCGCAGGATTATGCCGAGGCGGACGCCGTGCTCTGCCGGCACGCCGAAGCCGTGGGCGCGACCCCGATCCGGGTCGGCAACCAGGATTTCTCCGCGCACGACGAGCGCGGCCGCATGGTCTACCAGGACGAGACCGACCTGTTCGACCTGCCCCGGCCGCGGCTCGCCGGGCGCCACCAACTAGTGAACGCCGCCACCGCGATCACGGCTCTGCGGGCCGCTGGATTCGGCGATATCGGCAACGCCGCGCTGGAGCGGGGCCTCACGGAGGTCGATTGGCCCGGCCGGCTGCAGCGACTCGGCCGTGGCCGCCTCGCCGCACAGCTCGAGCCCGGCGCGGAGCTGTGGCTCGACGGCGGTCACAACATCGACGGCGGCCGGATCCTCGCCGCCGCCATGGCCGATCTCGGCGAACGCAGCGACGTGCCGCTGGTACTGATCGTCGGCTTGCTGAGCACTAAGGACGCCGACGGCTTCCTGCGCAACTTCGTCGGGCTGGCCCGGGCGCTCATCGCGGTCCCGATCACCACCTCGTTGGCGGCACGGCCGGCCGAGGAGGTGGCACGCATCGGCGAGGCGGTCGGTCTCTCGACCCGGACCGCCCCGAGCGTCGAGGCCGCCCTCGGTCAGGTGAAAGACATCGCCTTCGAGCAGCCGCCGCGGATCCTGATCTGCGGCTCGCTGTACTTGGCCGGACTTGTGCTCGCCGCCAACGACACGCCCCCCGTCTGATTCGGCGCGCGCCTTTGTCTTGAGCGCTGGCTTTTCTCGGCGTTTCGGTTAGTGGCCCGGCAAGCGCCGTCGATTCGCCGCATTCGGAGGCGCGAATTGCCTCCAACGGCTACGCTTTCACCCTGCTGTGGCAGCTTAGCTACATCCTCGTCAGGACCAATCGCCTAGCTTTGGCGTCGATCGGGCTTGTGCTGGGGATCACAGTAATGAAGACGCTTCTCACCTCTCTGGCGGCGTTCACCGCGCTGACCGCGGCGGCCACCGCCGCCGACCTGCCGCGCCGCGCTCCGCCGCCGGTGTTCACCCCCGTTCCGGTGTTCACCTGGACTGGCTTCTACTTCGGTATCAACGCCGGCTACGGCTTCGATGCCAGCAGCAGCGACAGCAACCGCGGCTTCGTCCAGACCGCTGGCAGCCCGGCCGTCCAGACCGCCGGTGGCCTTGTGCCGTACCGCGCCCTGGCGCCGCTCGGCTCCTCGCTGATCTACAACCGCAACAACCGCGAAGGTTTCTCGGGCGGTGGTCAGATCGGCTACAACTATCAGTTCACCCCGGGCTCGGGTATCGTGATCGGCTTCGAGGCCGACGCCCAGTACCTCGATTTCGGTGGCCGTCCGCGCTACGCCACGAACGCCGCCGCCATCAACCCGTCCTTCGTTCCGGTCAACGGCACGCTGAACACGCTGGACTTCTTCGGCACCGTGCGCGGCCGCCTCGGCTACGCCTTCGACAAGACCCTCGTGTACGCCACCGGCGGCTTCGCCTACGCCACCGGCACCGATGACGGCGCCCGCGTCGGCCTGCAGAACTTCGCCGGCCGTCGGGACGACTTCAAGACCGGCTACACCGTCGGCGGCGGCGCCGAGTTCGCGCTCCCCACCGATTCGTTCCTGAACTTCTTCCGGTCCTCGGCCGTGACGTTCAAGGTCGAAGGTCTGTACGTGAGCCTCGACCGCAACCGCACCGGCCTGCCGCTGGTCGGTGCTGCCGTCACCGGCGCTGGCGTCCTGCCGGTCTACTCCGTTGCCACGTCCAGCCGGAACACGAACGACTTCGCCGTCGTCCGCGCCGGTCTGAACTACAAGTTCGGCTCGTACTAAGACCGAGCGCATGGTCCCGGGCGCAAAGCCCGGGACTTGAAAAACGGGTCTCGAAACAGAGAAAGCCCGGCCTCTCGGCCGGGCTTTCTTATTGACGCGACACCCGAAAATGTCAGTCGCTTACGCGACCTGCGCGCCGATCCAGCGGGAAAGGTCGCCCTTCGGGGCAGCGCCGACCTTCTGGTCGACCCGCTCGCCGTTCTTGAACAGCAGTAGCGTCGGGATCGAGCGGATGCCGTACTGGGCGGCGATCTGCGGGTTCTCGTCGACGTTGACCTTGGCGATCTTTACCTTGCCCTGGAGATCGGTGGCGATCTCTTCGAGCGCCGGGCCGATCTGGCGGCAGGGGCCGCACCATTCCGCCCAGAAATCGACCACGACGGGCTCGGCGGACTTGAGAACGTCCTGCTCGAAGCTCGCGTCGGTTACCTTGACCGTCGCCATAACGTCACCTTTCAGAACCGGCCGCCGATCGGGCGGCCTCGGACGGGCAGGGGCCCGCGCGGTTCGATCAGACTTGGCGACGGGCCGCCGCGCGGTCAAGAAGCCGCGCAGGCCGCACGGCGCGGCGGCACGGGAGGCGCGTCACGATGTGCGCTGGCGCATGCGGGACCGGGGGGCTGAGAGAACGCCCTTTCGGAAAAGACCGTCGCGGTGCGGTTTTTTTCCCGAGCGGACGCTTTTCGCGGTCCCCCAAAAACATCGTTTCGAACGTCGGCCGCTGGAAGTCCGAAAACGACGATGCGCGATCGCGGACAAGCAACTCAGTCAACCACACCCGACTGAGATCGCGCGCCGCCCTGGCTTGCCGCGCTGCGTCTCCAATCACGGCGTGCGCCGGGAGACCGGATTGATTCGATCGGGAGCCATCGGTCCCGGGCGCAGCCGTCCCGACTCGGACATGCGGAAGTCAGCCCTCGATTCCGGCTTGGTCCAGCGCCGACCGGATATCGGCTGCGCTCAGCGTCCGGATCACCGGACCCGACGTCCAGATCAGCATCGGCCGAATCGTCCGGTCCGGATAAATCTCGTCGAGCAGGTGCGCGTAGAGCGCGATCTGTCCGGCTTCCGTAGGCGGTAGCGGTGCGTCCTCGGGCGGTGGGCGGCCGGTCTTGAAGTCGGCGATCCGGATCGTGTCGGCCGCGACGGAGAGGCGGTCGACGCGGCCCCGCACCACCCGTTCGCAGCCGCCGGCCCTGACACGGCCGGACAGGTTCACCTCCGCTCGGGCGTCGGCTGCGAACAGGGGGGCCAGGTCCGGATCGTCGATGATCCGCATCACCGATCGGACGATGCCCGAGGTTGCAGGCCGCGGCAGGCCGGGGGCGCGGGCTCGCACGAAGGCGAGGCCGGCCGCCTCCCGGCGTCCGGGCTCGACCCGGGGCAGGTGCTGCAGCAGGGAATGGATCAGGATGCCCCGACGCCGCGCCTGGGCGTCCGCGAGGCGCGGCGGGGGCACCCGGGTGCCGTCGGCCGCCTGCAGGGCGCCGGACGGGTTGAGGACCGGGATCTCTGGTTCCGGCGGCACGGGGCTGCGCAGCCAATCCGGCTCCGGCTTCGTCAACGCGATCGGCGACGGCGTCTCCGGCGGACGGTGCTGCGTCTCGACGCCGTCCTGCCAGAGCGTTGCGGGTCCGTAGGGCAGCTCCAGGGCCTGCCCGGTGCCGAGGGCGGCTTCCAGCCCGGCCCGGACCATCCGGCACCAGGCGGCCTCGCTCTCGCGCTCGTGGCCCCGGAACGGCGCTACGATCAGCCGGTCGGCGGCCCGGGTCATCGCCACGTAGAGCAGGCGGTTGTGCTCCTGCCGCGCCCGGGCGAGCAGGGCCGCGCGGGCCTCGCCGGTGGCGGCGCAATCCTGCGTCTTCCCGCTGGACCAGACCGGCGGCAGCATCGCGCGGCCGGCCGGCAGCGGCAGAAGCGGCGGGTCGTTGCGCCCGAGCGGCTCGCAGCCGTCGATCACCACGACGACCGGCGCCTCCAAGCCCTTGGCTCCGTGCACGGTCATCACCCGGACCTCGTCGCGGCCCGATTCCATGTCGCGCTTGACCGTGTGGCCGGCCTCGGCACCCACGTAGCGGGCCAGGAAGCCGCCGAGCGAGGGCGCGTCCTCGCCGGTCTCGGCCTGGGCGGCGGCGGCCAGGAAGACGTCGATGGCGTCGCCGGCCTCGCCCCCGAGCCGGGCGACCAGCTTGGCCCGCCCGCCCTGCGGCCCGAGCAGCCGCGCGTAGAAGCCGAACGGGCCGTGCAGACCCGCCAGGGCGATCCAGTCCGAGAGCGCGGCGAGCCCGCGGATCGCCGCGGCATCCCCAGCCTCGGCGTGCCGGTGCAGGGAATCCTCCAGGGTCTCGGACAGGTCCCGGCGTGCGGCGAGCCGGACCAGATCCTCGTCGGTGAGGCCGACCAGCGGCGTCTTGAGCGCGGTGGCGAGCGTCAAATCGTCGGCCGGCAGCAAGCCGGCCCGTCCGGCGGCCACGAGGTCGGCCACCGCGATATGGGCCGAGACCTCCAGCCGGTCCTGGCCGGCGACAGGGACGCCGAGGCCCTTCAGGGACCGGATCACCTCCTCGAAGGCCGGGCCGCGCTTGCGGACCAGGACCAGCACGTCGCCGGGCCGCCAGACCCGGCCGGTGGCGTCGCCCTGGATCGTCCAGGTGCGCACCGCCTGCGCGACACGCCGTGCGGTGACGATCGCCGGGGCGCTGGTCTCGGGCGCGTCCACGGGCGCCGTCCACGCATCCGGCTCCGGGGCGGGCTCGGGCTCGGCGATCGGCCACAACTCGACCGCCCCGGGGGCGCCCGGCCGGGCGCTGGCATGAACGGTCCGACGGGCGACGTCTTCGAACGACAGGCCCTCGTTGTGCGCGTCGAGGGCGAATACCGCATCGACCGCCTGGAGCACCATCCCGGTCGAGCGGAACGACAGGGTCAGCGGCACGTCCTCGAACGTCAGGCCGGCCGCCCGCGATTCCTGGATCCAGGCCGCCCGGGTGAGCGCGAATTCCCGTGGCTCGGCACCCTGGAAGCCGTAGATCGACTGTTTCGGGTCGCCCACCGCGAACCGGGTCCGGGTCCCGGCCCGGGCGCCCTCGCCGGCGGCGAATTCCTGGGTGATCGCCCGCAGGATCTCCCACTGCTCCGGGTTGGTATCCTGCGCCTCGTCGACCAGCACGTGGTCGATGCCGCGGTCGAGCTTGTACAGCACCCAGCCGGCCCCGACCCGGGCCAGCAGGTCCAGGGCCTTGTGGATCAGGTCATCGAAATCGAGCGCGCCGAGCCGGGCCTTCTGGGCCTCGACCCGGCGGTGGATCTCGGCGGCGAGCTGGAACAGGGCCTGGGTGCGGGCATGCGCCCGCGCGGCGCGCAAGTGATCGAACAGCGGTTCCAGCCGGTCGCGCTCGGCGATCAGGCTCGCCTTCACGTCGGGTGGGACACCCTTGGTGCCGAGGCTGGTGTCGGCCTTGGGCTCGTCCTTCTGGGTGAAGAACACCCCACGGTAGAGAGCGAGCGCCTCGGACCGGTCCGGCAGATCCTCGGATCGCGCCCGCTCGGCCTCGGCCCCCGCCAGGGCGTCGGCGAGCTTCTCGTCGTTGGCCTTGCCGGTGCGCAATCCCGTGATCAGCGCCGGCCGGTCCTCGGGTCTGCAGCCCGGGCCGCCGTCCAGGATCGTGGCCTCGACAGCCTCCGCGTTCTCTTCGTCGGCTAGCCCGAGTGCCCCGTGCAGGTCTGCGAAGGAACGGTCCATAAGGGCGCGGTCGCCGATCAGACTTCGCGCACGCAACGCCGAGCGGATCGCCGCCCGCAGGGTGTCGCCCGTCGCCTCCGGGGTGACCCGCGCCAGCGCCTCACTGAGCGGCGTGTCGCCATTCGACACCGCGTCGGCCAGCACGTTGGCCATCTCGATGTCGAAGATTTCCCGGGCCTTGGTCTCGTCGAGCACCACGAACCGCGCCGGAACGTTCGCCTCGAACGGGAACATGTGCAGCAGCCGTTCGCACAGGGCGTGCAACGTCTCGATCTTCAGGCCCCCCGGCGTCTCCACCGCCCGGGCGAACAGCCGCCGCGCCATGCGCAGGCGCTCGGCGTCGGCGCGCTCGCCGGTCAGCGCCACGAGCTCCGCCGCCAGCGCGGCATCGTCGAGCGTCACCCAGCGGCCGAGCAGGCGGAACACCCGGATCGCCATGTTGGCGGCCGCCGCCTTGGTGAAGGTCAGACACAGGATCCGGCCCGGGGGCGCCCCATCGAGGAGCAGCCGCACGACGCGGTCGGTGAGCACCTTGGTCTTGCCCGCACCGGCATTGGCCGACACCCAGGCCGAGGCGCGGGGATCGGCCGCCCGGCGCTGGTTGGCCTGGGTCAGGTCGTCGACGACGAAGGGTCTGGACGCGGGTACGCTGCTCAAGGTCTCGTCCGGGTCGGCTGGCGGACCTCTCTACAACAGAAACGCCGCCGCGGGCCGAGCAAGGCGTCACACCGGGCGTTGCGGGATTGCCCCCGGCGCAGCCGCGCCGCATGGATGCAGCCACCCGCCACGCGACACCGAAAACGCCCGTGACCCAGCCGACATCCGAGCCGGCGCGCCCGCCGATCCGCTTCCGCGGCCGCTCCTTCATGGCCACCGTGCTCGCCCCCGTGCCGCCCGTGGCCGAGTGGCTCGGCGACCTCGACGCCCTGAACCGCCGCGCGCCCAACTTCTTCGCCGGCCGGCCGGTGATCCTCGACCTCGCCGGTCTGCGACTCACCCGCGAGGATCTCGACGGCCTGATCGCCGAACTCGCCGTCCGCCGGATCGCGATCCTGGGCATCGAGGGCGCGCCGCCCGCGATCCTCACCCCCGAACTGCCGCCGGCGCTCTCGGGCGGCCGCCCGGCCGGCGAGGTCGCCACCCCGGGTGAGGATGCGCCCCCTGAGCCGGCCGCCAAGGAGATCGCCCGGTCGCTGATCCTGGATGTGCCGGTGCGCTCGGGCCAGACCGTGCTGCATCTCGAAGGCGACGTGACTGTGCTCGGCGCCGTGGCCTCGGGGGCCGAGGTAATCGCGGGCGGGTCGATCCACGTCTACGGTGCCCTGCGCGGCCGCGCGGTCGCGGGCGCCGCCGGCAATCCCGGCGCTCGGATCTGGTGCCGTCGATTCGAGCCGGAACTGGTGGCGATCGACGGCCTCTACCGCGCCGCCGACGACCTCGACCCGACCTTCCAGGGGCAGGCCGTGGAGGTGCGGCTCGTGGAGGACGCGATCAAGCTCAGTCTTTTCGAGCGAGGGTAAGGAAGCGGCCTACCGTCCTCCCGGGCGCCCGCCCGACGAACGGTCGGAATCCATTTCCCCGCCGGATGGTCTGACGCCGGACTATGCGAAAATTTTACGGTTCGATCGCAAACGCGAGGCCTGAAACAGCGCCGCGAGAAATACGTTTTCTTGTCGATGTTTAAGACGAATCAGCCGACCCTTCAGGCGCTCGCGTGCCGACGGGCGGGACGCAAACGCTGAGGTGCGGATTGTCCCCGATGACGGGGTCCGAGGACCGCACAGATCCGCCGATACCAGGATCCCGGCAGAATTTGCCGACCGGATCCAAAACTTAACCCTTCGGTAACCATGCCAGCCGTCAATGGTCCGGTAAGGACTCTTAACGGGCCGACATGAGCGAAACCCTCCCCGAGCCGATCGACGACCCGCAGACCGCCCCCGGGGCGGCTCCTGCGCCCCGGCCGCTCAGCCTTCGCGGGCGGGCGTTCAAGGGCCTCGCCCTCACCCCCGAGCCGCCGCTTCCCGAGTGGCTTGCGGGCCTCGACGCGGCGCTGAAGCGCTCGCCGACCCTGCTGAAAGGCCGGGCCGTCATCCTGGATTGCGCCCAGTTCAAGCCTGAGCCGGACGCGCTCGAAACGTTAATGAACGAACTCAAGGCCCGTGGCATCACGGTTCTGGGGATCGAGGGGATCGACGCCGTCGCTGCTGGATTCCCACCGCTGCTGGTGCAGGGGCGTCCGTCGGACACGGTCGAGATGCCGGCGGCGCCCGCCGAGCCGGAGCCGCAGGTGGTCACCTCGATCACCGTCGAAGGCTCGGTCCGCTCCGGTCAGAGCGTGATCAACCCGACCGGCGACGTAACCGTGATGGGGTCGGTCTCCTCGGGGGCCGAGATCCTCGCCGGCGGGTCGATCCACGTCTACGGCGCTCTGCGCGGTCGCGCGATCGCCGGTGCCGCGCGCAACCCGCGCGCACGAATCTACTGCCGCAAATTCGAGCCCGAGTTGCTGGGGATCGACCGCCTTGTGCGGACGGCGGAGGACATGGGCACGGCCCTGCGCGGCAAGGCCGCTCAGGTCTGGCTCGATGGCGGCAACATCCGAATGGCAAGCCTGGATTAATCCAGTTCTGGATCAAGGGAGATCGACGCGTGGCAAAGGTTCTCGTCGTCACATCGGGCAAGGGCGGCGTCGGCAAGACGACGACGACCGCGGCCCTCGGAGCGGCCCTGGCACAGGGTGGACAGAGCGTGTGCGTCGTCGATTTCGACGTCGGCCTGCGCAACCTCGACCTGGTCATGGGTGCCGAGCGCCGGGTGGTCTATGACCTCATCAACGTCGTCAACGGCGACGCAAAGCTGCCGCAGGCCCTGATCAAGGACAAGCGGCTCGACACCCTGCACCTGCTGCCGGCCTCGCAGACCCGCGACAAGGACGCGCTCACCGATGCGGGCGTCGCCCGGGTGATGGAAGAGCTGCGTGACCGGTTCGACTGGGTGGTGTGCGACTCGCCCGCCGGCATCGAGCGCGGCGCCCAGCTCGCCATGCACCACGCCGACGTGGCCGTGGTGGTGACCAATCCCGAGGTCTCCTCGGTGCGCGACTCCGATCGGATCATCGGGCTGCTCGATTCCAAGACCGCCAAGGCGGAGAAGGGCGAGGAGATGGAGAAGCACCTCATCCTCACCCGCTACGACCCAATGCGGGCCGACCGCGGCGACATGCTCAAGACCGAGGACGTGCTCGACATCCTGTCGATCCCGCTGCTCGCGATCATCCCCGAGAGCCAGGAAGTGCTGCGCGCTTCGAACCTCGGCTGCCCGGTCACCCTCAACAACCCCCTCTGTGCCCCGGCGCGGGCCTACGCCGATGCGGCGCGCCGGCTGAAGGGCGAGGACGTGCCGATGAGCATGCCGACCGAGCGGAAGTCGTTCCTCGACAAGCTGTTCATGCGGAGGGCGGCATGAGCATCCTCGGCATCTTCCAGAAGCGCAATTCCGGCGCGGTCGCCCGCGACCGCCTGCAACTGATCCTCGCCCACGAGCGCGCCGAGTCGGGTCGCCCCGACCTGGTGATCCAGCTCCGCGAGGAGATCTTGGCGGTGATCGCCAACCACGTCTCGGTCGAGCCGGACAAGGTGAAGGTCACCCTGGAGCGCGGAGAGGGCGTCTCGACGCTGGGCCTCGACATCGAGCTTCCGCTCGGTGCCTCGGCCAAGCTCGATGCGAAGCTGGCGGCCAAGCTCGCCGAGGTCGCGGCCAACAAAGTCGGGCGTAAACCCGCCGCCAAGAAGGCCGCTTGAGCCGGGCCGGGATCGTTACCGCCTGCACGAACCTGCGCAAGCCGCGCCCGCGAAGCCGGGCGCGGCTTCGTCATGTCGATCTCGACCACGCGTGGTTGCGCCCCATCTCGCTTCGGCGGCGATAGGCCGTCGATCGCGTCGGGAGAATGGACCGTGCCGAGCGCCACCACGGATGACGGGATCCGCCTCCATTACGAGGAGAGCGGACGCGGTACGCCGCTGATCTTCGTGCACGAGTTCGCGGGGGACCACCGCAGCTACGAGGCGCAGCTTCGCCATTTTAGCCGACGCTATCGCGCCATCGCGTTCAACGCCCGGGGTTACCCGCCGTCCGACGTTCCGAACGCCGTCTCGGCCTATTCTCAGGCCCGCGCCGCCGACGACATCCTGGCGATCCTCGATCATATCGGCGCTGCGCGCGCCCACGTGGCCGGAATCTCGATGGGCGCCTTCGCGACCCTGCACTTCGGGCTGCGCCATCCCCACCGCGCCCTGTCCCTGTGCCTCGGCGGCTGCGGCTACGGCGCGGAACCCGACCGGCAGGACCTGTTTCGCGCCGAGGCCGAGGCAACCGCGACGATCCTGCGGCGGGACGGCATGGAGGCTTTCGCCGAGCGCTATGCCTACGGGCCGACCCGGGTCCAGTTCGAGACCAAGGATCCCCGCGGGCACGCCGAATTCAAGCGCATGCTGGCCGAGCATTCGGCGACCGGATCGGCCAACACCCAGGCGGGTGTGCAGAAGGGACGACCGTCATTGTACGACCTGCAGAATGCGCTGGCGCAGATCGCCGTGCCGACCCTGATCGTTTCCGGCGATGAGGACTGGCCCTGCCTCGCTCCGAGCCTGATGCTGAAACAGGTCATCCCGTCGGCCGCGCTGGCGATCCTGCCCAATACCGGCCACGCGCTCAGCGTCGAGGAGCCCGACGCCTACAACCGCCTGCTGGGTGAGTTCCTGGCGCAGGTCGAGGCCGGGCGCTGGCCGCTGCGGGATCCGCGGGCGATCTCGACCACCATCACGGGTATCAAGGGCTGACCGGCTCCCGCGGGATGAGCCGGAACTTCGCGAAGCGCTGAGGCTGCGTGGTGACCACGGCGTGGGGCAGGATCGGTTCCCGGTCCTCCAGTTCGAGCCGGAACCGGGCCAGCAGCCGTGCCAGTGACAGCACCGTCTCGATCAGCGCGAATTGGGCGCCGATGCAGACGCGCGGGCCGGCCCCGAAGGGCAGGTAGGAGAACCGCGCCGGCGGCTTCGCGTCGGGCAGGAAGCGTCCGGGGTCGAACGCTTCCGGGTCCGACCAGAGCAACCGGTGCCGGTGAAGCACCCAAGGGCTCACCATCACGATGTCGCTCTTCCTGACGGGATGGCCGGCGAGGGTGTCCGGGCCGAGCGCCCGCCGCACGATCACGAACGCCGCCGGGTACAGGCGCAGGGTCTCGTCCACCGTCGCCCGGATCAGTGGCAGGCGCCCGTCGCTCTGGCAGCCGGTCAGATTGCTGAGGTCGGCGGCCCGCGCCTCGGCGGCAAGCCGCTCCTGCAGTTCGGGGGCGAGCGCCAGCATGTAGGCGGCCCAGAACAGGGTGCCGGCCGTGGTCTCGTGGCCGGCCAGGATCATGGTTGCGACCTGGTCCCGCAATTCGGCCGCACTGAACGGCGCGCCGGTATCGGGGTTGCGGGCGGTGGCGAGCAGGTCGAGCAGGTCTCCGGAATGGCCCTCGTCCCGTGCCGCAGCCTGGCGGGCCGCGATGATACGGTCGAGGAACGGGATCCACCGTCGCCGGAACCGCCCCCGGGCCCAATCGAGCGGCACCGGCCAGCCGGGCGGGATCACGATGTCGAGGAGGTGCGGGCGGCCGATCTTGACGCTGTACTCGGCGATGAAGTCGCGCAGCTCCGGACCGTACCGGTCCATCCCGACCGAGAACATGCTCCGCCCGGCGATCTCGAGCGCCAGCCGATGGAAGGCTGCGAACAGGTCGATCGGACCCTCGGCCGCCTCGGAGACGATGCGATCCATCCCGTCGTTCACGGCAGCGGCGATGTGCGGCACGAGGCCATCGATCGCCCGGGGCGTGAATGCCGGCGCCAGTGTGCGGCGCTGGTGGCGCCAGGCCGAGCCTTCGCTGATCAGCAGGCCGTCGCCCAGGATCGGCCGCAGGATCCGCATCGTCCCGGTGGTGCGGGCATAATTGGCCTGGTTCTCCACCAGGAAGTGCCGGATCGCCTCGGGGTCGTTCAGGACGTAGCTCGACCGCCCGAGCAGGCCGCGCCGTGTGATCGGCTCCTCGAACGCGCGCCGGGGGAAGCCCGCCAGGCCGTTGTCGCGGATGGAGCGTAGATAGTCCGGAAGCGGAAGCTCGCGCTCCGCCAGGGCCGGGTGCGGCGGCACCAGGCGCGGAAGGCCGGCGAGGCTCGGATCCGTCCGGTCCGAAGTCGCGATCGCGTCCGATGATGGGGGCATGTCGGCCCATTCTGTGACGGAGTCGCGCCGGACTGTAAACTGTCGGATCGCCCCGGTCGTGCGCCCCGGCACCGTCAAGCGCGACTCACTCGGCGGCGTTGCGCAGGCGGGACTCGTTCGGCCGAAGCTGCAATCGTGCTGGAAAGCGGGCCGCCTCGGCCTCGCTCGACAGGCTCGCCACGAGACTGCCATGGGGTAGCACCGCGCCCGTCACGTCGAGCAGCGTATCGACCCCACGCTCCAACTGCTCGCTCACCCGGTCCACCACCAGGATCTCCGGATCGCGCAGCAGCGCCCGTGCCAGGCCGATCCGGACACGCACCCGCTCGGTGAGCAGCTGGCCGCGATTGCCGACCTGCTTGTCGAGGCCGCGCCGCTGGACCGGGCGCTCCAAGTCGAACTCGCGGAACACCGCCCGGGCCTCGCGCTGGATGATCGCCTCGCCGTGCATGCGCGCCGTGTCGATACGGCCGAACAGCAGGTTGTCGAGGACGGTGCTGCGCGGATTGATACGGTTCGGGTCGTACGATTCGATGTCGCAGCCGTCGTGCCCGTGCATGAACGCCTGGACCACGCCCCGCGCCCCGACGATCCGGAGCAGGAGCGGCTGGTCGAGCAGACCGAAGCGCATCCGCGGCTCGACGTAGGCGAGGGCGAGCGCCATGAACGCCACGCTGTCCGCCTCGTCCAGCCGGCCCTCCGCGGGCAAGCGGGCGAGCCGGCGCAGGTAATCGGGCAGGGCGTCCGGGGTGATCAGCGAGAAGCGCCGGAACAGCGGGTGACCGGGCGGCACGTCGGCGAAGATGTCCTTGAGGTTCTGGGCGATCGCCACGCCCATGCGGTCGAGTTCGTCCAGCAGCTTCACCCGCTCCAGCGCTTCGCGGAACAGGCGCACCCCCGCGAGCCGTCGCGGATCCGTCAGCGTTGGGTCGCGCGGAACCCCGAACATCAGGTTCTCGGCGACGGTCGCCTGCGCGTTGAAGCTGCCCCGCGAGAACGGAATCACGAGGTCCGCGAGCCCACTCTTGGCGAAATGCTCGCGCAGATGCTCCCGGGCGGCAATCATGCGGCGGCCTGCCGGCGTGTCGTGGACGACTGTGCTCAGGGCTCCGAGGCCGAATCGATAGAGGTCGTCCCCGAGATCCAGTCGGAACATCAGGTCGAGCAGGCGTTCGTCGAGTTCGCGGGCATCGCGGACGCCGAACCGGGCGTAGTCAATCCAGGGATCGTCGATGCTGTCCGCCGGATTGCCGGTCTTCACCGCCTCGTTGATCCGCGTCTTGCTGAGATCGATGCCGCGGGTCCGCAGCGGCTGGATTCGCAGCCCGTACAGCAGGTTGTCGCGCACCGTCCCGGGGAACAGGACGGGTTCGAGATCCGCGAAGGCGATACGGCGGGAGCGGACGGCCCGCGGCAGGGTCGACAGGTCGTGATCGCCGACCCGAACCGTGCCGCCGGGCGGGACGCGCAGCCCAGCGAGCACCCGAGCGAATTCCTGTGCGATCGGCCCCGGCGGCACCAGCGCGAGCCGAGACGGCAGATCGGCCTCGACGTCCGTGGTCTCGATCGGCAGCCCCCCCTGGGGATCCCGCAGCGCCAGCGCCTCCACGCGCAGCGGTCCGCCGAGGCGTGGCAGTGTCGCCCGCGAGTCCCGTTCCGCCGGCTGGAGGCGCTGCGGCCCGAAATGCGCCGCCACGGTCTCGTACTTCACCTCGACGTCGAGGCGCTGCTGATCCCAGTCGATCAGCTCCTTCAGGGGAGGTGGGAGATCGCGATAGGCGGCGAGCACCGCCACGAGCTGGCCGATATCGAGCTCGCCCTTGAGCGCGAACACGCCGCCGATGGCGTAGAACAGGAACGGCGTCACCTGCGCGAGCAGGTTGTTCAGGTACTTGACCGCGAATTTTCGCCGATAGATGCGCAGGCGCAGGTCGTAGAGGCTGTACAGCCGGCCGCCGATCTCGGCCCGTTCCCAACGTCCGGTGTCGTTGAGCGTCACCGCCGGCAGGCCGTCGAGCACTTCGGCGACCCGGCCCGCGAGGTTGCGCGAGGCGATCTGGCGCTGGCGGCTCAGCAGGATGATCTGGCGCCGGAGGCGCGGGATCACGGTCATCTGCACCGCCACCATCCCGCCGGCCGCGAGGCCGAGCCAGATGTTCTGCATCATGATGAACGCCAGGGCGGTGGCTGCCTGGGTTCCCAGGAAGACCGGCACCACGATCGCGTCGCCGATGAACGAGCCGATCGGCTCGACCTCGTCCCGGATGATCGTCGCCGTCTCTGAGGATTTCACCTCCCGCTGCGCCTCGGGGGTAAAGCGCAGCATCAGGGAGAACAGCTGATAGCGCAGCCGGCGCAGCATCCGCTCGCCCAGAATACCCTTCTGCAGGTTGATCCAGAACTTGAAGGCGCCGTTGATCAGGACGAGCGTGAGGAACAGGGTCGAGAGGCCCAGCAGCAGCTCGAACCGGTCGAACTGGAAGCCCTCGAACAGCCGCGTCGTCCCGCCGCCCAGCAGGTCCGGCCAATCGATCGTGATCTCCAGGAAGGGTGCGGTCGCCTCGCCGTGCGCGAAGGCCTTGCCGGTGATGGCATCGTTGACGATGCGCTTGGGCAGATCGAGGGAGGCGAAGTAGAACGGCAGCGAGGCCAGGACCACCGCGCAGATCTTGAGCTGGTCGGCCTTCGAGTAGCGCCAGATATACGGGAAGAGCCGCGGCTCAAGCTCGCGCATCGGATCCGTCCGGTGAAAGCCCGTCCTGGCGAAATCGATGCGAGCCGGGTGTGCGCGCACGCACAGATCTGAGCGAAAACTCCATCGAACGACGCGGTTCCATCCCTCGGGCCCGACGCCGCGCGCGATCGTCAGCGCGGCGGCACGATGACGTCACTGCCCTGAGGCCGGACGGCAGCGTCATCGCGGCGTCATATAGGGCATGCTGGCCACCCGGCGGCACCCTTCGATCACGGAACGGCTACCAGCGAAGACTGCGCGTCCGTACGGCGCTGCGGATCGGAGCGATCGCTTCAGGTCGCCTTGAACGCACCAGCTCCGGCCGGCGCATCTCGGCCGCACCACCGGAGGCGCGCAACACGATCGACGCGGCGCCGAATCGAGGCGCGCGGCCGACGCGTCCATGCCGCTGCTGATCGCCGTCTCGCGTGCTGTTCTTCTATGCTTGGTCATCGGATCCGCCCGTTCGGGCCCATGTCCCGCTGCCGGTCTCGGACGGGGAGGGGCGGCGAATCGCCACCGCCAGCCGGCCCGCGCGGGCGACGGTCGATCGCCAATGGAACGACGCCCGACAATCACCGTAGCTGGCGTCCGCGAAGATACACGTGTGCGAGCGCGCGAATTTCGATTTCTTCCGCCAGTGAATTCTCTGTCGCGACCTGTGGTTTATTGGGGTATGGGCGTTCCGTAATACACCGGCATGCGTGCGGCGGCCTTGCCGCGGAGCGCGCGGGCTTATATTGCGACGCAACCATCACGACTCCGTACCTCACCCGGCGCGGACGGCCGCGCCGCGCGGCCGCCAGGGAGCCGGCACAACCCGTTTCGGGCCACCATGAATCTGCGCAACATCGCCATCATTGCCCACGTCGACCACGGCAAGACGACGCTCGTCGACAAGCTGCTGGCCCAGTCCGGCACCTTCCGCGAGAATCAGCGGGTCGAGGAGCGGGCGATGGACTCCAACGACTTGGAGAAGGAGCGTGGCATCACGATCCTGGCCAAGGCGACTTCGGTCGTGTGGGAGGACACCCGCGTCAACATCGTCGACACCCCCGGCCACGCCGATTTCGGCGGTGAGGTCGAGCGCATCCTGTCGATGGTCGATGGCGTGATCGTGCTGGTGGATGCCGCCGAGGGGCCGATGCCCCAGACCAAGTTCGTGGTCGGCAAGGCCCTCAAGATCGGTCTCCGCCCGATCGTGGCGATCAACAAGGTCGATCGTCCGGATGCGCGCATCAACGAGGTCGTGAACGAGGTGTTCGACCTGTTCGCGGCGCTCGACGCCACCGACGAGCAGCTCGATTTCCCGATCTTGTACGGGTCAGGCCGCAACGGCTGGATGGCCGACACCCCCGAGGCGGATCCGTCGGTGGGCCTCAAGCCGCTGTTCGAACTCGTGCTCAAGCACGTGCCGCCGGCCAAGGTCGAGGAAGGTCCGTTCCGGATGCTCGGCACCCTGCTGGAGGCCAACCCGTTCCTCGGTCGCATCATCACCGGCCGCATCGCCTCCGGTACCGTCAAGCCGAACCAGCAGATCAAGGTACTGTCGCGGGACTGCAAGGTTGTTGAGACCGGCCGCGTCTCCAAGATCCTGGCCTTCCGGGGCCTGGAGCGCGCGCCGATCGATATCGGCGAGGCGGGCGACATCGTCTCGATCGCCGGCCTGATCAAGGGTACGGTGGCGGACACGTTCTGCGATCCCCAGGTGGACACCCCGATCCAGGCTCAGCCGATCGATCCGCCGACCGTGACGATGTCGTTCATCGTCAACGATTCGCCGCTCGCCGGCACCGAGGGTGACAAGGTCACCAGCCGCATGATCCGCGATCGCCTGTTCAAGGAGGGCGAGGGTAACGTCACGCTCAAGATCGAGGAAGCGTCCGACAAGGACTCGTTCTACGTGTCCGGCCGTGGTGAGCTTCAGCTCGCCATCCTGATCGAGACCATGCGGCGCGAGGGCTTCGAGATCGCTGTCTCCCGTCCCCGCGTCGTCTACGAGAAGGACGAGAGCGGCGAGCTCCTCGAGCCGATCGAGGAGGTCGTGATCGACGTCGACGAGGAGCATTCCGGCGTCGTCGTCCAGAAGATGTCGGAGCGGAAGGCCGAGATGCTGGAGATGCGCCCTTCGGGCGGCGATCGCCTGCGCCTCGTGTTCCACGCCCCGACCCGCGGCCTGATCGGCTACCAGGGCGAGTTGCTCACCGACACCCGCGGCACGGCGATCATGAACCGCCTGTTCAAGGCCTACGAGCCTTTCAAGGGCGAGATCGCGGGCCGGCGCAACGGCGTGCTGATCTCCAACGACAAGGGCGAGGCCGTGGCCTACGCCATGTGGAACCTCGAGGATCGCGGCCCGATGATGATCGAGCCCGGCTGGAAGGTTTATCAGGGCATGATCATCGGCGAGCATAACCGCGAGAACGATCTCGAGGTGAACGTGCTCAAGGGCAAGAAGCTCACCAACATTCGCACCACCTCGAAGGACGAGGCCGTTCGCCTGACGCCGCCGATCCGCATGACCCTCGAGCGTTCGCTCGCCTGGATCCAGGACGACGAACTGGTCGAGGTGACGCCGAAGTCGATCCGGTTGCGCAAGACGGTGCTGGACCCGAACGACCGCAAGCGCGTCGAGCGGTCGTCTAAGGACACTGCCGCCTGAGCTGAATGCGCGGCAACCGGGCACTCAGCTCCCGTTGCCGACGGGACTATAGGCTGGTCCCTTGTTGACCCACAGGACAGCGTTGCCAGGGCAGATTGCCTTGGCGGCCCGTCCCGGGTGGGCCGCGTGAACCCAGTGATCTCGATGCCCATCGACCCGCATTCCAGCCAGCAGGCTCGCCCGGCTGCACCTTTTCGGGTCGGTCAGGACGGAGACGGCCGCTGGATCGCCGTTGAGACTGGCGGCAGGGCAGGGGGATTGTTCCGGACCCAGCGGGACGCCATCCGCTACGCCTGTGCCGTAACTGGCTGCCGCCCGGACGAGGTCGCGCTGGCCGTCGAGCCGCTCAACTTCCGCGTGTCGTAAAAACCAAGGACGCCCTGGTTTCGGGCCATTGGGCGAGGGCCCGCTTCGCTGTGTCCGCGCGGGCAACGGCGTTTTTCGCCAGATCCCAAAACGTTCGCCGTCGGACTACCATTCTGCTTCGTGTGATGTCAGGCCGTCGCACTTTGGCGCCGAAAAGGCCGTGAACGCGTAGCCGCAGCCTGCCGCTGACGATGAGGCACAACCCCATCGCCATCGTTTCTTGAACGGGCTCTCAACTGCTGCCCGGGTCGGTTTCGTCGTTTTGGCTGTCTCCGCCCTGGGGGCCCATCCCAGGTTTACCGTCGGTCTTCTCGTTTGGGTCCTTTACCGCGTCGGGGGCGACGTTGGCCGGCTTCTTCGGCTTCGGATCTTCGCGCTCGCTCACGGTTTATGCTCCTGCTCGACGCGGTAATGGCCGTCGGCGACTTTCTCATCGGCGGCTGGGCCGCGGGATGCCTTCTGGTCCGAATGACCGCCCGAGGAACCGCCGACCGCTGGTGGTGCCCGTCCGGGCTCGCCGGATTGACCCCAACCTTCCTTGGGCTCGGCCTTCGGCGCGCCGGCTCCCCCCATATCGGTGATCGCCGCCTGTTCGGAGGTCTGATGACCGCCACCCGCAGGGTGTTCACCCGGCGTGCCCACCGTGTCGTCGGGCTTGCGGGTGACCGTGCCGGAATCGCTGGTGAGCCGGGCCATCAGCGCTTCCCGTCGTCTTGGCCGACCGCCGCGGTTGCACGATCGATGGCCTCGTTCATGTTCGCGCCCTTGCCGAAATCGCCCTGAAGCTTCTTCAGGTTCTCCGGGGGTGTCTCGGCCTCGGTTGCGTCCGTAGCATCCGATCCGGGCGTTCCGGACGCGATTCGGGCCGCCTCTGCGTCGCCGGCCGGATTGCGCTTCAGGTCGGCCTGGGTGTTGGCCGGCAATCCCACGTCGAGGGGCGAGTCCTGGCCGAGATCCTGGCCGTTGCGGTCGGCATTGGCGTCGAAGTCCTTCAACGACGGCCGTTTCGTCTGATCTGCCATGGCTGCTGCCTCTCGTTCGTCGCGCTGTGGCGGGACAACGGGGGCGGGTGGTCAGGGTTGCGTCGGGCCAGCCGGTCCAGCTCGGGTTGATCGTGCGACTGAGGCCTCAAGGGCCCACGATCTTCGGCACGACGTTCTGCGTCAGCGCCAACACCGCATCCTCGGCGTGTCCGGGACTGTCCGCCCGGGCCTGGATCGTCAGCAGGTCGCCGTCACGCAGGATCACTGCGGTCGATCCCCCGCCATTCCCCAGCGCATAGACGGTGATCCACCCGACCGCCGGACTGACCGGCAGGGCTGAGAGGCGGCAATCGGGGTTCTGCTTGATGCAGAGCGATTCGAGTTTCGCCAGTGATGTCTCGCCGGTCCGTACGCGCTTCTCGGTCCCGTCGGTCAGGCGTCCGAGTTGAACCTCGACGTTCGGCGATCCCTTGCACGGGGAGCAGGTCAGGTTGAGGTCCAACGGAGTCGCCTGGACGGTTGCCATGCTGCCGATCGCGACGCGGACCGGGTCCAAGAGGCCCGTGAGGTCGTGGCTGACGAAGCCTTGCGCCCGCGCGGCCGGGGCAACGAGGCAGCCGAGAAGTATGAGGAGGTAACGCATAGGGGCCAATCCATCCGGTCACGGGTTCGCCGGCGTCGGGCGGTATCCCTGAAATCAGATGACCGATGCGCAAAGGATTTCCAAGGTACTCCTGGGAATGCGTTGTCCCGCGACGCGAAGATCGCGAGTGACGCCAGAAGGCAATGTTGCTTATTTGTTAAGTAACTGAAATTACTGCAACATTGAACGCCGCATAACAGCACTAGCAAGCCGATTATTAGCTAAAATTTACAATAACTAAGTCGTCTTTATTGTAAAAATTTTCGAAAGATTGCGCCAAGTGCCGCGAGGCAATTTCGTTGCCCGGCTTTGTGACCGTCCACTTCCGGAGCGAATCGAATTTCGCATTGAAAGATTACAGTTAAAGCCGCGCTGGCTGCTTGAGAGCCGGCGCGGCTTGAAACGGTATCTGCGTCGGATCGGGCTAGCCGATTCCGTCGAACAGAGCTGACGAGATGTAGCGCTCGGCGAACGAGCAGGCGATCGTGACGATTCGCTTGCCCTGGAACTCCGGCCGCTTGGCCAGCTCGAGCGCTGCGGCGACGTTGCCGCCGGTGGAGATGCCGCCCGGGATACCCTCGAGGCGGGCCAGCGCCCGTGAGGTCTCGAAGGCGGTGTCGTTGGAGACCTTGAGGACGCCGTCGAGGATGTCCGTGTGCAGGTTACCAGGGATGAAGCCCGCGCCGATGCCCTGGATCTTGTGCGGACCGGGCTGGCCTCCGGAGATGACCGGCGAATCCACCGGCTCGACGGCGAAGACTTGCAGCCCCGGCAGGCGCGGCTTCAAGACCTCGCCGACACCGGTCACCGTCCCGCCCGTGCCGACGCCAGCCACGAACGCGTCGAGCTTGCCGCCCGTGTCGGTCCAGATCTCCTCGGCGGTGGTCTTCCGATGGATCTCGGGGTTGGCCGGGTTCGAGAATTGCTGAGGCATCACCGAGCCGGGGATCTCCTTCAGCAGTTCCTCCGCCTTGGCGATAGCGCCCTTCATGCCCTGTGCACCCGGGGTCAGCGCCAGTTCGGCGCCGAGAAACGCCAGCATCTTGCGCCGCTCGATGGACATCGTCTCGGGCATCACCAGGATCAGCCGGTAGCCGCGGGCCGCGGCCACGAAGGCCAACGCGATTCCGGTATTGCCGGATGTCGGCTCGACCAGCGTACCGCCCGGCTGCAGCTTGCCCGAGGCTTCGAGGGCGTCGATCATGTTGACGCCGATCCGATCCTTCACGCTGGAGATCGGGTTGAAGAACTCGAGCTTCAGCAGGATCTCGGCATCGACGCCGTGCTCCTTGGGCAGGCGGTTGAGGCGCACCAACGGAGTGTTGCCGATGGTCTCTGTGATCGAGCCGTAGACACGGCCGTGGCCGACCTTCGCCGGCGCGTTGAGGGAATCGGCCATCGCGGAACTCCTGCAGGTGACGGGTCGAACAGATGTCGGGTCGGCGCGGTCCGGGCCAAGGGGGGCCGCGGCAGGCCGGCAGACGGGAGGCTGCGATATCGCGTCGCCGAACCCGGTGCAATTAGGCTAAGTGGCCTGTACGAAAGTTCTTTTTGCCAATTCCGTGGATTAAAGGCGAATATGGGAGACCGTCGCTGACGCGCAGGGCTTTTGTGGAATATTGTTCTCCCGAAGCGATCGCGGTAAGCCGTCCGATAGAGGTGTCACATGGAACGCGATGGTGCCGCAGCGACTCGCCGCGTGGCTCTCACGGCGGCTCTCGGCCTTCTGGTTGCCCGAACCGCGCGGGCCGCCGAGACGGCGCACGTCGTGCTCGCCACCGCGACGGCCGGCGGCGGCTTCCCGGCTTTCGGGGACGCCTTCGCGATGGCGATCAAGGCGGCGGATCCCGATCTGACTATCGAGACGCGCGCGAGCGGCGGATCGGCGGAGAATGTCGCGCTCCTGCGGGCCGGCCGGGTCGATCTGGCGCTGATCCAGGGGGAATACGCCTATCCCGCACTGGCCGAGCCTGGCGGCCTCACGGTCCTGGCTCCGATGTATCCCACGCCGGGCTTGTTCGCCGTCCCGGCAGCGAGCCCGATCCACTCCGTCGAGGATCTGCGCGGGCGGACGGTGGTGCTGGGCACGCACAAGTCCGGATTGACCGTCATGGGCGGCAGTGTCCTCGAAGCGTCGGGCCTCGACCCGGCGCACGACATCCGCCCGATCCTGCTCGACCGGGCGGGCGACGGCCCGCCCATGGTTCAGGATGGCCGTGCTGACGCGCTCTGGGGCGGCGGTCTCGGATGGCCCGGTTTCATCGCGATGGCGAATGCGCCGGGCGGCGCACGCTTCTTCGGCCCATCCGAAGCCGGCATCGCGCGCCTCGCACGACCCGGCGCGGCTCTCAAGCGCCTGACCGTGCCGGCCGGCAGCTTCGCCGGGCAGCCCGTCGCAATCGAGACGGTGGGCTCTTGGAGCCTCGTCCTGGTGCGACCGGGCTTCGATCCGGAGACGGCTTTCCGAATCGTCCGCGCGCTGGCCCGGGCCGACATGGCTGCGCGGCATCCGCAAGGTGCGGACACCCATCCCAAAAATCTCGCCGGGGTCGTGCCGGCATCCCAGCTCAACCCCGGCACCCTGCGCTATCTCGGCGAGACCGGCGTTTCGGTTCGCTGACGCCCGGTCTCTACCGGAACGAGGCGACGCGGCGGTCGCGCTTGCGCTCTGCAGCGGGCTGGTAGGCAATTTCGGCGTGGTGGGTGCAGTACGGCAATCCTGTGATCGAGCGCGCGCCGCAGAACCGGAACTCCGGCGTGGTCGGATCGCCCAGTGGCCACCGGCACATGGATTCCCGCAGGTCCATGATCGTGACCCGCTTCGACACCGCCAGGGCCACCGGCTCGGGGGCGGGGGCCGGCGTCGGGAAGACCGGTGCCGGCCGATGCGCCAGGATCGCCACCGGCTCAGGAGCCTGCGTCTCGACCACCGCGATGGCGGTCTCGATCTCGACGGCCTTGGGGGTTGGCGTTGAAGCGGGAGCCTCTTCGGCGCCCCGGGCGCGACCGCCCAGGCCGAGGCGATGCACTTTGCCGATCACCGCGTTGCGGGTGACGCCGCCGAGCTGCGCCGCAATCTTGCTCGCGCTTTGCCCGTCTTCCCACAGCCGGCGCAGGAGCGCCACGCGATCATCTGTCCAGCTCAGGCCCGCTTCCATAGTCCCCCTCCGCCCCCTGCGGCCCGCGCGCTCAGCCGAGGTGACGCAAGGCGTTCCGGGCCGATCAAGACCCTCGCAGCTCATCAAGAGCCGTGCGAACCGCACCCGTGCGCGTCACCCATGCGCGTCGGCTGCCGCACCACGTGCGACACCCTGTCTCGTCAGGCCACGACCGGACCCTAGCGCGGCGCTCGCGCCGCTTGCAAGGGCGGCTCATTGCCCGAGTCGCCCCCTGTCCACCGGCAATGCCCGGTCGGCCTTGGAAGGTGGTTACCCGTCGCCGGAGGGCGTCGTGAGCCCGACGTGACGTGTCGCCGGCGTCACAGCCCGACGTAATCGCATCACAATCGTACCGAATGCTAAGCTTGACCGGAACGAGGTCACGGCCGAGCTGCTTCCTTGTGGCAGAAGGGGCGAGCGTTGCTGTTTTCCGAGGTGAGGACGATGGGTTACCGTCAGGGGGGTCTGCGCGCGTTACTCGCGCTCGGGCTGGCCGGCCAGGTCGCGGCCTGCGGCAGCGTCCCACGCACGGCCTACACCGCCGAGCAGGCGGCGCTCGCCAGCGTGCCCGGGATACCGGGCGCACGCGTCTACGCCGACGCATCGGTCGATACGATCGCGGAACTCGCCGGCAATCCGCTGCGCCGTTCGGCGGGCTTCAACTACCTGGCGCTGTCGGGCGGCGGTGGCGACGGCGCCTACGGGGCCGGCGTCCTGAACGGTTGGACGGCATCGGGCACGCGCCCGGAATTCACTCTGGTCTCCGGCGTGTCGACCGGGGCGTTGATCGCCCCCTTCGCGTTCCTGGGACCGGCCTACGACGCGTACCTTACCGAGTTCTACACCAGCGGCGTCGCCGGCGAACTCGTGACGTCGCCCAGCATCTCCAACATCCTGTTCGGCTCCGGCCTGTTCGGCGACGGGCGCCTGCGCAACCTGATCGCCCGCTACGTCACCCCGGAACTGCTCACCGCCATCGCCGAGGAGCACGCCAAGGGCCGCCGCCTGATGGTGGTGACGACCAACCTCGATTCGCAGCGCTCGGTGATCTGGAACATGGGCGCCATCGCGTCGAGCGGTGCGCCGAACGCCCTGGATCTGTTCCGCGACGTGCTGGCTGCGTCCGCCAGCGTCCCGGCGGTGTTCCCGCCGCAGATGATCGACGTGAACGCGGCCGATGCCCGGTTCCAGGAGATGCATGTCGACGGGTCCGTGGTCACCCCGGTCTTCACGCTGCCGCAGACGCTGCTGCTGCGCGACGGGAAGATCCGCACCGGTGGCAAGGCCAACATCTACGTGGTGATCAACGGCCGGCTGGAGCCCGACTTCGAGGTGACGAAAAACAACACCCTGTCCATCGTCGAGCGTTCGTTCACGACGGCGAGCCGCGCCCGCTCCCGTGCAACCTTGACCGCGACCTACGCGCTGGCCCGCAGCAACGGGATGAGCTTCAACCTCACATACATCGACGAGGACGGCCCGAAGGCCTCGGCCGCGAAGGGCTTCGACACCGCCTACATGCGGGCGCTCTATCAGGAGGGTCTCGGGAAGGGCCGCACCGGCACCTTCTGGCAACACACCGTCCCGGCCTCGCCGACGCTCAAGCAGACCGCGGCGGCGGTCGCGAACTGACGGTCGCAAACAGCGACGCCGCGCATCCGACCGGGCGCGCGGCGCTGCGACTGTGGTTACTTGCCCAGGATCTTGGTGACCAGGCGGCCGATCGGCGTCGCGGTGCTGGCGTTCCGGTCATCGCGGTCGATGGGGCGATTCTCGTTGCCGAGAAGCTTGGTGACGATGCGTCCGATCAGGCTCATGGATCTCTCCCGGCGTTCGCGCCAAAACGGCGCAGCTTGCCCATTAACGGGTGATGCGTGCGGGGCGTTCCCGGCGGAACGCCGTCAGACCTGCATCAGCCGGATGTTGTTGGTGTTCCCCACGGTGTGGAACGGGATTCCGGCCGTCACGACGATGATGTCGTTCGGCTTCGCGAAGCCCTCCGCCCGCGCGTACTGGCCGGCCTTGGCGGTCATCTCCTCGTAGGAATCGACGTCGTCGGTGTGGACGCTATGCGCGCCCCAGAGCAGGCACAGACGCCGCGAGGTGGCGAGACTCGGGGTCAGCGCCAGGATCGACGACGCGGGGCGCTTGCGCGCGACCCTGGCGGCCGTCGTCCCGCTCGTGGTGTAGGTTACGATCGCGGCGGCGCGCACCGCCTCGGCCAAGTCCGCTGTGGCGGTGGCCACCGCGTGGGGTGGGGTCTCCTCCTCGCTGGGCTCGGAGGCCGCCACGATCGAGTGGTAGAGCTTGTGCCCCTCCACGCTGCGGATGATCCGATCCATCATCGACACGGCTTCGACCGGGTACTTCCCGGTGGCCGATTCCGCCGACAGCATCACCGCGTCGGCACCGTCGTAGATCGCCGTCGCGACATCCGATGCCTCGGCCCGGGTCGGGGCCGGGGCCTGGACCATCGAGTCGAGCATCTGGGTCGCCACGATCACGGGCTTCACGGCGAGCCGACAGGCGCGGATCAGCTCCTTCTGCCGCCCGGGCACGTCCTCGTGCGGGATCTCGACGCCGAGATCGCCCCGGGCGACCATCACGGCATCCGAGAGCCGGATGATGTCGTCGATCCGCTCCAGCGCCTGCGGTTTCTCGATCTTCGACATGATGCCGGCGCGATCACCGATGATGCCGCGCGCCTCGATCAGGTCTGATGGTTTCTGGACGAAGGACAGCGCGATCCAGTCGACGCCGAGGTCGAGCCCGAAGGCGAGGTCCCCACGGTCCTTCTCGGTGAGGGGCGACAGGTCCAGGAGCGTACCCGGCAGGTTGACGCCCTTGCGGTTCGAGATGACGCCGCCCGTGATCACCTCGGCGGTGATCGCGTCCCGCTCCGGCCCGAGGACGCGGACCCGCACCCGCCCGTCGTCGATCAGGAGTTCCTGTCCGGGCACCACCGCGGTGAAGATTTCCGGGTGGTGGAGCGGGATCGCCTGCTTGTCGCCGTCGGCTCCTTCGAGGACGAAGCGGATCGTCTCCCCGGCGACCAGATCCTGGCGTCCGCCCTGCAGCGTGCCGATGCGGATCTTCGGTCCCTGCAGATCCTGCAGGATGCCGATCGGGCGACCGACCTCCCGCTCGAGGGCGCGGATCGCCGCGTGGACCTTGGCGTGGTCTTCCTGCACGCCGTGGCTGAAGTTGAGCCGGAAGGTGTCGACGCCGGCGAGGAACAGGTCGCGCAACCGGTTTGGTGCCGAGCTGGCCGGGCCGACTGTAGCGACGATCTTGGCGTGGCGGTGACGGCGCATGCGGGCCTCTGCCATGAAGACGATCTCCGGGAATCGGCCGGGCGATCGGGCCCGCCGACGGCCCCCACATTGGTAAGAATGGGCGCGGAGGCGAGCTTTTTCTGGCGGTCCGGAGACATTCGCCGTTCGGACCGCGCCCTATTTGGCGACCTCCCGGGCGATGCCGGCGAGCCCATCGTCGTAGATTCCGGTGATGTCTTTGAGGGCGTCGGCGTCGCTCATGCCCTCGGCGTCGAAGGTCGCGGTCCAGACCACCGTGGAGCCCGCGCCGTTCGGGCGGACCGCCAGGGTAGCGTTGTAGGCGCGCACCGGCAGCGGGCCCTGGATGAAGCTGTAGCTGTAGCTCATGGCCGCCTCGTCGCGGGCGGTCTCGACCTCGACGATCGTGCCCAGGCCGCCCTTCGCCACCAGACCGCGGATCTGTGCGCGGATGCCGTCGTCGTCGTCCTCGCGCGACAGGATGCAGCGCTCGACCTGCGGGTGCCACAGCCCGATCGCGCAGAAATCGCCGATCAGCGCCCAGATTGCGGCGGGCGGTGCCGGGATGTCGCGGCTGCGGGTGACTTCGAGGGCGCAGGCCGGGCCTTCCGCCAGCAGGCCTGCGGCGCAGATCACCCACAGGGCGGGTCGTTTCACGATGGGGCCTCCGCAGAATGTCGTCGATGGAAAGTAGGGCGCCTGCCGAGCGAAGCCCATCGGGCTACCGGGGCCGACGATGCCTGGATACCAATGGGTCAGGCCGGTAAGACGACGCTGCCGATCGGTCGCCACGACGGTGCGCTTCGATGGGTACCCCCTGACAGGCTTTGAGTCGGAGACGCCGATGGACGATCGCCCCTGGCCGGCCTTAATCGCAGAGCGTGGCTGGCGGGCCCTGTCTCGCCGCTGGCGACCCGCTTGTGCGCTCAGAATCGCGGCTCTTGCCTCCGCGCCGGGGCTGGCCATGGCCGCGCCCGGGGATAGCCCGCCAGCCGTGTCTTTCGAATCCTGCCGCGGCGATTTGATCGCCTGGGCGACAACGCACGACGTCCCACATTCCGTCGCGCAGGCGCAGTTGGGTGACTTGCAGCCGGACGCGGAGGTGCTGGCGGCGACGCAGAATCAGGGAGAGTTCGTCCGGCCGATCTGGGACTACATCGAGGCCAGCGTAACGCCGGCGCGGATCGAGACCGGTCAGCGCAAGCTGGCGGAGCTGGCGACACCGCTGGCGGCCATCGAGGCGCAGTACGGCGTCGACCGCTACACGCTTGTGGCCTTCTGGGGCGTCGAGTCGAGCTACGGTGCCGTGCTCGACAATAGCGCCGTGGTGCGGCCCGTGGTGCGCGCGCTCGCGACGCTGAGCTGCGGCGATCCCAGCCGGTCGTCCTACTGGCGCGACGAGTTGACCGCCGCGCTGCAGATCATCGCCCGTGGAGAGGCGCCCCTCGACCGCATGCCGGGCGGCCTGACCGGGTCCTGGGCCGGCGCGATGGGCCATACCCAGTTCATGCCCAGCGTCTACCAGCGCTACGCGGTGGATTTCGACGGGGATGGAAAGCGGGACATCTGGACGTCGGCCCCGGACGCACTCGCCTCTACGGCGAATTATCTGCGCGATCACGGCTGGCGGTCCGGCGAAGGCTGGGGCTACGAAGTGGTGCTGCCGGACGGGTTCGAAGCTGCGCTGGCCGACGAGACCACGCCGCGCAGCCTCGCGGCGTGGCGGGACCTCGGCATGAGGCTCACCCGGGATCGCCCCATTCCGGACGAGGCCGCGACGGCGACCC
Source organism: Methylobacterium sp. WL1 (assembly GCF_008000895.1). Taxonomy (NCBI): domain Bacteria; kingdom Pseudomonadati; phylum Pseudomonadota; class Alphaproteobacteria; order Hyphomicrobiales; family Methylobacteriaceae; genus Methylobacterium; species Methylobacterium sp. WL1. Next base: position 3,262,718 of record NZ_CP042823.1, on the reverse strand, counting down.
TGATCCTGCCTGCGGGAATTCGCGGGCCCGCCTTCCTGCTCCGGCCCAATTTTTCCGCGATCCTGCGCTACAACACGGCTCTGGCGTATGCCTTGACCGTGGCGCTGCTCTCGGACCGCCTGCGCGGCGATCCGGGCCTGTCGCGCGACTGGCCCCGGGGTGACCGGCCGCTCACCGGGGACGAGCGCCGCGACCTTCAGACCCGGCTGAGCGAGCGCGGCTACGCCACCGGCGGCGTCGACGGGAAGATCGGCCCGAAGACCCGGGCGGCCCTGCGCGCCTATCAGGGTTCGCAGGGGCTGCCGGCGGATGGCTACGCCGACGCGGCGCTGCTGGACCGCATCCGCGCGGCGCCATGAGAGGCGCCGCAGGCCAGATGGGCGCTCAGGCCAGGAAGGCCGGCTCGTCCCGGGCCAGGACCCGCTTGACGCTTTCGAGGTGCAGGCGCGCGCTCTCGGCGCGGCCGGCGGCTTCCTGAGCGGCCACGCGCTTCACGATCTCCTCGGGGACGGTTTTGATTGTGCGGCCCGTGCTCATGGCGAGCACCTGTGCCTGGGCGGCGCGCTCCAGGTAGTAGAGGTCGTCCCAAGCTTCCGCGATGGTCTCGCCCAGCACCATGACGCCGTGGTTCTTCAGGAACACCACGTCGGCCACGCCGGCACTTCGGGCGATCCGTTCGCCCTCGCTCGCGTCGAGCGCCAGCCCGTTGTAATCCTCATCCACGGCGATACGGCCGTAGAATCGCAGGGCGGTCTGCCCGGCCCAGAGCAGCGGCTGCCCCTCCAGCATGGCCAGCGCCGTCGCGTAGGGCATGTGGGTGTGGAAGGCGGCCCGGGCGTTCGGCTTCAGCCGGTGCAACTCGGCATGGATGTGGAAGGCCGTCGCCTCGGGCTGGCCGTCGCCCTCGACCACGTTGCCGTGGAAATCGCACAGCAGCAGGCTCGACGCCGTCACCTCGGCGAAAGCCAGGCCGTAGGGGTTGACCAGGAACAGGTCCGGACGCTCCGGCAGCACAGCCGAGAAGTGGTTGCAGATCCCCTCTTCGAGGTCGTTGCGCGCGGCCCAGCGCAGGCAGGCCGCCAAATCGATGCGGGCGCGGCGGACGCTGTCCGCGTTCAGGGGCTCGTTGGCGCGCACGGGGGGCGTTCCAGAGGCTGTGACGGCGTGCGCCATGCGGGAAGGCTCTCTCTATCTCGGTTCGGATCCGGGCCGCCGGAATCAGGCAGACCGGTATGATACGCTGTCGCGCGGCCCTGCGGACCATTGTTGCGTGGCTACCATCAGGCTTGCCCGTCGGTGACGCCGCCGACGAGGTTGAGCCCGAGCAGGAAATCGGAGGCGAAATCCGTGCGCACCACCGGATCACGCCCCACCGTCTCCCGCAACGCTTCGCGTTCGGCCCGGCGGGCCGCCACCGCCTCGGCCACGGTGACGCTGCGGAACGACAGCGTGGTCCCGCCCTGCGCCTGGGCGAGGCGCCCGAGATCCGGCCCGATCACGGTGGCGATCTTCGGATAGCCGCCGGTTGATTGCCGGTCCGCCATCAGGATGATCGGCAGGCCGTTGCCGGGCACCTGGATCGCCCCCATCGCCACCCCGTCCGAGACGATGTCGTAGCCCTTGGCGTGCTTGAGCGGCGTTCCGTCGAGGAAGCAGGCCATGCGGTCGCCGCGCGGCGAGACGGTCCAGGGGCCGGCCAGGAAGGCATCGATCTGGTCGGAGGCGAAATAGTCGTCCTGCGGGCCGAGCACGACCCGGATTTCCATCGGATCGCGGTCGAGCCAGGGCGCGATCAGCCGGTAGAGCGCGGCTTCGCCGGGCCGGGCCTCGGCCACGGGAAGGCGGTCGCCTGCGGCCAGCCCGCGACCGTCCAAGCCGCCGAGGCCGGACCGGGTGTGGGTCGCGGTCGATCCGAGCACCGGCGCCACGTCGAGGCGCCCCTGCACGGCAAGGTAGCCCCAGGCGCCGGACGAGCCGGCGCGCACCGTCAGCGTCCGGCCCGGCTCCAGGGTCAGCGCGACCGCGTCGGGAAGGGGAACGCCGTCGAGGGTGATCCGGAAACTCCGGGAGACCATGGCGATGCCGAGCGGCCCGCCGTCGGCCGTGACGGTGAGGCCGCCGGTGGAGACCTCGATGGCGGTGGCGTCCAGGGGATTGCCCGCCGCGCGGTTGGCGGTGGCGTGCATCAGCGGGTCCATCGGGCCCGCGGCCGTGATGCCGTAGCGCAGGTAGCCGTGCCGGCCGCCATCCTGCAGCGTCACGCCGGGCCCGGCGGCCTCGATGACGAGGGCGGTCATCGATCGGCCTCCCCACGGCGGGCGACCGGCTCGCCCGCCGCCTCCCGGGCGGTCAGGGCATCGAAGGTCGCGACGTCCACGGCCTCGAACCGGATCAGGTCGCCGGCACCGACGAAGAAGCTCTCGCTGCGCTCCGGGGCGTAGAGCCGGGCCGGAGTGGCGCCGATCACGTACCAGCCCGTGGGCATCGGCACGGTGGCCACTGCGGCCAGGCCTCCGCCGACCACCACGGCGTTTTTCGGATGCGGGGGCCGCGGGCTCGCGCGCCTGGGTACCGCGAGGGTCTTGGGCAGGCCGCCGAGATAGGCGAAGCCCGGTGCGAATCCGTACATGTAGACCCGGTAGGTGGCTCCGGCATGGGTCGCCACCACGGCGTCGGCGGAGAGCCCGGTGCGTTCGGCGACCTGCGCGATGTCCTCACCGTGGGGCGCGTCGTAGCAGCAGGGCAGCGTCCAGAGGGTCGGCGTGCCGACACGGGCGACGGCGCCGGCGACCAGCGCCCGCACTCGCTCCGCCAGCGTCTCACGGTCGAGCACCAGCGGATCGTAGTGGAGCATCAGGGAGCGGTAGGTCGGCACGCGCTCGCGCAATCCCTCCGGCGGATCGGCGCCGAGGGCGTCGTCGAGCGCCAGGACCCGGTCGCTGATCGTGGGATCGACGGTGCTGCCGAATTCGACCACCAGCGCTGCCTCACCGGAATCCAGCAGCCGCGGTTCGCTCACCGCGTCGCTCATGGGCGGAACGGCGCCAGGGTCACGCCGGCGCCTTCCAGGCGGGCGCGCACCGCCCGGGCCGTGGCGACCGCGTGCGCGGAATCCCCGTGGACGCAGATCGAGCGGATCGGCGTCGGCAGGGACTTGCCCGAGGCGGTGAGGATCGCCCCGCCCTCGACCATGCGGAAGACCCGGTCTGCGGCCGCATCGGCCTCGGTGATCAGCGCGCCGGGCCGGTCGCGCGGGATGAGCAGGCCAGCCTCGGTGTACCCGCGATCGGCGAAGATTTCCTGGTGGACCTCGAGCCCGCATGCCTCGCCCGCCGCGACCTGGGCGGTGAGTGCGATGGCCAGCAGTGCCAGGTCCCGATCGACCGCCCGGACTGCCCTGGCGATCGCGTCGGCGACGGCCCGGTCCTCGGCGGCCAGGTTGGCCAGCGCGCCGTGCGCCTTCACGTAGGTGACCCGGTGGCCGGCATAGGCGCCGAGCGCCTGCGCGGCGCCGACCTGGTAGGCGACGAGCCGTTCGATCTCGGGCGGGGTGAACGGCATGCGCCGCCGTCCGAAGCCCCAGAGGTCCGGAAAGCCCGGATGGGCGCCGACCGCCACGCCGCGCGCCTTGGCCAGCGCGAAGGTGCTGGCCATGATCTCGGGATCGCCCGCGTGCAGGCCGCAGGCGACGTTGGCGGAAGTGACGATGCCGAGGATCGCCGCATCGTCACCGCAGGCGTAGGTGCCGTAGCCCTCGCCGAGATCGGAATTCAGGTCCACGCTGGCCAACGGACTCGTCCCTTCCTGCTGCGTACCGCTCCGGGCAGGCAGGCCTGGAGGGCGGCCCGCATCGCGACCGGATCACGCTCCTTCCACACCGCCGACGCTCAGAAGTCGAGAGCGCTAGGCCGGCTGGAAGCGCGAGAGCACGAGCAAGGCCGATGCCGCGTGGTCATTTCCAGCGTGCCGGAAGCCTTTCGCGCGCAGCACAGATCTCGGGGGCAGATCTCGGTGGCGCAGGTTCAAGGGTGCCGGCCGGATGCGGGCTGCGCGATGAGGCGTCGGCCCAGCAAAGCAAGGGTCGCGCGTCGACCGAGCTTCATCATCGGATAGAGCAGGCGCGCGCGGGACGGGCTGCGTAGCAGCCACGATAGGGCGCGGCCGATCCGGCCCCGATCCTCGCTAAGGGTCGAGAGCAGGACCAAGGCGTCCGGGCCGTAATACAGGGTCCGGCCGTGGCGGACGACCATGCCGTTGTCGAGGTCGTAACCGCGCCGGGTCAGGTCCTCGACCACCGGGCCGCCCTCCCGGGCATCGACTAGTGCCACGGTGCCGACCGACCGGCGCAGGGCCATCAGGCGCACGTAGTTGCTGCAGAACGGGCATTCGCCGTCGTAGACGACCGTGAGAGCTGCGTCGGTCATGGCTTCAGATCGATCCGATGCTCGGCTTCCGAGACCAGCCTGCGGACCGGCACGCCATCCTGCAGGCTGAGGCAGACCGATTCACGCCGATAGATGTAGGCGACGATGTCGTGCAGGCCCACGCCGTCGAAGCTCGCTCCGTGCTGGAGCGGGACGAAGAAGTGATGCGGGTAGAATGCATGGGGGAACGACCCCAGCCTGTCGGCAATTCCAGTGACCAGTCGGTGATAGCCGCCGATGTAGGCATCGACCGCGGGCCGATCGATCTCGATCTTGGCGAGGTCTTGCCCGGCGCCGTCCCGGGCGGTGAGGACCGGCACGTCGCAGGACAGCGACGCGACGACTTTCCGGTAGACCTGGGTTCCGCCATTCGGGTTGTCGAGGGCGAAGGCGGTCTCCGCATCCGGCGATCCGTAGGCCATGTGGGCGAAGGGATACGAGTAGAAGGTGAAGAAGTTCGTCGGGACGTAGTGGCGCCCGCCGTCCTTATCGACCGCCTGGAAGTACAACTTATTATTCGCTGCGGTGTCGTACCAGCCGAGCCGCGCCTGAGTCATGAAGCTGTTGTCGCTCAGGATGAACAGCACCGAGAGCACCCCGACCATCAGCGGCGGCCGCTGGTAATGCCGGCTGATCACCACGGCGCCGATCGCCAGGTTCAGCAGGATCCACGGGGCGAAATTGGCGCCCATGACGACCACGATGGACAGGTGCATCGCGTCGAAGCCGAGCAGCAGGATAACGAGCCAGCGCCGCGGCATCAGGATGCCGACCAGGGCCGCCCCTTGTCCGACCAGGATGAGCGTGTTCGTGAGGGGCCCGGCATGACTCAGGATCGCCCGCATGCCTTCCACCAGCCAGGCCCAGCTCGCGTAGAAGACGTGGTTGTTGTCGAGGCCGACGCTGAACAGTTTTCCTGGGTCGTTCGCGAGCAGCCAGGATGTCGGGCCGGCATCCAGCGTCACCTTGGCCAGGAAGGATGAGTAGTAGTTCCCGAGGTGGATGCTGATCGCGGCGGCGATGAGAACCTTCGAGAACAGCGCACCGGCGGTGGCAATGTCGGTCCTGGCGGCAGCGGGCATGCCCGGCGATGCGCTCACGCGGGCCGTGAGGGCGATGACGCCGAGACCGGCCAGCAGGCAGAAGCTGACCTCCGCCAGGGGCACGACGTCGATGATGTGTCCGTGCCAGAGCCCCGTCACCCGGCTGACGGCGAGCTTGCTCCAAACCAGGTAGGCCGCGCCCACCACGCCGAGCGACGGCCAGCGCAGGCACAGGATCCCGCAGGCCACGGCGGCGATCCAGAGGCCCACGAGGGCGCCCAGCGTCGCCATCGCCTTGAAGCCCTGCTCGACCACCGGGAACAGCGGGTAATGCACGAGGGCGTAGGCCCCGGAGATCACGCCGATCAATTGGAGCAGCCGGACGGCGGCGGTGTCGGAGGCGGCGTAGGTCTGCCGCAGCATCGCGGCCGCCAGCAACAGCGGCAGCACGATAATGTAGTAGTTGTTCCGCTCGTCGACGATCCGCGACAGCTTGATCACCATCAGGAGCGCGGTGATCTGCGCGAGCAGGATCAAATACGGCCGGGCCTGCGCCAGCGAGAACGGTCCGGCCAGCCAGGATTCTCGGACCGTGAAGGTCTTGGTCGGATCCGAACTCGAGAGAGATCTGCCCATCGTCACGCTTCGCTGCCGGAGTGTGATGGCGGCCGCAGCGGCAGTGCGGCGACCGGGTTGCGTTCGATGGCGCGGTGGTGGCCCTCGACGCTTCGGCAATCAGAGTGTCATGGTTCGGGCGCGGGCCAAGGGTACGGTCGGCGCCGTATGCCTACGTCTTTCGTTTGTATTGCTGGCTTCGTCGCCGAGCCCCGGCACTGGAAGAGGGCGGCCACGGCATCCTCGCCGCGCGGCGGCCTGTTCTTCGCTCATCCGAATGGATCGTCGGCGCTCTGCGTCCTTCGAAAACGCTGAACGGAGTGAGCGCCGGGCAGCGCAGGCCGAATCCGGAGGCTGCACCGCAGCGAGCGACGTGCCGTGGCCGAGGATCCCGCACGCGAGGACGCGAAGTGGGCGACCGGATGCCCTGAAGACCGTTGTCGAGAACGGCGCTGCAGCCGCCTCTATTGCGGGGACATCGTGGAGTAGGGCGAGACTTCGTCGACGAACACCGTCTGGCCCGTCATGCGCGCCGTCAAAAAACGGCGCCGGGCCGCCAGCAGCGGCTGGAACAGGCGATTGCTCTTCAGGACGCCGCCGAACCGGGACCCGGATGTGAAGACCGTCGATTCGAACGGTTTTATCGAGACCGGGTTCGGCGACATCACCCGGGCCCGGGCGATAGCCTGGCGCTCGAAGAAGTATTCCCAGTTGTCGGCAGCCGCCACGACCGGCCGGTTCACCTTCAGGATGCCTTCTGCCGCCTGCCGCGTGATCACGTAGGCGGCCGTCGTTCCGAGCCCTGCCATGTTCATGGGCAGGCACAGCCGGTAGTCGCCGATCGAATCGGCGTTCACGGTGCTGAAGGCGGCGCGATGCTGCGGCCGATTGTAGAGGAGGACGACATCGCCCCGGCGCAGGGTCGCCTCGACCCGGACCAAGATGTCGTGGATGTCCGGCGGCAACACCGCGTCGTCTTCGACGATGAGGGCCCAGGGTAACCTGCGATCGATCATGGATTCGTAGGCGGCCAGGTGCGAGAGGGCGCAGCCCACCTGTCCCGGGCTCAGATCGGATCCCGGCGACGCGTCACGGCCGGCCACCGACCCGTCGATACCCAGAATTTCGAAATCCGCCCCCCAGACCGTATGGAGATGCCGGGTAATATAGGCATGTCTCTCGCGAAACCGCGGGATCGATATTGCAATGCAGCACATTGTACCAGCCTTTGATTTAGAATCATGCGCTGAATTTAACAAACTTGCAAACACATTTTGCGGTCGAATTCAGTAATCATTGTTTAAAAGTTTCGCCCTGCGCTGACGTTTCCGCACGCGGACTCTGCTGGGATGAACGCCTCGTCGAATTAGCCGGAGCGGAAAAGCGGGAAAATGATTTTCTAGTCAAGATCCGGGGATCGCAAGATTTATGAAACGTCATCCACGTGTATCTTCGAGAAATATTCGCGTGATCCGGAATTAGATTGCATACGAAGTGCGGACGATACGCTGCGCATCCTGCTTCCGCCTATGCGGCAGCTTCGGACTGGTAGGGGTAGGCCCCTGCTTCCAGCCGGACTGATCGTCGATCAGGCCGTCGGCCGTTGCCGCAGGACCGGAAGGATCGCCGCCAGCAGGAACTGATGCATCCCGTGATTCATGAACAACGGGCACTCGAAGCAAATGAAGACCACGAGCTGCGCGAGGAACAGGATCGGCCAGGCTTCGACATAGCCCGGAGACCGGGTGAAGTGCGCGATGACGCGACGTGCCGTATCGAGCAAGACGCCCGTGAAAATGATCAGGCCGACGACGCCGAATGCCACCGCAACGTCGATGAAGTTGTTGTGGAAGAACCAGAGCTTCTGCTTCGTGGTGAAGTGGAGGTAGGGCGCCGTGGTGATCGGGCTTTCCCAGTAGGCTTTGTAGCCGATCCCGACGAGGGGCTCCCGCCAGAACTGATCGATGCCGAACTGCCAGAGGATGGTGCGGCCGGTCAGGGTCGTGTCCTTGCCGAGGTCCGAGAGCAGGCTGGCGGAGAGGTCCGCTCCGTAGGTCGGGGCGACCAGGATGCCGATTCCCGCGAGCGCGATGGCAAGCCCGAGGCAGAAGCCCGTCACCAGGTTACCCTGTCGCCACGCCATGACCACGCAGAGTGGGGAGAGCCCCACTGCGCCGGCCACCAGGGCGGTGGCGGAATGGGACGAGACCAGCAGCATCACGGCGCCCAGGAAGGCCGCCCCGGTCAGGAGTCGGTGCCAGCCCTGGAGGAACAGGCAGGCGGCACAGAGGAGCTGGAGACTCATCAGGCTCCCGAGCACGTTCTTGTGCGAGTAGACCCCGGACCATTCCCCGCTGAGGCCGCGGGTCATGCCGGGGGCGGCAACGCCCAGCACCAGCGACAGGATCTGCCCGCCCAGCAGCCCGAGGAAGACGATCCTGACGACGCCCGATAGCCCCATCGTGGCGCGCAACGCGATCCCCGCCACGACCGTGGCGAGCAGCTGGAGGCCGTGATAGGCCGAGATGTCCGGGGTCAGCGACCATGCCGCCGACATCACGGCGAGCGCCGGCCAAAACAGGATGACGGGCCGGCTGCCGAACAGCGTGCTGGCAAGATCGCGCCGTAAGACCAGGAAGGCGAGAGCCGCCAGGTCGGCGCCCAGCCAGACCGCCTTATCCAGACCCGGGAGCTTGACCTGCTCGCCGCTGATCGGCGCGAGCAGGATTAGCAGGACCCAGAGTATCGCAGCGGGCTCGAGCCGCGGCAGACCGTGGGCGCCGAGCCGGCGGCGCGACGGGCGGGCGACATGCCAAGCACCACGCTCATCGAGCCCGCCGGTTGGAAGCCAGGCCGATCCGGTCTCGTCCGGTCCGAAACCCGCCATGTCTCGACGAAACGCCATCGCCCTCAGCCTTCGACGTCCCGAGCGCTCCGCGCCGACGCATGGCCGAGGCTCCCGACGGCTTCGCTTGGAGGCGAACCGTCAGCCGGTCCAATTCCGCCAAACGAGGTAGGCCGGTCCAGCCGGCCCCGCGCTGAACGCCGACGACAGGGAGGCGCCCCGGATTTGGGACGGACGGATGCACGCCGCTGTGGTCGGCGTGGACCGACTCCACCCTGCTCGCCAGCGTCGGTGCGATCGGCGGGTGGGAGCGACCAGTGAATCAAACCGAGCCCCGGCCAGGATCCCGGTTCCGCCATTGACGAAAGCACGCCCGCACAATAGATGATGAACATCATTTTTGCGAAGGATCGGATCGATGTGGAGGCGGGCCATGGACGTGAGATGGATGCTCGCGCTTTCCGCATCGGCGCTGGTGGGCTGCTCGCCGGCCGAGACTGCCGTGCCTCAGGAACCTCCGCTGGTGCAGACCGTCGAGGTCGTCCCGGGAACGAAGGGGGTCGCGCGCTACACCGGCGTCGTCCGGGCCCGCACGGAGAGCAATCTCGGGTTCCGGGTCGGCGGGAAGATCTTCGAACGCCTCGTCGATCCGGGGGATCATGTCCGGATCGGGCAGCCCCTGATGCGTCTGGACCGGACCGACTTCACCCTGGCGCTCAACGCAGCGCGCGCCTCCGTCGAGGCCGCGCGCGCCCAGATGATCAAGGCCAAGGCCGACGAGGAGCGTAGTCGCAAGCTGGTCGGCGACGGATGGACCTCGAAGCAGACCTACGACCAGAACAAGGCGGCGGCAGATGCCGCCATCGCCCAGTTCGCCAACGCCGAGGCCCAGGCGAGCCAGGTTTCCAACCAGGCCGGCTATTCCGAACTCCAGGCGGATGCCGATGGCGTCGTGATGGAGGTCCCGACCGAACCCGGTCAGGTGGTCGCCGCCGGCCAGACCGTCGTCAAGCTGGCGCGCGATGGTGCCCGCGAGGCGGAGGTCTTCCTGCCGGAGGCGAGCCGCCACTTGGCGCGGGGCACCGCCTCGGCGACGCTCTACGCAGAGGGCGAGGCGACCTATCCGGCACGGCTGCGCGAACTGTCGGCTACCGCCGACGCGGCCACCCGGACCTACCGGGCGCGCTACATCCTGTCCGGCGGCGGCGAGGACGCGCCGCTGGGCGCGACCGTGACGCTCCGGCTCAAGCCGGCGGAAACCGGACGTTCCGCATCGGTCGAGGTGCCGCTCGGGGCCCTGTTCGACCAGGGGCAGGGCTCGGCGGTCTGGAAGTTCGATGCCGGCACGAAGACGGTCTCCGCCCAACCGGTCTCGGTCGCGCGCATGTCCGAGGAAGAGGCCGAGGTCGTGTCCGGCCTCAACCCCGGCGACCGCATCGTGTCGCTCGGCGCGCATCTCCTGAAGGCGGGAGAGAGCGTGCGCCAAGCGCCCCCGACCCTGACGGGAGTCGCCCGATGACCGGCTTCAACCTCTCCGCCCTGGCGGTCCGCGAGCGGGCCGTCACGCTCTTCCTTATCATCGCGGTGACGGCCGCCGGCTTCTTCGCCTTCCAGAAGCTCGGCCGCGCCGAGGATCCGGCCTTCACGGTCAAGACGATGTCCGTCTCGGCCGCCTGGCCCGGCGCCACCACCGACGAGATGCAGCGGCAGGTGGCCGACCCCCTGGAAAAGCGCCTGCAGGAACTCGTCTACTACGACCGCGTCGAGACCACGGTTCGGCCGGGCCTCATGCTGATGAAGGTCTACTTCAAGGACAGCATGCCGCCGGCCAAGCTCCAGTCGGAGTTCTACCAGGCCCGCAAGAAGCTGTCCGATCAGGCGTCCACCCTGCCGCGCGGCGTGATGGGCCCGCTGTTCAACGACGAGTTCTCGGACGTCTACTTCGCGCTCTATGCCCTCCAGGCCCAGGGTCTGCCGCACCGGCACCTCGTGCTGAAGGCTGAGGATCTGCGCCAGCGTCTGCTGCGGGTGCCGGGGATCGAGAAGATCAACATCCTGGGTGAGCAGACGCAGAAGATCTTCGTCGAGATCTCCTATCAGCGTCTCGCCACGCTCGGCATCACCGGCCAGCAGCTCCTGTCCGCGCTGGCCAACCAGAACGACGTGACCCCGGCAGGCTTCGTCGAGACCGCCGGGCCCCGGGTCTACCTGCGGCTCGACGGTGCCATCGACAGCTTGGACGTCCTGCGGAACCTGCCGGTGAGCGCGGGCGACCGCAGCCTCAAGCTCGGCGACATCGCCGAGGTAAAGCGCGGCTACGAGGATCCGAAGGTCTTCGCGATCCGCAATGACGGCGAGCCGGCTCTGATGCTCGGCCTCGTGATGAAGCCCGGCTTTAACGGGTTGCAGCTCGGCGAAGCGTTGAACGCCGAGGAGGTCGCGATCCATCACGCGTTGCCGACCGGCATCACGTTCACGAAGATCACCGACCAGGCCAAGGTTATCGACGACGCCATCCACGAGTTCATGGTGAAGTTCTTCACGGCGCTGTCCGTGGTGATCGTGGTCAGTCTCGTCGCCCTCGGGTTCAGGGTCGGCATCGTCGTGGCGCTCGCCGTTCCTATCACCCTCGCCGCCGTGTTCGTGGTGATGATGGTCACCGGGCGGGATTTCGACCGCATCACCCTCGGGGCGCTGATCATCTCGCTCGGCCTGCTCGTGGACGACGCCATCATCGCCATCGAGATGATGGTGGTGCGCATGGAGGAGGGGGCCGACCGCATCGAGGCGGCCACCCATGCCTGGAGCGCCACCGCCGCGCCGATGCTCACCGGCACGCTCGTCACCATCGCGGGGTTCCTACCCGTGGGCTTCGCCGCTTCCACGGCGGGCGAATACGCCGGCAACATCTTCTGGGTGGTCGGCTTCTCGCTGATCATCTCCTGGATCGTGGCCGTGACCTTCACGCCCTATCTCGGCGTCAAGCTCCTGCCCAATATCAAGACGGTGGAAGGCGGCCACGAGGCGATCTACGCGACGCGGAACTACCAGCGCCTGCGTCGGATCGTGCGGGCCTCCGTCGACCACAAGTGGATGGCGGCCGGCATCACCGTGGCGCTGTTTGCGGTGGCAGTGGTCGGCATGGGCAAGGTCGAGAAGCAGTTCTTCCCGAACTCGGAGCGCCCGGAACTCATCGTCGAGGTGACCCTGCCGACGGGCACAGCCTTCGCGACCACGGAGGCCAGCGTGAAGAAGGTCGAGGCGGCCGTGCGTCAGCTGCCCGAGGCGCGCGAGATCACCAGCTACATCGGCCAGGGCATGCCCCGCTTCGTGCTCTCCTTCGACCCGGAGCTGCCCGACCCCGCCTTCGCGCAGATCGTTGTGCAGACCGCTGACGCCGCAGCCCGTGACGCGCTTCGGCTCAAGGTCCGCAAGCTTGTGAGCGACGGCCTCTTCCCCGAGGCGCGCGTGCGCGTGCTGCAGATCGTGTTCGGGCCGCCCATCCGCTTTCCGGTCGCCTTCCGCGTGGTCGGGCCCGATCTCGACGTCATCCGCGGTATCGCGGCCGAGGTCGCCGACGCCATGGCCTCCAACCCGAACATGCGGCTGGTGCACCTGGATTGGGGTGACAAGACTCCGAGCCTGCACCTTGTCCTCGACCAGGAGCGCCTGCGCCTGATCGGCCTGACCCCTAAGGAGGCCGGCCAGCAACTGCAGAGCTACCTCAACGGGACGCCCGCGACCCAGGTCCGCGAGAACCTGCGCTCCGTCGACGTGCTCCTGCGCAGCCCCGGACCGGAGCGCCGCTCGCTCGGCGAGATCGGCGACCTCACGCTGGCCACCCATGACGGACGCCAGGTCCCACTGTCCCAGGTGGCGCATCTGGAGAGCCGCAACGAGGATGCGGTGCTCAAGCGCTACAATCGCGAGACCTACATCCGGGTGCAGGGCGACGTGCTCGACGGCAAGCAGCCGCCGGACATCCACGCGCAGGTGCTGCCGCTCCTCGACCCGATCAAGGCGAAGCTGCCGCCGGGCTACCGGATCGACACCGCCGGTGCCGTGGAGGAGAGCGCCAAGGCGATGAACGCGCTGGTGGCGGTCTTCCCCCTGATGCTGATCGTGACGCTGACGGTCATCATGCTGCAGGTGCGGTCGTTCTCGACCATGTTCATGGTGTTCGCGACCGCACCGCTGGGCCTCGTCGGGGCGGTCCCCACGCTGTTGATCTTCCAGCAGCCGTTTGGATTCAACGCGATCCTGGGATTGATCGCGCTGTCGGGCATCCTCATGCGCAACACGCTGATCCTGGTGGATCAAATCCACCACGACCGCGCCTCCGGCCTGTCGGATTACGAGGCCATCGTGGAATCCACCGTGCGGCGGGCGCGGCCCGTAATCCTCACGGCGGCTGCCGCGATGCTGGCCTTCATCCCGCTGACGCACTCGGTGTTCTGGGGGGCGCTCGCCTACGTCCTGATCGGCGGCGTCGGCGTGGGCACGCTCCTCACGCTGCTGTTCCTGCCGGCGCTCTATGCCTTGTGGTTCCGGGTGGCGCGGGAACCCCGCACGGGCCGCGCCGCCGGCTCCGGCGCGGTGCTGGTTCGGTCCGGGGGGTAGCCCGGACTTTCAGGATCGCGCGTTCGGCAGCGAACGTGCGGTCGGCCGGCCGGCCTGCATTGATGCCCCCCTCCGCAGGCCGGTCGATCGAAATCGTCAATCCCTGTCGCCGAGCTCGCGGCTCAGTGGCCGGACCCCATCGAAAGCCAGCCTGTCCCGCCCTTCTTTAGATGATGAAACGCATTTATATCGGTCTCAGGAACGCCGAAGGATCAGGTCATGCCCAGAGTTTCCCAAGAGCAGGCCAAGCTCAACCGCCGCCGCGTCGTCGAGGTCGCTGCGTCGCTGTTCCGGGAACGCGGCCTCCATGGCGTCGGGGTCGCCGACATCATGGCGTCGGCCGGCCTCACCCATGGCGGGTTCTACGGTCAGTTCTCCAACAAGGAGGCCCTTGCCGCGGAGGCGTTCGACAGCGCGCTCGACGAGGAATACCGCGGGAGCCTCGACACCCTCATCGCCAACTACCTGTCCCTCACGCATGTCCGTTCACCCGGTATGGGATGCCCTCTCGCGGCCCTGGCGAACGACGTGGCCCGGGAGCCGCGGGGCGGTCCTGTCCGGGCGCGGTTCACCCAGGGCGTCGAGCGCATGGCCACCATCCTCGCAGGCCTTACGCCCAGGGGAGCCAAGGAGCGCCGCAGGCAACGGTCTCTGGCGACGCTGTCGACGATCGTCGGTGCCGTCGTGTTGGCGCGAGCAGTCGACGACGAGGCTCTCGCGAGCGAACTGATCCGGGCAGCGCAGGCTGCCGTCACCGGATAACGTCGGCCAGGCCGGGACGGCCCGCATTTTTTTGCGAGTGCGTCCTCATCGCCTGAACGCGCGACCGTGCCGATCCTGGCCGGACCCGCAGGTGCCGCGCGACGTCCGCGGCGTACCCAGGACTCCGCCAGAGGATAACGATGCGCGAACGAATCGTGGTCACGGGAATGGGCGTCGTCTCCCCGCTCGGCTGCAGCGTCGAAGGGATGTGGCGCCGGCTCGTCGGATCCGAATCCGGTGTTCGGCGCTTGCCGGACGACCTCGTCCCCGACATCGACGCGAAGGTCGCCGGGCTCGTGCCGTCCCGGGACGAGGATCCGGACGGGTTCGATCCGGGCGCCCTCATCCCGGTCAAGGACCTCCGCAAGATGGACCGGTTCATCCAGTTCACGTTGACGGCGGCGGAACAGGCCCTTCGGCAGTCGGGCTGGAAACCCTCCAGCGAGTGGGAGCGCGTCCGCACCGCGACCATCGTGGCCTCCGGCATCGGAGGCTTCCAGACCATCACGGACGCTGTGGAGACCGTGCGCACCCGCGGCGCGCAGCGCCTGTCGCCGTTCACGGTGCCGGCCTTCCTGGTCAACCTGGCCGCCGGCCATGTCTCCATCCGCTACGGCTTCAAGGGACCGCTCGGGGCTCCCGTCACCGCCTGCGCGGCGAGCGTCCAAGCCATCGGGGATGCGGTGCGCCTGATTCGCGCCGGCGACGCCGATGTCGTCGTCTGTGGCGGTGCCGAGGCCTGCGTCACACGCGTCGCGCTCGGCGGCTTCGCCGCGGCGCGCAGCCTCTCGACGGCGTTCAACGACACGCCAGCCGCCGCGTCGCGGCCCTTCGACCGAAGCCGCGACGGCTTCGTCATGGGTGAGGGCGCCGGCATCCTCGTGCTGGAAACTCTGACGCACGCGCAGGCGCGTGGCGCCGTCCCGCTGGCCGAACTGGTCGGGTACGGCACAAGCGCCGACGCCTACCACCTCACCGCCGGTCCCGCGGATGGCAGCGGCGCCCGCCAGGCGATCACCACGGCCCTGGCCATGGCAGGGCTGGAACCCGCCGCCATCGGCTACGTCAACGCGCACGCGACCGCGACGTCGGTCGGCGATTCGGGGGAGCTGGCGGCGCTCAAGTCCGTCTTCGGCGAGGACGGTCCGGCCATTTCCTCGACGAAGTCCGCAACCGGCCACCTCCTCGGCGCCGCCGGCGGTCTGGAGGCGATCATCACGGTGCAGGCATTGCGCGAGGGCGTCTTGCCGCCCACCCTCAATCTGACCGATCCCGACGCGGGCGCGTCAGGCCTGGACCTCATCGGACCGGAGGCTCGGCGGGCCTCTGTGGACTACGCGCTTTCGAACGGTTTCGGGTTCGGGGGTGTCAACGCCAGTATCATCCTCAAGCGGATGAACTCTTTTTGAAAGTCGACTTACAGATACTAATAAACTAAGAGGCCATACACGGGTGTTCGGAGCTTATTCCAATCTCGCATGAATCCAGACGAAGTCTACGGGTTGTACGGTGCTGTCGCCGGGGAGAGAGGCTCCATCAATAAGGACTTCGTGTTTCATCCGTATCGCGCGCAAATCAGCCTGCGTTGCGCTGCAGGCCTTGGCAAACCCGCACATCGTGTCGAACCGGTTGCTGAGCGCATTCAGGCAACGAAAAACCCGCCAAGTCACTGACCGGGCGGGCTGAATTCGATGGCTGGGGGACCTGGATTCGAACCAGGACTAGAGGAGTCAGAGTCCACCGTTCTACCGTTAAACTATCCCCCATCGCGTCGGTAGGCCCAAGGTCGGCACGACCGAACAACGTCCGCGCCGACATGGCGGCTCGGGCGTGGGCGGTGAGATAGGCGGAATGCGGTGGCAGGTCAACCGCTCGTTCTGCGGTTGACGCGGCGCCCGGGGCAGCCATAACCGGGGGGCCGCAGGCGCGGCCGGGAAGGGTGGCCGAGTGGTTTAAGGCAGCGGTCTTGAAAACCGCCGTGGGGGCAACTCTACCGTGGGTTCGAATCCCACCCCTTCCGCCGCCGCGCCTTCCTGCGAAGCGGTTTCGCCGCTCTGGACATACGGTGCGTCGGCTCGCGCGACGGATCCAAAGTGGTCCGATGCGCATGATAACGAAGTCCAGCCTCGGATTTACGCGCCCTTAAGGATGCATTCGCAATCTCCGCGCGACGGGAGGGCGCGGAATGCTCGATCAGTATGGCGGGCGGGCACGCGGTGCTGCGTCGGGGGCGGCTGCCATGCGCAGCCTCACGAAGGCTCGGGACCATCGCGCGTCAGGGCGCTTCGATCGGGCCGAATCGAGCCTGCGCCGTTTGCTCGATGCCGAGCCGAACCATCCCGAAGCGCATTACGAACTCGGCCAGATCGCCGCCAGCCGCACGCCCGAGAAGGCTGTGGCCCATTTCGTCACGGCGCTGCGGGGCGCCCCGGAGCGACCGGGCTACTGGCTGGCGCTCGCCACCGCGCTGCTGGCCGTCGAACGGCAGCCCGATGCGCGCGCGATCCTTGAGCGCTACAAGGCGCAAGGCTTCGGGCCCGAGGCGCAGCCGCTCATCGCGGCGTTCCTGGAGCGTACCTTCGCGGCGGCGCAGATCCGCTACGATCACGGCGAGTTCCTGCCGGCGGAGGCCCTGCTCGACCTGGTTCTGCTCCTCGACGACAGCCACGCGCACGCAACCTATCTCGCCGGCGCCATCGCGGCCCGGACGAACCGGCCCGAACTGGCCTACGACCTGATCAGCATCGCGCTCTACCGCGAGCCGGAGAACCCGCTGTTCTTCAGCGGGCTCAGCTCCGTGCTGACCAACCGCGGCGACCATGACGGCGCCATCTCGGCGCTCGAGAAGGCCCTCGAGCTCGATCCCGATCTCGCGATCGCGCATGCCAACATCGCCGGCGTCTACCAGCGGCGCTTCCGCTACGGCGAAGCCCTGCGGCATGCCGAGCGGGCGATCGTGCTGGAGCCCGAGAATGCCGGCGCGCACAGCAACCGCGGCAGTGCTCTGCTAGCCCTCGGGCGCCTGGGCGAGGCCGTGGAGGCGTTCGACCGCGCCCTCGATCTCGACCCGTCCAAGCTGTTCGTCGCCTCCAACCGCCTGTTCGCCAAGCTCTACGCGGCGGATATCCCGCACACGGAATACGCCGACGATGCGCTGGCCTATGGCCGCCGCTACGCGGATCCGTTGCTGCGCCGCCGCCCCTTCGCCAACGATCGCGACCCGGAGCGCCGGCTGCGCATCGGCTTCGTCTCTGGCGATCTCTGCAACCACGCCCTGGTCCGCTTCTTCGAGCCCTACCTGCGCGCCGTCGACCGGGAGGCCTTCTCGATACAGGCCTACATGACCCACGCGAGCGAGGACGCGATTTCCGAGCGACTCAAGCCGCTGTTCGACGGCTGGACCAACCTCGCCTGCCTGGACGACGACGCTGCGGCCGACCGGATCGAGGCCGACGCCATCGACATCCTGGTCGATCTCTCCGGGCACAGCGCCGGCAACCGTCTGCTCGTGTTCGCGCGCAAGCCCGCGCCGGTCCAGGCGACCTGGATCGGGCATCCCGGCACCACCGGGCTGGCGGCCATCGACTACCGCATGACCGACCCGATCACGGACCCGCCCGGCCTAGCCGAGCCCCTGCACGCGGAGCGGCTCTGGCGCCTGCCGCGGGTCACGGCGACCTACAGGGGCGTCGACGACCTGCCGCCCGTCCGCGAGCGCGCGCCTTTCGAGGATGCGGGATACATCACCTTCGGCTGCTTCAACCGCCTGACCAAGGTGTGCGACGCGGCCCTGAAGACCTGGGCCGACATCCTGCTGGCGGTGCCTGACGCGCGTCTGTTCATGGTGGTGGGCGATATCGGAACCGCGGAAGTCCGCGAGGCGGTCGATACGCGCCTCGCCGCGGCGGGGATGCCCCTCGATCGGGTGGTCTTCCAGCCTCGGGTCAACACCGGTTACCACGAACTCTACCACCGGGTGGATATCGCCCTGGATCCGTACCCTTACAACGGCGGCACGACGAGCTACGACACCCTGTCGATGGGGGTGCCGTTCGTGACCCTGCGTGGCGCACACGCGGCGGCACGCACGGGCGTTTCGGTACTCACGGCGATGGACCTTCCCGATCTGATCGCCGACACTGAGGACGCCTACGTCGCGATCGCCCGGGATCTGGCCACGGATCCGGAGCGCCTTCGCGGGATCCGGAGCGGGCTTCGCGAGCGTCTGCACGGCAGCGCGCTCATGGACCACGCCAGCTTGGCCGAGGATGTCGCGGTGGCGTTCCGGGGCATGTGGCGCTGCTGGCTTTCCGGCGCGCAGGTCTGATCGTACACTCGGGACCGGGCTTCGCCGATAGCCCGCTGACGATCCGGGTCTCCGGGCCCCGCGTGATGGCTGCGCTGCGACGTGGCGCCCTCCCGTCCTGCGTTGTTGCGATGGGCGCAATGGATCGGTTCCCCTATGCGAGGCTGAGTGCCTCCGCGCGCGGCTCCAAGTCCTGGATTCGATGCGCTGGCTGACGCCGAACCGGTATCCACCTGAGCGGCGAGCGCTCGGAGATCGAACTGTTGGAAGCGCAGGCCTTGCACCGCCGGTTGTTTGGACGAGCCGGCAATGGCTCACGACCGTGACGCCCAGAGCACCAGGAGCCGACGTTTGGATTTTCGATGCTCTGGGAATGGTATCCAGAACAAGGACGGAATTGGGCTGCGCCGTATCGATTTGGGAAAACAAATACTACTATGAAAATAACTGCTAGAAAGAGTGCGTTTCACCGTAACGATTTCGGTATTTGGTTCTGTAGGCCAAAGTATTCGACCTGTTGGTCCGAAAACAGTGCGTTTGATCAGTGTCGGATCAATATTTTTAACCATGCCGCACGGAAACATTTTTTCAGAGATCGAATTAATTGCTCGGCAAGCGGTTGGACGATACATCGCAGGAGCCGCCAATAAGACGGCTTCTCGATCAAAAGGATCGTCCCGATGTCTTCCAACGTCACCCTCACCGCCGCCACCCGCCAGAACCTGCTCTCGCTGCAGGATACGGCCTCGCTGACCGCGACCACCCAGAACCGGCTCTCCACCGGCCTGAAGGTTTCCTCGGCGCTCGACAACCCGGTGAGCTTCTTTACTTCGCAGTCCCTCAGCCAGCGCTCGGGTGACCTCGGCAACCTGCTCGACGGTATCTCGAACGGGATCCAGTCGATCCAGGCCGCCAACCAGGGCATCACCTCGATCCAGAAGCTGGTCGATCAGGCCAAGTCGGTCGCCAACCAGGCGCTGTCCACCCAGATCACCACCACCGGTACCGCCTCGACCGCCTACTCGGCCCCGGCCGCCGCCACCACCTTGAACCTCTACGTCAACGGCTCCGCGACCACCGTCGCGCTGGCCTCGACCGACACCCTCGACCAGGCCCTGACCAAGCTCAACACCGCGGTCGGCGCCGGCAGCTTCTCGAAGAGCACGGACGGCACCAAGATCGTGATGAACGCGTCCTCGGACGTGGAATTCAAGACCTCGGCCGACCAGACCGCACTCGGCTTCTCGGGCGGCACGGCGTCCTCCGGCCCGACCTACGGCACCACCGCCGCAGCCGGCCAGAGCTCGGACCTCAGCGTGTCGGGTGTGACGGCCCGGGCGACGCTCGCCTCGCAGTACAACAGCCTGCTGACCCAGATCGATCAGCTGGCCGGCGATTCGAGCTTCAACGGCACGAACCTAATCAACGGCAAGGGCGACAACAACAACCTGACGATCAACTTCAACCCGAAGGGCAACTCGAACCTCACGGTCAGCGCGACCGACGAGACCTCGAGCGGTCTGGGGTTGACCTCGATCACCAGCAGCTCGGCGAAGACGTCGACGATCGGGCAGGGCAACTTCCTCCTCAATTCCGACATCAACACGACGCTGGGCAAGCTGACGACCGCCTCCAGCCAGCTGCGTACCGACGCCTCGACCTTCGGTTCGAACCTGTCGGTGGTGCAGAACCGTCAGGACTTCAGCAAGAACCTGATCAACGTGCTCGATACCGGCGCGTCGAACCTGACCTCGGCTGATCTGAACCAGGAGGCTGCGAACTCGCAGGCCCTGTCCACCCGTCAGTCGCTGGGCATCTCGGCCCTGTCGCTGGCGAACCAGGCGCAGCAGGGTATCCTGCAGCTCCTGCGGTAAGCCTCGGCTCACGCATGGTCGGAACGGCCGGGGCCTCGCCCCGGCCGTTTCCGTTTGTACCGCGTCCGGTTCTGTCCGGATGCGGACGCCGTCAGGTTCGCCTGCCGGGTGTCGCCCCCGCCCGGCGGAGCGCGTCCGCGAGGGCGCCGCCCGTCTCCGCGGGCGGACCGGAGCCCATCCGCTTCGGGTCCGGCGACGGATCGCTGGGGCGCCGCACCGGCGGGCCGGGCTCGATCGGATCATCGAGCCGCATCGACAGGGCGATGCGCTTGCGCGGAACGTCGACGCTGAGCACCAGCACCCGGACTACCTCGCCGGTCCGGACCACCTCGGTAGGAGAGGCGATGCGACGGCGCGCCATCGCGGAGATGTGGACGAGACCGTCCTGGTGGACGCCGATATCCACGAAGGCGCCGAAGGCCGCGACGTTCGTAACGACGCCTTCGAGCTGCATGCCGGGGCGGAGGTCGCCGATGCTCTCGACGCCCTCCTCGAAGCTCGCCGTCCGGAAGGCCGGACGCGGATCGCGGCCGGGCTTCTCCAGCTCGCTGATGATGTCGCGCACGGTGGGGGTGCCGAAGCGCGCATCCGCGAAGGTTTCGGGGGAAAGCTGGCTCAGGGTCGCGGCATTGCCCAGCAGCACCCGGATGTCGCTCTTGGTCGCCTGCAAAATCCGCCGCACCACGGGGTAGGATTCCGGGTGGACGCCCGAGGCATCGAGGGGATCGTCTCCGCCCTGGATGCGCAGGAAGCCGGCAGCCAGCTCGAACGTCTTGGGTCCGAGGCCCTGGACTGCCTTGAGCGCCGTGCGCGTCCGGAACGCGCCGTTCGCGTCGCGATGCGCCACGATCCTGTCGGCCATCGACGTACCGAGGCCGGAGACCTGCGCGAGCAGGGCCGGGGAGGCGGTATTCACATCGACGCCCACCGCGTTCACCGCGTCCTCGACCACCGCCGAGAGTTGCCGCGACAGCTTCGTCTCGCTGATGTCGTGCTGGTACTGCCCGACTCCGATCGATTTCGGGTCGATCTTCACCAGTTCGGCGAGGGGATCCTGCAGTCGGCGGGCGATCGACGCGGCGCCGCGATGGGACACGTCGAGGTCGGGCAGTTCCCGTGAGGCGATCTCCGAGGCCGAGTAGACCGAGGCGCCGGCCTCCGACACCGTGACCTTGGCGAGCGTCAGGTCAGGATTGGCCGCCACGATCTCGGAGGCGAGCCGCTCGGTCTCCCGGGAAGCTGTGCCGTTGCCGATGGCGATCAACTCGACCTTGTGCGTGCGGCAGAGGCGTCCGAGGCTCGCGACCGCCTCCTTCCAGCGCCGCTGCGGCTCGTGCGGATAGGTGGTCTCCACCGCCACGATCCGCCCGGTCCGGTCCGCGACCGCGACCTTCACGCCGTTCCGGTAGCCCGGATCGAGCCCCAACGTCGCCCGGCCGCCCGCGGGGGCTGCGAGCAGCAGATCCTTCAGGTTGCCGGCGAAGACCTTCACGGCCTCGTCCTCGGCGCGCTCGAACAGTCGGGTCCGCAGATCCTGCTTGATCCCGGTGCGAATCTTGGTGCGCCAGGCGACCCGCACGACGTCCAGCAGCCAGGCATCGGACGGCCGGCCCCGCGCGGCGATGCGGTGCCGGCTGCAGATCGCGGTCTCGAACGGGCCGGGGCGGCCGGGCTCACATTCCTCACCGTCGGCGGTGAGGGCGACGTCCAGGATGCCCTCACGTTCTCCGCGAAAGATCGCCAGGATCCTGTGCGAAGGCATCCGCTCGAGGCGCTCGCTCCATTCGAAGTAATCCGAGAACTTCGCGCCTTCCGCGGCCTTACCCTTGCGGATCTTCGACGTTAGCTGGCCGCTCCGCCAGAAATCCGCGCGTAAGCGGCCGACCAGATCGGCATCCTCCGCGAGGTGCTCGATCAGGATCGCCCTGGCGCCCTCCAGGGCGGCTTCGGTGTCGGCGATGCCCGTCTCGGCGGACACGAACGCCGCAGCTGCGCGCTCGGGGGCGGTGTCGGGCTTGGTCAGCAGGGTCTGGGCCAGAGGCTCGAGCCCGGCCTCCCGGGCCGTCTGCGCCTTGGAGCGGCGCTTCGGCTTGAACGGCAGGTAGAGGTCTTCGAGGCGCGCCTTGGTGTCGGCAGCGTCGAGGGCGGCGGCGAGCGCCGGGGTCAGCTTCCCCTGGGCGCGCACGCTCGCCACGATGGCGGCCCGGCGGTCGTTGAGGTCGCGCAGGTAGACCAGCCGCTCGTCGAGCTTGCGCAACTGCGTGTCGTCGAGCCCCCCGGTATTTTCCTTACGGTAGCGTGCGATGAACGGAACCGTCGCACCGCCGTCGAGGAGCGCCACGGCTGCGGCGACCTGCGCCTCCCCGACCCCGAGTTCCTGGGCGATCAGCGCGTTCACGGATGTCATGCGGGCTCCGGCGGGCGAAGGGCGGGGCCCTGCCATAGCCGCCGCGCGGTCGGATGCAAGGCGCCGGGCAGGCGCCCGCCTTCATCGGCCGCGGCTCTGACGGTCTTTAAGGGCGTGCCCCGCCATCGGGGCACGCCCGCGCCCAAGGGGGGGATCAAGTTCGGGACGCGTGATTACGACGATGGTCTTGCGATCGAACGGCAGAGTGGCAGCGGCTCTACGGTATCCCGAAACATGTCCAGCGCCGTCGCCGCGAAAACATCTCCGATGGCGCTGCGGATGACCCGAGGTATGAGGCTGACCCGGTCGTCCATTGATCCGCCGCAACCCGTCATCACCCCGTCGTCGATTGGTGCCGGAATCGGGTCCGCTTGTTCTGGACTGGCGAGCAGCCCGTGCGCTTCGAGATTCGCGCCACCGACCGGACGCAGTGGACCTGGGTTCTCATGGACGAGACCGAGGAGCCCGTGGCCGAGTCGCGGCGGGACTTCCCGTCTCAGGCGCAGGCCACGGCGGCCGCGATGGCGTTCGCCCAGCTCGTGGCCCGGGCCGGGCGGCATCTCGCCGGCGCTCCCCGGGCCGGCGGCTTCCTGTAGCGCGCCGGGCGTCAGGCGCGGTGACGCAGCAATCCCATCACGCTCCAGCAGGCGATGAAGCAGCCGACGCCCATGGCGCCGAGGCAGCTGATGGTGCGCACCGGCTCTCCCCGGGCCAGCACGATGGCGAGGGCCAGGGGCAGCAGGAGGATCGCGAACACCAGGGTCATGGACAGCTCCGTTTGGGCTGAGCCGACCCTGGTCCTGAATGGTTAATCAGCCCTCACGCGGGCCATTCCGAATGTGCCGCCGCGGATGTGGGGCGCGGTCCTGCGTCGGCGAGCGGGTCGGAGTGGGCGCTCCACTGCAAGTGCCTCCGACCGTTATGCGGGCTACCGCGTCACGAGCCGTGAAACGCGTCGTCGCTCACCTGTTCCAGCCACGTCACGGCCTGACCGTCCAGCCGCTCCTGGATGGCGATATGGGTCATCGCCGTCGTCGCCGTGGCACCGTGCCAGTGCCTCTCACCGGGCTCGAACCAGACGACGTCGCCCGGCGCGACCTCCGCGATGGGACCGCCCTCGCGCTGGACCCAACCGCGCCCGAAAGTCACGATCAGCGTCTGGCCGAGAGGGTGCGTGTGCCACGCGGTCCGCGCACCCGGCTCGAAGGTCACGCTCGCCATGGCGACGCGTGCGGGATCGGGCGCATTGTGGAGCGGGTCGATCCGTACCGTCCCGGTGAACCACTCGGACGGTCCCGGGCCCGACGGCTGGCTTCCGCTGCGCTTGATGTCCATTCGATCGATCCTCCGTCGCCTCGAAACCGTTCCTCAGAGCGACCAACCGCCATCGACGGAAATCGACGCACCGGTCACGAACGCGCCGAGGTCGGAGCACATCCACAGGACGGCTTCCGCGATCTCCTCAGGCTTGCCGAGCCGCCCGACCGGCTCGAGGTCGATTGCCTTCTGGATATCGCCACCGGTGAAACGGTCCATCATCGGCGTCTCGATGTTCCCAGGCAGGACGGCGTTCACCCGGATGTTCGATTTCGCGTAATCGAGGGCGGCCGACTTGGTCAGCCCGATCAGGGCATGCTTGGACGCGGCGTAGCTCGCCCCACCCGCGACGCCCCGGATGCCCGCGCCGGACGCGGTGTTGACCACCACGCCGCCGCCCTGGCGCAGCATCTGCGCGATCTCGTGCTTCATGCACATGAACGTGCCGCGCAGGTTGATGGCGAGGATCCGGTCCCACGCGTCGAGGTCGATCCGGTGGACCGGAGCGGCCGTGTTCTCGACGCCCGCGTTGTTGAAGGCGCAGTCGAGCCGGCCGAACCGCTCGACCGTGCCGGCCACCGCGTTTTCCACGTCCTCCGGCACTGACACGTCGCAGCGGATCGCCAGCACTTCGCCGCCGCCCGCTTCGATTGCGCCGCGAACCTGTTCCAGCGGAGCCTCCGTGCGGTCGGTGATCGCGACGCGCGCGCCCTCCTGCGCAAAGGCGAGCGCGGCGGCGCGGCCGATGCCGCTGGCAGCACCCGTGATGAAGGCGACCTTTCCGGTGAAACGGCGCATGTCTCTATCTTTCCGCTGACCTCGATGAGGTGCCTGACCTAGACCCCGCGCGGGTCGCCGGTCAGCCGTCCCTTCCTCATCGGAACGATGAGTCGAACTCATCGCCGGGCGGCGCGGCCTCTACAGGCCGAGCGGTTTCACTGCGCGGATCAGGTCCAGGAGGAGCCGCAATCCGGTCGGGAGCTGGCGGCGTCCGGGATAGTAGAGGTGGAAGCCCGCGCCCGTCGGGACCCAGTCCGCCAGCACGATCCGCAGCTCGCCTCGGGCCACGGCGGGTCCGACGCAGGGCTCTGGAAGATACGCGAGGCCGCCACCTGCCACCGCGAGCGTGAGGGCGAAGTGCGTGTTGTCGATCGTCACCGCGCCCGGAACGTCGATCGCGAACCCCTCGGACCCCTTCTCGAACTCCCACCGGTAGAGGCTCTCGTCGCCGAGGCGAATGCGCAGGCACCGGTGTGCCAAGAGGTCGGACGGATGATCGGGCGTCCCATGCCGGTCGAGATAGCCAGGAGCGCCGACCACCACCCAGCGCAGATCGGCCGACAGGCGTTGCGCGACCATGTCCTGGGGCACCGTTCCGCCATAGCGGATGCCCGCATCGGCCCCGGTCTCCACGACGTCGAGCAGCTCGTTGGACACCCGGACGTCGATCTCCACCTGCGGATGACGCGCGTGGAACAGGGGTAGAACCGGGGCAAGCAGGAGCGTGCTCGCATGTTCGAGCACGTTGAGGCGGATCCGCCCCGTGGCCTCGGTCGGCTCACGGTGCCGGTTGAGCACGTCGAGGGCGCTTCCGATCGCCGCGAACGGTGCGTCCAGCGAAGCGAGCAGATCCTCGCCAGCCGCGGTCAGAGTCACGCTCCGGCTGGTGCGGTTGACGAGGCGCACGCCGAGGCGTGCCTCCATCGCCTTGAGTGCGTGACTCAAGGCAGACGCGCTGACGCCAAGCGCGAGGCCCGCCCGTCTGAAGCTACGGTGGCGCGCGATGGCGACGAAGGTTCCAAGGTCGGCGAGATCGGTCCGATTGATCCGCATCGTCTTGTCCCGAAGGCCTGCGGCCACCATTCGAGAACGGTTCTATCCGGGCGCGATCCGCAGGGCGCACACCTCCGCACCGCTCTCGTCCGTGACCCAGAACCGCCAATTCGGGCTGTCCCAGAATGTCCCGCCGAGATCCTTCAGCATTTCGGCGGCGGCGACCACCGCCTGGACGCGAGCTGCGTGCTGGTCCGCAAGCTCCAGACCGTCCTCATCGAGGCTGGTCACGTGATCCTGGTAGTGAAAGTAGTAGCGCGGCATCGGCAAACCCCCGTGCAGTTCGAGCGGGAGTCCAGACGAGTCTCTCAGCCACCGGCGCTCGTGCAGTCAGCCGGCGATACTCGACGGTACCAGTAACGCAGCGCGTTGTCGCCGCCTGTGCGGCGATAGGTATCTGTGGGCGGGTACTTCAGGACTTCAAGCCCGAAGCATCCGCCTTCCAGAGCCCCATCGGTCACTCCCCGGTGCTGGCCTGATCCAGACGTACCAGACGGTCGAGGAGGGCGCGGTCGTGAAGCAGTGCCATGCGTTCCTTCGGAGACAGCCAGGCCCGAGCCTCCGCCACGGTTGCGGCCTCGCAGATCTTGGCGGTGGCCAGGGTCTGGTCGGGGTCGATGGCCCCTCGGGGCCGTGACAGGCCGACGGGGAGCATGCGGGCATGGGCCTCGGCCAGTACCGGATCGGCGTGGAGCGCGCTCAGCGCGTCGGCCTCG
Source organism: Methylobacterium sp. WL1 (assembly GCF_008000895.1). Taxonomy (NCBI): domain Bacteria; kingdom Pseudomonadati; phylum Pseudomonadota; class Alphaproteobacteria; order Hyphomicrobiales; family Methylobacteriaceae; genus Methylobacterium; species Methylobacterium sp. WL1. The sequence goes on along the minus strand of NZ_CP042823.1, from coordinate 3,235,956 downwards.
TCGAGGCCCTGTGCGGCGTTGCGGGCCGCCAGGATGCCGGCCCGGACGGCGATCTCCGGCGGGGTCGCCTCCTCGGGGGTCGCGAGCAGACGACGGCTCTTGAGTGCCAGCCCGAGGCCGAGCTGGCCGCTGGCCCAGGAGATCGGGATCGCCAAGACCAAGCCCAGGATCGTCGGGCTCATCCAGAGGAACAGCGAGGTCGCGAGCGCGAAGGCTGCGATGCCGGCGACCAGGCCGAGCGCCGTATGCCAGCGATGGCGGGCGACGATGTCGCGCATCGGAATCGAGCCGTCGTCACGGCGCTGCGGGTTCCAGCCGGTGTCGCGCCCGAGCAGGATGCCCATCACCGAGCCGGACTGGATTACCATGGCCACCGGCGCCACCAGGGCCGACAGCAGGACCTCCACCAGGCTCGACAGGATCAGCCGGCCGGCGCCGCCGCAGGCCCGGCGCACCGGCCCATCGAGGAGGGCCACGATCAGGCCCAGGAGCTTCGGGGCCAGCAGGACCGCCATGGTCAAGCCGAACAGCTGGAGTGCGCGAACGGGGTCGAATCGCGGGAAGACCGGCGAGAACCCGGCGCCGCCGAAATAGTCCGGCCGCTCCGTGGCGGTCTGCAGGACTAGGAGGATACCAACCACGAGCTGGCACAGCCAGAGCGGGGAGGCGAGGTAGCCGGCGATACCGGTGGCGAAGTGCTGGCGCGTGGCCGGGTGCAGGCCGGCCGCCCCGATCACCCGGGCATGCTGCAGGTTGCCCTGTGCCCAGCGGCGATCGCGGACCGCCACGTCGATCAATGAAGGCGGGCTCTCCTCGTAGGAGCCGGGCAGTTGCGGCAGCATGTAGACCGCCCAGCCGGCGCGGCGGATCAGAGCGGCCTCGACGAAGTCGTGGGACAGGATGTGGCCGCCGAAGGGCGGCTTGCCCGGCAGGTCCGGCAGCCCGCAGGCCTGGGCGAACGCCCGCGTGCGGATGATCGCGTTGTGGCCCCAGTAATTGCCGTCGCGACCCGACCAAGCAGACAGCCCGGCGGCGATCACCGGCCCGTAGATCCGGGCGGCGAATTGCTGGAGGCGGGCGAACAGGGTGTTGCGGTTGAGGATCAGCGGCAGCGTCTGGACGATGCCCGAATCCGGGTCGGCCTCCATGGCGGCCGCGAGTGCCACCACGGCCGGACCGCTCATCAGGCTGTCGGCGTCGAGAACCAGCATGTGGTCGTAGTGGCCGCCCCAGCGGGTGACGAAGTCGCCGATATTGCCGGCCTTGCGGTGATGGTTCTTCGGCCGATGCCGGTAGTACAGCCGGGCATCCGGGCCGAGGCGGTGGCGCAGGTCGAGGAAGGCGCGCTCCTCGGCGATCCAGGCGTCGGCTTGCGTCGAATCGGAGAGCACGAACCAGTCGAAATGGCCGCCCAGGCCAGTGGCCTCCACGGCTTCGCGCATGGCCTCGACGCCGGCAAAGGTTCGGGCCGTGGCCTCGTTGTAGACCGGCATCAGCACGGCGGTGCGGGTGTGCAGCGCAGTCGGGACCGGGGCCGGACGCGGCTGGCGCAGGAGCGTCGCGAAGCCGAGCAGCCCGTTGGTGAAGGCCAGCGCGATCCACGAGAAGGTCAGGCAGAACAGCACGACCAGGACGAGCTGCAGGGCGGTCGGGCTGCCCGAAACCGACACGGTCTCGACCATCTGCCATCCGCCGAAACCGGTCAGCGCCAGCGCGCCGCCGAACACGAATAGCCGGGCCGCCCACGGCCTTTTCTGCGGCCGCGTCGGCCGGTGGCCGGCCGCGCGGTCCCAGCTGGAGAGGTCCTGCACCGGCATCGCCAGGGGCGCCTCGGGCGGCATCGCAGCAATCTTGTCGGGGCGCGCGGTCCCGGCATCCGGGCTGGATGCGGGCGGCGTCAACGTGGTGGTCTCGTCCAGGCGCACGGTCGGGTGTGATCCTCGGGATGATGGGCGACGAAAAATTACGGCGTCCAGCGGAACAGCCAGGTCTCGCTGGCCCGCTCCTGGCCGCGCCGGAGTCCGAGACGCAATTCGCTCGCCCGCTCGCTGCCGGGATCGAGCTCGAACAGCACCCGCAGGGTCCGGCGCTCGGGATAGGAGAACCGGTCCTGCCGGGCGATCGTCCCGGCGGAGGCGCTGAGCGCCACCTCGATCTCCTCGGGCCGGGTCATTCCATCACCCTCGAAATCGACCGCGAACAGGCGCCGGTTGCCGGTGCTGCCGTGGCCGCACCGGCTATCCTTCACCCGGGCGAGTTCGGGGGGCAGCGGATCGGGCCATCCCCTGGACCAGTGCTGGCGGCAGAGGAAGCGCATCTCGCCGCCCTTGGCGAGCTTTGCCTTCGGGCGCCAGTAGGCGAACACGTTCTCGTTCAGCTCGGAATCGCTCGGGATTTCGAGAAGCGTCACGGCCCCCTCGCTCCAATCGTCCTGCGGCTCGATCCACAGGGACGGGCGCCGCTCCCAGCGCCGGCGGTCGTCCTCGAAGTCGTCGTACGAGCGGGCGCGCTGCATCAGGCCGAAACCCTTCGGCCCCCGGTCCAGGAAGGCCGAGACCTGCAGCGCCTCGGGATTGTGCACCGGGCGCCAGATCGGCTCGCCGTAGCCGTTGCGGATCGCCAGCCCCTCCACCGAGAAGGCGGCGGCGCGCAGGTCGTCGACCTTCTGCCGGTCGAGCGACCCGAACAGGTAGCTGCCCTGCATGCCGCCGAGGCCGATATGGTCGAGCTCGGCCCGGGCGAACACGGTACCGTCGATCCCGGCCACGGAGGCCTCGCGGCCCGGCATCAACGTGAGCTTGAACGCGGCGGCGGCCGATTCCGACTCGACCAGCGCGTGGACGACGATCGGCCGCCCGGGCGCTGGTACCTCGATGAACAGGGCGCGGAACAGCGGGAATTCCTCGCCGCGGGAATCGGCCGGTCGCAGGGCGAGCGCCCGGGCGTTAATGCCGAAATCCTGGCCCTCGGCCACCAGGCGGAAGAACGAGGCGCCCTGGAACAGCGCGAAGTTCGACAACTCGGTCCCGTCGCCGAAGCGGGCGCGCAGGCGGAACCCCGAGAAGGCGGTGTCGGCGTTCAGCTCCGGCAGGGCGATGTTGGCGGCGATCAGGCTGTCCCTGTCGTAGGCGATCGGCTGCACCAGCCCGTTCTCGACGACGAAGAGGGACACCGGCGTGTCGAAGATCGACCCGCGCAGCAGCGGCTCGATCTCGTAGCCGAAGTCCCGGCCGGCCCAGACCGCGCGGCCGGGCACCGGGTGGATCGCCTCGTAGGCGTCCCGGGACAACCCCTTCAGCACCGCCGGCACCTCGTCGGTCTTCGGCGCCGCGTAGGGCGCGGAGGCCCGGGCCCGGGCGATGTCGGCGAGGGTCCGGCCTCGAACGGCGCGCCGGCGCCCGGCAGGGTCGTCGCCGGGTTGGCGCCGGCCGGATCGGCCGCGCGCGCGATCGCCGGCAGGGGATCCCGCGGCGATACCCACGGCTCCGGCCAACAGGGCACGGCGGGTGGGGGCGGCGGCGAATCCGTCGGCGGTGGTCATGCGGGCCTGCATCTCAGGTGTCGGAACGGTGCCTGTATACCGGGAGGCCGGCTGAACCCAGGGTTAAGCCGCGACCCCGACGGAACGGGCGCGAGTCCGTTGACTTAGAGCAAGCCGGCTCTCTAATTCTTGGGACTGAATCGCACGGGGGAGGAAGCATGGGATCGTTGCGGGTCACAGGCCACGGCGTGGATCTCGGAGAGAGTCTGCGCGGCCGTGTCGATGAGCGGATGTCCGCGACTTTGACGAAGTATCTCGACTCGCACATGAGCGATTCCTGCACCGGCCACGTCACGCTCCGGCGCGACGGAACGGCCTACCGCACGGATTGCGTCCTGCACCTCGTGTCGGGGCTGACCATCGAGGCGGTCGGCGTCGCCCACGACGCGCGGTCGAGCTTCGAGCAGACCGCCGACAAGCTCGAGACGCGCCTGCGCCGCTACAAGCATCGGTTGAAGCAGCACGCCACCGGCCCCAACGATCCCGCGGCGATCGAGGCTGCCTACGCTGTGTTCGCCCCGCCGGACGAGGTGGACGAGGATGAGCCGGAGGACGGCGATGCCCACCCGCCGATCGTTGCCGAGAGCACCAAAACCCTGCAGCGCCGGACCATCGGCGAGGCGGTGACCGCGCTCGACATGACGGGATCCCCAGTGGTTGTGTTCGTCCACGCTGGCACCGGGCGCGTCAACGTCGTATACCGGCGCAGCGATGGTGCGATCGGCTGGGTGGACCCGCCGGGCGCCGTCGACTGACGCGTGTGGACCGGGAGGAACGGAGCCGGAACCGGCCCGTTCTCCGGCCCATTGATAGTCAGGGGCGTCATCCGATACGCCTCTGCGACGAGGCCCGTTCCGACGTGGATGGGTGACGGGGCAACGGTCGATCGATGCCAATTCTGGAATTCCTCGACCCCGAATCGGTCGTGCAGTCGCTGCGCGCGCGGGCCAAGAAGCAGGTGCTTCAGGAGCTCGCGGCGCAAGCCGTGCGCCGGCTGCCGGCGCTCGACGAGCGACCTGTGTTCGATACGCTGCTCCAGCGCGAGCGCCTCGGCTCGACCGGAATCGGCGACGGCGTGGCGATCCCGCATGGCAAGCTGCCGGGGCTCGACCGGTTGTTCGGCCTGTTCGCCCGGTTCGACCGCCCGGTGGATTTCGAGGCCCTGGACGGACAGCCGGTGGACATCGCGTTCCTGCTGCTCGCCCCCGAAGGCGCGGGTGCCGATCACCTGAAGGCGCTGGCCCAGGTCGCCCGGGTTCTTCGCGAGCCCGGCATGCTCAACCATATCCGCGCCGCCCGCGATGCCAGCGCGCTCTATGCTTTGCTCACCCGCTCGACGGCGCCGCAGGCCGCCTGATGCCGATGTTCCGTGTCGCCGCGATCCTGGTGATCCTCGGGGTGCTGCCCAGCGTCGCGCAGGCGCAGGGTGAAGCCACCTGCGGCCGGGATGTCCTGGTGGCCCAGTCGATGCAGCGTCAGGCCCTGGAGCAACTCGAACAGGCGGATGGCGACGATGCCAAGAACTGCCGCATCTGGCGCCGCCACGTCGACACGATGCGCCGGGTCGCGAGCGTTTACGGACGCTGCCTCTCGGGTTCCGAGCGTGCCCGGAGCCTCGCCCAGGTGCAAGGCTCGGACCGAGAGTTCTCGGCGGCGATCAAAGCGCGCTGCGGCGCGCATTGAGGTCTGGCCTCGCGATTAAGCGCCCGGTTTATCGTCGCCGCTTCTACTCTCGCTCGACCATCGACCCTGTCAGTCCGGGTCCGCGCAGCGGAGCCACGGATCCTTGGTCACAATAAATCCAGGTCTTGCCCTGTCGGCGGCTCCCGATTCGGGGGCTCGCCTGCGGGGCCGCGCTAGGACACGGCCGGCTCGGTAGATCGGACGACGGATCGTCATCCGAAAATCTCAATCGAGTCCGCGCATCATCAGCGGCTCGGCCACCATCTTCACCGGTTTGCCGCGGCCGATCAGGATCGCCGCCCGGGAGCGCTCCGGATCGTCCTCGAAGCGGGTGCGGACCCAGCTCGCCAGGAACTTCACGTATTCGGAGGCGAGGAGCCTGGCCGTGGGCGGGCTCCGCCACCAGCGGTCGGCATCCAGACCCTCGGTTACGACCGGATGCGGCAGGACGCGGTCGCTGTCCTGGAGCGCGTGGTCGAGCTCGATGAGCGTGCGCGGCATGTGGTAGTTCGAGGTCACCACCGCGACGGTGTTGAAGCGGTGCGCCCGCATCCAGCGACGGGTCTCAATAGCATTGCCGATGGTGTTGCGGGCCCTGTAGTCGAGATCGACGCAGCAGGCGATCAGGGCGCGCTGGGTCGGGTTCAGCCGGGTGATCTCGTCGCGGCTCGTGCGCTCGTTGACACCGGTGATGAGAAGGCGTCGCCCGTAGCCGCCGGCCAGCAAATCGATTGCGTCGCCGATCCGCTGCGCCCCACCGGTTAACGCAACGATCCCGTCGGCCCGATCGGCCGGGCTCCGCTCGTGCCGGGCCAGCGCGCTGACGAAGACCAGGAAGCCGACGAAGAGGGCCAGGCTGCCGGCGCAGGCGGCAAGTCCGCAAACCCAGACGGCGAGCCGGTGCCGGGGATGCGACCGCGCCGGTGCGGGACCGCGGCGCGGGAGAACCCGCTCGTTCCAGGCCCAACCGAGGGCGTCGGTCGGGTAGGGGGCCGGTGCGCGTTGCATCCGCGTGGTCATCCTCCGGAGGATCGGCGCCGAATGCGGCGGCCCGGAGGCGGCCCGATCGACCCCATCCACACCGCCGCGATAACCTTTCCCAACCCTTAACGGTTTGCCGCGACCCCCTGTTTCCCCTGCATGGCCATGTTGTTACGCGGTCAGGACAGGAAGCGCCGGACGGTGATCCGCGAGACGATCCCCGTGACCAGCGAGGCAATCACGCCAATCAGGATCACGCTGGCATAACCGCGCAGCCCGACCTGGACGGCGCCGAACAGGGCTTCGACCTCCTGTCCGGCCGGGCCGGACCGGGCCGCCCGGGCCAGCAGTCCGGCGATCGCGAAAGCCAGGATCGCCAGGCCGGCACCGATCGCACCCCCGCGTAGACCCAGCCCGAAGAACCGGCGCTGGAACGCGCGGGCGATGTAGTCGTCGTCGGCACCGACGAAGTGAAGCACCTCCACCACCTCGCGGTTGCCCGCCATGGCACCCCGCGTCGCGAAGGTGACGGCTAGACCGGTGGCGACCAGCACCAGCACCACCATCCCGATGCCGATGCCCACGAACGCGTTGGCCGCCGTCGAGAGCCGTTGGAGCCAGAGCGCGTGGTCGTCGAGGCTCGCCACCCCGGGCAGCGCCTCGGTCAGACGGGTACGCAAGCGCTTCAGGTCCGCGCTCCGGTTGTCGGCGAGCTTGAGTGCGATCAGGCGCGGGACAGGCAGGTCCGACAGATCGAGCCCGCTGCCGAGCCAGGGTTCCAGAAGCCGCTCGGCCTCCGCCTTGGAGAACACCCGCGCTTCGGCGATCCCGGGTTCGGACTTGGCGATGGTCTCGGCCCGGGCGACGTCGGCGTCGACTTCCCGGCCGGGGCCGGGCCGTACCTGGATCGTGACTTCCTGGGCGACGTCGCCCTGCCATTGCCCGGCATTCGTGGCGACGATTTCGGCGGCGCCCGCACAGAGGCCCGCCAGGAAGGTCAGGATCGCGATGACGGCCGCCAGCGACCGCCCGGCCGCGGTGTCGGTGGGGACCAGGGCGGCGTTGCGGCGCAGGCCCGTGGGCAGGACCGGATCCGCCGGGCCGGACGCGGAAGCTGGTTTGGGCCGGGCCGTCGCGGGGGCGCTCATTCCTCGATCCGCAGCCCGCCTTCGCCCAGCACCATGCGGCGGGCGTCGACGGCGTCCATGATGCCGAAATCGTGGGTCGCGATGATCACCGAGGTCCCGAGCTTGTTTAATTCAAGGAACAGTCGCAGCAGGCGGCGCCCCAGCCCGGGATCGACGTTGCCGGTGGGTTCGTCCGCGAGCAGCAGGTCCGGCCGGGCGATCAGCGCCCGGGCGATGGCCGCGCGCTGCTTCTCCCCGCCCGACAGGAGGGGCGGCAGGGCGTGCATGCGCTCCCCGAGGCCGACCCAGCGCAGCAACTCCACCACCTCTGCGCGATAGCTGGTCTCCGACCGGCCCTGGACGCGGAGCGGCAGCGCCACGTTCTCGTAGGTGGTGAGGTGATCGAGCAGGCGGAAATCCTGGAACACAACCCCCATACGCCGCCGCAGTCCGGTAAGCGCCTTCGCGGAGATGCCGCTGACCTCCTCGCCGAAGATCGAGACGAGGCCGCGGGTCGGGCGCACCGACAGCAGGATCAGGCGCAGCAGCGTCGTCTTGCCGGCGCCCGACGGCCCGGTGAGGAACTGGAACGAACGCGGCGCGATCCGGAAACTCACGTCCGACAGCACCTCCGGCCCGAGGCCGTAGCGCATGCCGACGTTCTCGAACTGCACCACCGGCCGCTCCGCGCCGGGCAGCAGGCTCTTCATGCTCGCCTGTACGTTCAAAGCCGTGCCGGGTTTCGCCGATCCAAGGTGCCGAAATCGCCGGATGGGCGGGCGTTTTCAAGGCCGGTCAGCTTTCACTGACGCTTAACCCTCTTCGGCCACGCTTTCTCAACTGATTTTGCCGTCCGGCTCCAACTTGGACGATCGGACGGGGGATGCGATCCCGAACGGTACCTGCCCGCCGGACCGGAGGCGAGCGCCCTGAGCGAATGGCCCGCGTATGCTGATCGTCTGCCCGAGCTGCGCCAGCGAATACCGGCTCGATGCCGGCAAGGTCGGCATGGAGGGCCGCTCGGTCCGCTGCGCCGCCTGCCGCGAAACCTGGTTCATCACCCCCGCCGACGTACTGGCCGGTCACGAGGCCGAGTTGGCCGAGCGGGCTGAGGCGGAGCCCGATCCGGTCGCCGACGCAGCCTGGCAAGAAGCCTCCGCCACGGTCCGGGCGGCCACCGACGTGCCTGAGCCACCACGAGCCCGCCGGCGCGCATCGCCGCGAGCCGACCGCGCCAAGGGCTGGCGCAGCGTTCAGGGCCTGTCGCCATCCCTCGCCGTCGGGCTGACCTTGCTGGCGGCCGTGCCTCTGATCTGCCTTGCCCGTGCCAGCGTGGTCCGGGCGGTCCCGCAGGCCGCCGCCCTGTTCGCCCGGGTCGGCTTGCCGGTGAACCTCCGCGGCATCGAGATCCGGGATGTCGTGGCCTTCAGGAATCCGGCCGAGGATGGCCGTCCGGCGGAACTTGTGATCGAGGGTGACCTCGTCGGAGTCGCCCGGACCGACGTACCGGTGGCGGCGCTGAGCGCCGAGATCCGCGACGCCGCCGGACGCGTGATCCGATCCTTCCCGGTCGCGCCGCCGCGGGCCGTGCTCGGGATGGCCGAGACCGCGCGGTTCCGCGGCACCCTGACGAGCCCGCCCGCATCGGGCCGGGCCGTGATCCTCCGCTTCGCCGATGCCGAGACCGCACGCGATGACGCCCAAGCTCCGCCCGGCGGCCACTGAAGCGAATCGAAGCCGGCTCCGGTCGGCCGGAAGTGGGATCGATCGACATCGCGCGTCGGGATGCCGCCGTGGAATTCTCTATGCGGCAATTGACCTGCGGTCTCGGCAGGACGGCAGGTCAAATCCATCCGCATGGCTTTCTCGGTCGTCAGCCGGGATCGATCCGCACATCGCACAGCCTGCGGCGGCGCTAGATCGATCTCCGATGCCGCGTCGACGGACAGGATCGGGCGGCGGCCAGGGACCACTGTTCTTGATCTCGTCGTCCGGGCGACGCGCACGAGGGATGCCATGTGATGAGATTTGGGCGGCAACGGTGACCTGTAACGGTCGGCGATTTTCGGAAATCGTCGAGGGTTTTGCGTCTACTTTTAACTGACGCGACAAGGAGTTTCAGGTCCGGAAAGGGTTTCCTTCCGCCGTGATCTGCGGCGCAGTGACGATTTTGCTCGCCTATTGCCTCTTGAGAACGGATCTGAAACTCTAGGTCAGCAGACGCACGGCGAGCGATCGCCAATACTCGAATTTAAGGTTGTGGGGCGGGTCCGCCGTGGTTGCCAAGAAAACCGTCCCGATCTTCTTTGGAACGACGGATGCCGTCGAGCCGAAACAGGCGTTCGACTATTGGCGCAGTACCGTCATGGCTGGCACCGACCTGGAGCGACTCGACCCGGAGGTCCCGTTCGCGGCCTCGCGCATGATCGCGGCATCCCGGCACGGATCGATCTTCCGGACGATCAGCCAACCCTTCAGCCTGGAGCGCAAGCCGCACCACGTCCGCAGCGACGGTCGGGACGAGATGGGCATCATGCTGGTCATTCGCGGCCGCGGCTACATCGAACAAGGCAACAACGGCGCGCTGCTGAATGCCGGCGACATCACCTTCCAGACCTGGGGACGGCCGGGCGGCGGCGGGAGTCTGTCCGACTACGAGGAAATCCGTCTCGCCGTGCCGCGCGCGACCTTCTTGGCGCATATCGGCAACGTCGACGACTTCGCAGCGAGGAAGTTCGCCGCCGGCCCGCTGAACGAACTCTTCGCGGCCTATCTGCGCGCGTTCGCGGGGTCGGTGGAAGCGATGTCGGATGCGGAGACCGGGATCGCGGTCGAAGGTGCGCTCCACCTGCTCCGGGGTGTCATCAACGGCCAGAATGCCCGGGCGGACAACGAATTGTCGGCGAACGCCCTCCGGTCCCTGGCGCTGGCGCGGATCGAACACCGCCTGCATGATCCGACGTTCGGCCCGGATGCTCTGGCGGCCGACCTTCGCATCTCCCGCAGCCGCCTCTACGCGGCCTTCTCCGGGGGGGAGGGGATCGCAGCGACAATCCGCGACGCGCGGCTCGACCGGGCCCACGACCGGATCATCCTGATGCGCAGGGCCGGGGTCCGGGTCTCGTCGATCATGGCGACCTGCGGCTTCACCGACCCGGCCGCCTTCAGCCGCGCCTTTCGACAACGCTTCGGCTTCTCGCCGCGGGACCTCCTGGCCCAGACTGTCGTCTGACCGGGTCCGGGCCGCCGTGACGCTGACTGCGAGGGTGCGGGCGAGCACCGTGGCGGGCAACGGCCCGGCTCATAACCGAAGCGTGGCTCGAGGTGGCACGACGTGCCGCCTCCTGCGTCGGCGGGGCTGATAGCGGACCGCCGAGTAGGCTTGCCGCCGGGCGCGCGTCACGCGGCTGGCTTTGGGCGGGTTCGGGCGTTGCAAGGCGAGGGCACCGTGAGTGTCGAGGCGAAGGTCCCCATCTTCTTTCAGACGACGGATGCCGTCGGGCCGAGGCATGCGTTCGCGTACTGGCGGGACGCGGTGCTCAGTGCCGCGACCATCACGCCGTTCGATCCGGACGTTCCCTTCTCGGCCAGCCGCATGGTCGCGCCCTCCGCGCGGGGAACGCTGCTGCGCACCGTCAGCGCACCGGTGGGCGTGGATCGCACCGCGCGTCATATCGGCCGCGACGGACACGACGACATCGCAATCATGCTGGTAGCGGGCGGGCGGGGCTTCATCGAGCAGGGCAGCAACGACGCGCTCCTGGGCGCCGGCGACGTGGCCTTCCACGCCACGGGCAAGCCCGGCACTGCCGGCAGCAGCATCGGCTACGATGAGATCCGCCTCTCGGTGCCCCGCGCCATCTTTGCGGCGCAGATCGGAAACCCGCAGGATCTCATCGGCACGAAGCTGAGCGCCACGCCGTTGCGCGGGCTGCTGAGCGCGCATCTCGACGCCTTCGCGACCTCGGTCTCCGCCATGTCGGAAGCCCAGGCCGGTATCGCGATCGAAGGCGCCCTCCACATCCTCCGCGGCATCGTCCAAGGCCGGCGGCCGACGGAGGACGGGGAATTGTCCGTCGACGCGGTGCGCTCCCTGGCCCTCGCCCACATCCAGCGCTGCCTGCACGAGCCAGGGTTCGGCCCGCTGCCGCTGGCCGCATCCCTGCAGATCTCCCGAAGCCGCCTCTACGCCGCCTTTTCGGGCGGGGAGGGGATCGCGGCGACGATCCGCGACGCGCGGCTGGACCGCGCCCATGACCGCATCGTCATGATGCGGTCGGCGGGCGCCCGGATCGCATCGATCATGGCGAGTTGCGGCTTCACCGACGCGGCTGCGTTCAGCCGGGCCTTCCGGCAGCGCTTCGGTCTGTCGCCCCGGGATCTCCTCGCCCAAGGGAACGGATGATCAGATCCGCGTAGCGCGCGGATCAGCGGCTGGCCGCCCAGGCGCCGCCGCCTCGCCGGCAACCGATCGCACCCGGTGCGCGAGGCGCTGCGCCAGGCGGATCCCGACGATGCCGACCCGCGCGAGCCGGATCTGGCCCGGCAGCTGACGGGGACCGATCGGCCGATACGCCAGACGCGGGCTGGCGCGCTCGGCCTCCGCGATGGCCTGACCGAGGGGGAGCGCAGCGATCCGGCCGGCCTCCGCCGGGTCGATTCCGATGGCCTGCGCCCAAGCGAGACTCCTCCGCAGGCTGCCGGTGCCGTGCAAACGCCGGAACCGCCGCCGCCAGAGATGACGCCGCACCACCCGCGAAAAAACCTCCATCCGGGCGTCACAGAGGGCGTCCGGTTCCTCGCAGCGGGAGCGGATCGTGTCGGCTACGCCCCCGGGAGCCCGGCCGGTGAGCCGCGCCGAGATCGTCACGCAG